>QHYK01000051.1 GCA_003224085.1 Acidobacteriota bacterium | reverse complement strand
GCAGGAGTGAATGCACGCGCGCCAGCAATTCGTGACGATTCACCGGCTTGCTGAGGAAATCATCCGCTCCGCACATAATTCCGCGCATGCGGACGTCATCGCCGGTGAGACTGGTGAGCAGCACGACAGGAATCAGGCGCGTTTCCGGCTTTGACTTGATCGCCAGGCAAACGTCCAACCCCGTTTTGCCGGGCATTACCACATCGAGCAATGCGAGGTCGATCGGATCCCTGCCGATCCGCTCTAATGCTTGTTTCCCGTCGGTTACAGAAAGGACGTGGTACCCCTCCCCACCCAGCAAGCCCACGAGCAGGTCGCGGTTAGCGTCATTGTCATCAGCGACGAGGATGATTCCTTCTTGGACCCTTGGAGCAGGCATCTTCCCCTCCTCTAAGACTTATCTGGGTTGCAAAAGACAATTCCGAGGTGCGAACCTCATTAAAGGGTCTACTGCAGTCCAGCTGGGTCCAAGCAACGAAGAATCGTCCCGAGGCCCTCTCTTTGAAGTATCTCAAACCTTTGGTCTATGCTATTGGCTGATCCTAGGCAATGTTACCGAGCAGTGAAGAGGTAGAAACAGCGCTTTCCGCAGTCCCAACGCGCGCAATTCTTCACAGACCTGCTTGCGGGAGGTCGAACTGGATTCTCGATTGGCTGCTTGGCAATTGTTCCCGGATGTCGGCAACTCTTCCATCACACGCTTTTAGGGAAGGGCTGCCGACAATCCACGAAGTACGGATCCTGCGGATCCTGAGCGGATCCTGGTGTTGCCTTGACAGCTGCTCTGCCCCTCGTTACACTCTGCGACTCCCAGGCCAAATCCTCGGGGCCCGTCCCATGGTCCGGCCCAAACGAGTCCCGCCGATGTGTACCGCATCATTCAAGCAAGGAGGTATCAAGCGATGAAGAACATCGTTTTAGTCCATGGTGGCTTTGTCGATGGCGCTGGCTGGGAGGGCGTCTACAAGATCCTGAAGGGGCACGGCTACAAGGTGAGCATCGTCCAGAACCCTACGATATCGTTGGAGGACGATGTCGCGGTTACCAAACGTATTCTTGCAACGCAGGACGGACCTACAACTCTCGTTGGCCATTCCTACGGGGGAGCGGTAATCACTGAAGCCGGAAACCATGCAAAGGTTTCAGCCCTCGTATACATCGCCGCCTTCGCTCCAGACAAGGGTGAGTCGGTGGGATCGCTTATTAAGGACCCGCCGCCCGGCGCGCCCGTACCGCCGATACTGCCGTCGCAAGACGGCTTTCTGTTCCTCGACAGGGCGAAGTTTCCTGCTTCTTTCGCAGCCGACGTGGACCCGGAAAAAGCTGCGTTTATGGCTGACTCCCAAGTTCCGTGGGGCATGGGGGCCATTAGCGGCGCGATCAGCGAACCCGCGTGGAGGACGAAGCCGAGCTGGTACCTGCTCACCACCGAGGACAGGATGATTCCACCTGACGCGCAGCGTGCCATGTCCAAGCGCGCGGGTGCTACGGTCGTTGAGGTCAAGGGAAGCCACGCCATCTACGTATCGCAGCCAAGAGCGGTCGCAGATCTTATTGAACAGGCTGCGACGAAGGCGAAGGGCGCCACCGCTTAGAAAGTTCGCTTCGCACGCGCCGAATCTACGCAAGCAGCATGAGTGTGCGGTCTATGTCGTTTCAGACCTCACGACCGAGGATGCCAGTCCGGATTACGGCAAACCGGAAACTGACCACCACGGCTAGAAAAGAGCGGGCTGCGCAGATGCATCCTGGGGGGTCGTGAAAATTGCTTAGGCCCACGCCAACGAGGCGAAACCGCTGCTGCCGGCTGAGGCCGACGCGTTCCCGCAGCGACATGACATCCAGTTCCAGAAAGCCGTACCCGATTTGCGGTGATAGCCATCAGCGTATTTTGCGTACAAGTGTCGACCCCAACGGCCGGTCCCTTGACCTCTCAAGCGGAACTTGGCTGAGACACCCTCTCCCGGCATGTGGAAGAGGGGAAAGTCGACCATGAGCGCCAAATCGCGGGGGTGCCTGGAGTCATGGATCGGAGCATTCTCATACGTTCAGGAAGATCCCCCACGACAAATCGTGGGACTGAGGAATCCGCAACTGGGAGCTTTGCACGCGATTCACGCACACTGGTCCGTCACCGACGCCACGGCGACGATCGTCATGCCCACCGGAACTGACAAAACGGAAGTGCTGTTGTCAATGCTGGTCTCGCTGCTCTGCCCGAGATTGCTCGTCGTAGCGCCGACCGACGCCTTGCGTGCACAGCTCGCGGAGAAGTTCGCGACACTCGGCGTGCTGAAGTTTCCAGGATCCACGCTTCTAAACATTAACGCCAAGTACCCTGTCGTTTGCACGCTGCACCATATTCCCAATGCGCCTGATGAGGTCGACTACATCTTTGGGCGCTCGCCGCAAGAAGGCAGATCAGGCGATCGCTGTCAAGGCCATTGAGCGTTTGAGAGCAAAACGCTGGCCTTAGATACCTTAGATATGCTGCAGAAATGGGAGTTGGCCGGATTCCGGTAGGGCGCGAAGTGATTTCATTGCCACTGTATGCGGACAAGGGAGACGGACTGTCGAGGAAGCGTAAAACTTAAGTGTGCGATGCCATTGTCGATGGGTATCCATGCTGGTGAATCCAGAAGCTGGAGTTGCCCGGCAGCCTGGAGTTGCTCAGATTGTTGAGGAGAAGGAGGTTGCGGCGAACCCATCCGGTTCCAGGCCGCGAAGGAATTGCTGTGATCGGAATCGATGCGGAAATGCTCAAGGAGCCCGTGGCTTACCGTTGAGGGCAAGCCATTGATCGTCAAGTCGATGGATGAAGAGGGAGCGGGAAGATCGTCGTCGTGATAATTCCAAACCAAAATTTCGACGTCGTGATCTCGCCGTGTGGCGATTGCGTTGATTTCGGCGTGACCACGGACTCCGTCGCGCACGACGTCTTCGGTAGATAATGCAGAGGATGATGTTAATTTCAGGCGGTGCGGCGCTAGGAGGCCGAACATTCGGAAGGCGTTTAAGACCGGCTTGTCCGCGCCGTTCGTGGCCAGTGTGCGAAAGCCTTCAAAGTAGGGTTGATCTTCGAATTCAAACGCCCAAGTGACGGCGCCAGGAAGATTAGCGTGATTGAGCCGGGTCAGGGCAAGCGTGTGGTAGAACGTCTCCGCCTCGTAAGTGGCATACAGCGGACCGTTGCGATAGGAATTTTGAGGATTGTTTCGGGCGGAGCAGGCGGCGCATCCCTCTGGATCCGACTCTCCGAGAATGATGGGTGTGCTGCGCCATTCCTTGAAAGACGAAACGATTTTGAATCCTTCTTCGATGGAGGCAAGCTGGCGCGCGATTCCCATTTGTACGTGATCGCCCATCCACTTTGGTGAACCTTTTGGGTGAAAGCTGATGAAATCCAGGCGCGCGCCTACCTTGCCGGTGGCGTAGTTCTTTTGGTGAGCACAATGCTCAAGAAAAGCGCGAAGAAATTCCGCGGCTTTCGGGTAAGCGGGGCCGGTTGAGTCGGGCCCGCCAATTCGAGCTTCGGGCAGCGCACGTAAAACGGCGTCGACACTAATGTCGTATAGCTTGAAGAACTCTTCAGCAGTGCCCTTCCAGTAGTCAATGTCCGGCTCGTTCCATACTTCCCAAAGCCAGGTTTTTACTTCGGCATCGCCGTAGCGGGTTCGGAGGTGATGAACGAATTGAAAAACAAGTTCAGACCACCTCTGATAGTCCTTCGGCGGGTAGGCCCAGCCCGTGTAAATGGAACCTTGCGGAAAATTATGGCGGTAAGGATCGGGGTGAGTGGAAAGGGCTTTGGGCATGAAGCCGATTTCCACGAGCGGCTTGACGCCGGCCGCGTGAAAAGTGTCAAAAATGCGGTCCAGAATCGCCCAATCATAAACGATGTTTCCGTTCGCGTCCTCGGTGTACACATTAGTCGAGCCCCATTTCAACGATGCAGAGCCGTCTCCCGAGGTCAGTAAATTATGCGTGCGGATGTATACCGGCTCGGAGCTTAAGGATGCCAACTCGCGAAGGAGCTTTTGTCCATTTGGCGCGTAGGTATAGTTCGGCTCGTCGTAGCCAAAATAGTTCCAGATGGGCGGAAGGCTTCCTTCCGATTGGCCCGCGAACACGCGAATCTGCACGCTCTGAGCAACTTGTTGCCCCTGGCATGGGGCCGCCGCCAAGAGGAAAAATGCAACAATCAATAACAGAGTGTGAAGCGCACGAAGAGCGTTGACTGACCTGAAAGAAATGGCAGGAGGCAGTCTTACGAAATCGTCTTCTGATAACACCGGGTGGTTCAAGACGACCACTGGATTATCGAGTACGAGCGAGGTGGCACTTCGAAACGCGTTCGCATGCCTGACCTGGAAGGTTTCTCGAATGGTCGAGGCGTCACTCGCTGGGGAGCTTCGAAGCTATTGAATGCCTTCAAGTCATCTCCCGTAAGGATTTGTGATTCGACCACCCGCGAGGGCGCACTCCCTTCCCACAGAAATTCTACCTCCCTCGCTTTCGAGAGGTCGCGATTAAGCACAAATACGGAGAAATCCTTCGATTCCGCGTTGTAGGTTGCCGCAACATCAACGTAGGGCAGGTGATCCATCCCGGGGACTTCATACTGGGGCGATTCGACCAGAAGTTTGACAGCGGCGCCGCGAGCGAATTGCAGAGCCCAGCTATAAGGATAGAAAATGGTCTGGCGCAGCAATCCGTTTGAATTGGTCACAATCGGGGCAATGACGTTCACCAACTGGGCGAGACAAGCGACCTTGACGCGGTCGGAATTGCGAAGCAAGGAATTGATGAGGCCACCGACAAGCAAAGCGTCCTCAAGGTTGTAGACTTCTTCCAATAAATGAGGAGCTTCCTGCCTCTTGCCGTCGACCGCGTCGCCGCTCGTCGTGCGATACCAGACATTCCATTCATCGAAGGAAAGCCACAGTTTTTTGGCTGAGCGTTTGCGGCCTTGGACGTAGTCGCATACGGCCGCGGTTTCCGCGATTTGGCGCTCCATCGAGAGATTCATGGCTAAGTATTTCGCGGTGTCACCATTGGTCTCTCTGGTGTTGCCGAAATAACGGTGCAGGGAGAGCCCATCTACATAGTCGTAGCACTGTTCCAACACTTCTCGGTCCCATTCCAAATAGGTTGGCATGAAGGGGCCGCTGGATCCGCAAGCGACGAGTTGAACTCCGTGATCTACATAGCGCATCTGGCGTGCTGCATCAGCAGCTTTTAGCCCATACTCCGTGGCGGACATGTGGCCAATTTGCCAAGGGCCGTCCATCTCGTTGCCCAAGCACCAGTGTTGAACACGGTGCGGTTCCGCGATGCCATGCTCGCGTCGCAAATCGCTCCAACGGGTCCCTTTTTCGACGTTGCAGTATTCAACCAGAGCCGCGGCTTGCTCGGGAGTGCCGGTGCCGAGATTTAAGCCCATAAGCGGAGCGGCTCCTACCAACCGACACCAAGCGATGAATTCGTTGGTACCGAATTGATTGGTCTCGATGGAATCCCAAGCTTTGTCCAGGACACGGGGGCGATCTTTCTTGGGTCCCACGCCATCCTGCCAGCGGTAGCCGGAAACGAAGTTGCCGCCCGGATAGCGAATGATGGGAACGGCCAAGTGTTTCACTTCGTCCAGAACGTCTTTGCGAAAACCGTTCGGGTCAGAAAGTTTTGAGCCCGGCTCGTAAACGCCACCGTAAATCGCACGCCCAAGATGCTCAAGGAAGGACCCGAAGAGGTTCCGGTCGAGAGGAGGAAAAGTTCGTCGGAAATCGAGATAGACACGGGTGGGAGCGTTTGCCCCCGAAGCCGGTGTCTGTGCCCACGAGAAGCCACCGAACATGAGGTTGGCCGAGCATGCAGCACCTGCCGTGGCGGCTTGCTGCAGAAAACGTCGGCGGGTAAAAGAAGTCATGGCCGTTTCGTCAAGCGTTTACAGCCGGCGTCCAGACCTGCATGGGTGTGGAGGCGCGGTTGGCCCAGGCATAGTAAGGGATGAACGTCAGGGTGGTCGCATGCTTCTTGGAAGTTTCCGGCCGGTAGCGGAAGTACAGCCCGGCACGCGAACTGGACTTTTCGTCAACAGCCCCGGCGCACTTCAGAGCTACGATACCTCCCAGCAGGTCATCGCGAAACTCCTCCTGAAATGGGGATGAGAATTTTTGATTTACATCGAGTCTGACATCCGCCAGTGCAACTCCTTCCGGCTGGTCGAGTTGTTCCAAGCAATAGACGAGCGGCCCACGCTGCACAGCGACGCGGCCGTAGTCGTCCACGACTCGTGGGTTCGCTTCAATGGTGTGCGTTGTCAGATCGAATTTTACGCTGATCGCATCGCCCGGCTCCCATTTTCGCCTCAGCGCAAGGTATTCCCCCGGTGTGACTCCCGAAACCGCTTTCCCATTGACCGTCACCTGCGCGTGGTCCGACCATCCGGGAATCCGCAAGTAAAGCGTGAACTCCACTGGCGTCTCCGGCGTCACAGTGATGTCCACGCCGTCTTTCCACGGATAATTCGTCTTCTGCTGCACCTTCAACGGGGTTCCATTCTCCAGGTGCCAGTCGAGCACTGAGTTGTCGTAAAGATGCAGATACAGACCGTCGGCGCAAGTGCTGTAGAAATATCCCGGAAGCGAGGCAAACGTGCGCTCAAGGTTCGGCGGACAGCAGGTCACGTCGTACCAGGGATTGCGGATTCGGTCGCCGCCCGAAGGATCGAAGCCCAACGGATTGCGGTAGCAGTAAAGCGTTCCATCAAGGGACATGCCTGAATTGATCCCGTTGTACAAGGCGCGCTCAATGATGTCCGCATATTTCGCATCTCCTGTGGCCGCGAGCATGCGCCAATTCCACATCATGTTGCCGATGGCGGCGCAGCTTTCGCCGTAGGCTGTAAAATTCGGAAGCTCGTACACGTCTCCAAAGGCCTCGCCGTCGCTGCGCGCTCCGACTCCACCCGTCACGTACATTTGGTGATTGACCAGGTCGTCCCAGAGAGTGTTCAGCGTTTTCCAGTACGTGGCATCGCCAGTTTCGAGATAATAGTCGGCCGCGCCGCAGCAAGCGTACATGGCGCGTACCGCATGTCCCTCCAGGTGCGTGCGTGACGTGAACGGGATACCGCAAAAATGGTACACGTACCCACGATGGGGTACTTTGATCCGGTCATCGCCTTGAAGAATATACCCGGCCAGTTCCAAGTGACGTTTGTCCCCCGTGGTTCTGTAAAGCTCAATGAGTGCGAGCTCCATCTCCGGATGGCCGGAGAAGATCGGTTTCTTGTCGGGCCCAGGACCGAAGTTCGGAAGGAGGAAGCCGTCGACGAAGCGGATGCCGGCGTCCAGCAGAGTGCGGTCGCCCGTGGCACGGTAGTAGGCAATGGAGCCCTGGATCATGTGGCCGATGTTGTACAACTCGTGGCCCCACCGTTGAACTTCAGGTGTCATGCGGTCTTTGGCGCGGTCTCCGACATAGTACGTGTTCAGGTACCCGCTTGGCTCCTGGACAGCGACAACCTCCTTGATGATTTTGTCCGCCAAATTGCGTAACTCGGGGCGGCCGGCCGATTGAAGCGCGAAGCCTGCCGCTTCCGTCCATTTGTAAACATCCGAATCGGAAAATACCGGCCCACGCTGAGGCGCGTCGCTCTTGCCTGCCAAGCGCAGGAAATTGTCCATGCGACCGTTAGATTCGAGCAGCTTTTCCATGGAGGGGATGCTCTTCTCGACGTTTACCTGGCGGCGCGCTGCCCAAAAGCCAGAGGCGATGGTGACCGCGTGTATGGGTACGTTTCGCAACTTGGCATGGGGAGATTTGACCAGGTTCAGCACACCCTCATCCTTCCATTCAAAACCTGTAGAGGCTCCTACAGCGGCAGAACCTGATGGCGGTTCTTTTTCTCTTGACCGCGGCAGGTTACTTAGTGGCAGGGCAGCCATTGTCGCTGCCGAAATGGCAGAGCCGACGAATTGGCGTCGTGAAATCTCAGGTCTTTTTGTCATACCAACCTCCTTGAGGAGCTGTGGACTCGCGGGGATCCGCGGAATTCATCTCACCTTTCTCAAGCCCGGCAAATGCTGACTTAAAAAATCAGCTTGCCTCCGAGCTGCCACCAGCGTGGCAACGTCTGGCTGGTTACTTTTCCAAAGTTTCCTGCACTCAAATCGGCCTGGATATTCTGAAAGTTAGGATGGTTGAACAAGTTGAAGAACTCGAACCGCATTTGAAAGTTAAGTCTCTCCGTGATGTGTGTGTTCTTGTAAACCGTAGTGTCCGTCTGCACAAAAGCCGGGTTACGGAATTGCCCCGTCTTCTCGTTGCCCTCAGTGCCGCTAGCGGGCGTAGTGAACTGCCCTGCGGTGAAGGCACCGGAGAGGTATGCCCCGCGCGAGGTGGCCTGCTGATAGCTGGTCACGTTCGGGAAGTCGTAGTCATCTCCATCGGCATTGTAATCACCGCCCGCTGAAAACGAAGCGCCAGTAAAAACCGTAAAAGGATACCCGGTCTGGTAAATGCTGGTTCCGCTGAGTCCCCAACTTTCAGTAGCGTGACCGAGGAATCCTTCCCCGCCATTCAGGCCTGGGAGTTGGTAGTTGAAGCTGAGCGAAAAGCGGTTAGGTACATCCCAGGGCGAAGGCCCGTAGTACTGGTGAGGATTTAGCGCTGTAGGGTATCTGCTGGCGTCATCTTTGGAAGAAGAGCGCGTGTACGAGGCGTCGAAGAAACCACGTCTCACGCGCGCCCGAAGATCAAAGGTGATTCCGTTATAGTTGCCGACGCGATCGTTTTGCGTATAAGCGATTGGACCAAAACTGGGATTGAGCCGCGTGGGAGCTGAATTGGGCGGCTTTCCAATCAGGTCGCCGGGCATGACGTTGATGTCGACACCATAGGAAACTACGCCTCCAAGATTGCCGTTGCCAACGAGGTTAGAGTCGTGAGACCCGCTGTAAAGCGCGCTGGCAACGAGATGGCCGGTCAGTTTGTGCTCGAGCGTCGCTGCGAAAATGTACGCTGCCGGGGACACGATGTTCGGATCAATCCCTCCGATCGAAAGGCCTGCGCCCACAATGCCTCCAGCGGAGTCCAGACAGGGAGCTAGAGGACACAAGGATGTTCCCGCCAGGGCCGGGAATGTAAATCCAAACGGCGGTTTGCTGCTGGTACCCTGAACAAAGACAGGACGATTGCCAGGTGCATTTGCCGCGAAAAACGTAGGGAGAATCAAACCGGGCGGATTGCCGCGGAACTCTTCCTGGATGTTAGCGGGAGTGAGCCAATTCGAATACATGCCGAATCCGCCGTGTAAAACCCAGGCGCCCTTTCCATTAACGTCCCATGCGGCGGCGATGCGAGGAGTGTACGCCTCCGGGGAATGGTTGACGGCATGATGTGCGGGTTTTGCGAAACCAGACGCTACTCGTTGGTCGAACGTGGAACCAGTGCCGAGATAGAAATTGCCAAACACTGTCGATGTCGAGCGGGAATACGGATTTCCCTGATCGTCGAAGCGGAAACCCAGCGTCAAGGTCAGATTCCGTCGCGCTTTCCACGTGTCCTCGGCGAAGAGGCCCCAAGTCTTGGAGGCGGCGTTCCAATCCCAAAGTTGCTGTTGGCCAGTGATGGGGTTGTACATAACTCCGCCCTCCGTGGCGGGGGCATCTTGCGCCAACGCTAACAGGTTGTTGAATCTAAAAGCCGGGTGAGACCACGGCCCTTGGAAGGGCTCCACGTCGTCACCGAACCATCCTTCGTACCCGACTTTTAACACATGGGCGCCCCGGATCTTGCTCAGAACATCGCGCCAGTGATAGTTGTGCTGGATAAAATCTCCCTGGGAAAAGCCAAGACCGTATCCGAGGCTCTGTCCAGTGACGCCGATTCCTGGAATAGTAAAATCGCCGGTCTCGTCAAGCTTCCCCTCGATGCGATTTTGGGCGAAGATGGCTTCATTTAGAAGAGTCGGGCTGAAAGTGTGCGTCCAGTTGACCTGGAAGGCGCGCTCCCAAGTGTTGTTTGTGGTCGAGAACTGCGGGATTGCCGCGGGGCCCCCGAAGCCAAGAAGAGTGCGAAAGAAACTACCGTAGATGCGATCATTCTTGAGGTACTTGTCCACCCGGACGAAATATTGCGTTCCATTGCGGAAATTGGTGGCATTAAATGTCCCTGAATCGATCATCGGAGTCGAGCAGGGCAAATTGTTCGTTGCGGCGGTTCCACACGTGCCAGGGAAGATATCGTTGGCGGTCTTCAAAACGGTGGTCCCCGCGATGTGGGTAGGCACATACGTTGTTAGAACCTTCGTTCCGAAAGTATTCGGATAGTTGGTTTGCGCCCACGACGCAAAGGCCGGATCCGCAAATGTTAGGGTCTGGTTCCCCGTCGAATTGGAAGAACGCAACGGTTCCACGCCAAAAAAGAAGAAGAATTGGTGATGTGGAAGGATTGGGCCCCCCATCGTTGCGGAAATGTTGTTGCTATGAAACGGAGCCAAGGTTTGAGCTGAGTTGGACAGCGAATATTTGGCAAACATCGGCTGGTAAAAGAAATAGTCACTGGCTAGGCCGTGGAATGAATTCGTACCAGACTTAGTTGTAAGCGCGGTTTGCAGTCCGCTGCCACGGCCGTATTCGGAGGAAAACGTGTTGACCTGAATGTTCGCTTCCTGAATCACGTCGGGGTTGGGGACAAGATTCAAAACACCCTGCCGAATGTTGCTGGTGACGTCCAGGGAGTCAATAGTCCACATGTTCGCAACAGTTCCTTGCCCGTTGGCGCTGATATCAGCGGCCGTTTCTGTGGAGAAGACGTCCACACCACTCCCGGGTGTGCCCGACGCCACACCCGGTCCCCCGGCGAGCCCCAGGCCGGATACTCCAGGAGCGACGCTTATAAGGGAGAGCATATTCCTCCCCGCTAGTGGGAATGTCGAAAGCTCTTGAGCCTCCAGTGTCTCCTGATTTCGGGTCTCGGCAGTATTCAGAAGAGGCGGCTCCGTCGTCACAACAATGGATTCTGTTGCCGCCCCGACCTTCAGAGAAATGGGCAGGTTCAGATTCTCGTTTGTTTCGAGCGTGAAAGTCGTTTCCGATTTCGAAAAGCCTTTAGCCTCGACGGTGATTTTGTAAGACCCTGGGGCGAGGCTCAAGAACCGATAGCTCCCCGTGGCGTCGGTTGTGGTGGCGGCCGAGACTTGCGTAATGGTGTTAACGAGGTCCACCTTTGCTTGCGCAATCGCGGCGCCGCTCGGATCCACTACCGTGCCTTGGATGTTTCCCGTAAACTGAGCTCGAGCAGAAACAGCAACAAGCAGCATGACAAGCAAGAGCCGAACGCAGCATGAAATGCGAGACTCTATTCGCATGTGTTTCCTCCCTCAGTCCAGCTACGTGCGACCCACCCTGGAAAACAAGAATCTAAAAGCCAGCCTGCGTTAAAAAGAAATTCGAAGCCCTAGTTGAATCTGCCGGGCGCTCAAGGCGGACGTGACTCTTCCAAACGTGGCGTCCACCAAGTTGTTATCGACCGAACCCAGGTTCACGTGGTTGAAAACATTCAGGAAATCGAAGCGGAATTGCAGGTTGCCCTGCTCGCCCAGCCAAGGCACGCGGTTGTTCTTGAGCACGCTCGCATCTACTTGCGCAAGTCCGGGATTGCCGTAAGTGTTTCGACGCAAATTGCCTTCCGTGCCGACGGCGGGCACTGGGAAATCCGACGCCGAGAAGATTCCGTTTATGTATGCCTGGCCGCTATGCGAACCGGTGAAATTAGTGCTTGGTTGGTTGGGAATATCGTAGAACAACCCGTCATTGTTGTAGTCGCAGCTGGGCGCGCCGGAGCAGATAACCCAGAAAGGCGTGCCCGTGTGGATGGCGGCAATGCTGGTCAACTCCCAGCCGGATGTCACCACCTTTCCGACGCCGCTGTTCAGTCCTGGAAATGTGTAGGTTCCAGAGAGCAAGAAACGCTGTCGGACGTCCCAGTCCGCATCTGCTTCGCCCGGCCCTCGCGTTCCCGTGCCCACTACGCCAGGCGTAACCGCCAAAACGTCATAGATATTGCGATTCAGTTGGGGGAGATCTCTGACTGTATCCGCCGATAGTGTCGCCTGAATTCGGCTTTCGTCCACGTTCAAAGGCGCTGCCTCCGCGGTTACCTTCACCGCAGCCGCGGCAGTAGCAACAGCCAAGTGAACATCTATGCCCTGAGTTTCGCCGGTGCTCAAAGTAAATGACACTTCGGCTTTCTTAAAGCCGCCTGCCTCAGCGGAAATCACGTAATTGCCAGGGGGGAGGCTGCTGAAGCGGTAGTTTCCGCTATCACCCGTTTTCATCACGTTCTGAACGCCCGTGTCAGAGTTGCGCAAGCTAACCGTGGCTCCGACAAGTACTGCTCCGCTAGGATCGAGCACAAACCCTTGGACGTTGCTCGTAAACTGGGCCTTCACGGAAACCGCAAGGAACATCGCGACCACGAAGAGCCTGACTGCCAAGTCGAAGAGCGTTATCTGCTTTACTGGCCGGCGGACCAAATCCTCTAAGCAGACCATCCGCTCATTCCTCACCTCCGCAGCTATCACCTCGACGGGAACTTGCAGGACTGGTGGCCGCTCAAGCATGGTGCAATCGCTTACATGGTTTGAATGGTGAACATTCTGCGGCAAGCAGGTACTCCAACATTTGCGCGCCTAGGCTGCTATGCAAACGCTTGCATTTCTGGCGTGTTTATCATCAACATTTTCATTCTGTCAAGCAAAATTCACGCTGGAGGGAAAATTGAACCCGGCTCGTCAGCAGGCGTTGCGGACTTGGTGTAGAAACTGTACAAGCCCAAGGAACCAGGCCGGCGGGCAGCCCACGGCATCATCCCGATGCATGCAACTGAATAGAATAGGTTTTACCCGATCTTCTTGGAGTTATGTCCTCGACCAACCGCGATTGGGCACCCGCCCAACCCCCTCTTTAAGCGTAATCAATTGATTGGCGGGGATCTGTTTGAAGGTCTCACGCAAACCGCTTGGCCAACACACGTCAATGTCCACCGCTGTGGAAGCTCCCAAGCCAAAGTGCAGCCGAGGATCGTTACAGGAATAGAAGCTAGACTGGCTCAATACCGCCTGCGCTTGCGTTCCGGCTCCATAATGGACGAGAACGCGAGCTCCCATCGCAGTGCGGTTGGACTTTACGCCTTCTAGCCTCACTTTGATCCAGTTTCCTTTTCCGCTGACATCGTTGCGTAAGAGCGAGGGCGGCTCATTCAGATTGACGATCAGAATATCTACGTCCCCATCGTTGTCGAAATCTCCCAAAGCACACCCCCGGCTGCAATGCGCCGCCGCCACTCCCGGGCCCGCCACCTCGATCAGTTCTTCAAAAGTGCGGTTGCCAAGGTTGCGAAACACTGCGCGCGGTGTCTTGTTGGCGTATTGCGGGAGCTTTCGTTCTACTTCCGGATAGACGTTGCCGGTCACCATGAACAGGTCTGGGTAACCATCGTTGTCGAGGTCGGTAATTCCGGCTCCCCAACATACGTAGCGCGTTTCGACGCCGACGCGCGACGATCGCGTCATATCATCGAAGTATCCCTTCCCGTCGTTGCGATAAAGAACATTAGCGTCGTCCGCGAAGTGTGTCTTGAAAAGATCCAGGTGCCCATCCAGATCATAGTCGCCGACACCGACGCCCATTCCCGCCTGCTCCATGCCGTCGTCGCTAAGGGCCACTCCTCGCACTACGCCTTCCTCACGAAACGTTCCGTCATGATTGTTCATGAACAGCAAGCTAGGTGTAGAGTCCGAGGCCACGTAGATGTCGGGCCATCCGTCTTCGTCAAAATCGGCGGCAACCACAGTCATGCCATAGGTTTCGCTTTTTGCAATTCCTGCCTGATGGCTGACATCGGTGAATGTTCCATCACCATTGTTTCGGTAGAGCGAATGCCTCCCCATCGGCAGCCCACGCGGTCCACATTCGACGGGAATTCCTTTCCAATTGCAGTTGCTATTGTCCCCAGGTACGGGCGCGTGTTCCAACGAAAACCTCACGTAGTTGGAAACGAACAAGTCCAAATGACCGTCGCGGTTGTAATCCAGAAAACTGCATCCTGCTCCCCATCTCGGCCGGTCGTTTCGCAGCCCAGCGGACTTAGTGACATCCGTGAACGTTCCATCGCCGTTGTTGCGGTAGAGAACGTTTTGTCCGAAATAGGTGCAGAAAATATCGTCAAAGCCATCGTTGTTGTAGTCCCCGATACAAACTCCGCATGCCCAACCCTCGCCGTGCAGCCCCGCTTTCTCGGTGACGTCAGAAAAAGTTCCGTCCCGATTGTTCTTGTAGAGCCGGTTGGTTGCCCCTGGCGGACTGCCCACAAGGCGTGTCCCAGAAAGCAAAAAAATGTCCATCCATCCGTCGTTGTCGAAGTCGATAAAGGCGCAGCCGCATCCTGTTGCCTCCAGGATGTATTTCTTGCTTTCCACACCTCCGTAAATCACGGGATCCTGCAATCCCGCCTCGGCCGCGACATCGACAAAACGGGCGTTGAAGGGCCGGCCCGAAGGTGCCGGTCTGGCGAGCGGCTTCGCGGTGTGCGTTGAAACTCCTTGAGCGGCCAATCGCCTAGCACCCAGACAGGCCGCAGCGCCCATACCATAAAGGACAAACGTACGGCGCGTGTACTTCATCGGAGGATCAAGCTGGAAAGTTTCATATCTTTTGCGTGCTTCACTCTGTCGTGGCCACGGTCGGAAACGGGGCCCGCAGACAGACTTGGCGTTCGTTTCGGACAACGACTTAGCCGTCGCTGCGAGTTTTACGGCTTCGCCGGCTCTCCTTCCTCAATCAACTTATATCGATACTTTTCTCTCTCTTCTTTTGTGGCTTCCTCGCGAAGCGACGCGAGGCGCTTCAGCAAAGCCGGGATCTCGTCCTTGTCTCCCATCTTGCGGAGTGTTTGAATCAAACGGTACAAAGCGGTTTGGTCCTTCGGATCGCTGGCAAGCGCTTTTCGGCATTGGTCTGCCGCTTCTTTGTATTGTCCCGTCTGCATATAGAGTTTGGCCAGTACTTCCCGACCTGCTGCGAGTGTTGGTCGCAACTTTATGGCTCTCTCCGCGGACTGCAACGCTAGCTGAAATTCCGGCGTTCCTGAATCCGCGCCTTTCTGCGTCAGCACGTCCGCCTGAAGATACAGCAACATGGGATCGTTCGGATTCTGCTTTAGCTTTGACTGCACGGTAGCAAGAGCATGGTCGAGATCGTTCTCCTGCACTGCTGCTAGCCCTTGCGCCGCGGCGCCGAGAGATTGCGCCGGGTCCAGCTCCTGCGCCTTCTCGAAATCCGCTTCTGCCTTGTCGTACTGCGCCAGTTGCACGTACAGGACACCACGCGCCAGGTAGAGGTCCGCTGATTTCGGCCGTAGCCTCAACCCCTCGTTGATCACGTCGATACCGACCTGAAACGATTCATGGGAAAACGAAATATTTGCAAAGTCCAAGTACAAGCTCACGTTTAGAGGATCTCGAAGGAGGGCTTGACGCAGCGTTTCGACCGCTTTCGGAGTGTCCCCCAAATCTTCATATGCAGCGGAGGCGAGTTGCAGCGTATCGGCAGAGGGATCGGCGTCATCGAGGAGCGGCTTCAGTGTGGCCAGAGCTTGTTGGGGCTTTCGCGTCATGATTTCCAAAGAAGCTAAGAGGTGTCGCTCGCGGCGGTCTTCGGGGCGAAGCGTGAGCGCTTGACCAAACACCGACTCCGCCTGATCGAGCTTCTTTAGCTTGACCAGACACATGCCAAAGGCATTGAGGCCATCCATTTGTGAACGAATCACTTCTCCAGCCTTTTCAAAATGCGTGGTCGCACCGGCGCAGTTACCTTCGCGGTATTCCAAGACGGCCAGCATCGCGTGCGCCGTAGGTTCGTCCGGCCGCCATCGCAGCAGGCGATTCAACAGCGGCACTGCCTCGGCGCTTTTGTTTGTTGCGTAAGCGCTCTGGGCTGCGCCCGCCAGCGCTCCCACATTGTTGGGATCTATCTTCAGCGCATTCTTGAACGAGACTAGCGCGTTGGAATTGTCACCCTCTCCTGCAAAAGCGAGGCCTTGAAACGTCCAGAGTCGTGCGTTATTCGGCGACGTGCGAAGTGCCGCACGAGTGAGCTCGACCGCGTGGTCGAAATCTCTGTTCGCTAGTGCCGCTCGGATGGCGTCGAGTGGATTTTCCTTCTGTTCCTGCCCGAAAGCTGAAGAAACGCAAAGAAGGATCGCACCGATAAATTTTGTCCGCATCCGCATAAGCTCTGTTCTGCGGAGAATACTGCATCCTGAAAGATGATTACAGCTTGCTCCGCAACTTCTTTGGAGTTATAGATTATCTTGCAAGCGCTTTCAAAGCCCGAAAGGAGCGAGGATAATGAGACGTACAACCAGGCGTCAGTTTGCAAAGACCGCCATGATTTCGGCGGCGGGCGCGTGGATCACCCGCTCGGTGCCCATTGGGGCGAAGAGCGCTATCGCTGCGATTTCGCCTCCGCTTTCCACTTTTCCCTATTCCAGCGTACAGCTTCTTGACCGTCATTTCCGCACTCAGTTTGAGCAAAATCATCAAGTGTTTCTCCATCTCGATGAGGATGGCCTTCTCAAGCCATTTCGCCAGCGCCAAGGAATGCCTGCCCCGGGGCCGGATCTCGGCGGCTGGTACGACAATGCTGACGATTTCAACCCCGAGAACAATTTTCACGGATTCATTCCCGGCCACAGCTTTGGCCAGTATTTGTCGGGGTTGGCGCGCGCTTACGCCGTTACGGGCTCAAAGCCAACGCAGGCGAAAGTTCATCGCTTGGTGCGCGGGTTCGCTGAGACGGTGGAACCCAGCGGAAAGTTCTACGTTGATTACCGGCTGCCGGGCTATACGTTTGACAAAACCTGCTGTGGCTTGATCGATGCGCATGAATTCGCCAAGGATCCAATCGCTCTGGAAGTGCTCAGGCGGGCAACGGAGGCGGTGCTGCCGCATCTCCCCGAGAAAGCTTTGAGTCGCGCGGAACAGGAGGCGCGGCCACACCAGGATATCTCCTATACCTGGGACGAAACTTACACGCTTCCTGAGAACTTCTTTCTGGCCTATCAGCGCAGTGGCGACAAGCGTTACTTCGATCTCGGAAAACGCTTCATCTACCACGAATACTACGACGCGCTGGCAGAAAACAGGAATGCGCTACCCGGCAAACATGCTTATAGCCACGTCAACACGCTTAGCTCTGCGATGCAGGCCTATCTCATGCTCGGCGACGAAAAGTATCTGCGCGCCGCGGCCAATGGCCTTCGCATGGTGCAGGAACAAAGCTACGCGACGGGAGGGTGGGGCCCCAACGAAGCATTTGTGGAACCGGGCAAGGGACACTTGGCCGCCAGCCTGGGCACCACGCATGCAAGCTTTGAAACTCCTTGCGGCGCCTACGGACATTTCAAAATCACGCGTTACTTGCTGCGCGTGACGGAGGACTCTCGCTATGGCGACAGCCTGGAGCGCGTGCTCTACAATACCATTGCCGGCGCAAAGCCAATCCTTCCGGACGGCACCAGTTTTTACTATTCGGATTACAACTTGGACGCGGCAAAGAAGGTCTATTACAAGGACAAATGGCCCTGCTGTTCGGGCACGTTCCCGCAGCTAGCAGCGGACTACGGAATCAGCTCTTACTACCAGGGCAAGGATGGAATCTACGTCAATTTGTTTCTCCCGTCGAAACTAACCTGGACCCAAAACGGCAGCCACTGCAGTCTGACGCAGACCACGCAATATCCGAGACTGAATACGGCGGAGCTTCGTTTTCAACTCCCTCGGCCCGAAACCTTTACCGTTTATCTTCGAGTGCCGGCTTGGGCCGATGCCAAGACGCGCATCTCAGTCAACGGCAAGCGCGCGGAGGGCGACCCGACGCCTGGAAAATTCTTCGCGGTCACACGAACCTGGAAAAACGGTGATCACCTGGAGTTTGAGATTGGTATGCCGTGGCGCCTCGAAGCGGTCGATGCGCAGAACGCAGATCTGGTAGCCCTGATGCACGGACCGCTCTCCCTCTTCGGCACGGGTGAGTTGCCGGCCCGCTTGACGCGAGCGCAATTCTTAGCTGCCAGTCCTTTGGCGGCCGACTCGGATGATTTCGTCGTGACGGCCGATGCTGGAAAGTTGACATTTCGTCCCTTCGCTCGCATCGCCGACGAGCCTTACCATTTATACCAGCGCATCGGTGGCTGAAACTCTGGCAAATACAATTTTTATCAAGCGAGGAGGTTCTGCCAAAAACTTATGCCCTACTTGCATACCGGGGCCATGCCCAATGTTGTGCGGAGCAATCGCACGCACGGTGATCCGCGTGTCAAGCTCGTGATGTATTCGCACGTGATCGCTGAAGACCGGCGCAATGCGGTGGACCGTGTCGTGGGCGTTGTTGCACCCAAATGAGCTTACCTAATTGACGCTGCCCGCAACGACCAACGAGCGGCACAGCTCTCGAGCGTCGCGCGGAGGTTTGTGCAAGCCCGATTTCTTCCAGATCGTCCTCTACAAAAATACGGCAGGGTCCGGAAACATTTCTCTTCGTTTGTCCGCAGTTTTGCATTCGAGAAGGGGCTTACTGTGTCCGGACGTTGTCCACGTAAAATTCGGCGCTGGGCATACCGCTGCCACCCGTATTGAAGAACACCCATAAAGCTCGCAAAGCGCTGAGGTCCTTCGGCAGGGAACCAAGGCAAGCCGAGGTGGACTGGAACAGCGCCATCAGATCAACCGTTACGGTTGTGCTGGTGTTGGGATTGATGAGGCCGAAATTGGTTTGGCACCAGTGGAAATCGCTACCCACTTGAACGGCGACCGATTGCGATGTTCCGGTCGTGGTGGTCGTGACATCCAACAGAATTTGATGAACGTTGGCCAGAGGAACGGGAAGCGGAGGCGTAGAGAGGTCGGGACCAAACCAGCCGCCGTTTGCGGTCGCGGTGATCTGCAAGCTGTGAGTGCAGTGGGTAGCGAACAAGGCGCTTTGCGACGTTGTGCCCGCGTTGGGATTGAAACTGGCGGCCGTCCAGGTGTCCGTGCCATCTTCGAAATTGTAAAGCTCGCCCGGGATGCCCTGAACGGTGACGATGATATTTGCCGGGTTGGAGATGCGGCCTTTCATGTCCATATCTATATACGTTGTGGCGATCGTGCCGGAAACGCATGGCGAGGCTGGCGTGAAGGTTACGTTTCCATCGGGCTGCACCAAATAGGTGCCGAACTGTGTTGTGAACTGCGTTTGTTGACCGGGAGTCGTCGGATCCAGGTCTACGGAATCGAGGTCGAGCGGAACATTCTGATAGGTGATGTCATTGGCGGTAACGTTCAGAGTTACCGGAGTGTCGTTGGCGGTCGTGGCCCGGTCGTCATCGGCGACGGGATTGGAGCTAACCGGCTCGAGGTCTTGCGCGCGCCTGGCAAAGTTCGTAAAGGCCATGCAAACCGGAGCAGGGCAATAGACGGTAAAGCCATCAAAATCGGGATAAAGCGAGCCATTATCCTGTTTGTCGGACAAGAGCCAATACAGCGCTCCCGCGCCACGTTCCTCGAGAATCTCATCGGTCCAGCTTTTATAAGTTGGATTGCGCGTGGCTTGATCCAGCCAGCCAAATTCGCCGAGGATTGCCCGCTCACGGATCTGCCGGGCGGCGCGAATGTGCTGTTCGATCCATTGCCTGCCGAAAGCCGCGCGTTCCGGAATCGAGAGGAACCCCTTCCAGAAATCGGGGTACAGATGAAATGACACGGTATCCATGGCGTCGAGATTCGCGAGAGCTATCGCGTCCACACCCTGGCTGCAATTTACGGTGAAATCGGAAGAGGCCGGATCGTTGCAGAAGAAGCCTTCATCGCCGCTGGCGACCAAGTGTTTTGTGTCCATCGTTTTGATGAACTTACTGACATCGTCGGCCCAAGCAAGCAAGGTCTTAGTGTTACAGCCGGCTGAACGCGGATAAACTCCGGAACCGCCGCAGCGCGGCTCGTTGGCCAATTCCCAAACCATGATGGCGGCGTCATCTTTGTATTTGATGCCGGTGTAGAAGTTGGTGTGATTGAGCACGTGGAAGATCCAGTCCTTGTACCACTGACGAATGGTCAAGTCAGTGTAGAAGTCATCATGGAACTGGCCTCCCTTCCAGCGCACATATTGATCCATACCGCCAAAGTCTTTCCAGTTGTTGACGAAGGGAATGATCACCTTCAAATCTAACTGGCCCGCTTTAGAAATGACGTAGTCGAGATGCTGAAGGCCAGTGGGGCCATCGTTAAAGTCGGGAGCTGTGCCATTCCAGAAATGAAAATAGACGCCGTTGTGTTTTCCGGTGCCGTCGACGGAATTGGAGCCATCCTGATTGCCGATATCGAGGAAACCCCAGAATCGGAAGACGTTGAAGCTGCTGGCCGCGGCCTTATTCAGAAGGGCGTCGACCATAAACTGGGACACGTACATGGGATAGTAGTTGTTGGACCCAGCGACGCGGAAAGGGCGGCCACCATGGAAGAGTTCACGACCGCTGCGATGAACAAAGTGGCGCCCCTTTGCATCCACTTCGTCCTGAATCTGGAGCTGTTGCGCTGCGGTTGCGCGAGCATGGAATCCGAGCAGGAGTATAGCCGCAATGAAATTGAGAGACGAACGCGTGCACATGTGCGAGAGTCCTTTCTCTGCAGGCGAACGATCCGCGAGTTTGCGGCAGGGCGAATTGAGCCGCTGGGCCGGCCGGACAATCGGTTCAATAGCCGGAGCGGAGGAGAGCCGAATTATGCGTCTCGCAGATCATCGGGTGATCAAAGCTGCTTGCCTTTGCAGCCTACATTCCGCAGTTGAGGCGGGCAAGTTTTCCGGTGAGATCCAGCCTGATTTCAGCAAGATAGCATACTCATGACTCCTTCCAGGGTGCCTCTGCCAGCGCGGATTCCACGAGGCGATCGAGTTTGCTCTGCAGGGCTCGATAGTTTTTGATCCGGCGCTCGCATTCTTCGGCCGTCCCTTTACTGATGGTCTTGGTCGTTCGTTTTCCCTCCACGAACCCCGTCCATCGATAATAGGTGCCGTGGAGCTTGGGCGGGCTGGCCTTGCAGGCGCAGTTGGGCTTGCCGCATTGACTCCTGGCCGTGGACACCGAGCCCGGCAGAATCGGGCCCTCCGCCACGATGGTGATTTTTATCTTCGGGGTTGCTTTTGTTCTTGACATCCTAATACCAATATACATTAGGATAGAGCTCCATGCAAGAGGAGCCCTTTCGTCTGGTTCGCCAAGTCCTGGGTCCCCTTCCCATCCTCGATCGATTCATCGAACGCATCGGCCTCCCTGAGCATATCACCGAGGCCACCCGACGCGCCCCCTACGCCCGGGCCCTCCTTCTGCTACTTAAAAATATCGTGCTCGAACGCAATGCGCTCTATGCCATCCGTGAGTGGGCGGCTCCCTATGATCCGGCCCTGGTGTACGGCGGAAACTACAGTGACGATGTGCTGGCCCGGGCTCTGGACTGTCTCTTCGAGGTCGATCGCGCCAGCCTGCTGACCCGCGTGGTGCTCGCTTCGGTCCAAGCGTATCAGCTGGATGTAAGCCAGATCCACCAGGACACAACTTCGGTCAAGCTCAGCGGGGCCTACACGGGACAGCAGCGGAGAGCGGTGCAGCTCCGCCGGGGCTACAGCAAGGATCACCGTCCGGACCTCCTCCAGCTGGTGTACGAGCTTTCCGTGACGCAGGATGGCGCCATCCCCTTGCTCTTTAAAGCGCACGATGGCAACCGCACCGATGACACCCTGCACTGGCAAAATTGGCAGATGCTGCGTGGGCTCCTGGGCTGTTCCGATTTCTTGTACGTAGCCGACTCGAAACTCTGCGTCAGCGAGACGCTGCTCAACATCGATCGGAGTCAGGGCCGGTTTATCACCGTTGTGCCACGCACGCGAGGCGAGGTCGACGAGTTCCAAAGCAAGGTCGAAGCCTCCTTCGTTCGCTGGGAGAAAGTGTGGGCCAAGCGATCCAGCCGGAAGCATAGGCGCATCGATTTGTACGAAGCGGCCACGGGGCTGTATCAGATGCGCGAAGGCTTCCGGGTGTACTGGTTCCGATCGAGCGAAAAAGCTCGCCGGGACCGACAGGAACGGGAGGAAAAGATCGCCGCGGCCCTGGGGCAGTTAGGGGGCCTGGCCGACCCAGCCCGCAAGAAAAGGCCCAAGACCGACAAAGCCGTGCGCCGGAAGGTGGAGGAGATCCTGGAGCACTTTGCGGTGAAACCTTGGGTGCGCGTCGAAGTCACTTGGGAGTCGGTCGAGCAATTCCGTCAAATCAAGCGCGGTCGTTCTTCGGCCAACACGTTGTATCGCAGAATGGTGCGCCAGGTGCCGCACATCCACTACTCGCGCGATGAGGAGGCCATCTCGAAATCCGAGCACATGGACGGGATTTTCCCGCTGGCTACCAATACGAGCCTGAATGCCTTGGCCGTACTCCGCGCCTACAAGTATCAACCCCAACTGGAAAAGCGCCATGCCCTGCTGAAATCCGTCCTACAGGTCGCCCCCATCTTCCTGAAAAAGAACGAGCGCATTGAGGCCCTGATGTTCGTCTATTTTTTGGCCCAACTCGTCTCTGCCCTGCTGGAGCGGCAACTGCGCAACGCCATGCGTGCACAGGGCCTAGCGCACATTGAAATCCTCCCTGAGGAAAGGCCCTCGCCCTCGCCCACCATCCAGCAAATCGTCCGTGTCTTCAGCTCTTGCGCCCGCCATCTTCTGCTCTCCCAGAAGGGCGAACTCGTGCAGACCTTCTCCGACCCTCTCACTCCCATTCAAAAACAGATCTTGAGCCTTCTCGCGATATCGACGGCTGCCTATACGTAGACCCAATGCCAGGAAATCTGCCGCCTTCTACTGCGGAATGTAGGTTGCAGCCCAACCTCGGGAACATATCGGTCGCTAATCATAGATCTAAACTCCTTCGCTGTCAGCGGGCTAGCGTCTGTTGAGAAGGCTTATTAAGATGTCGCGGATGCGGTCAGTTTTGTCGGCTCCAAAGGGAACTTTCAGAGGAACTGGGTGTTTGCTTCGGGAGCATTCATGAAGCGGAAGGAGGTCCAATTGACTAAATCCGACTTTTCTCGCAGGAAGATGCTTCAAGCGGTGGGTGCCACAGCCTTGTCGGCCTCGATCCGCGGCAATTCAGGTGTGAGCTTCGCCATAGGCGCGCGGGACATCGCCAGCACTGCTGGCGTTCCCAAAATTGCCATCGAGATTTTCAGGGCCAGCTCACAAGCTTTCGCGGCAAGCGTAGACGACTCGGCGATCCGCCGCGTCAAGCAACTTGGCGTCAATGACGTTCTAACGGGTGGTCCTCCCATTCCTTGGCAAGAAGACGACCTGCGCGCGTTTATGGACAGGCTCAAGGCGGGGGGGCTCACTCTGGGCAATATGATGATCGCGGGTTTCCCCAAAACGCTCTATGGCAGACCCGGACGCGACGAGGAGATTGATAAGGTTCGCGAATCCATTCGCGTCGCTGGAAAAGTCGGACTGCCCGTTATCGAATACAATTTTTATGCCCACCGCCTGGTCGAAGGCTACTATGCCGAAATCGGAAGGGGTGGTTCCGGTCTTACGTCTTTCGATTACGATCGAGTGAAAAACCTCCTTCCTCTCCCCGAAGAAGGCGCGCACAACCTCGAAGAAATGTGGAGCAACATCACCTACTTTCTCCAGGCGGTGGTTCCCGTCGCCGAACAGGCCGGAGTGCGTTTGGCTCTCCACCCCAACGATCCACCGGCGCCATTGAGTCGCGGATCGCAGCAGATTATGGGAGGCGTTGAAGGTTGGAAGCGCCTAATCAACATTGTCCCGAGCAAATGCAACGGCATTACCTTCGACTGCGGCGTGACCCGCGAGATGGGCCACGACCCCGTGGACGTTTGCCGCTATTTTGGAAGCAGGGACGTCATCAATCACGTGCACTACCGCAACGTTTGCGTCGAGCGGCCTAACGAAAAATACACCGAAGTCTTCATCGACGAAGGCGTGAACGACATGTTTTTGATGATGAAAGAATTAGTGCGTCAAAAATATTCGCGGCTCGTTTACCCCGAGCATCCTCGCGCCATCGACTATGACCGCGAGCGCCCGGACTTCAAGCCCTACTACCCCGGTGGCGGCGGCTACGCTGCGCTGGCCTTCAATGTGGGATACGCCAGGGCAATGCTTCAAGCCGCCTTAGCTTCGTAATAACTCTTGACACGTCGCCGTGACCGGATGACGGCAACTCTTCCGTAATCAGATAAAAGGAAGGGTTGCCGACGATCTAAGTCCTGTCGAACCTCGACAGTCCAGGGCGTGTCAGATGCCGGCGCACCAGGCATAGCCTGCTTCTGAAGCCGCAGAGCCGAGGCCTTTACCAAACCCTTTCAGGCTGTCTGTGACCGTCAGGCGAGTGATGAATCTGGAGAGCCCCCACTCCGCGAAACCTCTGGCCTGAAGACGCTTAAAGTCTTCCGTGCGGGGCGCGAGATCGTTCGGGAATGGACGCGGCGAGCTTGTCTTGGCATTCTTCTCTTCGCTCTCAGTGGTGAACCTACTTTTTCCGCCCGCTACTCGCAGCGCAGGGCTTCCATGGGATCCACCGAAGCCGCCCGCCGCGCTGGCACCAGGCACGCCAGCGCCGCGGCAACAACCAGCAGCAGCGTCACCCCGCCAAGAATCATTGGATCGCGCGAGCTTTCCGTCACCCATTTTGTCGCCAGCTTATTGAACGCAACGCTCAGCGCAATCCCCGCCGCAACTCCGCTGCTCACCTGAATCGCCGTAGACGACAGCACAATGCGGATCACGTCGCCGGCCTCCGCGCCCAGCGCCATGCGAATCCCAAATTCATTCGTCCGCGTCGCCACTCCATAGGACACCACGCTGTACAGCCCCACCGCCGCAAGCGCCAGCGCCAGCACCGAGAAAATCCCAAACAGCGCCGCCACCAGCCGCTGCTGCGCGTACTCCTGCATCCCCTTGATCCATGTCTTCAAATCCCGGACGAGCATCACTTGCTGCTCCGGATCGATCTTCACGATCTCCGCGCGAATGTCCCGCAAAATCGAAAGCGGCGCCACCCGCGTGCGCACGAGAATCTGTGTGAACATCCACATCTGCGCCGGGTACGGCACATACACCTGCGGCTTGATGGGATTGCGCAGCCCGTCGTCGCGCACATCCGCCGCGACGCCGATAATTTGGAACCACCCGTCCGCTCCAGCGGCCGCGCGCTGATACGGCGGCTGATCCTTGAGCGACGGAATCTTGACCTGATGCCCAATCGCGTCACCGTTCGGCCACAACTGGCGCGCCATCGTCTGGTTGATTACCATCAGCGCGGCGCCGCGCATATTTTCCGTGTGGTCCCAGATGCGTCCCTGCGTCAGCGGAATCTTCAGCAGCGGAAAATACTCCGGGCTGACAAAGTTCACGCGCACTTCCGGGTTTTCCGCCGAGGTGCTGCCCAAAATCTCGACGTTCTGTCGCCACCCATTCGAGGGCGGCGTCGCATTCGTCGAAATGCCAGCCGCAACCACCTGCGGCATTGCCGCAATCCGCGCGCGGATCTGCTCAAAATATTCCTCGCGATCTTTCCACTCGACGTGTGTGTTTTCGTGGATCGGAATCGGCACAGACATGGCATTGTGCGGGTCGTAGCCTAAATCCGTATTCACCAGCTTGAGGAAGCCCTTCCCCGCCGCGCCTGCCGCGGTCAGCATCAGCAGCGTTAACGCCACTTGCGCCGCCACCAGCGCGCCATGACTCCGCCGCGCGCCCACGCTGCCCGCCACCCGCCGCGAACTGCTCTGCATCAGCCGCGCAATTTCCGGCCGGGAAAGCTGCAGCGCCGGCCACAACCCAAACACAATCGAAGTCACAAACGCCAGCGCCACGCTAAAGAGCAGCACCGGCACATTCATCCTGATCACCGACTCCGCTGGAAACGAATTTTCCGGCAGCGTCGCCACCAGCAACGAAAGCCCGCGCCACGCCAGCAGCACGCCCAGCAGCGCGCCCGTTGTGGCGATCCCCAGCGACTCCGTCAGCAGTTGCCGGATCATCCGCATCCGGCCCGCTCCGATGGCCGCGCGTACTGCCAATTCGTGCTGACGCTCCGTACCGCGCGCCAGCAGCAAAATCGACACATTCGCGCAGCCAATCAGCAGCAGCGAAGCCACCGCGCCTAGCAGCAAGCACAGCGTCGGCCCCAGTGGACGCGCATACACCTCCACGATGCTGCGCAGCTTCACCTTGAACTTGTCCGGATAATTCGCCGGCGCTGCCTTCGCGAACTCCTCGATAATCGGCTGCAGCTCTGCGCTGGCCTGCTCGGGGTTTACGCCGGCTCGGAGCTTGATGGACGCCGCGTAGCGAATGTTCGGGTCCTGCGTGACCTTCAGCGGCACGTAAATATCCGGGTTGCCCCACTTGAACCGCGGCGGCATCACTCCAACCACCTGGTACGGCTTGTGTACAAGCCGGATGGTCCGCCCAATCACGTTGGGATCGCCCATGTAGTAGCGCTGCCAAAACGCGTAGGTCAGCACCACCACCGGCTGCGGCGTTTGCCCCGGCGGCGCGTCGGAAGGAATCAGCCAGCGGCCCATCTGCGCACGGATGCCCCAGTGATTCGGCGCGTTCGGGTCGATATACATGGCTTGGACGTCTTCGGGGAGGTCGCCGTCCGTGGTGGTCAGGTTCCACCAATCCATCAGGACGACGTCTTCGGTGGACCGGGCCTGGCGCAGCACGCCCGCTTGCGGACCCGTCGGCCCGGCGAAGCGGTCGTGGCCTTCCCTGTCCACCAGCCGAATCTCCATGATGCGGTCCGAGCCGGGGTAGGGGAAGGGGTCGATGAGCACAGCGTAGATCACGCTGAACACAGCGCTTGTCGCGCCAATGCCCAGCGCCAGAGAGAGCACTGCCGTCAGCGTGAACCCCGGCCGCTTCCGCAGCTCCCGCACCGTAAACCGCAAATCCGTCCAAAGCGAAGCCATCTCATGCCTGCTTCCCGGGCAACCTGAGACTCCTCAGAAACTCGACGTTAAGTCTTGTGGAATCAATAGGCGTCGAGATCGAGTTTCAGGGTCACATAACCGCCCCGAAAGGGGCGGCAGCTGCTCTCCACTCGCTTTGTCCGGCGGCCTGGAGTGCCCCAGGCTCGTTTTCAGAGGGTGGGCGGGCCCGTCGTAGCGGCGAGGTTGTCTCGCCACATTCCCGCGCTTGTAGTACTCGCTTTTCTGCTTGGCCACCGTGCGCGGGAAGCGGATTACTCCTCCTAGTGCTATGTATACGTACCTAGACGAAAGTCGTTCCCCAGAAGTTAGGTCGCGAAGACAAACTCGGCGCTTTTTGTAGCGGCCGCCCACTCATGTGTTTCCTCCAGGCTCGCCAATCTGCGCGAACCATGGGCGGAATGCAGGGCCAGAACGTTCTAGTACGCTCACAAAATCGGACCCGACGATTAGGTGCGAGTGCCGACTATCGGAGAATTGAACGCTTCCATCAACACTAAAGCCGCTGACAGCCGGTGAGTTGCGGGTTGACCAGCCACTCTGCTTAAAGTATTTTTCGTTTCTGGTGCCCGAGGTTTCTTGTAGTGTTACTGCGGCCGGCTGTCATTGACCGTCTTTGGTTTCGCATTAGGCGGGCCCGGACGGTTTTGTCCAGGTCGGTCTAACTGAGTTTGACAGCCGATACTGTCTGTCGTTTTGGTCGAATGTTGGCCACATCGCAGTGCGATCGCAGAGACTAGACCTGCATTGGGGCGACCAGACAAAGAAGAGGAAACAATGGCAGCACCGAACCTGCTCCAACTTAGCCCACCGACCTGTGATGACCGTCTGATTTGGGATGTCGAGAGATCCTTCTATCATTTTCCGACGCTCGCTGCTGCGGACGAACTCGGATTATTCCCTCTTTTGGATACCAACCCCATGACGGCGGCACAGGTTGGGCAGGCCCTCTCGCTAGGACCTCGAGCGACCGAGGCGCTCCTTGGTGTTCTGACTTCATTGGGTTTCCTGACCCAATCTCACGGGCACTTCAGTCTCTCTGGTGTATCTCGAACGTACCTGCTGCCTGGCAGCCCGTATTACCGCGGCAGCATCATCAAGTTGTTCGGGAACGTGCCGCTCACATCTGCGACGATCTTGGAGGCACTGAAAAAGGAAAGAGCTTCGGCCTACGGTGGCGGCGAAATGTGGGAAACCCATGAAATGGACTCGGCCCTGGCAGAAGGGTTTACACATGCAATGCACTGCCAATCGCTTCCACTGGCGATGGGAGTCGCCTTGAATGGCGATTTTCACGGCATCAAACGCGTCTTGGACGTCGGAGGGGGTTCCGGTTGTTTTTGCATCGTTGTGGCTCAACGGTGGCCGGGGACGACGTTTACAATCATGGAACTGCCCGCTGTCAGCAAAGTGGCACAGCGCTACATTGCCGAACATGGCCTCCAAGATCGCATCAACACCGTGGAATTGGATATGTTCAAGGACCGGTGGCCAAGGGAGTATGACGGAGTCTTCTTCAGCAACGTCTTCCATGATTGGGATCGCGACCGCTGTCTCTTTCTGAGCCGCCGCGCCTTTGAGGCGTTGCCGTCAGGCGGACGGATCTTTGTCAATGAGATGTTGCTCGATGAAACGAAGGACAGACCGCTGGCAGCCACATCTTTTTCCATGACGATGATGGTGTATACGCAAGGTAAGCAATATTCGGCGAACGAGTTGAGGGAGATCTTGGGCGAGTCTGGGTTTGAGGACATTCGCGTGACCCCTACCCACTGTTACTACTCTCTGGTCACCGCCAGAAAGCGCTAGGCGCATCGCCCGACCTTGTTCGCAAGGGACCATCGGGACCTTGGGATTGCGAGCCGTTGACGGACAACTCTTCCATAATCCGCTAAGGGAAGGATTGCCGTTTCAAACCATCGATAGCGTTAGTTTTGTCGCCTTGTTACTATTTTAGAGCTTCGAGAAAATCTTCTATTCATCTGTGAAGGGAAAGGGTGTTCGTGCGCAAAATTACCGTTCTTCAGCAGGTTTATTCTCTAGTGCGGGCAGTCCACTTCAATAATTTCGCCGCCCATAACCAACTCTCGACGGAAATCCGCAGGCCAGAAATTAGTTTATAGTCTGGCCAATCCTAGAAATTTCCACGCGCCTAGCGCCCTTCGCAACCCTATACTGGAATCGTCGAGTGTATGAGACTCTCCCGCGCGATCACCTGGGGCTTAGGAATATGTCTTTTCGTCCTGGCCCTTTACGCTGCTGTGTCCTTGTCACACCCTCGCGGGTCACAGGGGCTGGTAGTGTTCGGAGATTTGGTACAGTGCATCCTGCCGTTGATTGCCAATGCCGGGCTGCTCCTGAACGCTGGCACTCCCCACTGGCGGCGCAATATTTTTTGGATGCTGCTCGCCCTAAGCTGCACGCTTTGGATGATCGGACAGTTTCAATGGAGTTATTACGAGATTTATCTTCATAAGCCGCTACCCGCAATGTATCCGGGCGATATTTTATTCTTTCTGCGCGGCATCCCGATTATAGCTGCGCTTACGCTCCTACCACACCAGAAGCGCGGCGAGGTGCATGCGCGCCTCGGATATCTCGATTTCAGCCTGTTGTTGACCTGGTGGACCTATGTTTACGTTTTTTTCGTTTTGCCGTGGATTTACGCGACACCCACGGTTTCGCAATACAATCATAGTTTCAACCTCCTCGCGATAATTCAAAACAATGTCATCGTCATTGGGTTTACCGTTCTCTGGCTGCGCAGCAAGAGCGCGTGGAAGACCGTATATATCCATCTTGTGGGCGCTTCCGCGCTCTATATGCTTAGCGCTCTGGTGATCGATGTAGGAACCGACACTGGCGACTACTACACAGGCAGTTTGTACGACCTTCCGCTTATCTCTTCGTTCTTGTGGTTCGCGCTCGCCGGCTTGATTGCTTATTTGAATCGCCACCAGCTTGACGCCGCTTCGCTGGAGGAAACGTCAGGCTCGAGCGACAACTCCGACCTGAACGTTCACGGCTGGTCGAGCCGTCTGGCCATGGTGGCGGTGATTTCGTTGCCGCTCCTTGCGCTCTACAGCCTGCATTTTGATCAAGGCGAGCCTAATGTCCGTGATTTCCGGCTGGCGACCACGATGGTGGCGGCCCTACCGTTGGCGGGATTGATTTTCGTGCGCAGCTATTTCGCCGACGCGGACAGAGCCCGGCTATTGGTGCAATCGGAACAGGCGCTGGAAAATCTGAAGCGGCTTCAGGCGCAGCTTGTGCAAACAGAAAAACTTGTCTCGCTCGGCCAGTTGGCTGCCGGCGCAGCCCATGAAATCAATAATCCGCTGGCTGCCATTCTCGGTTTTTCGGACCTGCTGGCTGATGATGAAACCCTGCCGGACAAGGCGCGTTCCACCGCTTCAAAAATCCGTGAACAGGCCCGACGAACGAAAACGCTCGTTGTGAATTTGCTCAGCTTCGCCCGCCAGGTACCCTCTGAGCGCACGCTGCTCGATATCAACACGGTAGTGAACAATGCCGTCCAGCTTCGCGCACTGGATCTCCGCTCTTCCACCACCCGGATCGAACAGCAGCTCGAATCCGTGCTCCCCGGAGTGCGAGGCGACGACAACCAGCTCATGCAGGTTTTTTTCAATCTCATCAGCAACGCCATAGACGCCATGGAATCGCACAAAGGCGGCGTTCTGACGATCAAGACCATGCGCGATCGCGGCAACGTTGTCATCTTATTTTCAGATACCGGCCCCGGGATCAAAGAACCGCATCGCGTGTTCGATCCCTTTTACACCACGAAGCCTGTGGGAAAGGGCACGGGCCTGGGCTTAAGCATCTGCTTCGGAATCGTTCAGGAGCACAGCGGAAAAATTCTATGCTATAACCGCCAGGAAGGCGGCGCGGTTTTCCGCGTCGAGCTGCCTGCCGTTCTTGCCGCGTTTCCAGCCAAAGAATTGCAGCAGCTCACTACTCAAGGATCGAATCCCAGGAAATCCAGCTGAGAGCTCCCCGCTTCGGCGTTCAGGTGCCTTCGCGAAACTGCCTCCGACTCATGTTAGAGTTTTCCATCCCCGCATGCTTCCATAGGAGCCAGGATGCCGGAAACTGCGATTCGCACGCAAAAGTTGTCCCGCAGGTTCGGGAACCTCACTGCCGTTGACGGGATCGATCTCGAGGTAGCTGCGGGGCAGTTCTTCGGTTTCCTGGGACCGAACGGAGCAGGCAAATCCACCACCATCAAAATGCTCACCGGGCTGCTTGCGCCAACTTCAGGAAGCATGGAGCTTCTTGGGCTGGACTTCGCCGCGCATCCCGTCGAAGTGAAACGCCAGATTGGAGTTGTACCCGAAGGCATGGGCCTTCTCGAACGGCTCACGGGCTCGGAATATTTGCAGTTCGTCGGGCGCATGTATGGGTTGGATCGTGCGACGACGCAACGACGCGCGAATGAGCTGCTCGACTTCATGCAACTGGCGGACCGGCCAAAAACCCTTATCGCGGATTATTCGCATGGCATGCAGAAGAAACTGGCACTGGCAGCCGCGGTCATCCATGGGCCAAGAATTTTGTTTCTGGACGAACCCTTCGAAGGCGTGGACGCTCTCGCGGCGGGCGCTCTGAAGGCCCTGCTCGGCCGGATGACCGAGCGTGGGACGACCATTTTCCTGACTTCCCATGTACTGGAAATCGTCGAGAGGCTTTGCAGCCACGTCGCCATCATTCACAAAGGCAGGCTTGTGGCGCAGGGTTCGCTGGAAGAATTGCGCGCGGGCATTTCCGGCGAGGTGGGCGGCAAGACAACGCTCGAGGAGATTTTCCTTTCGATTGTGGGGCAGGACGGCACGGAACGGCCGCACCTGGAAGAACTCTCATGGCTGATGTAGGCCCTTCGATTGGGATTCTCCCACAGATTCGCGCGGTGGCCGGTCTGCGCTGGCGCATTCTTCGCAACAGCCTGCGCAAGGAGAGCCATCGCTTGCACGTGCTTGGCGTGGTCCTCGGCGGAATCTTAAGCGGCATTGTTGTACTGGGCCTGTGTTTCGCTTTTTTTGCCGGGGCGTATGCGTGTCTTTCCGAGGGCCGACCCGGCTGGATCGGCCTGCTCTTCTGGGGAATTTTTCTTTTCTGGCAGTTGTTTCCGATATTTGCCGCGGGGTTCGGAGCCAGTTTTGAATTCCGCACGATGCTCCGTTTTCCAGTGAACCTCACAGCTTTTTACATCATTGGTCTGGCCTACGGCCTGGCGGATTTTTCCGCGGTTGCATCCGTTTGCTGGCTCGCTTCCATGACTCTTGGTGTGGCAGCGGCAAAACCGGGAGTGTTACCGGCGATGCTGCTGGTTGTTGCGCTGTTCCTTTTGCTCAACGTGACGTTGGAGCGACTTGTAGGTTCTTGGCTGGAACGGCTGCTGTCGCGGCGCCGGACGCGCGAGCTATTTTTCGCCTTGTTCATTCTCTCAATGGTCTCTTTGAATCTGATTAACCCGATTGTGAATCGTTATGGCGCATTGTTACGGCCGCTGGCGTCCCGGATCATTCCTTACTTCTCGTGGTTTCCGCCTTCGCTGGCGGGGAAAGCCGTGGCCGCCGCTGCTCAAGCTCACTTTGGCGGAATTCTCGCGGGTTCGCTGGGGCTTTTACTGTATGCGGCGGTGTTCAGCTTTTTTCTCTGGCACCGCTTTGCCGCGCAATATCGCGGCGAACAGCTAAGTGAGACGGCCGCTCCAGCTCCTGCCGTCGCGCGCCCGGTTGCGAATGCAGGGGATGCTCCGGATCGCCTGAGCGCGCTGTCGCCGCAGGTGGCGGCGGTGGTTCGCAAGGAATTTCGGTACCTCACGCGCAACAGCTTTGCTTTTTTTACCTTGATCATGCCGCCGGCGCTGGTTTTGATCTTCAGCTCGCAGTTTACCGGCAAACACCCAACGGTATCGGAACATCCCATCTCGCCGGAGATGTTTTTTCCTGGCATCATGGCCTACCTTGTCCTGATCCTGATGGCGCCCGCATACAACTGTTTTGCATTCGAAGGCCGCGGCATTCAAACCTACTTCATGGCCCCACTGAGGTTTCGCGACGTGTTCCTCGGGAAGAACCTGATGCTGCTGCTGGTGCTCGCCGTGGAAATCGGTTTGTCGCTGGCTATGCTCGCCTGGCGAATCGGCTTGCCCCCGCTTCCTGTGCTCGTGGCGACACTCGCGGCGATAGTCTTTGCCGTGACGGGACAGCTCACGGTCGCCAATTGGTCTTCGCTCAACTTTCCGCGCAAGTTGGAATTTGGCCAGATTCGCGGACAGCGGCAATCCGGCATGGCGGTGCTCATGGCCTTCATCGCGCAAATCGTATTCGGCGGAATTTCAGCAGTGGTCCTTTTCAGCGGGCGCTGGACGGGAAATCGCTGGCTCCCGGCGGAGGCGTTTGCGCTCCTGGCCGCCGCGGCCGTCGGAGGTTACTTTTCCTCGTTGGACGCCCTGTCGCGTCTCGCTGAACAAAAGAAGGAAGCGCTAATCGAGGCCCTTTGCCGGTGATGCGAACTCCCGTAAGTCTTTTCGTATCAGCATCTAAGGAGAATCTCAGGGGCCTGGTTTTGCGTCAAGATCCCATGAGGCGGGCGAAGCTATGTAGGTGGCCGGGCTATGCAGATAGCCGCACTCTCTGGATAGCGGCGCGATGTAGTTTTCCTGACGAAGTACTCTCGGGCAGAAAAGTTGTTTCGCAGACGTGTCTAAAGGGGCTCGTGCTTCTTTTTCAGGAATTCGACGTACCCCGCGGCAATCACATTCCAGGAAAAATAGCGCTGTTGGGTGATCCAGCTTCGCTGCGCCAGCCAAGCGCGGTAGTGTTCGTCCTCGAGGACGTGAAGCAGCACCGCGCCCAGATCGCTCTTTTTTTGAGCTGAATAAAACGCCACGCCCGCTTGCGTGACGAGCGAGGAGGTTTCCCGGGAACCTCGTCTGACAATCGAGCGCGGCAGACCTGCGCTGTTGCCTGCGCGGATCTTGTTCGGCGAATTGAAACTGGTTGCCAGAGTGGAGACGGTACGATGTCAGTGGCTGTTCCAGAACAATGCAGCCAGAAAATGCCGTCCTCAACGTGGCAAGGAATTCGTCGGCCTCGACAAGCAGCGCCCCGGGCAGTGGAACCATGCGGACAAGAACCGCTCTGGAAAGGGGCGCAATTCCACAAACTGGCGTGCTTCCTGCAGGTTGCTGAAGCGACAAGAATAGCGGCGGTCCGGAACATTTACGAAGAGTCGCCTGCCCTGTTCATCCACTTCGTAAAGGCCGTGGCCGACGGTTCCGATTTCCGGGTAAGTCGCAAACTCATTTACCACCACACCAAGCTTCCGGCTTTCCCACCAGTCGTCGCCGTCCAGGAACGCCACAATTTCGCCGCTGCATTCGGGGATTCCGGCATTGAACGCCGAAGCTGGCCCGCCGTTCTCTTTGCGCAGGAGCCGCACTCGGGGTTCAAACTTGCGCACGATTTCCGGCGTGCGGTCGGAGGCGGGGAAATCCTGTTCGAGCACGCTGACAAACGGTTTTCCCAAGATCACAGGCTCCGCTTTTGGTGGCCGCGGCCGTGTTGGCTTTGGCCGCCACCAGGGTCTTTTGGGAGGAAGATCCCGCGCATTGCTTGCGCTTGCTCGGGGCATCATCGAACCGATGCAGATGATAGCCCAAGACCAGCGCCGCGCAAGCTCTCATGTAGCGGCAGACCCGGTGCCGGGCGGTCATGATCTCGCCGAAAGGTTTGTGGCTTGCCTGCCGCTACGGCAACGGCTTCCGCTGGGACGCGATGATCTCTTCGAGGATCGCGTCAAGCCCGCGCGTAATCTTCCATTGGGGATAATCCTTCTTGAATTTCGCGAGATTCGAGATGTAACAGATGTGGTCGCCCTTGCGGGCTTCCTCGACATATCGCCACGTCAATTTCTTGCCGCTCATTTGCTCGATGCGTTCGACGGCTTCGAGGATCGAGATGCTGTTCGCGCGCCCGCCGCCGAGGTTGTAGACTTCGCCGGGCCGCGGATTCGCCGCAAACTCTTCGATCGCGCGCACCACGTCATGGCTGTGGATGTTGTCGCGCACTTGCTTGCCTTTGTAGCCGAAAACGGAATACGTTCCTCCGCTGAGTGTGACCTTTACCAGGTACGACAAGAACCCATGCAGCTCGACTCCCGAATGCGACGGGCCGGTCAAACAGCCGCCGCGAAAAACTCCCACCTTCATCTTGAAATACCGACCGTACTCCTGCGCGACGAGATCTGCCGCCGCCTTGGAAGCGCCGAACAAAGAATGTAGCGTGCGGTCGATCCGGCAGGTTTCGTCAATGCCAGCATAATCTTCAGCTCGCGCATAGTCGTAGCGCTTTTCGAGTTCCTTCAAAGGAATTTCGTTGGGTGCGTCGCCGTACACTTTGTTCGTGCTTAAGAACACAAACACTGCCTCCGGCAAGTGTTGCCGCGTCGCTTCGAGCAGATTCACCGTTCCCAAGGCGTTCACCTCGAAATCCAGTAACGGAATCTCTCGAGCCTTGTCATGCGAAGGCTGCGCCGCGCAATGCACGATCAGATCGAAATGCTGCGTTCGAACGAGTTCTTCCATGGCGACGCGATCGCGAATATCCAGCTCGGCGTGGGTGAAACGCTTCGTCGCGCGCTTCAGCCTTTCCAAGTTCCAGAGTGTGTCTCCGGCGGGCCCGAAGAACTCGCGCCGCATGTTGTTGTCTACGCCGGTGACTTCATGGCCCTGGCGGTCAAAATACTCCACCGCTTCCGAACCGATTAAACCGCTGCTTCCCGTAACCAGAACCTTCACGTAGCGAATCTCTTTCCCGGCCCGTGGCCGCGGAACAAACTCCGCGCTGACTGAGCAGGCAGTTCCGCCTCGATGAAATTGCCTGCGAACAAGGACCGCTTCTCCGCAAGGAGGATAGCAGCAGACCAGGCGTTTTCTTAACTCTTGCAGGGTTTTCCCCACGCAAGCGAAATCCACTCTGGAGGTCTCCAGTTCTGAGAGGATGCCGTCCAAGCCACGCACCTGCACCCGCCCTGTCGCAACGGGCTCGGGGGTGGCCAGCAGTGGTCGCAAACTCACCTCTATGAGTTCTTGTATATTATCGATACCTATTTCTATAATTCCGTAAACCGCGTGAAGTATGTTCAGATATGTGCTGTGTTTTCAGCCAGTTGCGAATTGATGTCCTTGGCCCATGAATTGCCCCAAAGAATTCGAAGCCGTGCTTGTCGAACTCAATTTTCCAGGGAATTGAGTTTCCGTCATGTTTGGTTTATCCGGGGCAATATCGATAACAGCCAGGCCGAACTGCACTGAAGTCCTGCTACTGCGTGTGTCGAGGTGTGTTGGGCCATTCCGAACGTCCCCGTGGGCCAGGGCTCGCCGATTCCAGGTGTGCGATCAAGGCAGCAAACGTTCGACTTCGCAAGGAAAAAGGGTAACTGCAGCTTTTGGCTGCATAAGGGGAGAGGCCAAGATGAGAAGAGCTATGTATTTGTTGGTGCTAGCGGTCTTGCTGTTGAGCCTTGGAAGCAGCAACGCTTTTGCCCAGGCCACCGCCAGCGCGACGATCCAGGGCACAGTCACGGACAAATCGGGAGCAGTTGTGAGCGGCGCCGAAGTCGTCGCAAAGAACAAAGCAACCGACATTACGCGGACCGCGTCGAGTGACGACACCGGTTTCTACCGTTTTGAATTATTGCCCGCAGGCACCTACACCGTAACCGTCAACAAGACGGGATTTGCTCCCATTGCCCAGACCATCGAAATCCTGGTGGGACAGACGGCAGCGGTCAACGCCGAGTTGAAGCCGGGCGCGGCAAGCGAGCTCATTGAGGTCACCGGCGAAGCCATCCCGCTTATAGACCAAACGAAGACGGACGTAAGCCAGAACATTACGCCCAAAGAGGTCGAAGAGCTTCCTATGGTCGGACGGGACGTCGCCAATCTCGCTTATCTCGCCCCGGGAGTGAAGCCCGCCGACTCCTACGACCCTACAAAAAACCGCTATGCAATTCTCTCCGTGAACGGAGACGGGGGCCGCAACGTCAACGTCACCGTCAATGGTGTGGATAACAAAGACAATACGGTGGGTGGACCTGTGATGCAGCTTCCCTTGGAAGCAGTTCAGGAATTCCAGATCAGCACGCAGCGCTTCTCGGCGGTGAACGGACGCTCGGAAGGCGCGGCGATCAACATGATCACCAAGTCGGGCACCAACAACTATCACGGCTCCGTTTTTGGCTATTTCCGCGACACCGCTCTAGACACCGATGAGAAGGATCCCACTGGCGTCGGGCCAACGCCAACTCACCCAAGCGGCACGATTCCCTCTCATCCAGACTATACACGTCAGCAGTTCGGCGGGTCTGCCGGAGGCCCATTCAAGAAAGATAGGCTGTTTGGCTTCTTGGCCCTCGAACGCGAACGTGAACACCAGGCTCAGGCGGTGGACGCAATATCTTTTACTCAGCTTACCATAGCGAAGGCGAACGGTTTCGCGGATCAGCCCTCGCCTACAATTCCGCGTCCCTTTTTTGAGTGGCGATACAACGGCCGGCTCGACTGGGTCATCAACAACAAGAACAGTGCGTACCTCAGCTACACCTCGCAGGTCAACGACAGCCTTAATGATCAGTCCGACGCCACCATGGACCTTACCGAAGGCAACTTCACGAGGAACCATCTGATCGTGAGCAACTTTACGTTGAACTCCAATCTATCGAATACCACCATTAACCAGTTGACAGCAGGCTACCAGTATTGGAATAACCTGATTGATAGTAATCTGCGCGCCCCTAACATCATATTCCCAAACGCCTCGTTCGGCACCAACACCAACGTTCCTCAACAATCCTTCCAGAAGAAATGGCAATTCAAAGACGACCTCTCAAAAAGCGTCGGGCATCATACCTTTCAGGGGGGCGTGGACTTCATTCACAACCCCGTCGAGGGCGGCTTTTTTGAGTTCAATCCCACGCTTTTGATTCGCTTTGGAGCCAACCCCAGCGTGATCACAGCAAATCCGTCAGCATATCCGCAAGGATTCGCTACTCCAGGCTTGGTAACGGAAATGTCCATCGCCAATGGCAATCCGTACTTCCTCGTGGCCACCAAGCAGCTCGGTCTCTACGCTCAGGATAATTGGAAAGTTATCCCCCGTCTTACGCTTAACCTTGGCCTCCGGTGGGATAAAGACTTCAACTTGATCGGCCTATCGGACATCAAGAACAGCCGCACGTATCAGGAACTCGTGGCGCTAAATAGTCCCATCTCCAATCCTTACGTCAGCACAGTCCCGCATGACGATAACAAAGACTTCAGCCCGCGCGTCGGTTTCGCTTACGATTTGACCGGCCAGAGCAAGCACGTTATTCGCGGGGGCTACGGTCTCTACTTCGGAAATGTGTTTCAGAACATCCCGTTGTTCATGGAGCAGCAGGCCAATGCGACTATCTTTCAGACCTTATTCGACATCAGCGACCCCGTCAAAGACACCGTACCGGGAACTAACATACCACTGGGCCAATGGCGTTACGGCGTGGACCCCATGCCCACGATTGCGGCTCCGTCCGCGCAGCTCAACCCGGGTAGCATAGGCCGCCTGATGGATCCCAATTATCGCAACCCTGTTACGGAGGAGTTCAACGGAGGTTATAGCTGGGCTCTGAATTCCAATACCGCCTTTGAGGCGGAATTTACCCACGTGCTTGGTTTGCACGAAAACAAGACCATCAATATCGATCAGAAGGTGCCGGTGAACGGAACCTGCTGCACTCGCCCGCTCGATGCGGCGTTTACGGCCTCGAACCCGCCGCTGCCGGAACTGGGGAGCGTTCGCGTCGATGCGTCCATTGGCCGTGAGCATTACGACGGGGTAAACTTCAGTTTCCGCGAGCGAATGAGCCACCGCTTTCAACTCGCTGCGAACTACACGCTGGCCTGGGCGTATTCTTACGACGGCGGAGGCACTTCCTACCGGAACTACCCGAGGCTCTCGACGAATCCGTTTGCCAGCTACGAGTGGGGCCCTTCGGTCAACGATGAACGCCACCACGTCACCGTCAGCGGAATCGTGGACTTGCCGAAGGGCTTCCAGTTCTCACCGATCCTGCAGTTCGGTTCCGCACGCCCTTACAACCTGACCAATTCTTCCAACACGCTAAACACCGGTGGTGGAACGGCGAATGCGGTTGTTGTTCCAACCAACGATCCTACAAACTGGCTAGCTTTTGCGCCCGCTGGCTTTAGCAGTGGCTCCGCTGCGAACACGGCGGCCCAGAACTGCTTCTATGGGTTGAACGGCGTTACGCAAGGATGCACGATTGCAAAGTACGATCCTCTCCGCGGCGATCCCTTCTTTGAACTCGACACGCGCCTCGCGAAGAACATCAAATTCGGAGAGCGCATGAACCTGCAATTGCTCGCGCAAGCGTTCAACCTGACGAATCGCGCCAACTACGGCAACAACTACAGCAATAGCATTGCCAGCTATACTCCAAATAACTCGGGTACCAATACATTCGGTCATCCTGTCGGTTTCATCGCCCCGGCAAGCACCATCATTCCCCATGCGTTATGGGGAGAACTCGGCGTCCGATTTACGTTCTAGACTGGGAATCTCTCGGAACTGAACCGTTCAACCGCGGGCTGACGCAAACCACGGTATTAGCCTGTGGAGGCACAGTAGGACCTAAACGCGAGTTTAGGCGTGTGCCCGGGAAGCAGGAAACATCGTCGGAGGTATGTGGCCATGTCGCATAGTAACTCCGAAGAATCCCCGCGTTTAGGCGTGGGGAGTCGTCAAGGGAAAGCCGCTTGACTATCGCGCGCAAAGGGGACTCAGGTCACACCATTCAAAAAAGGTCAAAATGGACAATAGTATCTGCTTCGCTAATTGTTTTCCCCTGAGAATTGGAGGATGCTAGCTGTGCTTTATTGGGGGTCGGAACAAGTCTGACAACAAGGCAAGAAATCGCGTCTCGGCGGATAGATCAGCATGCACTGGTGGATTCTCATTTCGATTGCAGCGGCAATTTTGGTTGCTCTGAATGTGGTGTTCCGCTGGGCGTCCAGGGATGGCGGGATGGATGCGGACATTCCCAGGCATCATTTTCGCGCCGAGCAGGATTGGCGAGGCCTGCACCGCTCTCCCATCGACGGCCCGGACCGGCATCGTTGACCAGCCGCTCGGCCTTTTGCCTGCCCCCTTGCGGCGCCCAATTTTATTTCCTGAATCTCTCTCTACCTCCTGATGCTCTCGGTGATGATGTCGGCAGTGCAGGGCATCTTCAACGCCGCGCTGTGCCGTTACGCCTGCTTCAAGCAGGTTCCGGCAGCGTTCGATGCCAACCTGAACCTGGTCAAGTCGATCTGGACTGCCAAGAGCTGAAGAGCCAACTTCCAGCTGTCTGGAGGAAAAGGGCGAGCTTCGGCTCGCCCTTTTTGTTGGAACCTGACGTATTCAGTGCTGCGTGGCCGTGAGAGGACGTCCCACGCATCCGTGTAACGCGGACGGCGCGCCGCACGTCTCACGAGCAAGCGCGTGTGTTGGCTGCTTATCAAGGTGGCCAGGTTTCATCCTGGAGGGACTCCTATCTCCTGGTCTTCTCCAGAGTTTGCCTGGCCACCGTCCATTTCCGGCCCCCCTGTTGACCAATCCCGCGGCGATTCTTACCCTGTTGCAGAAGGGGCTGAACCTGGCAAGTCCTGATCCATGTGGAATAGCGTTCGAAAGCGCATCGTCCTAATCGTGATTCCCTTTTTCTGGATCGTCACGTCTGCGCTCTTTTCTTCTTCGCTGCAGGCCCAGAACCCGCGTGGATCGCTCCTCGTCGCCGTGCAGGATTCGAGCGGAGCGCGCATCGCCGGGGCGAGCATTTCGGTGACACAAGAAAAATTTGCGCTGTCGCGCTCAGCCAAGGCCGACGCCCAGGGCGAAACACGATTCGAATCGCTGCTCCCGGGAAGCTATACGGTCACGGTGGACGCCGCCGGCTTTGCGGAAAAGAAGACTGCGGTAGTGGTGGCGGTGAGCAGCCAGCCCGTGCTGGTAGTGACGCTGAAACCCCAAACCGTAGAGGAATCGGTGGAGGTGCGCGACCGCGGTCCTTCGCTCGCCAGCCAGCCCATCGAGACGACGAGCAGCACGATCAAAACCGTTATCACTTCCTCCGACCTCGACGAGGTGCCGCTCGCCACGCGAAGTTTCGCGAATATTTCTTACCTCGCGCCTTTCACAGCGCCGGTGGAGCCTTCAGATCCGACCAAAGCCCGCATTACCGCAGTTTCCTTTGGCGGGAGTTCGGGCCTGAACGTCGATCTTTCCGTAGACGGTGGGGACAACAACGACGATTACATTGGCGGCTTTTTGCAGAATTTCTCGCCCGAATCCGTGCAGGAGTTTGTCGTTCGAACGTCGCAATTCGGCGCCGATACTTCCCGGACCAACGGCGGAAGCGTGATTATCTCGACGCGCCGGGGCACCGACGATTGGCATGGCAGCGCTTCTTATTATTACCGCGGCAGCGGCTTGAACGCGCGCAACGCCCTCGACAATCCTGAGCCGAATCCTAAACAACCATTTTCCCGCCAAAACGGAGTCGCCGCGCTTGGCGGACCGCTTAAAGCCAAAGAGCTCTGGTTCTTCACCTCTTACGAATACATCGATGAAAACGCCAGCGTGGCCTACAGCGCACACTCGCTTTCCGAATTCAACGCGCTGGCACAAATGGCTGCGGCCGGCGACCTGCCGAATGTTTCTTCGATTGGTGCGATTCCCTCTTCCGTGCCAGTGCCTTTCCGCGACACGCTTTTTTCCGCGAGAACCGACTGGATGCAATCCTCGCGCTCGCAATGGTTTGCGCGCGGCTCGCTCGACCGCAACCACACGCAGAACGACCTCCTGCAACAAGGAGCGCTGCCATCCTCCGGTGCGACTGGCACTTCGAACTATTACAACTTGTTGGTGAACGATCAACTGCAATTCTCGCCTTCCTGGCTTGGCACTCTCACTCTGGAAGCCAGCGGCTTTCATCACACAAAAGTGCGCAACTCCAATATTGGCGAGGCTTTCAATTTTCCCTTCACCGTGAGTTTCCTCACGACTTCTGGGCTCGAGACTTTTGGCGACAATCAGTTTGCCACCGCTATCACGGCATTTCCGATTCAGCGCGATCAGCAGAAATACCAGTTCCGCTATGACGTCTCGCGAGCCGTGGGTCGGCACGCAGCGCGCTTCGGCGTCAACCTCATTCACGAACCGGTGCTTCGAGGGGAGTTAGCCAGCAACGTCGAGACGGTCTATTCCTATCCCCGCGACCCGGGTTTTTACATCGCGAATCCAGGTGTGTTGCCTGGATGTCCGAATCCGCCCCCTACGGCTCCGAATCCTAGCTTTCCAGACTGCCCCGCTGCCAGCCAAACGGGTGGTGACGATGGCTCGTTTTCGCAAAGCATCCGCCGCCTCGGTCTCTATGCGGAAGATTCCTGGCGCGTCACGCCTTCGTTTACACTCAACGCTGGCTTGCGGTACGACACTACGTTCGGCTTGTTCGTCGCCTCGGGCCACGATCAAAGCGTGAATCCTGCCCTCGCTGCCCTGCGAGCGTCCGGCAGCAAACTGGTCTCAGGAATTCCGCGCGACTATCGCAAGGCGATTGCGCCGCGCCTCGGGATCGCTTACGCACCCCAGGGATCCTCGACTACGGTATTTCGAGCCGGGGCAGGCCTCTACTACAACGACTTGGCGCAAAACGGATGGGTCAGAGCATTCCAAGCCGTCAACAAGGACATGTTGAATTCGCCGTTCAACGGTCAAGGCGCTTTGATCGATCCCAACTACCACACGCCCTACGCGCTGACCGCAAGTGCAGGATACGAACACGCCTTTCATAATGATTGGCGCTTGAGCGTGACCTATGAGCACCAGCAAGGTGTGCACCAATATCGCCGCTACGAATACACTCCGGGGTTCAGCCTGCCACCCACAGCGCCGAGCATCTCGCTCTTCCGCACCGACAACCGCTCCATCTATAACGGCGTAGCGCTGCAAATGCAGCACAGCTTTGCGCAACACTTCGAACTCACGGCCAATTATGTGCTCGCGCACGCGACCACGTGGGGCGCCACCGTCGGCGAGCTATTTGATTATGTCAACGGCGTTTCGAACGTCCTCCATCCCTTCGGTCCGGGAGATCATGGACCTTCGGGCGAAGATATCCGGCATCGATTTGTTCTTGTGGGCGTGCTGCAGCTTCCGTGGAAATTAGAGGTTTCCACGCTGGGGCAATTCGAGAGCGCGCGGCCGTACACGATGATGACGCCGGTCGATGTCAATCACGATGGTGTCACGGGCAACGATCGAGCGGTGGTGAATGGCGTGCAAACGGCGCTTGACCAGTTCCGCGGCTCGCCCTTCTCTCAGGTGGATCTGCGGATCAGCCGGAATCTTGTCCTTCGCGAGCGCGCCACCCTGCGGCCTTTCGTCGAGTTTTTCAATCTTTTCAACCGGCAGAATCCGGGCAACAACTACGTTCCGGACATCTCGGCGCTCCCCACTCCAGTCAATGACCCGCTCAACGCCACGAGCCTTTGCCTCGATCCGCCGGCCTGCACACAAAACCGCCCGATTAGGAGCCTAAACCAGCTCCGCACGCCTGCCGGCGCCCTGGGCGATTTCTTCGGCCCCGGCACGACCGTGGGCATACCCTTCGCCGCGCAGATCGGGCTCAGACTCAGCTTTTGAAAAAATTGCTCCGACACCAAGCCGACCGCACTCATGCCGTGGCTTTACGAGTCGGTGCCCGCGGTCTCGCCCCGCTGAAATTCCAGGCAGGTGGATCACTCGCGGGGAAGGACTCCAGGGAAGCCTCTTCCACTATATCGAGAGTTTCTTCCGGTGCGGTCCTCTCGCCTAGTTTTCCGGCTTCCGACTGCTTTTCCTGCGCCCTCTGATCCATAACAACACCAATTTTACTCTCAGGGACTGGAGAGTTGTGACCCAGCTCTGCACATGCTCTCATTCCTCCTCCATCGGAACCACGGGCCCCTCGCCATTGTGAGGCTATGGTTGGCTCGCGTTGCGACTTTTCCTGCCGATGTTATTCTTGAGGTTGCAACAAGCCATGGGACTACGGCGATTATGTTTGAGAACCTGACAGAGAAGCTGCAACGCGCCTTCAAGAACCTTCGCGGGCAGGGCAAGCTCACCGAAGAGCACCTGGACACGGCGCTCGGCGAAATCCGCGAAGCGCTGCTGGAAGGCGACGTCAACGTGGGCGTGGCCGACGAGTTGCTCGCCAACATCCGTAAAAAGGCCATCGGCAGCGAAGTGATGCTGCAGCTTTCGCCGGACCAGCAAGTCGTCAAAGTGGTGCGCGATGAGTTGACCGCGCTTCTCGGCAAGCACGCGAAACCGCTCTTCGCATCCAAGCCTCCTTCGGTTTGGATGATCGCCGGTCTGCAAGGCTCCGGCAAAACCACCACGACCGGAAAACTGGCGAAATGGCTTTCGCAGCACGGCCACCGGCCCATCGTCGTTTCCACGGACGTGTACCGCCCCGCTGCGCGCGAACAGCTGACGCAAGTGGCCAAGGCGATTGGCACGGCCATCTGGCCAGGCGCTGGCACGGACAAGCCGCTCGAAATCGTGAAGGGTGCAATCAAGGAGGCGAAACTTTCCGCGAGCGACGTGATTCTCGTAGACACCGCGGGCCGTTTGCACATTGACGATGAATTGATGAATGAGCTGAGCATGCTGAAGAAAGAGTTGCAGCCCAGCGAAATCCTGTTTATCGCCGACGCCATGATCGGCCAGGATGCGGTGCGCTCTGCCGGCGAATTTCACAAACGGCTTGGCCTTACGGGGGTGATCCTGACGAAGCTGGATGGCGACGCGCGTGGCGGCGCGGCGTTGAGCATCAGCAAAGTTTCCGGCGCTCCCGTGAAGTTCGTGGGCCTTGGCGAAAACTACGACGCGCTGGAAGGATTCTATCCGGAGCGCATCGTTTCGCGCGTTCTAGGCATGGGCGACATCCTGTCGCTCATCGAGCGCGCCGAACAGGCCGTGGACCGCAAAGCCGCGGAGGAGCTCGAACGCAAGCTGCGCAAGTCCGAATTTACGCTCGAGGATTTTCGCGACCAACTCCGGCAAGTGCGCAAAATGGGACCGCTCGAGCAGATCATGGACATGTTGCCGAAAATGGGGCCGCTTGCCAATCTGCCGAAAGACGCGAGCGTGGATGAGAAAAAACTCAAGCAGTTGGAAGCCATCATCAATTCGATGACCAATGAAGAGCGGCGCGATCACAACGTCATTGACGGCAAGCGCCGCAAACGCATCGCCAAAGGCAGCGGCACCACCGTGCAGGACGTCAACACCGTCCTCAAGCAGTACCTCCAAATGCGCACGATCATGAAGCAGTACGGCGGCATGATGGCGCGCAGCAAAATGAAAGGCCTTGGCAAACTTTCAGGATTGTCCTGAACGGCTTCACCTGACAGATTTGTTCCACGCCGCGGAATTCGCATTTTGCAGACGAATTCAATTCTTCGCGGGCAGAAGCATATCTGCGACTTGAAGCGATAACCTTTCTGGATCGAGGTCAGTGCGGTTGCAGAGAATGACGATGGTGAGATTTTCGTCGAGGAAGCGTTCGATCACAGTGCGAAAGCCCATCGTTGAACCTGTGTGCCACATCCGCCGGTGCCCTTTGTAAGGATCGAGGAACCAGCCGAAGCCATAGGAAACGGGCTTGCCGGGATGAAGATTGTCGTCGTTTGATTCCCTCGGCCAGTGCGGTTCGGAGCCGTCGTTAAGTCTTACCGGCGTTAGCGCAGGCTGCATTTCTTTTTCGCTTAGAAGCGTGTGATTTCGCAGCGCATCGTCCCATTTTGCGAGGTCTTTCAGATTGGAATAGACGCCGCCATCGCCCGGCGTCGCCGAAGTTGGACTTTGATCCGTTTCCTTGAATGCATCATTTTCCTTGGAATGACCGAAGGCACGATTCATGACTTGGTTTTTTCCTTTTTGGTAGACGACCGTGTGATTCATCTTGAGGGGTGCGAAAATGCGTTCCGGCAGAAAATCGCCGTACGATTTTCCTGAAGCTTTGGCGACGATAAGGCCGAGAACAACATAGCCTGAATTGCTGTAGGCCCAACTCGTCCCCGGCGCGAATTTGCCGCTTTTTTCTTTCTTCAGCAACTCTAAAACTTCGGCGTCTTGAATTTGTTTTTCCGGCGACCAGATTGGTGGACCACCGTTTTCGCCTCTGCCGCTTGCTTTTTCCTCGGCTTCCATCAGGTCCTCATAGTCCGGAAGCCCGGAAACGTGACTTAGGAGGGTTTGAATGGTGATCGATTTTCCATAATCGGGGAAATCCGGGAAGATTTCCACGAGCGTTTCTTCGTAGCGGAGTTTCCCGTCGCGCACCAGAAGCAGGATGGCCATCGCAGTGAATTGCTTGGTGAACGAAGCCAGACGGAAATTCGCATGCGCATCGATTTTCGTCTTTTTGCGGAGATCGGTGACGCCGTAGCCGTGCTCAAAAAGTGTCTTGCCGTTCTGCCGAACAAGCACCGCAAGACCCGGCGCATCCGGAGAAGTCACTCCAGAAAAAACTGCGTCGATTTTCTTTTCCATCCAGCTATCGGACCGTTGCGTTTGTGCGCGCGTGTACTTCGGCGTGGATAGGACGAGAAGAAAGAACACGGAGCCGATGAGCTTTCCGATCACCGATCCTCCTCGAAGCGGGCCGAAGGATAACACGCGTTTGTGCAAGACACTTGCCGAATTTGTCCTCGAAGGCCGCGCTTGCGTTCTGAAGCGTGCAATTTACGCCCCGGAATCCGCTTTTCGAGTACTGTTCCTTGCCGACTCCTATTCTTCGCCGGACGAGCAGAAGAGACCGCGCCGCCGTAGATCAATGGGTGTTCCATCTACCCCTCATCTACCCCTCGACGCTTACCCCTCAGTTGTGTTAGATCTTGGGGACGAACCGAGGTAGCCGATATGCAAGGCCATGCCGATGGCCGGAATTGAGGGATATAGATGATTTTGGGCGAAAGGCTGCGCACTGTGCGGGAAATGAAAGAATTATCGCAAGGGGACGTCGAGAAGCGCTCCGGCCTCTTGCGCTGCTACCTCTCTCGCGTGGAGAATGGACACACCGTTCCGGCAGTGGAAACACTGGAGAAGCTGGCGCGCGCGCTGGAAGTTCCGATGTACGAACTTCTGTATGAGGGTGAAGAGCCGCCGAAACCGCAGATACCGGGCGGAAAATCCGGGCACAGGTTGTGGGGTTCTTCCGGGAAGGACGCCAGGTATTTAAGAAAGCTGCAGCAATGCTTGGCGCGCATGGATGAAGAAGACAGAAATCTCCTCTTGTTCACCGTAGCAAAGATGAGCAAGCCAAAGAAGGGCGAGAAGACTCAGTAACAAGAGCAAGGCGGCCGATCCGTCAGGGCGGCAACCCACGCGGATCAGTTTTGCCACTCTCCAGACTCTTGAATTTGCCGGATCATTTCATCATAAGACTGCCTAGCCTCGTCCACGAGCGGCTTGGCGGTCTCGATTGCTGTTGGCAAGTTGTCTCGGTAATGGACGACATCCTCCGGATTGCGCAAGAGGCGGCCACATCGGCCATTAAAGCGCTCAACGTAGCGTGCAGAGACTCAAGGGAACGATAGGGACACTCTTCCAGCATGACGATTGCCGTCGCCTTTTCTGCGTGCTTTTGATACAGTCAGCCGACCGGAACGTTGAGACCCTGTTGACCGGGGGAGGTTTTATGGCGGATCTCGACTTGCGTCCTCTCTCGCTCGGTGAAATCCTCGACCGCACCTTTTCCCTCTATCGCAAGAATTTTTTGTTGTTTGCGGGCATAACGGCAATTCCGCAATTGCTGGTCCTGGCGCTGCGGCTGGCGCAGACGTTGTTTATGACATCTCCAGCGGGCCGCATGAATGTGCCCGTCGAGCAACTGCAAGCAGGCCCCTCCGGCGGGCTCCTGGCGTTCGGAATTGTTGGTTTTCTCATCGGCGTGATCGTGTACCTGGTCGCGTACCTCTTTGCGCAGGGCGGAACCGTATTCGCAGTGTCCGAACTGTATCTGGGGAGGCCAACCACCATTGGCTCATCGTTGGGCCGGATGCGAGGTCAACTAGGTAGTCTGTTTGGAGTCCTTTTGCTCAACGGACTAGCGGTAATGTGCGCGTTTATCCTTCTCATCATTCCGGGAATTTACCTGGCTTGCCGGTTGCTTACGTGCGTGCCCGCCGCTCTTCTGGAGGATCTTGGACCGCGAAGCTCTCTGGAACGGAGTTGGGGCCTTACCAAGGACTATGCCGGGCGGGCTTTCGTGATTTATTTGCTTTATTTCGTGCTCGTTTACGCTGCGGCGTTTCTGTTTACGTTTCCTTTTGGAGTTGCCGTCGCGCTCGCGGCCAAGAATCCGGAGGCACTACGCATGTGGTTCGCAGTGAGCCACGTCGGAGAATTCATTGCGGAGGTTCTGGTAAGGCCCATTCTAACGATCGCCACGGCCGTGTTTTACTATGATCTGCGGGTTCGCAAGGAAGCGTTTGATTTGCAGTTCATGATGAATCCAACCGGGTCGATTGCGCCAGGAGCTCCGGGCGTGGCGAGAACGCTGTCCTGAATTTGCAACCCAGAGAGTCACTGCTACGGCCTCACCAGGTGCTCATGCGTCGTAGTCTCTTGCGCTTTCTTATCCTTCTGGTGTTTGCGGGAAGTCCGCCCAGCAATGGGCAGGAACTTAGCCCTGCGCCACAGACCACCGGTTCAGCGACCGCGACCTACGATCGAGGCTCGTTTGCCGCAGAACTCCATCGCATTTCAGACATTCTGAAGAAAAAACCTTCCAAGCGGGAGTTGGTGGCCCTGCGCAGTTCTCTCCCCCGGCGCTGGACGGTAACCAGCCGAGAAGGCTCGTTCTCAGTTTCTTCCGAGCCGCTGCGGGATCAATTGACCACCCCTTCCCGCGAGAACGCGGAAGCCTGGGTCAATCATTTGGCGGAAGAAGTCGAATACTCAGCCAAACCGGCCACCAGCTCGCCTCCAGCGCGCGGCGAGCTGGAGCGAATCCTGAAGCGCCCCGAGTTCGAAGCCGTCCGGCCACCAAGCCCGTCAGAACTTCTTCGGCAGCGCGTGGAGGCCTGGATCGAACAGATGCTGTTGAGGCTTTTGGGCGGCATCGGACAACACCCGCTCGGCGGACAAATCCTGTTCTGGTTTCTGGTGATTGCCGCGGTGGGGGTCGTCGCCATGTGGGTGTTTCGTTTCTTCGCGAGCAGGGACCGCGTGAATGCATTGCCGCCAAGCGCGGCGGTGACCGCGGTTCGAACCTGGCAAGAGTGGATTCGCGCCGCACGCGAAGCCGCGAAAGGAGGCAACTTTCGCGAAGCAGTGCATTCCGCGTATTGGGCGGGAATCGCCCGACTTGAGGACTTGGGGGTTGTCCCCATGGATCGTACGAAGACTCCGCGAGAATATTTGAAGATGGTGGCTGAGCCGGACTCCGGCCAGCTTGCGGCGTCGCCGGTCCATCGCGAGCCCCTCACAGCGCTGACCATGGGACTGGAAAGAGCCTGGTACGCCAACCGCGGCGCGGGACCCGAGGACTTCCGCGAATCACTCTCCCACCTGGAGGCTCTGGGATGCTTGCTGGAATAGCTCCCTCTGACCGCAAGATTCTGCTGATTGGCGGCACCCTGCTTCTCTTGCTGCTGACGGCAAGCGTGGTCTTGGCGCCTCCGGGAGGGGAGAACAATTCGATCCCTTCCAGTTACTCGGCGCAACCGGGCGGAGCGGAGGCGGCCTACCTGTTGCTATCACAACTCCATTACTCGGTAAGGCGATGGGAAAATTCGCCGGCGGAGTTGGAGGCTATTCCGAAACGCGCACTGGTTATTCTCGCTGAGCCTTTTCAACGGCCAAGCGAGAAAGAGAAAAAAGCGCTGGCTAGTTTTGTCGAAAATGGCGGGCATGTGCTTTTCACGGGAGCAAGTATCCGCACGTTCTTTCCGGATGCCAGCGATCTGAAAGTTCAGGAGAACGCTCCCTTAGAAACCTATCGCCCGATGGTTCCCAACCGTCTCGTGCGGGGAGCGCAAACCGTAAGTTTTCGGCCGCTGGCGTATTGGGGCGGCTTCCGTTCCTCACAGCTGGCACTTTATGGCGAACCGGACTTTGCCGCGGTGGTGAGTTGGAAACTGGGACAGGGCGAAATTCTTTGGTGGGCCGGCTCCACACCATTGACGAATGCAGGGATCACGGAGTACGACAATCTTTCTTTTTTCCTGAACGCTCTGAAAGACTGGTCCTCAGGAAAAGCCTACGAAATCTACTGGGACGAATATTTTCATGGGCAACGCAGCTCGCTTTGGAGCTATGTGGCGAAGACCTCCATGGTTTGGGGTCTGCTCCAGATCGGGGTGATTGTCTTTGCAATTCTTTTCACCTACAGCCGGCGGAGCGGCCCGATTTATGTGCCCGCAGAAGTCTCCCGATTGTCCCCTCTGGAGTACGTGGAAACGCTTGGCGGCTTGTACGAGAGGGCGGGAGCGGCGCCATCCGCGGTTGCCATCTCCTATCAGCGTTTTCGTACGCTGCTAACCCGGCAACTGAGCCTGCCTTCGAACATAACGGACCAGGAACTCGGCCAGGCTGCCGAGCAACGACTCGGCTGGAAAGAAGGCGGCATTGTCGATTTGCTCCAGAAGGCCGCAACGGCAAGCCACGCGAGCAAGTTGCCGCGGTTGGAAGCTTTGGATCTCGTGCAGAAACTGGAACACAATGCGGCGAGGCTGGCCGTACGCCCCTCGACCCGGAAGGAGAAAGCTTAACGTGCAACATCTCCCGCAGCTCGCATCCCATGTCCGCCAGGAACTCGCAAAGGTTATCGTCGGGCAGGGCCAATTTATCGATCAGTTGCTTCTAGTGCTGGTTTGCGGCGGGCACGCAGTCATCGAAGGAGTTCCGGGGCTTGCGAAGACGCTTGCGGTGAAGTCCCTGGCGCGCATTTGCGGGCTGAGCTTCCAGCGCGTGCAGTGCACTGCCGACCTGATGCCCGCGGACGTGACGGGGACGAATGTGTTCAACCTGAGCGCCAGCACTTTTTCGTTGCATCGCGGGCCGGTTTTTACTGACCTGCTGCTGGTGGACGAAATCAACCGGACGTCGCCGCGCACGCAAGCGGCCCTCCTGGAAGCCATGGAAGAACGTCAGGTGACCATCGACGGCGTCCGCTATCCGCTAACAGAGAACTTTGCGGTGTTGGCGACACAGAACCCCATCGAGTTCGAAGGCACGTACCCGCTGCCCGAGGCGCAGCTCGACCGCTTTCTCCTCAAGATTCGCGTGACTTACCCTTCCGCACAGGAAGAGATGGACATTCTTTCGCAGTATGAGAAGGGATTCGACCCGCGGCGGTTCGAGGAGATTGCCCTGACTCCCCTGGATGGGGCATTGCTTCCGCAAGCGCGCCGCGAAATCGCATGCGTGCGCGTCGAACCAACTCTTCATTCTTATGTGGTTTCGCTCGTTCGCCGCACGCGCGACTGGCCAGCCATTTCTCTTGGCGCCAGCCCCCGAGCCGCGGTCGGTCTTTTCTTTGTGGCGCGGGCGCTGGCGGGAATGGAAGGCCGCGATTATTTGTTGCCCGATGACATTAAGGCAGCGGCCCTACCCGTTCTGCGGCACCGCATAATGCTCAAGCCGGAGGCCGACCTCGAAGGTCTGACTTCCGACCAAGTCATCAGCCAAGTTATTGCCGCCGTCGAAATCCCGAAATGAAGAGCCGGGCAAGGATCGGATGCAGCCATTAATCCCACAGGAAACAGGAGCTCGTGGGCGACCTCTTCGAAGGCTGCCCTTCGGGTTCGGCCCGCGTTTTTTTGTGATGCTGCTTTTGGGCTTGCTGTGGCTGGCGCCGGCATGGTGGTCACCGCGGCTCATCAGCGCGATGATTCTCTGGGACGTTGTCATGGTGTTGGCATTCGTCTCGGATCTGCTGCGTATGCCAAAACCGGAGGAAATCGAAGTGCGCCGCTCGTGGGAACGAGCACCTGCGCTGGCGCGGCCATGCCGAATAACGCTGACCGTTCGAAACTTTACCGGAATGGCGATCCGCTGTTTTGTCGCGGATGAAACGCCGACATCTTTTCGGACCGCTCCGCCCAGTCTGGAGCTGCACGTGCCAGCGAAAGACAGGGCCTGCGCGAGTTACGAGGTTTTTCCCCGCGAGCGCGGTGACCACCGCCTGGGACGTTTGTTTCTGCGCTATCAGAGCTGGTTGGCGCTCGCACAGCGTTGGGCGTTCGCGGAGATCGCGCAGACCGTGCGCGTTTTTCCGGATCTTGAGCAGGCTCGCCAGCACGCTCTTTACTTGATTCGCAGCCGGCAAATTGAAATGGAAAAGCGCCGGCGCCGCCAACGCGGCCAGGGGCGCGAATTTGAGAGCCTGCGCGAATATCAGCAAGGCGATGACATGCGGGACATTTGCTGGACCGCCACGGCGCGGCGCCACCAGCTCACTACGCGCATCTTTGAAATGGAACGCAGCCAGGCGATCTGGATTGTCATCGATGCCGGGCGATTGTTGCGCGCCGAAGTCCAGCAAGAGCAGAGGGATTTGCGCATCTCCAAGCTCGACTTCGCTGTGAACGCAGCCCTTTCCCTCGCGCAAGTGGCGACGCAATGCGGCGACCGCGTCGGCTTGTTAGCCTACGGCCGCGCCATCCAATTCCATTTGGGGGCCGGCCGCGGCCCGCTCCACCTGCGATCGATTGTGGATTGCCTCGCGCAGGTTCGCCCGGAAGCTTCGGAGGCCGATCACTCCCGCGCCGCTCGCGTGCTGCTCACGGAACAAAGCCGGCGCAGCTTGGTTGTTTGGATCACGGATTTTGCGGAAACGCCGACGACGCCCGAAGTGATCGAGTACGCCATGCAGATGACCGAGCGTCACCTGGTTGTTTTCAGTGCCATGAACCAGCCAGACCTGACGGCGCTGGCAGAAGCCACGCCGCAAACCTGCGAGGAAATGTATCGGCACGCTGCGGCATTGGAAATCGCCCATCGCCGGGATTTGCTCTTGCGGGGGCTGCGTCAGCGGGGCGTCTTTGCGTTCGAACTCGTTCCCGGTTTGCTGGCTTCCGCCCTGGTAAATCAATACCTCGACATCAAAGAGCGGAATCTGCTTTAGCCGTTCCATGCCGCGGCCGATTTACAAAGAACAAATAGGAGAGCAGCGCCGCAAACAAAACGGCCGCTAGAAGAAACTTCATCTTGATTGGCGCTGAACTCGGAGAAAAAAATCCTTCTATCACGCCGGCAATCACGAGCATAGGAATTGTCCCCAGCAACAAGCGGGCTCCACGGCCACCGGCCTGTGCCAGGGATAGCCGTCTTGGCAGAAAACCAGGGAACAAAAGGCCTCGAGCGATCTCCACTCCGGCGCCTCCGGAAATAAATATCGCGGGCAATTCCAGCACGCCATGTGGGGCAATAAAACTCCAGAGCTGCAAAGCCATCCCCGCCTTCCAGGTAGCTGCGCCAATTACGCCGATGAGCGCGCCATTAAAGGCTAGCATCCAAATCGTCCCGATTCCGCCTGTGATACCGAGGGCAAAAGTGCTGAATGCCACGGAAAGGTTGTTGGTCATGATCCCGGAGGAAGCGAGAGGCTTCACGGTGACGATGGAGTGCGTCCACATCTCGCGGCGTTCGATGGTTTCCATCATGCCTGGACCGAGCACGCGATGCGCGAATCCGGGGTCGCGAATCGTGACCATCCAGGCGGCGAGTCCGGTTACCGCAAAGATGGCGAGGGAAAGGAGTGTCGGCGGCAGCGTCTCGCGGAAAACGCGCGGATAAGTCTCGCCGTAAAAGCGCACGATGCCGCTGACTTTCGCTTTATGACCGTGGTAGATGAGATTGTGGCTGCGGCCGAGAAGCTGATTTAGGTAAGTCGCCAGTTGCTTGCAGGAAGGATCTTCCCGTACCGCCGCCAGGTCGGAAGCCGTTTGACGGTATAATAGCCCAAGCTCTTGCAATTCGCTGTGGCGAAGGGCACGGACACCGCGGCTCGATACTTGCACGAGCTGTTCCAGGCGCGCCCAGTGGGGTTTGCGTTTCTCCAGCCAGCGGATGGATATCATGTCCTCGAACCTGCCGGACGGCGGCTCTCCCGGCTCTTACACCGAGAAGCTTACCATTGAAACGCCGGAACAAACCTCGCTCGATTTTGCGATTGCAGGCATCGGCAGCCGTTTTCTGGCTTTGGCGTTGGACACGCTGATTCAGGTTTTGGTCGGCTTCCTGGTAGGCATCGGCGGCACCATGGCGATTGGAGCTGTGGAAGCGGTATTGCCTAAAACCGCGATGTGGGGGTTCGCCCTTCTGGTTCTGTTTTACTTTTTGCTTTTTTTCGGCTACTTCTCGTTCTTCGAGATTATTTGGAATGGGCAAACGCCGGGCAAAAGGAAAGCTGGAATTCGGGTAATCAAAGACTCGGGCCGTCCGCTTACCGCGGCGGAATCCATCGCCAGGAATTTGCTGCGAATCGTCGATTGGCTGCCTGCATTTTATGCGGTTGGAATAGCGAGCGCGCTTCTCACGAAGGAAAACAAGCGGCTCGGCGACTTGGTGGCCGGCTCCCTGGTCGTGCGCGAATCCTCGTTTGGCGAACTGAAGCCCGTTTGGCAAACAGCTCAGGCACCAAGCAGTCCGTCTCTCGCTCCTCTTGGGGCCGCCAACCTGACTGCTGAGGAAAGTGCGCTGATCGATTCGTTTTTAACGCGCCGGTCGGAGTTGGACTACAACGTGCGCGTTCGAATGGCGGAGCAAATTTTCCAACGTCTCAAACCCAAGCTCACCCTGCCCGCCGATAACACCCTGCCCACCGAAAGCATCCTCGAAGGCCTTGCTTACGAGCGGCGCGCCACCCGAGGATATGCCTGATCCTCAGGTATTTTCTGGTACGTCCAAGGACTGATGATGGATGACAAAATCCTGGCATGCCACATAGCCAATCCGCGTCCCTAGCCGACCAAAGAGTTGGTATTCTCGGATCGACTACCCCCGGGAGCGCCGGAATTTGGCACTGCGCTTAGATTGTCTCATTCCGGCATTTTTTAACGCCTCCGTTGGCTTCGTCCAAAGCGCGCATGCCGGTGTCCAACATGATTTGCGCCCTCTCAAGGCTTCTCGAACTGCGGCTGATTACGTCCCGCCTAGCCGCCCGTAAGTAGAGTGCGGCTCGGTAGAAACCTAATCGCGTCGCAAACCTCGGATGCTTGGAGATCCAATAGCTTTTCAGGAATATTTGTACCGCTTCGTCCAAGTCGTGAATGGAGGAAAGTTCCTTCAGGGCAAGCCGTTCGAGCGAAACAACAAATCTGGCCGCATCACGACACGGATCGGCGGTGTCATAGCCGTCCCAATTGAAGGTCACCGTGCGTTTCCCGGAAAACAGGACCTGGTAGTGGGAGTAGTCGCCGTGCCCCGCGCACCAGTTGTTTCCTTCCAGCATCGAGGAAAAAACCAACAATCGCTGGAAGAGCTCTTCCGCCCTGCTCGCGAAGGGAACCTTTGCATCCACGATCTGGCGCAACCTGCTTTCGCTCCGCCTCAGTAACTTTCGAACCGTCATAACTTTGCCTTGCTGAGGGGCAAGAATTTGAAACCACATGAGCCAGTGCCCGCAGCGCTCCGCGGCCTCGGCACGCTCCGCCGGACTGCCGGCGAGAAAAACCTCCTTGGCAGGCTTGCCGCTCACTTTCTCTTGGATGAGCAACCGCAGCGACGGGACGTACGCTAACGGCTCGGGAATTGCAAATTCCGAGTCCCTGTCCAGGCCCACCTGCCAGATCTTTTTCATGGCATCAAAAACGTTGTAACTCTCCTGGGAGAAAACCTTGCCGATAAGGTTGTGCCAGCCCGTTTCGGTGGTGGCGGTAATTTCGAAGGTGTACCTGCTGCCTTTGCGCCAATTGATTAACCGCGTCCCAATAACCTTTACGCGCCGTGATCGCCAAAGAGAGGCCGCGATCGGGTAAAGGCAATTGGTCAATTCTGCGGGGTCAAGCGCACCGCGAAGCGTGGGAAGATCCGGGTCCCATTCCGCCCGCGGTTGTGAATACTCTCCAGCAGCCATTTGTACCACCTACAAGGTGAACATCTTCCTCAAGCAGCGAGCCCCAGACCTTCTCGAAGTAATCTCGGTCGAACCCACTGGGACGACACGGGCAACATCCCGTCCCCAGGTGAAAGCTTCACTTGCCTTCCTGGCGTTTCGAAGGGTCGTTTCTGAACTCGCCAAGACAGCTCCATAGGCTGCTTGGCGCGCGATATCCGCCGTGAACTGGCTCGTGACCTAGTTCTTTGATCCAGAATATGCGCAGCGGGACGCCGCGCCCTTCAAGCTCCAGCACCTCCGTCAGTACGAACGTCTGCGAAAGACGAGGCCAGGGTGCTAACGATATATCCGAGTGTCGCCTTGGCCGCGTTCCCGATAACAAGCTGTGGACGAGACGCGGGTTGCGGTGAGCTGCTCAGCGAGCCGGTCTGCCGCCTTCCGGCTTCCGTTTGTGTCAAAGGTTGGGTCATAGAGTGGATAGTCCGTTCGCTCCAAGTCGTCCATGAATTTTTCGGCCAATCTCTTCGGAGAAAGCTCTCCCGGTCGCACTACATCGACGAGGCCCCGCTCAGCGAAAAGCCGAGCACGGGTTTGTTGCTCTGCGCTCGGGCCGGGTCTCGGAATGACCAGCCCCTTCTTGCGCAGCCGTATAAGCTGATACAGAGAGTTGTAGCCCGCCATGGTAACGACCAAGTCCGCGGCGTTCATGTAACTCAAGTGGTCGTCTACGTGGACCAGCACCCGGGCTTGGAGCCCCTTTGCTAGTTCACGCAGGTGCTCGCGTTGCCCGCCCTCCATCAAGGGCCCGGTTATAAAGATGACTTCCAAACCGGAGTTCCCTCCCAACACCTGCAAAGCCTTCATGCACTCCAACATCATGGGAAAGGCATCTGCTCCGCCCCCTCCGGTTATCACTACTAATTTGTTTTCAACCTGAAGCTCCTGGCGCATCTCTTGCTGGCTCTTGTACGGCTCCTGTTCACAAACGTATCCGAGGTAGTGCAGTTTCGAAGCAAACTCGCCGTCTAATCCATAGCTGGCGCCGGTGTCGAAAATTTCCTTGTGGCCATAGATGAAGATTTCGTCGTAGTATCGGCGAATCGCTTCGTAAGTTCCATCGCGTTCCCAGAGTGTCCGCGTAACTTCCGGAGCATCCAAAATGTCCCGCAGCCCCAGCACGATCGTGGGCGCGTCGCTTCTCCTTTTCAGCATTTGCAGAGAAGGAAGCAACTCCCCCCAGATGCCCACGGGAACGTGATCCACGAGCAGCGCCTGCGGGTGAAACACTCGAACAGCTTCTTGGATTGTGGCAACGCGCAGGGCCTTCGTTTTTTCCAGCCCGATCCGCAAGCGCATTGGGAGCCAGACCCCCGTGTTGCGTTTGATCACCGAAGGGAGCTTGATAAAGTCCACACCCGTCGGCAGCTTGAATACCGCTCCCGAGGGACACCCGATCAACATGAGTACGCTCGAATCGGGGACCTGGCGGGCGAGAACGGAAGCGATAGTAGTGTTCCTTCTCAGGTGTCCGAGTCCAAATCCGTCATGAGAATAGGTCATGACGCATGTTGAGTTGCCTTCTGTTTCGAAATAACTCATTCGCTGCCCCATTCCGGCTGGAGAATCGCTAATGCTCCCTCTTCCCGTATTTCCGCCCAGAACCCGTTGACTTCATGCTCTGCAGCCGGCGCCTTTCTTGGCGACACGCATTAACGGGCTCTCGCACATGCGAACACGGAAAGCCTGCTTCGCTCCCGAAGATGTGCACTGCAAAAAGGACTTCAGCGACAGCGATTCCTTCTTACTCGCGCTTCTCCGTACGAATCCGTTCTTGTTTTTTTTGGTGCTGGGTGACCGCGTTTGACTGGGCAAACCTGGTGTTCTTTCTCCGCTCACCCGGCCCATACCGCAAGAAACCTCCCCGAAAACGCACGCATCTCTGCCTTCGCGTTTATCCATCATCAGGCGCCATATAGCTGAACGTGCAGCGGTGGGGGGCACTTCCCAACGCGGTCAGGGGCGGGACAACAGTTGAAGGTAAGAAGAACATGAGCTTAAACGGCTTCCCCGGCCGGACTCTACCACAGACCCTTTCGCCCTCCTCAAAGTGCGTTCCTGTCCAATGAGAGTCGTGTTACATTTTTGCGAAAAGGCTGTTAATAACAATCGGGTAATAGCCTGAAGAATCAGGCGGAAATGCCCTAAACCTCACGCGGGCAGAAGGCAACCCCGAACCCTCGGACGGCGGCGCGGCACCGAAGGTGCTGATGGTAATGGATATGGGCGCTTCTTGTTTTCTGTTGTGCCAATCTTGGGTCCCCCCCTTGAGTCCCCCCTGGACCCTTCCTATTTGGATGCCGTTTAGGTTAAGTGGATATCCGTGGCAGCAGATTAGCTTTTGCAAATGATCTCCGTGTTGCGCAAGTGCCACCCCCGAATGCCCGAAGAATAGTTCACCGAGATCAAACCGCCCCAACACTCGCCAAGAGCTGGAGGCCACGGAGCTATTCCCGGAATTCGGCAACCGAAGCAACGGCATACCTGTATAGCTTTATCGTGTCTTCCACCGGATTCCAGCTCTTACAAAGCATGAATTCTTGTTGACAAAAAACCGCATGGGCATAGAATCCCCGGATAAATCACACTCTTCCGTGACCGGGGTCACAAACTGCTTTGGGGTGGGACGACATGTCTAAAATTCAGCGCACTTGCATTTTCAGGGTTCTCGCGCTAGCTCTTCTTTTCTCCGCTTCCTCGTTGATGGCCCAAATCATCACCGGTGAGATCACCGGGACTGTGACCGACCAGAGCGGCGGCGCCGTTCCTGGCGCTCAAATCTCCGCTGTGTGCACGGCCACAAACGCAACGCGTGTCGTCACTACGACGCAAACGGGCACCTATCGTCTGACAAATCTGCCCGTGTGCCTCCACAAAATTACGGTGTCGGTACAAGGCTTTAAGACCGAAGTCCGTCAAGCGGAGATAGCAGCTGGCATCGTGCTCAAGGTCGATTTCCAGTTGCAGGTTGGCCAGAAGTCGGAGACAGTGAACGTCGAGGCCGTTGCTCCCTTGGTGGACTACTCTCCGGGTGTTACGAATGAGGTAGACACCAAAGCCATCGTGGATCTCCCCAGCGAAGGCCGCGATTTCAAGTCTATTTTGGCTATCACCCCCGGCGTGCAGCGCTCGGCGGGCGGCGGCTTCCTGGACGTTAGCATCAGCGGCTTGCGAACCACCTCCAACAACTATCTGATTGATGGCATGCCGAACAATGACCGGTTCTATGGCAGCGAGGTCGTAGGCCAGCCCGGTGTCCTAGGAATTCCCGCCTCCGTGCTGGGCAATGACTCCATCGAAGAGTTTTCGGTCCAGCAGCTCCCCTCGGCGGAATACGGGGTGAAGGGCGGGGCGGCCGTCAATGTGGTTCTCAAGAGCGGCACCAACGATTTCCACGGCACGGCCTTTTATTTCGGCGACTACGACTGGCTCAACGCCAAGAACTTTTTTACAACTCAAACAACGCCTTACCACAACCACAACTATGGCGGTACGTTCGGTGGCCCCCTGGTGAAGAACCGTTTGTTCTTTTTCTCGGACTTCGAGGGGCAAAGGAACAAGTCCCTGGAGCCGTACCAAGTACTCATCCCCACCCAGGGCGACTTGGCCAAGGCGCTCGCCAATTTCTCCGATCCCACCATAAACCCCAACGGGTTGCCGCTCAATCCTGCGGGCTTGGCGCTGCTGAAGTACTACCCTTGCTCGGATGGTGCACGGGCCATCGTATCTTGCACTCCCGCTGCGGCTAACTTGGCCGTGGCCACAGGCGGGATCAGCCAAACCATCGCCTCCCCCAACACAGACTCACTGAGCAGTTTCAAGATCAAGCTCGATTTCAAGATGAACGCGAAGATGCAGCTCACCGGCCGCTATGTCTTTGCCGACAGCCTGCAGTCTGCGCCCCTTGGCGGCTACACGATATCTCCGGCTCCCGGCAGCGGCCTTTCCCCCGCGGGGTTCAACAGCATTGCCCCGACGCGGGTGCAGGTGGCCGGGCTCGGGTGGACCTACACGATTTCCGCCAACAAGATCCTGGACGTTCGGTTCAACTGGAATCGCTACGCGCAGATCTTGGATCCCAACAATAAGGTCAATCCGTTAAGCCTGGGCATTGATACCGGCCCCCTGGATCCGGCCGATTTTGGGGTTCCCCCTGTTTATGCGAGCTCCGTCACTGCTGGCAACATCGGCGGCATTTTCGGCTACCCACTAAGCACTCGCCCCACGCAGAACTACGACGCGTCCACCCACTTCACCTGGGTCAAGGGAGCGCATTCTTTTAAGTTCGGCGGCAACTACGACTATGCCTCTACGTTCAGCTTGCGGAACCGCGCGCGGTCATCGATAAGCAGTTTCCAGACTGACTATCCGACGTTTCTTACCCAATTGCTGCTTGGCCGAATGGATGAGTTCGCGCGTTCCTTTGGCGATACCTCCCGCCATCTCTACCAGCCCTCCATGGGCATCTTTCTCCAGGATGAATGGAGGGTCCGGCCGAGGCTGACGATCAGTTACGGTCTCCGCTGGGAGATCAACGGAGCCCTCGGCGAAGCCGACAAGATCGCGTCGAACTTCTATCCGTGCGCGGCGCCGGAGCCAACGGTCTGTCCTCCAGGTAATGCTCCGCCGGGGTTGGTCCGTGTGGGGGTGGGTAACCCGCGTCTATATAACCTCGATCTGCGCGACTTTGGCCCGCGAGCAGGCCTCGCCTGGGACGTGTTTGGCAATGGCAAGACGTCGTTGCGGGTTGGTTACGCAATGGTCTACGACGTCGCCAACTTCGCGGCCATCAGCGCGCCCTACTCGTTCCATGGGGCCCGCGCCGGCGCCTTTACGAATGAGAACCTAGGCGTTTTCTCGGTCACGGCGGATGGCAATGCGACGACGACGAATGTCACTCCAAATGACATACTTTTTCAGGCTTTCGGACCGAACACCTGCTACAACCCTGCGGTCACCGCATCGCCTGACTGGGTGTGCTTTGGCCCACAACCCGGCAGCGGCATTGCGGGCTCGTGCCTCGGTGCGGCGGTGGGGTGCTTTCCGACCTACGGTCCCAACCCCACGGCCACGCCCCCATTCAATATCTTCGGGGTGACCCCGGACTTAAAGACGCCGCGCGTCCAGTACTACAGCATGACGCTGCAGCATGAGCTGTTCCGAAACAATGTGGTCAGCGTGGGCTACTTCGGCCAACACGGTACGGATCAGTTCCTGGTTCGCAGTTTGAATCTTCGTCCAATCGGCTGCTTCGACGCCTCGGGCCAGATCAAGGGCGGGGCTTGTGCGCTTCCCTTTGCAACGGACTTCCCAGATTTCAGGTACGTAAACCAGCTCACGAATGATGGCTTCTCGCGTTACAACGCCTTGCAATTCACCTATCGGCAGCGCGACTGGCACGGCCTGAACTCCATCGTAAATTTCACCTGGTCGAACTGCATTGACTCGAACTCGGTGAATCGTGGTGGCGGCGCCACTCTCCCGATCAAGGAGAATCCGTACGACCCGTCGAGCAACGAAGGCCCCTGCGACACGGATGTTCGCCGGAACTTCAATACGGGCATCACCTATGACTTCCACAAGGTGTCCGCATTGCCTCGGTTGACTTCGGGCTGGCAGATAGGCAGCGTCGCCAGTTATGCCAGCGGGCGGCCTTTCACAGTCCTGCAAAGCACAGGGACGGATAATTCAGGGCAGGACAAGAGCTATCCGCGGCCCGATTGCCTGGTAGCTCCCCACTATCAGTACAGCGATCCGAACAGCTTTATCATTACCAACTTGACAGCCGTCTTCGGAACGCCGGCGCCGGGCACCATCGGGACCTGCGGCCGCAATGCCTTCCGCGGGCCGCATTTCGTCCAGTGGGATGCAAACCTGAACAAAACCACGAAGATCAACGAGCGGTTGAGCATCCAGCTCCGTTGGGAAGTCTTCAATGTGTTGAACCATCCGAACTTCAACCCGACCCCGGGGAACAACACCTTCTCAAGCTTCACCCCTGTCGGCACTAACGGATGCGTTAATTCAGCCGGTTGCGGTCCCTTTCTCAAAATCACCCAAACTCCGGACATCGCGGCCGGCAACGCGTTTCTCTCCTCCGGCGGGCCGCGCGCCATGCAGCTCGGCGTGAAGCTTATTTTCTGATCTTCGGCTCCAGGCTTTTGTCCGAAAAAGGGAGCCTGCTACAATGCAGGCTCCCTTTTGTTTTATGCCACGCATCCTAATCCTGAGTCTTTTGGCTGTGTTGCCGTCGTTCGCGGCGGCAGCCAACCAACCGAACGCTGTACCGAACGTTATCCTGATCACGTTGGATACGGTCCGAGCGGACCGCATGGGCTTTCTCGGTTCAAAGTATGGTTTGACGCCGCAACTGGATGCGCTGGCGAGTCAGAGCCTGGTGTTCGAGCATGCATACTCCCAGGCTCCCCTTACGCCGGTTTCTCACGCGACCATACTCACCGGGACTTTTCCACAGTACCATGGCATCCGAAATTTCGGCGATCGCCTGCCTCCGGGCGTCCCCTTTCTACCCGAAATTCTCCACGCTCAGGGCTACCACACCGGGGCCTTCGTCGGCAGCATCATTCTCGACCCGAAAAACGGGTTTGCCTCCGGATTCGAGCGCGGCTTCGATGTCTATAACGCAGGCTTCCACCGGCAGAAGACCGGGGAGCGCCGCGAGGCTTCCATGCAGCGCCGCGGCGAGGTGACCCTGGGATACGCGCTCGAATGGCTGGGCCAGCATCACGGTAGTCCGTTTTTCCTGTGGTTTCACCTGTGGGACGCGCACGACCCCTACAATCCACCCGAACCGTTCCGCAGCCGGTTTCCGAGCGCCCCTTACAACGGGTGCATCGGCTACGTGGATGCCACGGTCGGCAAGCTGCTTGACTTTTTGCGGAACCAGGGGCTGTATGACAATGCGCTGATCGCCGTCGCCGCCGATCACGGCGAATCCCTGGGCGACCACGGCGAACTCACTCATAGTATCTTTCTTTATGACGCTACCATCCACGTGCCGCTGCTCCTCAAGCTTCCCGGCAATCGTTTTGGCGGCCAGCATGTCAATTCCACTGCGAGCCTCGTGGACCTGGCGCCAACGCTTCTCGAGGCGCTGGGGCTGACGCCCCCTCCGGCCATGCAAGGCGGTTCGCTCCTCCCTCTGATTAGAAATCCGCAACTTGGAAACCGTCCTTCGTTTGCTACCGGCGACCACTCCGAGCGCTCGTTTGGTTGGAGCGCGCTTGTTTCCCTGCGAGTGGATAACCAGCTTTACGTGCGTGCGCCATCGCCCGAGCTTTACGATCTGGCATCAGATCCTGGCGCGAAGACCAATCTCTATCCGCGCAACCGCCTCACCGCGGCGCGCCTCGCAGTCCAGCTGGATAATTTCGTAAAACGGATCAGCACGGGCGCACCTCAGACCTTGCAAGACGGACTCGACGAAAAGAGCAGAGAAAAGCTCTCCGCGCTGGGCTACATGGCCTCTGGCAAGACCACGCCGTCCACCAGCATTGACCCCAAGGAGCGCATCGATGTGGCCAACGATATGCATGATGCCAGCCTGGCCATTGAAGAAGGAAAGGAAGCCACCGTCATCCCCCTGCTGCTGCGCGTGGTGGCTAAAGACCCGCAAATCCAGGCGGCGCAGTATTACCTGGGCATCGCCTACTCGCGGCAGGGCAGCTTTGCCAAAGCCATTCCTCCCCTGCGCAAAGCTGTCGAGTTGCGGCCGGATGCGCTGATGGCGCAGTACGAGCTGGCCATCTGCTTCTACGAAACCGGCGATCTGAATACCGCCGGCAAGCATTTCGAAATCTTGGTGGAGAATCGGCCCGATTGGACCGACGCCCGCTATTCTTTGGCCTCCATTTATGCCCGTACTGGACGGCCTCAGGAAGCCGCCAAAAACTTGCTCGAAGTCCTCCAGGAAGAGCCGGACCATTACCGCGCAAACCTGCTTCTGGGGCGCATGCTGTTTGTGAACGGCACTTACGCCGAGGCCTTGCCTTATCTGGAAAAGGCCGTGGCGGTACAAACCGATTCTGGCGAGGCGCATTCCTTCCTGGCGGACGAATACGAGAACCTGGGCCGCGCCGGGGATGCCGCGCGCGAGCATGCCGAGGCGGAGCGGCTGAAGCAAGCAAATCACCCGTAAAACCTATCTGCACTTTGCTTTGCGTTCCATTTGCAGCGCGGACTTCGATGCCCTGAGCTGCGCTTGCTGCAAGTTTGTGCTGTCTCGCTGGACACCCAAAATCCCCAACTATATAATTCGAATTCAAAACAAGGGGTGGACCATGGTTTCCCGACGTGTTTCCGTTCTTCTGTCTTTGCTTTTTCTGCTGACTGTTCCTGCCCGCGGGCAAGACGCCGCCTCCCCCAAAGCTAAACCTCGCGTCATCATCGTGGGAGTCAACGGAATGGAGCTGGACATTATTCGTCCTCTCCTGCTTAAGGGCCAAATGCCCAATTTGGCTAGGGTCATCGAAAAAGGCGCTTACGGCAAGCTGCGCACGGTTTCCGCCCCGAATTGTCCCCGGGTTTACACCACGCTCTTCACCAGCACCAATCCGGAAGAGCATGGCGTAACCGGCTTTGTCGTCGGCGGGATCACCGCGAATACCAACATGCTGAAAGAAGAGCCCATCTGGTCGATGCTCTCGAAGAGCGGCATCACCGTCGGCATGGCCAACGTGCCCGCGACCTTCCCGGTTATGCCCGTGAATGGCTACATGATCAGCGGCATGTTGACGCGCGGCAAGAATTGCGAAGACGGCGTGCTTTGCGCCCCGAAACTCAGCGAAGTGCTGGGCGGTGACGCGGTTTATCCCCGAACTATGCAAGCCGAGTTGCTGAAAAATGTAGGCGACTTCTATATAGACTGCGAGCGCATGCCTTCCGCCGCCGAACTGAAAGGCCACGAAACAGCTGTGATCGACCAGTGGCTGGCCAAAGTTCAAGTGATTCGCGACCAGCAGACGAAGCTCTTCGATTATCTATTGACCGAGCATCCCACCGATTTCACTTTTCTGGCGCAGTCCTGCGAGGATCGCGCCGGCCACTGGCTGTATCCCATTACGCCTTTCAACGTTGGGTACAATCCCAGCATCAACAGCGTCCGCCAGGACGCTTTTCCCAACCAGTATGTTGCTTTCGACAAAGTTCTGGGCATCGTGCTGAAGCACGTGGACGCCAGCACTTACTTGTTCATCCTTTCCGACCACGGCATCAAGCCGCTGCGGGAGTTCGAAGAGAAAGATCCTCACGCACACATGGACCACGAGAAAACCACGCCCGTCATTGCCAAGCACGATTTTGCGGACGGCGACGACGTTCCCGGTTCGTTGTTTGCCATGGGGCCGGGCATCAAAAATGATTTTCGCCTGATGGGCTTGGGAGCCAGCGTGTATGACATTGCTCCCACCATCCTGCACATTTACGGCATCGATCAGCCAAGGCAGATGCACGGACATGTTCTCACTGAGATTTTTGGTAGCAGCGAGAACAAAGTAGCAGCGCAGAAGTAATTGCCAGGATCTTCATCACAGGCAACGCACCTGGCAACTCCGCGCTCAATGCGGTTTTCTTGTCGCTCGTAACTTCTTTGCTTGAGCTCTGGCTCGCTGAGCCTCCCTCGGTTTACCAAGCCCCGTGTAAGCCTGCGCCAGCAGCTCAAACAAATCCGCGTTATTCCCCGACGACCGCGTGCTCTCTTCCAGAAATTGCGCCGCATCGGGGAACTTTTTCTCGCCGAGCAGCGTTTTCGCAAGACCTGTCTGCGCCTCCACGCTCGCGGGTTGCAGTAGGATTGCCGCTTCGAATTCGTCCTCGGCTCTCTTTGGATTTTTCGATTGGAGATAAACCTCTCCCAGAAGGAGGTGCGCCGCGAGTTGCTTCGCATCCAGTTTCAAAAGTGCTTGCAAAGTGCGCTGCGCACCGGACAAATCACCGCTGATTTCGAGCGCTCGCCCATAATCCAATGCGACCGCTGCGTCCTCAGGACGCATCTTCGACGCTCTTTCGAAATAACGGGTAGCATCTTTGTAATTCTGGGATTCCATCTCCAGGCGGCCGAGCTGCAATAGAGCGATTTCAGACCCGCTGTCCAATTGCAGCAGTCTTTCCAGGGCCGTCCTGGCTCTTTCTGTCTGCCCATCCTCCGACGCCATCATCGCGATGTGCAGCAGGTTTTGTTCCTCGATCTTGTCTTTGGGATCCGGCAATAAGGAAGGTTCAGAAACATCTGTGGCCGAGTGAGCATCCGCTGCACCCAGGTAGCCGAGCGCCCGCAGCTCATCGATCGTGCCAGGAGCCACTGCCCCAGACGAAGGTTTCCCACCCACCGCCGATTTCGGGTTTAGGTCGGCAAGCATCTTGCGCAGTTTCTGCGTCCTGGGGTCCCACGGGACGTATCCGTTGCGAAGCTCTCCCGGGTCGGATGACAAATCATAGAGTTCAGGCCGCGGGGCTTCGATGAATTTGAACCCCTCGCTTCTCACGGACCGCAGCGGAGCCCAGCCAAAACGCAGAGGATAGTCGGTTTCGCCAAAGGCGGTCCGGGAAGTTGGCTCGCTACCCGTGATTGCGAGCTTTAGAGATGTGCCATCCAGATCTGCTGGGGCGGGAATACCAAGCAGCTCCAGAATTGTTGGCACGATATCCGTGGTTCGAACTTGTTCATCCATGACCTTGCCTGCACCCTGCCCGCTCGGCAACTTCACGATCAAAGGAACGTGTGTTGTCGAATCGTAGAGAAAGATGCCGTGCGTGTCTTCACCATGCTCGCCTAATCCTTCACCGTGGTCCCCAACTACAAGGATCAGTGCTTCGTCGTACCAGTTTTGCTTCTTCAGATAAGCGAGGAAATGCCCCAACGCCGAATCCGCATACGCAATCTCTCCGTCGTAAAGGTGCTCCTTATAAATCTCCGAATAGGGAGGAGGCGGCTCGTAGGGATCATGGGGATCATAAAGGTGTACCCAGACGAAATGAGGACCCGTTTGATGTCCACCCAGCCATGTCTCGGCGCGCTGTACTACATCCATGCCCCGGCGCTCAATTCGTCCCCATCGTGATTTCGTCTCCGTCTTCTCGGAAAAATTGTCGTAAAACTCAAACCCCCGATCGAAGCCGGGCGCTAGGGTCTTGCTGTCCAAAATAACGGAACCAATAAATGCTGCCGTCCGGTAGCCCTGCTTCTGGAGCAATTCCGCCAGCGTCGGATGATTCACCGTCAAAGGCACGCCGAAGTCGCTCACCCCATGAGAGCTTGGAAGCAGTCCGGTGAGAATACTTGCGTGCGACGCATTCGTAATCGGACTGGGCGTAAATGCTTGTGTGAAACGAACCCCCTGTTTTTCAAGTTGATCGAGCGCGGGGGTCTGAATCCGCTGGTATCCATAGCAATGAACGTGGTCGCTTCTCAGCGTGTCGATCGTGATGAGAAAAACGCTTGGACGAGACGCCTTTTCAGTCTCAGCTTGCCCTCCGACAACGGCCGCGGAGGTCAGAAACCAACATGGTATTAGTCGCAGGATGCTCACGGCGTTTCGAGCGTAACACAGGCGGCGCTGACGGAACGCGGCGTATTTTCCCTCCGAGTACCTCCCTGCCCTTCCGACTTTTCCAGTCCTGGCCGACACTCCATTGCGCCGCCGTCATTTGCCTTGACTCAGCTGTCTGTCGTGTCACAATCCAATCGTTCAGCCCACGAACGATGTTGTGAAGTTTCCGGCGAGATGGTTGCCTGCATGAGAATCCGGGCCAACAGCGTGTGCGCGCACTTCACGCGGCTGCTGGCAATTCCACTACGCACGCTTGCCACCGTTGTAAGCATCCTTATCGCGATGTCTGCCGCCGCCCGCGCCGACGACTTCTGGAAGAATAAACCTCCAGCGCAATGGTCCGCAGAGCAAGCCCTGAAGCTTGTTAGAAAGTCGCCTTGGGCGAGGATGGAAGTTGTGGTGTTCCTACAAAAAGACCCCGAAGCGGCCTTCAGCATTCCCACAGGCACGAAGCACTGTGACCCCGATGCCATCGACCAGAACGGGAATTGCATGCAGAAAGGGCGAATCGAAGCGCCCGTGGATTCTTCACGGCAGATGGACGCGGCGCCGATGCTCAAGCCCTGGGCTGGCATCCTGGTGCGCTGGGAATCCGCCACCCCTGTTGCGCAGGCGTTTGCGCGCCTCGAGAAACTGGGCGAAGGACCGGCCCTCGCGTTTCAGGCCCCGACGCCGCGCCTTCCGGCCGACCGCTATGTCATCACCGTGAAACTCGAGCAAGCCGGTCGCAGAGGTTTTGAGCCATTTGCGGTGACACCGGCCGGAAAACCTGCCTTGGTCGCGACACTCAAAACTCGCCGGGGCATCGTCGCGCCACGGGAAGTCGAGTTTACCGGAGTCGGCTCAAACTCCTCGGTGCATTACTTTTTTCCCCGAACGATTGATGGTGCTCCCCTGCTCGGACCGGGACGCGACTGGGCGGAATTCACTTTGCTGGGAATTGGCTTCGCACTGCACAGCAAATTCACGCTCGACCCCGAATTCCTTTTGCAGAAATGAAGATGTTCGGCAGCAGCTATGCAACTTTCGTGCAACCATTGCTATAAGAGAGTACGCGTTCGTGGATCCAGCCGCCCGGCAGCGGGCGACCGAAATGGGATCGAAACAATCGCGGTGGGGAGCCACGGGGCCACGGCCAGGAGACTTTTGAGGCATGCTGGCGGCTTCCTTTTTGTCCCGTCAACCCTATTGCAATGTGGCCAGGAGGGCGGCGCATTCCACCGCAAGGAGCCCCCCTCCCGCCACGGTTGCAGGTTAGAAGAAGTCGGCCATGGGCAACCGCGAAGCGGCTCCGCCCAAGCCGGACGTGTTCAGTCCGAGCGCCTCGGCGATCGTGCGCAGGATGTTGGCTCCATCGTACGTGTTGTTGTAGTTGGCTGGATCACCAGCCGTCGACTGGTAGGCCAGCTTGATAACCGGACTGATCAGCACCGTCTCGACTTGACCGCCGCAGCCTTGCCCGACCGTCGTGGTAGAGCAGTTGGGCGTGCCCGACTTGTCGTTTTCGTCCCAAGTGACGATGAGCAACCCGTCGCCTCCCGGTTGAAAATAGCTGCTGGCCAGGAGCGGAGTGATTACGGTTTTCAGCCAGCTGTCGAAAGCGGACGCGGACGTGTCGTGCCCGTCATCGGTGCCGTTCGGCGAGAGCCAGGAAAGATTCGGCAGCGTTTTGTTGGCCAGGTCGGTGGCAAATTGGCTGAAGCAAACAAGATTGGCCTTGTTGATGTTTGTAAAGTACTGGAGCGGGTCGTGGCGCACATAGTAAGTCCCGCTATTCAGGGCACCGCAGCCGTTCCCACTCTCCACGTAGTCTTTCCAGGTCTTGCCCGCCTTCTCCACCTCCATGGCAATGTTGTCCGAGGAGAGGGGCAAACTGGACGGCGTGTCGCTGTCGTTATTGGTAAAGATCTGTCCCGCCGTGAAGACCTCGTAGTTGCCGATCGAAGGATGGGTGTCCGCCCAATATTTGGTGGCCAGCCCATACTGATTGGCGAGCGAGGTCAAGTACGGCATATTGCTGCTGTTATAGGTGCTGCTATAGGCGCTGTTTTCTCCGATAACGATGAAGACGTGCCCGAACTGCGGCATTGTGGCCGTGGAGTTCACCGTGAGCGTGGCCGCATTGCTGGTCACGTTCCCCGCCAAGTTGCTGACCACGGCTCTAAACTGCGCGCCATTGTCCGCGGAAGTCGTCGCGGGTGTGGTGTAGCTGGCCGAAGTCGCTCCGCTGATGGCCGTGGCGTTCTTCTGCCACTGGTAACTGAGCGGCGCCGTGCCTGTGGCCACCACGCTGAACGTGACTGCCTGCCCGGCCGTCACCGTCTGGTTGGCCGGCTGCGTGGTGATCGTGGGCGCCGTCGCACTGGCGTTCACCGTGAGCGTGGCCGCATTGCTGGTCACGCTTCCTACCGAGTTGCTCACCACGACAACAAACTGCGCGCCATTGTCCGCGG
>QHYK01000050.1 GCA_003224085.1 Acidobacteriota bacterium | reverse complement strand
GCACTGGCGTTCACCGTGAGCGTGGCCGCATTGCTGGTCACGCTTCCTACCGAGTTGCTCACCACGACAACAAACTGCGCGCCATTGTCCGCGGAGGCCGTTGCGGGCGTGGTATAGCTGGCCGCGGTCGCCCTACTGATAGCCGTGCCGTTCTTCTGCCACTGGTAACCGAGCAGCGCCGTGCCTGTTGCCACCACATTGAATGCGGCCGTCTGCCCTACCGTCACCGTCTGGTTGGCCGGCTGCGTAGTGATTGTGGGCGCCACCTCCCCCGCACTCACCGTGAGCGTGGCGGTCTTGCTAACCACGCGCCCCGCCGAATCCCTCACCACTACATAGAACGCAGCGCCGTTATCGGAAGCCTCAACGGCTGGTGTCGTGTAGCTCGCTGAAGTTGCTCCTTCAATGGTCTCCCCATTCTTCTTCCACCGATACGTGAGAGGAGCCGTGCCCGTGGCCACCACGGTGAACGTGGCCTTCTGCCCAACCGCCACTGTTACACCGCGAGGTTGCGACGTGATAGTCGGAGGAACACCGCTCCGATCATCATCGGCGCGGACTGTGAGAACGACAAACAAAGCTGCCACTAGCGTTGCAATGCACCGTATGAGAATGGAACTCTTGGGTTTCAAGAATACACCTCCACTGTTTGTTGTTGGGCCAATCAGAACACCGAGCTTGCGGTGGCCGGGAGTGGCGAGTGCTGTGAGCGGTACGACGTCGCGGAGCGTCGGAATAGGTGGATTGCCGCGAAGCTTTCTAAACCCAGGCTCTACGGTTGGCCATTTCTACGTGTTGGAGGGTATGCCACGCGCTTTTGCCCTGCAGTCAGCTAGCAGCCGATTCTTCCGTCAGACGTGGGCACGCCATCTTGTCGGATTCCGCTTACTCCTGTCCTACAAGGACAGAGTCCATCGTCCACTGTTATACATTGACATTGACTGGCACCAGATGATCGCAGTTCTCCTCGAGCCCACCGCTACGCTCGTCGCTCGGGCGGCCTCAGAAGCGTCCAAAGAGCAAGGGCGGTGTTCCGGTTATAGCCCACGGAAAGTCCTGCTCGACCAGCACTGGGCCGGATGTGGCGAGCCGCGGCAAGGGTTCATTTTCTCGAATGAACTCGGCAAGCCGATGATTGGCATGCATTCCGGCGTGGGCTTGCCACCAATTTGCACAGACTTTAGGTAGTCCTATTGCCCCCGCAATCAGGTCTTCCCCCGATTGAAGTGGCGCATTGTTTGGAAGTAGAAGGTGATAGCGCGGGAGTGTACTCGCTTTATGTGGCCTCCCTCGTTTCAGTCCCCTGGAAGCGCCCGGCACTGGGGTAAGAAGGTGTCGCGTTTACGCTTCGTCACCGCTCATTTTCAAAATCTTGTCCTTGACGGTGGTTCGAAACAACCATAACACCGAGGGGGTTTGCTATGGGTGTTCCCAAGGAACGCTCTTCGCCCGGTAATACGTCTACCGACCGACAGTCCGAAAAACGGCCAGGCCGCACTGATCCACCAAGTGGAAGTCCGCCCGATTTTGATGAAGCTCAGCATGAGAAGTTGCTGAAAATGGGGCTGTCCTTTCGCATGATGGTAGAAAGGACGATCGAGTACGCCATCTTCGCGCTAGACCACGAAGGGCATATTGTCAGCTGGAATGATGGTGCAGAGAGGATCAAAGGATATAGAGCGGAAGAGATCATCGGGCAGCATATGTCGCGTTTTTACACGGCTGAGGACATCAAGCGTGGCCACCCCGCACATTTATTGAAGATGGCGGAATTACAGGGGCAAGTGACTGACGAAGGTTGGCGCGTGCGCAAGGACGGCACGATCTTCTGGGCCGACATCAGCATCACGGCCTTCCGGGACAAAAACGGGGTACTCAAAGGCTTCGGCAAGGTTACGCGTGATGCGACGAGGCGTAAGCGAGCGGAAGAGGCTCTCGGTGAACTCTCGTCGCGCTTGCTGGAAGCTCAGGACAGAGAGCGACGACGAATTGCAGTTGAGTTGAACGACAGGACTAGCCCCAGGTTTTCATCGTTGCTTGCAAAACTGTACCAATTACAGAAACGAGCTGAGGGATCAAGGGATGATACGTTGCAGTTGGCTGGGGACAGTATTTCATTGGCCGAATCCTTGTCGGGGGAAATCACAGTCGTTTCGCAATTCTTAAACCCGCCCTTGCCTGATAAGGAAGGTTTGCTGACGAGTTTGCGCTTGTACCTCGACCGCTTCGCCAAGCAGACGGGAATCCGCGTGAACGCCGAGTTCCCCGAAAAACTAGACAGGCTAATAGAGCCCGCGGAACGTGCGTTGTATCGCATCACCCAGGAGTGCCTCACGGACATTTTTGGGCGCTCGGGGAGCTCGCGTGTCAACGTCCGGATCTTCATGAACAAGGAATTTCTGACCCTTGAGGTACGGGACGAAGGCCGTGGGTTGCCTCCAACTCTGCTGGAGTCTTTGAGGAAGGGGACTGGCGACTTGAGGGTTAGCACCGCAGGCATGCGCGAGCTAATGAAGCAATTCGGCGGCCTTCTAAATGTCACGCCATCAGATTCGAGCACATCGGTCACAGCAGTTTTGCCAGTCGGAAGAAATGCAAGGGCTTCCTCCGGCAGAGTTATACATGATGATCGGTCCAGTGGGCGAGTGGGCAAAGAAGTATCAGTAGCGCTTGGCCGGTCAGATCATCCGGAGCCAATTGACAACGCTCTATCTCAAAATCTGAGTTCTCGTGGGATGCGCCTGACTACGGAGCATGCTTGGCGCCCGGGTGAGCAAGCACTGGTTAGCGCTGAGGGTGGTGTGCGCACCGAAGCAAGAGTCGTTTATTGCGAGTACTTGGGATCTGATAAATTCGCTGTCGGCTTAGAACTTGTTAAGCCCGTGGGAAAATGGGCAAGTCCTGATTAGCTTGAGGCTGTGCAGGAGTGCGTCAGATACGCAGCCTCCGAAGCTTGAGATCGCCTGTACGATTTCTCGCTGCGTTTGTTCCGGCGTGTGGAGGCCGACGAGGACAAAAAACGGACATGATCTTAAGATGGTTCCGCAACCCTGTGAGCGTGTAAAAAGTACCTGCGCGCACCCAATTTCAGGATCTCCCACAACGTTTACCATATTGGCCAAAAATACGATGCGCTGTAAGTCTTTGGTAGTAAATGGGATAAGCAGCATTTGTGCTAACCCGGAGCTGGCAGTAAGAATGCAGCCAGGAAGACTACAGAGAACTTGGTCTTGTCCCCAATTTCGTCACCTAGAGGATTTCAGATGAAACCTGCTTTTGACATATTCAGGAAAGACCTTCTCGGGACTCCGGTTTGGATGGAATCGGTAGAAGAGATTGACGCTGCGAAGCTTCGCGTAACGGAATTTGCGCAACGCTCGCCGGGTGAGTACTTTGTTGTCTCCCAGAAGACCCAAGAAATTGTATGCGACACAACACCACGCTACTTGGATTTGGTGATTAAGCTTCGACCCCTCGCTGAATTGCTAATTTGATTTCCTCTTTTCTACGGAAACCCTTATACATCTTCTCGTGCCCATGCAATCACTTTGGCCACGACGGAGAGAACCTTATTTCATTTCCTTTGTTTTGTGCTGCCTTTTGTTTCGGGACTTTGAGTTGGCCAATCAGGTGGAGGAAAAGAGATGTGCCAGAATTCGTTCCCCGATCAGGACGCCAGGCTGCACACTTGCTGCCCCGACGGTTCTTTCAGCCGATGTGTGCTTCGGTTGCGGCACCAGCGTTAAATGGCACTCGATTGCGATGTTTAGCTTTAAGGCACTCGAAAAGTACTATACCAATGGGAAAGTAGTTTCCCCAGCCTGTATTGTTCCCATGGAAAGCAAATAGTCTGTCGCAATAAATAAGCGCTTACAAATCTTGCGTTTACACAGGCAACCCGAGTATCCGCTTCGGGAGGTCCCCTTCTTCTCATATTTACCTTACTAGTGAATACCACTGCTAGTTATTAGATTGCAAGAGGCTCTGCTTTGGAAACGGTACGAACGCGCCATTTTTGGACACGCGCTGTACCCCTATAACTAAGGGTGATTCTCGCAATCGCAAGTGAGGGATTCGGAAGAGGGGCGCGGATGGAAGTGGTGTGACTTTGACGGAGGCCCAATGCCTTTAGATGCGCTCGACCAAAAAACGCTGAAGAGTTTGCCTCGATTGTCTGACATTCATGCCTCGTATGGCGTCGAGGTGAACGCTCTTTCGATCAATCAGCTGTTCGCTTTATACGAGCGGACCGGCTTTCTGTACCCAGGCAAGGCGGCCCGGCTGACACCACATCTCGGACAAGTTAGAGAAAACTGGCGCCGGATGCTCCGCGGCGGAGAATCCCTCCTTTATGTAGTCAGCGCCGGCAACGAGAAAACCGGACGGGCCTCGATCGCCGTTTGGCGTACGACACATCACGGCTGGATGTCGCAACACTTGGTGTCTGAGAACAATCCGCTTGCATCTCGCGCGGTGATGCTGGCGGGAACGGCCGCGAGCATTTTGAGGGGAGTTGACGAGTCTTATCAGAACTGGTTTCGACCGGAGAATCGGTTTCCTTCACGAGTTTTTGGATCCATGGTTCAAACCATCGGCCCATCCCATTCTTGTATTCAACAACACATGTATTTTGCGTTGTCTCGCTCTTCATCGTTGCCTTCGGCTAGCGGAATTCGCATTGTGCCTTACGATCCTTCCCATAAAGAAGCTCTTTGCGCGATCGCTCGAGAAAGCCGGGGACATGTTTACGTTACTGCAGAGGAGCTCGCACTCGACGTAGAGCTAAAAGCGGTCGACGAACTTTATCGTAGCGTAGGCCTCCGCCGGACACGACAAGTATGGCTGGCGTACCCGGAACACAAGAACGAACCAATCGGCGCCGCGATTGCCTATCGCGGTCCATTGGGAGCAAATTTCAGCTACTTGGAAAATCGCTGCGATTTGCTTCTCCACCCCAAGCTTGCCGATTCGGATGTGTCAGAAGTCGTAGTTGGCTTGCTCGGCCCGGCGTCCACTGCATACCAAGACTTTGAGCTTGGCGCAATTCCAGTCATTGCCGACGCACTGGCTTCGGTGGTCCTCATTCACCTTGGGGCGGAGTACCTGCGCGACTATTGCCAAGGTATCTGGCTAAGGGACGGAAATCTTCGCTTCTATCGTCACATTGATGGTTTCTATTCCAGGCTGGTGGCACGGTCAGAGAAACATTTCATGGAGCCATCGCTCGCTTATTAGGAAAAGCTAATGAACACAGTCCCCGCAATGGATTACATCATGGAGGACCCCCGCGAGGCCGCGCGCCTGGAGGCGAAAGTCGATCCGAAGACTTGGGTTCAGAAATACCTGGCTCATCGCGTCCGTCCAGGGGCAGAAGTCCTTTCGGTGGGCTGCGGGCCAGGAGTCCTCTTGAATGAAGTTTCCGCCTTGCATTCCTCCATTCGCGCGACGGGCGTCGACATTAGTGCGGATCGGGTACAGGAAGCAATCCAAAGAAATCGCGAAAATCCGCGCCTGACATTTGTCCGCGGCGATGCGCAAGCAATGCAGTTCCCTTCGGACAGTTTCGACTTCGTTTATTCCCGAATGTTGCTCCAATACCTTCGCGAAAAAGAAAAAGCCGTCGCAGAAATGGTGCGCGTGTGCAAGCCAGAAGGGATCGTTTTACTTCAGGATTTGGATGGACAGCTTTTGTGGCATTACCCCGAGGACGTGAAGGTGCAGGGCGCCGTCCAAAAAGTGCTGGCCGCTCTGGCACCGACCGGTTTTGACCCCTTCGTCGGCCGCAAGCTCTTCTGTCTGGCGCAGAAAGCTGGATTGAAGAAGCTGGACGTCCAAGTCGAATGCTATCACCTGATCGCCGGGGCGATTGAGCCGCGCATCCTCAGGCACTGGGAACTGAAGCTAGATATTGCAAAGTCGCAGATGGCCAAGGCGTTCGGCAGCAAGGCAGAGGCTGAGGAGCAAATACAAAGGTTTCTCGAATACCTCTGCAGGCCCGACACGCTCACGTACTCGGTCCAGTTCACGGTTACGGGCGAAAAGGCGGCGTGTGAACGGGGCGGTCAAAACTGATCGACGCGCATCCTGATTCCGCGCAACACAAAATGCCAAGGGGGGCAGATGGTGGGGCAAATAGACAACACAGATTTCAAGGACTGCTTTCGTCCTTTCGTACCCGGGAAGAGCAATGGGTCGGGATCCAACGACAAGCTAGGCGGCAGTTTCATCGAGAAAGGTAGCTAAATTATGTTGCCAATACGCGACCAAAACAACGGCTCACCAACTGTCGGGAGAAGGATTTTATCGCTGGCTGTCCTCGCAGTTTTCCTCGGCGGCAGTGCGTCCGCGCAAAGTCCGCAAGGAGTGCCCGACATCTCTCGCATGAGTATCGAAGAGTTGATGAATGTCGAGGTGACTTCGGTGGCCAAGCGGCCACAGAGGGTGGCTGATGCCGCCGCAGCCGTTTTTGTGATCACGCAAGAAGACATTCGCCGCTCCGGCGCAGCCAGTATTCCGGAAGCGTTGCAGATGGTTCCCGGCCTCGAAGTGGCGCGGATAGACGAAAACAAATGGGCCATTGGTTCGAGAGGTTTTAACGGCCGTTTCGACAACAAACTGCTTGTTCTGATTGATGGCCGGAGCGTCTATACGCCCTTGTTTTCCGGAGTGTACTGGAATGTTCAGGACGTAATGCTGGAAGACATTGACCGAATTGAGGTGATCCGCGGCCCAGGAGCCACCTTGTGGGGTGCGAACGCCGTTGACGGGGTCATCAACATCATAACCAAACCGGCCCAGGCTACCCAGGGAGGACTCGTAACCGCAGAAGTTGGAACCGAAGAGCGAACAGCCGAAAGCGTCCGCTACGGGGGCCGCCTTGGCAACTCGGCTTTTTATCGGATTTATACAAAGTACTTCGACTGGGAGCCCTCCATCGATGCAACCGGGAAGACTGCTCACGACGGATGGGATGCGGTTCGCGGCGGGTTTCGAATAGATACCAAATCTTCGGGAGCAAATTCACTCACGGTTCAAGGAGATCTCTACACAAGTAATTACAACGAAACTCTCACGATTCCGTCTCTGAATCCTCCCTATTCGAATACGTTCCCTAATGACGGGGATTATGCGGGCGGAAACCTCCTGGGGCGCTGGAACCATAATTTCTCGCGGTCCTCGACGTCCCTGCAGATGTACTTTGACCAAACCAATGTCCTTGACAATTCTCTTTTCACGGATCACGAGTCCGTTTATGACATTGATTTTCAGCACGACATTCACTTGGGCGAGTCGCAAGAGCTGGTTTGGGGCCTAGGCTATCGGTCGATTCAAGACACCAACGGTTCCAGCTTTACCGTCTCGCTTCAGCCAAATCACAGCTCTTTGAATCACTTTAGCTCCTTCTTGCAGGATGAGATTAGCCTTTTTGGCAGAAGGTTAAACGTGACCATCGGTTCCAAATTCGAGCACAATCCCTTCACTGGGTTCGAAGTGCAACCGAACATCAGATTCCTTGGGAACATCAGCAAGAATCAGTCGGTTTGGGCGGCGGTCTCGCGCGCTGTCCGAACGCCTGCGCTTACTGAAGAAGGCCTTCGACTCAACGAAGCAGTTGTTCCGCCGGGAGCTCCTCCGTTTTTCAGCCCTCTGCCTGTCGTGGAAGCGATTTTTGGCAGCCCACAATTCAAGTCCGAGGACCTTCTTGCCTACGAAGCGGGCTATCGCGTTCAGGCTACTAAATCCCTATCCCTGGATATAGCCGGTTTCTATAACTCTTACACCCACCTTCGCTCGGCGGAACCTGGCGCTCCTTTCGTGGAAGGAAGCCCGGCTCCTACGGATGTTGTCTATCCTTTCGTAGCCAGCAACAAAATGGGCGGGGGAACTTACGGCGTGGAACCGTTTGTCGAGTGGAAGGTTCTTCCAAAATGGCGGCTTCTCGGTTCTTACAGCTATCTGCAGATGGATATCCGCAAAAACAAGAGCAGCCAGGACCCCACAGCCGATACTCCCGATGGACAGAGCCCGCGCCATCAATTCTTTGTGCAGTCGTCCATTGATCTGCCCAAACACTTTGAACAGGATCTCAGCCTTCGATACGTAGACAAACTCCCAAGCCTCAACATTCCCGGCTACTACTCTCTGGATTTCCATCTGGGATGGCGGCCAGGCACGCATTGGGAGCTCTCCTTAGTGGGCCATGACCTATTGAACAGCCGGCACCTGGAATTCATTCCGGAGTTCATCAACACAACACCTACGCAAGTTCAGCGGACCGTTAGCGGACGCATTGCTTGGAAATTCTAAGTTGCTCGTCTGGTGGTCACGGGGCATGACGATTACTTCCATAAGGGAAAGGCGCTCATGAGGCGGTCGCGGCTTATCGTCGCGGTTCTGCTCAGTTTGAGCCTGGTCGCGGGAGCCAACGCACAGTCTTCGGCTTCGGCGGCGTCCTCCGAGTATTTGATCAAGGCTGGCTTCATCTACAACTTTGCCCAGCTAGTGCAATGGCCCTCGGCCGCTTTTTCCCAGGCGGATTCTCCCATCGTCATTGGCATCTTAGGAACCGATCCTTTCGGAACGAGCATCGATCGAGTCGTCGAAAACAAGAAACTTGACGGACACAATCTGGTAGTCAAACGCCTGAGATGGAGTAGGGACCTTAAGGATCTCACGGAGTGCAACATCCTGTTCGTTAGTCTGTCTGAAAGAGAACACATCTCAGATGTAATCAACATGGTCAAGTGGTTGCCCATTCTCACGATTGGAGAAACACCCGGGTTTGCTGCGCGTGGCGGCATCATCAATCTCACTTTGGAGGACAACAAGGTTCGCTTTGAGGTCAACATCGGGGCCGCGAAACAGGCGAATTTGAATATCAGCTCGAGACTGCTCGCGTTAGCAAAAATCGTCCCGCAGGGCGCTGAGGGAAAGAAGTCCGAATGAACCTTCAGAATCTATCCATCAAGCGAAAGCTGATGCTGATCACCATGCTGACCAGCAGTGCGGCCCTGGTGCTGTCCGCGGTGAGCTTTCTCATTTACGACCTGATTTCCTTCCGTCGCCAGCTCAGCCAGGACTTGATGACCCAGGCGGAGATTATCGGACTTAACAGCGGAGCGGCGATGGCCTTCAAAGACGAGACTGCCGCGACGGCAACCTTGTCAGCCCTCAAGGCCAAGGACGACATCGTGGCCGCTGCGCTATACAGCCCCGAGGGCAAATTGTTTGCTCACTATTTCCAAGCGAACAAGAGCCTTCCTTCCTCACTTCCTTCTCGCTCGCAGCAAAACTTCTACCGCTTCGAAGACGGCTACCTGCACGTGTTCCAGCAAGTAACCATGAACGGCGAACGCGTCGGAACTTTGCACCTGCTTTCTGACATGCGCCAATGGAACACCCGGGCCAAACGGTACACCGGGATCCTCGTCATTGTTGTTTTGATCTGCGGTTCTCTTGCGTTATTGCTTTCTTCCAGGCTGCAGAAACTGATTTCCAAGCCCATTTTGCATTTAGAGGACACCATGAGGATGGTGTCCTCGAACAAGAATTACGAGATTCGAGCAAGCAGATTTTATGGCGATGAAATTGGAAGGCTCATCGACGGCTTCAACACCATGCTTTCCGAAATTCAACTTCGGGACAGCGCGCTGCAGCGCGCCAATAATGAACTGCAAACCAGCACTCACGAATTGGAAGTTGAGATTATTCACCGCAAACGCACTCAGGACGAGCTGCTAACTGCTAAACAAGCGGCGGAGCAGGCGAATCGTGCCAAGAGCGCCTTCCTTGCCAACATGAGTCATGAATTGCGGACGCCGCTCAACGCCATCATCGGCTACAGCGAAATGCTCGAAGAGGAAGTGCAAGATACGGCAAAGATATCGAACGTTCGCGACCTGCAGAAAATCCAGGCGGCCGGCAAACACCTATTAGTGTTAATCAACGACGTGCTTGATCTATCCAAGATTGAAGCCGGAAAGATGCAGCTGCATATCGAATCGTTCGACATTGCAGGAATGATCGAGGAAATGGTCACGACGCTAAAACCGGCGATCGCAAAGAATGCAAATACATTTCAGCTGCGAATACCCGAGGATATCAGTGCCATGCGCGGCGACGTCACAAAGGTGCGCCAAATCTTGCTAAATCTCTTGAGCAACGCCTGCAAGTTTACCGATCATGGCAGCGTTTGGCTGGATGTGGACCGCGTTTCCGCTGCGGGTCAAGATTGGATTCGATTCCGTGTTGGCGATACCGGCATCGGGATAAGCACCGAACAGCAGGAAAATCTGTTTCAGGAGTTTACGCAAGCTGATATCTCGATTTCCCGGAAGTACGGCGGGACAGGCCTAGGCCTGGCCATCAGCCACCGATTCGTTCAGTTGATGAAGGGCCGCATCACGGTGGAGAGCGCGCCCGGTCAGGGCTCTGTGTTCACCGTGCACTTGCCCGTTCAGGCGGCTGGGGAGCAAGCCGAAAGCATGGCGCCCATGAAAACGGCCAGTTCTGGCGTGTCGTCCGAGGTCAAACCAGACGCCGACACCATTCTGGTGATTGATGACGACATGGCCGTTCGCGACTTGATGTCGCGATCCCTAACAAAACTAGGCTTTCGTGTAGTGGCTGCTGCCAGCGGGGAAGAAGGTCTGCGGCTCGCAAAGCAACTCCGTCCCTTGGTGATCACTCTCGACGTCATCATGCCAGATTGGGATGGTTGGACAGTGCTTAACAAACTCAAAGCAGATTCCGACTTGGCCGAAATTCCCGTCATCATGGTCACTATCGTAGACAACGAGGCGATGGGGCGAGACTTGGGCGCCTCTAGTTATCTGATCAAGCCGGTGGACCGCGAGCGGCTTGTGACCCTTATTGAAAAGCATCGTGCCATGCGTTCTTCGACAGTCGCAAAAGCTGGCGTGCCCCCAGCCAATTGGCCAGCCAGGAACCAAAAAACCTCGCGAAAGCCCGAGGTAGTTAGCCCGAGGAGACACTAGTCATGCCGAAAATCTTGCTCGTGGAAGATAACGAGATGAACAGGGACATGCTATCCAGGCGTCTCGAGCGGAAGGGCCATCGTGTGGTCGTGGCTCAAGACGGCAGGCAAGGATATTTGCTGGCCCGTTCGGAAAGACCCGACCTCATTTTGATGGATCTCAGCCTCCCGGTGATGGATGGTTGGGAGGTGACCCGCCTCCTGAAGGGCAATGGATCCACTCGCCATATTCCCATCATCGTGCTGACGGCTCACGCCTTGGTCAGCGACCGCGAAAAAGCATTCGAAGCCGGATGCGATGATTACGATACCAAACCGGTTGAATTTGGACGACTGAGCGAAAAGATCGAGAACTTGCTGGTCGCGAGGAAACTATCATGAGCTCGCAACAGAGCCACTTGCTGATTGTCGATGACAACGAAATGAACCGGGACATGCTTGCCCGCCGACTGACGCGGAGCGGCTATCTCGTTGACGTCGTTGACAACGCGAAGCAGTTGATGCAACGGGTGAAGCAAAACACCGTTGACCTGGTTCTTCTCGACATCGAAATGCCCGAAATTAGCGGTCTTGACGCGCTGAAAACGCTGCGCGAAACCTACTCCCCCGTTCAGCTTCCGATCATTATGGTAACCGCGAAGAATCAAAGTGAGGACATCGTCAAAGCCCTGAATCTGGGAGCGAACGATTATTTGACGAAACCTGTGGACCTTCCTGTCGCGCTTGCGCGCATCGGAACGCAGTTATCCCACAAACGTGCACAAGAAGCCTTGCGAGAGAGTGAAGAGCGCTACGCCCTGGCTGCTCGCGGTGCAAATGACGGTCTCTGGGACTGGAACATTCTGACTGCCCGCGTGTATTACTCACCCCGCTGGAAAGCCATGCTGGGTTGGCGGGAAAACGAGATCGGCGACAACCCGGAAGAGTGGTTCAATCGAATTCATGACGCGGATCGGCAGAGGGTCCAAGAGGAGATCGCCGCGCACCGCAACGGCTCGACGCCTCATTTCGAGAGCGAGCATCGGATGCTCCACAAAGACGGTACGTTTCGCTGGATGTTGAATAGGGGTCTCGCCGTCTTCGACGATTCCGGAAGAACTTTACGAATGGCTGGCTCGCAGACAGACATCACAGAGCGAAAGGTGTCCGATCCGCTTACCGGCCTTCCAAACCGGCTGCTTTTTGTCGACCGCCTGGGGCGGCTTATCAAGCATGCGAAACGGCGCAAGGACGCTTTGTTCGCGATTCTTTTTCTGGATCTTGATGGCTTCAAAATGATTAATGACAGCATGGGTCATCTAATCGGAGATCAGCTCCTGGTTGGAGTGGCCCATCGCCTGGAAAAGTGCTTGCGCTCCACGGACACGGTGGCGCGTCTGGGAGAATCATTCACGGTGGCGCGCCTCGGCGGAGACGAGTTCACGGTAATTCTTGATTATCTTAAGGATCCGAACGATGCCAAAAGTGCCGCAGACCGTTTGATGAAGGCATTAGCCCCGCCGTTCATTTTGGACGGGAAGGAAATATTCACCTCCGTAAGCATTGGAATCGCCCTAAGCAGTTCGGCCTATGAAGCACCGGAGGATATGCTGCGCGACGCCGATACGGCAATGTATCGGGCCAAATCTCTCGGTAAAGCCCGTTTCGAAGTTTTCGATGCGGATATGCGGGCCAGCGTGATGGCGCGTTTGCAGCTGGAGACCGATCTGCGTGGCGCCTTGGAACGTGGAGAATTCCGGAATTTCTATCAACCAATTGTGTCTCTAGATTCCGGGCGGATTGTCGGCTTCGAAGCCCTGCTTCGCTGGCAGCATCCAACCCGAGGATTGGTCGGCCCGGAAGAATTTATTCTTGTGGCTGAAGAAACCGGGCTGATCCGAGAGTTGGGGTGGTGGAATTTGCAGGAAGCTTGTCGTCAAATGAGTCAGTGGAGAAACGGTCCAAAATACCGCGACTTGGTCATCAGCGTGAACCTGTCTGCGAAGCAATTTCTACAGCCCCATCTAGTCGAGGACATCCGAAAACTACTGTGTGAACTATCTCTCGCTCCGGATGCATTAAAGCTGGAGATCACCGAAAGCGCCGTCATGGCAGATCCCTCGGCCGCCGTAGAAATGTTGCAGCAGATAAAGTCCATCGGGATTCGCCTGGCGATCGACGACTTCGGAACCGGCTACTCGTCCCTAAGTTACTTGCACCGGTTCCCTCTCGACACCCTAAAGATTGATCGTTCCTTCATCCACGACATGCAAGGCGAGGGGGAAGGCATGGAGATCGCACGGACGATTTTGCCCATGGCCAATAACCTGCGCTTGGATGTGGTTGCCGAAGGTGTGGAAACCATCGAACAGGTTGCATTGCTTAAACAGCTGCATTGCAACTACGCGCAGGGATATTACTTCTCCAAACCGCTGTCGGCGGAAGGTACGAGGGCTTTGTTGGATGGAGAGCCTACTTGGCAAATGTGCGAGCAGGTACGGTAGCTCGATAACTTCCTGAGCAAGGAGATTCGAACGGAGATCGTCGTGCGAACTCTGCGAGGAAGCTACAAGTGCAAGACACCGCTGCTCCGCTCTTGCCGCACATAAGCATGATTGAAAAGCTATGAAACTCGCGCTGCAAAATATCCTACATGACCGCGGCCGCTTCTCCGTGACCGTTCTCGGCGTGTCTTTTGCGGTGTTCCTGATGGTTTTTCAGGGCAGTCTCTTGGCCGGCTTTTTGCAAGCGGCGTCCAGGTTGATTGATGCCAGCGACACGGACATCTGGATTACAGCAAGGGGTGTGCAAGCTTTTGAGTTTGGAACGGCTTTGGAGAGCCGTGTGAGGGAGATGGCCGCTGGTGTGCCAGGGGTGATGCAAACCAGCAGAGTGTGCATGGCGTTTGCTGTTTACCGCACACCTATCGGAAAGCAACAGGTCGTGGCCCTCGTCGGTGCCGACCCCAATGTCGGAAAGCGATTTCCTGTTCCCGATGCGCCTGAATCTGCCGAAAAGATGTCCCCGGACGCAGTTCTTTATGACGTCAGCGATCGAAAACAGATTGAGGTGGCTGCACTGCCGGCCGAGGTAGAGATAAATCGCCACCGCGCCAGCATCGAACGCGAAATCCAAGGTTATGGGGCGTTCCTTGGCGTCCCGTTCTTGTTTACTTCGTATCGAAATGCCATCCGTTATTTGGACTTCCGGTCCGACCAAGCGGTGTATATCCTTTTGCGAACCGACAGGAGATATCCCCTGTCGCAGATTCAGCAGAGCCTAAAGCAGAAGCTCCCCGAAGTCGACGTCCTAACGCGAGATGAGTTTGCGCATAAGTCGCGAATGTACTGGACTATAAAAACGGGAGCGGGCGGGGCAATTCTGACGGCTGCGGTACTGGGATTCTTGATTGGTCTTGTAGTCGTGTCTCAAACGATCTATGCGAACACCATGGAAAACCTCGAAGAATATGCGACGCTGAAGGCCCTTGGAGCTCCGCAAGCTTTTGTGGCCCGCATCGTTCTTGCTCAAGCCCTCATTTGCGGCGCGGTCGGCAGCGTCCTGGGGCTGCTGGCCGTCGTTCCTAGCATCAATTACGCCAAATCTCTGATTCCGTGGATCCACGCACCTTGGTGGTTGCCCGCCGCTATGGTGGTGCCGAGCTTGGCCATGTGCTCGTTAGCGTCCATTGTTTCTGTTCGCAGCGCTCTCACTGTCGAGCCGGGGAGAGTGTTCCGTGCCTAACCTCTTCTTGGGAGTGGAAGGCGCGAGTGTGACATTCGGCCAACAGGACGCTCGTGTCTGCGCTCTTCGCGACGTCTCTCTCTCGTTTGAGAAGGGCACTCTTTCCCTGGTGACGGGCCCTTCAGGCAGCGGCAAAACCACATTGTTGTCCATGCTTGGGTGTCTGCTGTCGCCCGATGAAGGATCGGTGTTCGTAGACGGCGTGGCGGTCAATGGTCTTAGTGAGGCAGAAAGGACCGTCATCCGCCAAAAGAAAATCAGCTTTGTCTTCCAGGCTTTCCGGCTCTTTCACTCTCTTAGCGCGCTGGACAACGTGGCGCTCGGCTTCGAGATTCGCGACCCCGCTGCGCCAGGGAGAAAGGAGTTGGCGCTAGATTTACTGCTGCAATTTGGGCTGGGTGACAAGCTGCAGCAAGAGCCCAACGAACTCAGCCCCGGAGAGAAGCAGCGAGTTGCAATCGCCAGGGCCCTCGCCGGGAATCCTCCTATTCTTCTCGCCGATGAGCCGACGGCTTCGCTGGACGCGGAGGCGGGAAGAAATATCTGTCAGATTCTTCGAAGAGAGGTTGACGAACAAGGAAGGACTGTTGTTGTGGTCAGCCATGATCCGCGATGGGAGAAATTCGCTGATCGCACCATCACTCTCTGTGATGGCCGGGTCGAAGAAGAGGTGGCTGTTCTATGAAACCATCCGAGGTATTGGAGGCAATGAAGGCATTCAAGAATTTAAAGCTGTACAGCAGATGGGGCATAGGCGCTCTTGCCGTCGTGCTGATTGTTGTGGGTGTGGCTTTGCTCGGAACTTCGCGAAACAGGAATTCCGTGGAGGCTCGCGGAACATCGTCCGACAACTCTGCTTCGGAAGTCATATTCGCCTCCCCCGGACGAGTTGAGGGTGCCTCCGAAACCACACAAGTAGGAGCCGCCGCGGATGGGGTCCTGAAGGCCGTGTTCGTGAAGGAAGGCCAGTCGGTAAAGAGAGGAACGCTGCTAGGCGAGATTGCTTGTGATGAACTCCAAGCCAGCTTGCAAACCGTCCTCGCGGAGGCAGACGGCGCGCGCGAGGCGAAGGCCCGGCTTCTCCACGGCGCGCGCGACGAAGAGAAAAAAATTGCCAGTGACAAGACAGCCGCTGCGCGCGCGACCTTCGAAGAGGCCAAGTCGCGGCTGGAGATGCAACGAGCTCTCTACCAGAAGCAGCAGATCTCCAAGGCTGCTTATGACCAAGCCGTACGGGATCGCGACGTAGCCGATGCCAACCTCCAGGCCGCCGTTCGAACGGAGGAGTTGCTGGCCGCACCTCCGTTACAGGAAGACACGGCGCGAGCGGAGTCCGAAGTAATGGCGGCAGAGGGCCGCGTCAAGACTGTTCAAGAGCGGATCGGCAAGTGCTCCATAGCTGCTCCCATCGATGGAACCGTTCTCCGAGTGTATGCAAGACGCGGAGAATCCTTCAGCACGGTCACTCCTCGACCGCTATTCAGCCTGGCGGATACTTCTGCTCGGCACATTAGGGCGGAAATCGACGAGAGAGACGTGGACAGAGTTTCTCTTGGGCAGAAGGTGGTTATTGAAGCTGATGCTCTCGACGGCAAAAAACTCAAGGGTTGCGTGGCTAAGATATCCGACATGATGGGGAGAAAGAGTATTTCGACGGGCGACCCTGCCGACAAAAGCGACCGCGATGTCCTGGAGGCTGTGATCGATTTAGAGGACAGTTCGCGGCCATTGCCCATCGGACTCAGAGTAACGGTTCAGTTCCTATCGAATGGTTCTAATGCTTCACGGCGAGATCGATAGGCTTACCGGTCCAGGAACACACACCCAGCAGTTTCTGCGTGCCGTGCAATGTGATGCATTGGGTGTGCAATTTCCATGACAGCAGCAAGCCCCTCAGAGGGTCTAGCCTCCGTGAACGGCGATATGCCATTCGGTATCCTTTTCGTGCCGACGCCGAGACTCTGGATCTCAAATCCGGCGCTCACCTGGCGGGCGTGACTTCAGATCTTTCACCAGGTGGATGCTTCGCCTGTGCCAGCCGCTTGCTGGAGATGGGCACGCGGGTCCACCTTACTCTGAAACGCGCAAAGAGCAGAGAGTAACGATGCCGGCGGCAGTGCGTGTGGTGAAGGCGAAAATAGGAATGGAGCTTGCGTTTGAAGACCTCGATTCGAACTCCAATGAGACATTTATGGCGTGGATCGAGGGCCTTCGCCTATCGCGGTGAAACTCCGACATAGTTTGCCGAGTAAACGAATTGGTATCCACTGTGTCCGCCCGGTAGGTTTTGGCTTTGGCCACAAGCCCCACATCCCGTCCCGCTCATAGTATTTGTAGCGAGATTCCTCGAATTCGTCGTACCATCAGCAGCAACAGCCACCGGGAGACACATAGTGGAAAACGAACGCCGCCGCTCACCTAGGTATTCATTCGCTGCCACAGCAGAAATCACCGCGGATAATTCCAAAGCTTCCGCCACTGTCAGCGAATTGAGCCTTCGAGGATGCCGCCTGGATTTCAAGAATCCGTTTCCCCTTAACGTGCCTATCACCCTCAAAATCTCCGCTGCGGGTGAACTCTTCCAGTCCAAGGGAAGAATCATCTATCTAAAGCCAGGAATCGGCGCTGGCGTAACTTTCCTTGCCATTGACCCTCAGTCGCGTGCGGTGCTCCGGCGTTGGATCGATGCAGCTGAGAAAGACGCGCAGCCAAGAGTGGTAGTCCCTCGACCGTAAAGCATCCTTGGAATTTCATCACTCTGCACGAATCCCCGCTTGGGCCACACTTTCTCAGTGCGGCCATGCGCAAAACATGCATTATTTGTCGTGACCATGCGGCCCGTTCGTCTGGACAGCGCAATTTATCAAGGCCCGTTTAGCGTGAACTCCAAGCGGCAGGTTTCAACGCACTCAAGGTCCTCGTGCAGTTCGCGAGCGGATTGCCCGCGAACGGTCGGCCTGTGAAAACGTCCAGCACCATGTAGGATAGGCTCGTGTCGGCGAGCCGTTGTTCCATCGGAGATCTCCCGAAAGCCAGGCCTGCGGTCACTGCTGCAGACAACTGAAGAAATTGACGGCGTTCCATACGGCTCGAGTTACGATCCGCCAATTCGATGCAAGAAGTCTGGACCACGGTACGTCGTTCGTTTTGGCGCTGCGCGCAAAGGTTAAACACGAATGGATCGCTTATCTGCGTGCCCGAGGATTTCAAGTTCGCCGAACCAGGTTAATAGACAAAGGTCATCGGTATTTTTGCATCGTAACTCGAAACGACCGGAGTAGCCCAGGCGACGCCCACGCGATTGCGGTGAACGAGCAGCTGTGCGTATTTGACCCATCGACAAATGCGCCTGCTCCGGGGATTCTATCCCTTGAATGGTACAGGTCCTCGGCGAATCATCTTGGGTTTCTTCACCTGATCGATCCGCCGGTCTGATCGCGATTCGCACGAGCCAGCATGCCTCCGCGATAAGAGGCGCGATGGTTGCGAAAGGGGATCAATGACGCGAAATCAATCCCGACGTCTGTTCCTGAAGAACTCTGCCATGGCAACGTCAATCTACGTTGCTGGTTCGCGCATCGCGTCGAATCCATCTCGGGCTTCGGTGATCGTGGTTGGCGCGGGCGCATTCGGCGGCTGGTCCGCCCTCGAACTGCTTCGGAAGGGCGCCAGAGTTCGACTTATTGACGCCTGGGGGCCCGGAAATTCCCGGGCCAGTTCGGGGGGGGAGACCCGCATCATCCGCGCAACTTATGGGTCTGGCCGCATCTATACGCAAATGGCCGCGCGCGCTCTTCAGCTGTGGCAGGAGCATGAACAGCGGTGGGGTCTGAAGCTCTTCTTTCGCGCCGGAGTACTCTGGATGGCCGGACCCGACGATTCCTACGAGCGTGCGTCCCTGCCGCTCTTGAAGGAGAGCAGCGTTCGCTTCGAGCGACTCTCCGTTACCGAATGCGAAAAGCGATGGCCGCAAATCAGATTCGAAGAGATCTCGTGGAGCATTTTCGAACCTGATTCGGGCTATCTCGCCGCGCGGCGCTCCTGTGAAGCTGTGTTGGACGCGTTTATCAAGGAAGGTGGTGAATACCGCCAGGCGCGAGTGGCGTCTGGCCCGATTGCGTCGGACCGTATGCAAGCAGTAAAGATCGCGTCAGGAGACGCATTGATCGCGGATTCCTATGTGTTTGCGTGTGGTCCCTGGCTTGGCCAGGTCTTCCCCTTTCTGGCGCAAAGCATCACCCCCACTCGGCAAGAGGTCTTCTTCTTCGGTACAGCCGCTGGCGATTTGCGCTTCACTGACGCGCAGCTCCCGGTTTGGATCGACTTTGGCAGGCGCTTCTATGGCATTCCTGGCAATCACTGGCGCGGGTTCAAGGTCGCGGACGACACACGCGGGCCCGCGATTGATCCCACTTCCATGGAGCGTCACATTTCCGAGGAAGGGCTGGCGTCCGCTCGCAGCTTTGTGCGCTTGCGTTTTCCGGAATTAGCAAACGCGCCGCTGCTCGAAAGCCGCGTCTGCCAATACGAAAACTCCACCGACCAGAATTTCATTCTCGACCGGCATCCTGAAGCTCAGAACGTCTGGATCGTTGGCGGCGGCTCCGGCCACGGCTTCAAGCACGGCCCGGCAATGGGCGAAATGGTGAGCCACGCGGTTCTCGGCCACAAAGCGCCGCCGACTGAGTTCGCTCTTGCGCGGCTTTTGAAGAAAAGTTCCTGCTGAATAAGTTCCAGTCCGCGATTTTTGGAGTTGGGTTTCACAGGAGTGGACTCATTATGCGCACTCTCTTAGCCGCAAGCTCGTGGGTTGCCCTTGTTCAGCTGCTTTCTTCCTCCGGGCAAGCGGAAGATCGAAAAGACATTCTTTACGCGCGGGTAACTGAGGTTTCACTCACCCTGGACGCGCATATTCCCGAGGGCCCTGGGCCATTTCCTGCGGCAATTGTTGTGCATGGCGGTGGTTGGGTAGCAGGCGACAAGCAGCAGTACATTACTTATCTTTTTAAGCCCCTGGCCGACGCGGGTTTCGCCTGGTTCAGCATCAATTACCGACTCGCGCCCAAATATAGATTTCCAGCTCCTGCGGAAGATGTGGAACGCGCCATTGCGTACGTCAAACAGCACGCAGCTGAGTTCAAAATCAATCCGGAGCGCATCGCCCTCGTTGGAGAATCCGCCGGAGGCCACCTGGTCTCGTACGTCGGTGCTCGCAATCGTCGTCAATCCAGGGTAACTGCTGTTGTTTCCATGTACGGAATCCACGACTTTGTTTCGGCATCGGTCGCGTGGAAGCCAATTCCTAAGGAGATTTATGAACTCTTCGGAATCGACGCCGTAGATGCTCAGACCGTTCCTGTTCTGGTTAGGGCGTCACCCGTGATCTATATCCGCCGAGAAATGCCGCCGTTCCTGCTGTTGCACGGATCTAAAGATGAAGATGTTCCCCACGAGCAGTCCGTGGAAATGTGCCAAAAGATGAAAGCCGCGGGCGCGCACTGCGATCTGATCACCATCGAAGGGGCGCCGCATGGCATGGATCACTGGGAATCGCACCCGGAGTTCCTGTGGTACAAGAAGGTGCTCGTCGATTGGCTGAACCAGAATCTGCGCTAATGACCGGGCCTATTGCGGAAGACCATTCCCCACCACATCGACGCGCAACTTTACTGTCCCAATCTCCTGGCCGTCGCTCTTGGCAACCCAAGTTAACGTCTGCCATGTGTTCTTGTCCCATTCCGCCGGCACAACGGTTAACTGAATGGGAAAATCATCGTTCGGCGCTATTTCAAACGCCTTGGCATCCGGCTTTTGCCTCCAGCCTTTTGGCAAGACCGCTTGAACCGTGACCTGTTTCGGTGATTTGGTGTCATTCCGAATCAACAACGGCACCCACAGCGACTGTTTCGGGTCAACCTGTGCTTCGGGTGCGTACAAATCGGCCAGATGCTCAATGTTATGTGCCCTCCAAAATGCGCGATAGAAAGCCCACGGCCCGCCGAGTTCGAAACTGACTTGTGCCGGCGGTTTTTGATAGCCCGCGGGGGCAACATAGCCGATCGGGCTGGGAGCAATTCCCCCGAAAACGTCGCCGGTTGGGCTCCCGCCAACAAGTGACTTTCCCCATATCAAACGCACAGGACCTTCCGTAAACTCCTTGAGCTGGACATCGGTGAAATCGTTCTGCGTTTTATAGTGGCTCCAAGCTTCGGCGGCAATTTGCGAGTACGCAATTTTTCGCGAGCGGGAAATCGCGCTTGTCGGGTACTCCGGGCCTCGGCCCTTGAAGAATTCAAAGTGAATGGCGTCCGAGAAATAGTAGATTTTCTTAGGCTGCCAGGGCCGAAGACCTTCCCCATAGTTGCTGATATTCAGACGGTCCCGAGGGGCAGTGACCTGCTCAGGGAAAACCAGTGGATTGCCTGCCAGGTCGAAAGCCTCCGTTGCAAGGACGCCCGCTCCCTGATGATCCTCGTGGTTTTCGCCCACTACATAGTTTGGCAACCAGGTCAGGATCACCTCAGGCCGCGTGATTCGTACCAACCGGACCACCTCTTCCAACGCCTGTCCGTGGCCCCACGCTTCCAGCGAGCGCAGCACGTCTCCGCCCGGCGTGTCCGAACCGTGTAAAAACCACGCATCCGTAATTCCGTAAGAGGCGAGAGAATGCCGGGCTTCCATTTCCCTGACATCCGCCAGAGCCGACGCCTGCTCCGGACCTGCAGCGTTGCCGCCGGAGTTTCCGCGCGTCGCGTACACAACTGCCGCTCGCTTATGTTGCTCCTCGATCAGTTGCGCAAGATACGGAGCCACTTCGACGTCATCGTCGGGATGTCCAACAACGATCAGCACATCCACTTTGTATCTCGCGTCCGGCGGAGGATTCGATTGCGCCTCCTGCTGCGCTCGCACTGCTTGTATTGTGAACAACGCGACTGCCCACAAACACATAACATTCCGCAGTTTCATCGTGAGTGCGTCTCCCAAATTGAAATTGCTCGCCTGACAGCGTACGCGGAGGCCAGACGGACCGCTCGCAGCCCCCAGGGGATAAGCTCGGCACAACTCAGCCTTCGTTAGAGCCGTAAGTGCAACCCAAATTGCATCTGCCGCATGTCCGCAGCGGAGGTGATCTGCCCCGCGCCGGCCTGATCGACAATGTTATTGGGGTTCCCCAGATTCACGTGGTTCAGGGCATTGAAATTTTCCCACCGGAACTCGAGTGTCTTGGCTTCGGTTATGGTAAAGACTTTGGCGAGGGACAAGTCGAAGTTGACGAAGCCTGGCCCTCGAAGCGAATTGTGACTAACCAGCCCGTTTCGCCCGTTGCCCTGGGGTGCGACAAACGCCGCAGGGTTGAACCACAACGTTGCGCTTTGGTGCGGCACGCTGGGGTTGCCGATTTGATCGGGCCGAACACTGGAGAGATCGGCGAATACGTTTGGCGCATTCGAGACCAACACCGTGTACGGCAGTCCCGATTCCACGGTGGTGACACCACTGAAATTCCAGCCGCCGAGCAGGAGATCCAGGGGCCGGGTCAAATCGTTACCCCAATGGCGGCCACGGCCGTAGGGAATTTCCCAGATGTGACTGATCGTCAGGGCATGGGTGCGATCGTAATTCGCCGGCCCGCGGTCCCGCTTCCAGTAGAGGTTATTGGAAAACACGCTGCCAGTTTCGGTGTCCGCCATGGCCTTGCCGTAGGTGTAGGCCACGAGGAAATCCAGCCCGCGCGCCACGCGCTTCTGCACCTTGATTTGCAGTCCGTGGTAGTCAGAGTTGTCGCAGTTGCAAGTCTGGTAGAGCGCCTGGCTGAGCCCAAATTTCTGGAAGAACCTGCGCCGCGGGTCGAAGTCAGAGCACGTCAAGGCCGTGCAGGTTGGGTCCAGGGCCGCCTGATTGACGTTTGGATTCACGAACAAGTGCCGTCCCACGTTGCCGACATAGGCGACCTCCGCTGTCAGACTCGGCGTCAACTCGTGCTGTACCGTCAAATTCCAGGAATCCGCCAATGGAATCCGGTAACTTGATGGCGGATCGAAGAAATAATAGACGTTCAGCGTCGGCGGTAACGGATAGCGCCCGTTTGCTCCGATCGGCGGGTTGGGCGGCGAGGGCGGTCCGCTCAGGAGATCGAAGACAGAACTGTAATTGTTCGGCTGGTTCAACTGTTGCGGAATGGTGATTGGAGGATCGTAATCGGGGGCTTGCCCGAACACCGCGCCGAGTCCTGCCGGAGAGAAACTTCGAGCGTAGCCAGAGCGGACTACAGTTTTCTGCGTCAATTGATAAGCAATTCCTACGCGGGGTGCAAAACCCGTATTGTAAGTCTGCACGCCCATGTCCCGCGGCACGCTTCCGACTCCCGCCACAAGAACTTCGCCCGTATTCGGATCAAAACTCCCGGCCCCGCCCGGTTTGGCCGCCGTTTGCGGCAAGTAGTTCTCATAACGCAATCCGATGTTGACGGTTAGTTTTCGAGTCGCTCGCCACGAATCTTGGCCGTAGAAGAACAAACGAGTTTGCCGCAGGCCGGGATAAAACCCGTCGCCGGAAAAGTATCTGACAACATCGCTCGTCAGCCCGAGCAGGAGCGAGGCCAGCGCCGCTCCCGTAGTCGCTCCGCTGACGGGTCCTGCCACGGTGTCGACGCCGGCGTTGCCCGTGACGCCATCGGTAAACGTGATTTCTCCAGCGCGATGCGAGTCGCTGGGAACCCTCTGCTGCTGGGCTCGGCGGATGTCAGCGCCCCAGCCAAAGGTGTGGTTGCCGTATGTCTTGGTCCAGTTATTGACCCACTGGAAATGATTCTCGGTTTGCTTCAGCGGGCAGTTGCACTGGTTTACCCCGAGCGCGTAACCAAACTGGAATCCTCCGTTGCCGTTGATGTAGAAAGCGGGCATCCCGCTGGTTTCCAGCGTTCCCAGATTCAGCCCTGGCAATCCCGCGTCTGAGGCTGGCGTAGTGCCGACACCGTTGGGCTGGACGCGAACGCGATAACGATAGAAACCGAAACGAAAGTCAGTGATCAACGTTGGACTGAAAACGTAATTCGCGCCCAAGGCCAGACTCTGGTTGCGCGCCAAGGCCGTACCGGCGAAATTGATGTTGTTCAATGCCGGTCCGCCGGCGATTGCCCCAAAAGCTCCTGGTGCGAATTTGTTAAAATCCGCGATCGTGTAGCGGCCGAAAATATGCAGCTTGTCCGAAAAGTTGTAATCGATCCGGCCGTCGCCTTGATTGCTGTCGAACTGTTCGCCGCCTGTGCCTACATAATTGTTGGCAATCGCGCCGTGTCCCGTATTGGGCATTGGAAGGAATTTTAGAATGTTCGTAACTGCTGCGGGTACGCTCGGAAGAACATTGACTTGCCCGCCGCTCGAGATGGCCTTGCGACCCGTTCCGTCCGCGTTGCCGGTCGTCGGATCAAACACCATTCCCGCCTGCGCGGTCACAGTCTGTCCTTCTGTCGTCGTGACCAAATAAGGATTCGAGCATGGGGCTGCGGAAGAGGTTCCGTCCGCACAGATGAAATTGCCCAGCAATCCGCGCAAATCACCTGCACGCTCGGCCGCTGTGGGCACGGTGGTGAAGACCGAAGCGGTTCGCCTGCGCCGTAATCCCTGATAGTCCGTGAAGAAGAACAGCTTGTTCTTGAAGATCGGGCCGCCCAGCGATCCCCCAAACTGATTCCATCGTAACGGCAGAGTCTTCCCGGACGTCCAGTCGGCGGCATTGAGTGCGTCGTTCCGCAGGTACTCGAACGCTGATCCGTGAAAATTGTTGGTTCCCGATTTGGTCGTGGCCTGCAGCAGCGCTCCCGCCACCGAGCCAAACTCCGCATCATAATTGCCCGTAGTTATCTTGGCTTCTTGCAGCGAGTCGATATTCGGATTGATCACCGCGATCCCCAAAATCGCGCTGTTATTTTCCGTCCCATCCAGCAGAAAGCCGTTCGACGTAAACTGCTGGCCGTTGACGTCGATCTGGTATCCGCCCTGGGGATTTTCCGACGACGCGTGCTGCCAGTCGTTCAACTGAGTGCCAGGAGTGATCAGCAGAGTTTGCGTCAAATTCCGGTTCAGAATGGGCAACCCGCTGAGTTCCTGGGTGCTCAGCGTAGTGCTGACATCGGCGCGATCGGTTTTCAGCAAGGGCGTTTCGGATGTCACCGCGACTTGAAGGGACTGCGTCGGCAGTCCCAATTGCGCGTCGACCCGCGTCGCGGCATCGATTTGCACGTCGGCCGAAGCTTCAAACAGAGTGAAACCCGCAGCGTTGATCTTCACCTTGTAGTGTCCAGCGAGAAGATGCGTCTGCTCGAAGTTCCCGCTGGCATTCGTGTTTGCCTGATAGGTTGTTCCGCGATCCGTGTCTATGATAATGGCTGCGGCATTCGGCACGGCCGCTCCGCTCGGGTCCGTCACTGTGCCAATGATATTTCCGTACACGGCCTGGCCTGCCGAGTCACGGCTCGACCCAAAGATCAGCAATACGAGAAGAAATCGAATTGCCCTCATACAGTCCCTCCAACGAATGCGTCAACGGTACCACGAAAAACTGGAACCATTCTTGTCGAATGATTGACCCTTCAGGTCATTCCCAAAGAGTTGTGGATAAGCTGAGAGAAAGATCGATGTGGGTCAACAACAGGGACAGGGGTACGGTCCGGCAGGCGCGGAAAAGAGTACAACGGTCTGCGACGGTTTCTTTCGGCCTCGGCCAGGCGATTCGGTTTACCTCGCCGTCTTCTATGGCGAATCCTCGGGATGCGCTAAGCGAGCTTTCTCTCGGCGCGATCAGCCACATCAGCGCAACAATAAGCTTCCTCGCCGAATGTTGCTTTGAAAAGCGAATCTCTGTTGGCACGGCTGGCATGCGTTCCGGCGTGGGCTCGCGACCAACCTGCACAGACTCGGAGTTTCCGGCACAGTGATCCAGCAAATTCTGCGTCACGCGAACGTCAGCACAACGATGAATATTTATGTGAAGACGGTTAGTGCGGACGAATGCGATGAAGACTCCGGAAACGGTGTGTGCAACTACCGTGCAACCGAAGAGGCTCGGAAGTTACGCGGATCATGTAGAACTTTTTTCGCGACGTCGTCAGCAAGTCTCGATGCTGGCTTGAATTAGGGGAATCTGGCGGAGAGGGGGGATTGATCCAAAACTGCGAACTACTCGTAACGCAAGGCCACTATGGAGTCGACACGCGTCGCGCGTCGCGCCGGGATGTAACAGGCTGCGAGAGCCATGATTATCAACACTGCCGCGACTGCTCCAAAGGTTACCGGATCGCTCGCGGTTACGCCAAAGAGCAAACCCGACATCAATCGCGTCAGCCCGAGCGCGCCACAAATGCCTGCGACAACGCCAACGGAAATGAGCTTTGTCCCTCGAATCAAAATCCAGCTTAGGACGTCTTTTTGTTGCGCGCCGAGCGCCATGCGAATGCCGATCTCGTGCGTGCTCTGCGTGACGATGTAGGCCATCACGCTATAAAGTCCCACGGCGGCCAGCACGACAGCGAGTGCGGCAAAAATTCCGAGCAGAGTCGACTCCAGGCGTGGCTGGGCGAGTGATTCGGAGATGAGGTTTTCAATTTCCAGAATTTCACTGACCGGCATGTCTGCGTCGATGGAATGAATCGCGGCGACAATGGGCTTCGCCGAGTTTGCTTGGGCGGTCGCAGTGCGCACGACAAAGCTAAGCGGCGACATGGGTAGGAACTGTGACAGGTCGGTGACTTTCATTGCACTCATGCAGAAGTAGACCGAGGCACGCGGAGGTTCTGCGAGGCCGAACTGGCGTTCGTCAGCAGCGATGCCCACGATGCGGAGCCACCGATAGGGTCCATCCCAGAGGGAGACACTCTGGCCGATGGCCTCCCCTTTGGGGAAATAGCGATCAGCGAGCGCGCGATTGATCACCGCAACATGAGCGCCAGATGCATCATCGTCGTCACTGAGATCACGCCCGCGAAGTATGGGCACGCGCATGGTGGAAAGATAGCCGGCGCTAACGATGCGCATTTCGGCAGTTTGTTCCTCAGGTTTGGGTGCGGGCCCATCGGCAATTCCGAAGTCGCCATTGATGTTGTTGCGGGAGAATGGGAGATACACGACGCTGCTTGCCGAAATGACGCCGGGAAGTCCCTGAATGCGATGAAGCATTTCGCGGATGGACGCGAGGCGCGCAGGTACTTCGGCCGTCGTCGTGTTCGGCATGTAAAGCTGCATGGAGAGCACGTTGTGTGGGTCAAATCCCGGCGCGACACGAAGCAGCGACGCGAACGACCGAATCATGAGTCCACCGCCTGTCAGAAGCACCATTGCCGACGCAATTTCGAAAACGACGAGCGAACTTCCGAAACGCGACACGGCGCCAGCTAAGCCGGAACGTCCGCCCGTTTCTTCCAGCACGTGGTGCAAATCAACGCGACGGGACTGAAGGGCGGGCACGAGGCCAAAGAGCAGGCCCGTGACCAGGGAGAGCGCCGCAGTGAAGAGCAGAACGCGGCCGCCGATGTGGATCGGCCCGGCGCTATGCAGCATGTCCTCAGAAGCAATGGCCAGCAGCGCGGGTGTGCCAACGCAGGCAAGCCCCAGGCCCAGAGTGGCGCCGACTACCGCCAGAGTGACACTCTCCGTGAGCAACTGGCGCACAAGGCGGCCGCGACCTGCGCCCAACGCAGCGCGGACAGCCATCTCCTTGCGGCGTGCGCTCCCGCGCGCGAGCAAGAGATTGGCGACATTCACGCAGGCCATAAGCAGCACAAACCCTACGGCCGCGAGAAGAATTAAGAGAGCGGGGCGGACGTTTGAAACGCGAAGTTCTTCGAGCGAATCCACGCGAACGCCACGAGTTGAGTTCGTATCAGGATATTGCCTTCGGAGGCGCCCCGCGATTGTATCGAGGTCTGCTCCAGCCGTTGCAAGAGACACATCCGGCTTGAGCCTGCCAATTACGTCGAGCCAGTGGCTGCCGCGATCGTGCATTGTGGGATTAGCAGGAGTCAGCGGCGTCCAAAGTTCTTCATTATGGAGAGGAACAAAATCGCGTGAAGTGATGCCGACGACTGTGTACACCTGGCCGCTGAGCGTCAAGCTTTTGCCGACAATGCTGGAGTCAGCGCCGAAAATGCGTTGCCAGAGCCCGTAGCTCAAAACCACGACTCGTGCGGCACGCGGTTTGAAATCGTCACCGCTAAGCAATCGCCCTCGGGCCGGCTGCGCGGCGAGGATGCCGAAAAAATCAACTGAGACATTCAGAGCGCGAATGCGCTGCGGTTCGCTCGAGCCAGTCAGATTGAGTCCGTCCCCGAAGGCCGCGGCCAGGCCGGAGAACGAGTGGCTTTGCGCGCCAATCCTCGAAATCCGGGCCGGAGGCCGTGCCCCAGCCGTCCTTTCCCCAAGCCGTCGACGTCTCGTGAAGTTGTACCAGTTGCTGCGGGGCTAGGTAGGGCAGGGGATGCAGCAAAACCCCGTTGACTACGGAGAAGATCGCAGTATCGGCGCCGATGCCGAGAGCGAGGGTGAGCACGGCAACCGCGGTGAGGCCAGGATTCTTGCGTAGCATGCGGAGCCCGAAGCGCAAATCCTGCCACAACGTGTCCACAAAAATTTCCCAACTAGCAGACCGGACGACTTGCTTCGTAACTTCGAGAATACCTCGCTCCAAACGCACAGCGCGAAGCGCATCCTTGCGGCTCATCCCCTGCTTCATCTTTTCTTCCGCCGCTATGTCGAGGAGACTGCGCACCTCTTCATCCAACTCCCTTTCGACGCGTTCCTTTCGGAACAGCGACCGCAATCCGTCAAATAGGTTTCGCAGCAGTGACATGGCCTGTGCTCCTACGAAAATAGCCGCGTATCTCCTTGAAAAGATTACCTCAACAGCGAGCGGGTATTTTCATCCTTCGTTGTGGCTCTGAAAGAGCCATGAGTTACTCGTAACGCAAAGCGACCATCGGATCGACCCGCATTGCGCGGCGTGCCGGCAGGTAGCCAGCCACGAATGCCACGATGGAGAGAATCGATGCTGCGGCTGCCAGGGTGATAGCGTCGCGCGGAGGAAGCCCGAACAAGAGATCGTGGAGGACCCGGACAGTCGCTAGGGAGATGACCACTCCGGCCGCCATTCCGCCGCATAGAACGGCAAGCACATCCCTAATCACCAAAAGCAAGATTGAGCCCGGCGGCGCTCCCAGCGCGGCGCGAATGCCAAATTCGGCTTGCCTCTGGGATACCAAGTAGCTGAGCGTCCCGTAGAGACCAATCATCGCAAGCAGCAGGGCCAAGGCGCCAAAGAAGCTCGACAGCATCGCCAATAAACGCTCCCGAATCATTGAATGGTTCACTTGATCAGTCAGGGTGTCAAACTCGAGTGCAATCTCCTTGTTCACACTAGCGACGGCGGCCTGAATCGACGACACGAGCGCTGAAGGCCGAACAGCTGTGCGCAACTCGAAGTTTTCTGCCTCAGCAAATTCGGGGGAAAGCTGAACATCCGGGAAGAAGGCGGTCGGATGGATGTCCTCGCGGATCGACTGGTACTTCGCATCTTTAACAACTCCTACAACCTCGATGGGAGGGCCGAATTGTCCGGAGACTCCCTTAAGCTGGAAAGTCCTGCCGATCGGATTTAACCCAGGAAAGAACCGCCGCCCAAGAGTTTGATTGATGATCGCGACCTTCCGGCTGGTCTTGCTGTCGGTGCTCGTGAAATCGCGACCCTCCAGTAATGGCGCGTGAAGAGTTTCAAAGTAGCCAGGCGAGACTGAATTGAGCCAAGTTAATGCTTCATCGTCTGTAAGCGCATTGGACCAATCTGTTTTAACGATCTGATTCCAGGCGCCGCCCTCCAGCGGAGTTATCATCGATCGGCCAACAGAAACAATGCCTGGCAGGGCCCGGAGCCGTGTTTCGATAGCTTCGTAAGTGGCGATTTGACTGTCCGCTGGCACCTTTGCCGCTTTGAGATTGGTGCCTAAAAGCAGGACGCTGTTGCGATCAAAGCCGAGATCGAGCCTCGCGAGCTTCGCAAAACTTCGCAGCAACAGACCGGCCGCCACGACCAGAACGAGTGACAGCGCGACCTGCGAGGCCACGATCCATTTGCGAGTCTGGAAGCGCAGGGGACGATCGATCTCAATCGACTGGCTCCCCTTCATCGCCGAAGTCAACGAAACCCTTGTGGATTGCAGTGCAGGCAGAAGCCCGAACAAAATGGCCGTCAGCATGGCAACCGTTCCTGTAAAACCGAGAACGCGTCCATCGAGCGAGAGGTCCAGAAAGAATGCATCACTGCTGGTGGAGATGTACCGGACTAGCAAAGCGGCACCCCAGCGCGCAAAGAGGAGGCCTAAGAGTGCTCCGGCTGACGACAGCACGATACTCTCCGTCAATAACTGGCCGACGAGCCGCGCGCGGCTTGCGCCCAAAGCCCTGCGCACAGCGATCTCCTTGTAACGACCAGCTGCACGCGCCAGCATCAGGCTCGCAAGGTTGGCACAGCCAATCAGCATGACTAGCCCGACGACTGCCATCAAAACTTCGAGTGGACGCTCGAACCGGTGCAACAGGCCAAATCGGGAACTGCCAGTCGCGATGGGAACTGCCGTTAGCGTACGTTTCAGAAAGTCTCGCTGCCCATCTGGGGACCACTCGTGAGGTAGGGCGGCCATAAAGACTGCGGGCGAGAGGGCCTTGAGTCGTGCAACCACTTGAGCTTGGCGAATTCCCGGCCTCACGCGACCTGCAACCTGCAGCCACCAATGAGAGCGACGGTCCAGTCGCGATTCTTGTCCGTCAAAAATTGCCGCAGCGCAAATCGGCACAGCCACATCGAACTTCTCGCCTTTCTCCATGCCATAAAAGCCGGGCGCGGCGACACCGATTACCTGAAAGGGTTGGCGGTTTAGGGAAAGCGTGCTACCGATAGCGCTGCTCGTCCCTCCATAGTGGTCCTGCCAGAAGCCATAGCTAAGCACAGTCTCTGCTGGGCAGCCACGATAGTCGTCCGCACCCGCGATCAGGCGTCCGGCGGCTGGGCGAATTCGCAAAGCGCTGAAAAAGTTGCCGCTGATCCACATACTGTGCACCAGCTGAACTGCGCCCCCTTGAGCGAGGTCGAAGCGGTCCTCGCTCCAGGAGAAGACGTCGGAAAAAACGTTTTGTCGGTCGCGTATCTGCTCCCAGAGAGGGTTAGTGAACCCAATAGAAGGTGCACCAGGCCGACGCGGATTCTCTATATTCAACTGAAGCAGCGCTTCGGGCTCATAGACTGGCAACACCCGCAGCATCACGGCATTGATCAAACTGAAGATCGCTGTATTACTGCCAATGCCTAGGCCCAGGGTGAGGACGGCGACCGCCGTGAAGCCGGGCGACTTGCGCAGCATACGGACGGCGAAGCACAAATCGCGCCAACACGTTTCAACCAAGGTTTCCCAACCGCCTGAGCGGACGACTTCCTTGCTGACCTCGACGCTTCCGCGCTCCAGGCGCACGGAGCGAAGGGCTTCCATACGGCTCATGCCTTGCTTCATCTTTTCTGCGGCTGCCATCTCCAAGTAGGCGCCGAGTTCCTCATCCAACTCCCTGTCCACCTGTTCACTTCGGAACAGTGATCGAAACCCGCTTGTGATGTTCCGCAACAAGGACATGCCCATCTTCCTATTCGTAACGCAGGGCCACCATTGGATCGATCTTCGTCGCGCGGTGCGCAGGCAAATGGGTCGCTGCCGCTCCGATCGCAACGAGGATCAGAGGTGTGACGAGCAAGGTCACGGCATCGAGAGGTTGCACGCCGAACAAGAGGCTCGCGACTAGTCGCACCGATAATAGGGTCGCCCCAATTCCGGCCGCTGCCCCCGTCACTACCAGCACTAGGGAGCTCTTGAGCAACATGGAAACGACATTGCGCCGTTGGGCGCCAAGGGCCATACGCACTCCAATCTCCGCAGTGCGTCGGGACACCTGATAGGCAGTCAGTCCGTACAAGCCCAAGCACACCAGGATTGCTGCCGACAACCCGATGAAACCGGATAGTTCAGCTAACATGCGGTCCGGCACAATCGTTGCATCCACAAGCTGCTCCTGAGTGCCAAATAAGGATTCCCAGCTGCCAGAGCGAACGATTTCTTTTGCAAGTTCAACGCTGCCGCTTTCTAAGTGAACGGAGCGAACCGCATCGTTACGACTCATGCCTTCGTTCATCTTGTCAGCGGCCTGCATCTCCAAGTAGGCACCCAGTTCCTCATCCAATTCCCGGTCCACCTGTTCCCTTCGAAAGAGGGAGCGAAGCCCACTCGTTATGTGTCGCAGCAAAGACATGGGCCATTACTCGTAACGAAGTGAAATCATCGGATCCACACGCATCGCGCGCCGTGCCGGGACGTAGCTCGCCGCTAGCGCGACACCAGCCAAGGCCGCAATGACCACGGCATAAGTCAGCGGGTCGCTGGCCTTCACTTCGAATAGCATGCTCTGCAGCAGCCGGGTGACCGCTGCGGAGCAGGCGAGGCCGATGACCATTCCCAGACTGGTCAGCACCAAAGCTTGCTTTAGCACGAGCCGCGACACATCGCCAGGACTTGCTCCCAACGCCATGCGTAGAGCGATTTCGTTCGACCGCTGTCCCACCACGTAGGACATCACGCCGTACACGCCAGCCATGGCGAGGCACACCGCAAGCGCCGCAAATACGCCCAGGAGCAAGGTGCGAAAACGCGGAGCCGCCACATTCTCGCTCAGAGATGCCTCCATCGTTGTGAACTTGAGGGGAACATCTGCTGAAAGCGCGCGAGCTTTTTGCCGGATACTTTCAGAAAGGGCGGCGGGAGCCATCGCCGTGCGCACGACAACATTCAAGTTCGTCGAAGACGCAGGGTGCTGCTGATACGCTCCGAAAATTTCGGGCCAAGGTGACCGCGCGGGTCCCCACTGGCGGAGATCGCCGACCACACCGACAATCCTCATCGGATCAGGCGTATCCAGGCCCCAGTAAATGACATGGCCAATGGGATCTTGTCCGTGAAACGTATCCTTGGCAAGTTTTTCGTTGATGATGGCAGAAAAAGGCACGTTGTACGTGTCAATGTCGTTGAAATCACGGCCCTCTAGCAACGGGATTCCCAGCGTCGCGAACGTTCCGGGCGCAACCACAGAGAAGACAGCATTCGGAGTCTTGGAAAAATCCGGATGTTGCGGCAAATAATCGACCCAGTAGCTCCCGGCCGAGCTCGCGTGCCCCGGCAGCGTCCGCGCAGCGCCGGCGTGCAATACGCCTGGGATGTTGGCGACGTTGCTGAGCAAGTCTTTATAGAAACGCGTGGCAAGCTTTTGGCCTTCCAGGTCAGACGCGAGAACGTTACTTTCCACAACCAGCACGCGCTCGGGGCGGAATCCTAAGGAAACATTTTGCAGCGCAACAAAGCTTTTCAACAGCAAGCCAGCAGCAATCAGCAGCATCATGGACAAAGCGATTTCGGCGACGACCAATGTTCCGCGCAATCGATCGGCAAGCCCGCCTGCGGTTGATCGCGTCGTTCCTTGTTTTAGGGATTTGTTGAGGTCCACGCGTAAAACCTGCAGAGCAGGCGCCAGCCCAAACAGCAAGCTCGCAACAACGGAAACGATAAAGGTGAACGCAAGAACGCGTGTGTCGATCGTCGCTTCCGCAAGGCGCGGTACATCTGCGGGAGCCAACGCGACCAGCACGCGCGCTCCCCACAATGCCAATAAAACGCCAACGGTACCCGCGAGAAGCGCCATCACCAAACTCTCCGTGATGAGTTGGAGCATGATGCGTGCCCGGCTAGCGCCCAACGCCGCGCGCACGGCAATTTCTCTCGTGCGGCCCACGGCCTTGGCCAGCAGCATGTTAGCGAGATTCGCGCAGGCAATCAGGAAGACCACGCCGACAGCGGCGAGCATGACCCAAAGCGTCAAGCGAAAGTTGCTGACCATGTCATCGCGCGTACGGGTAACCGCGACGTTCTTGCCCGTGTTGCTCTCAGGATATTTTTGTTCCAGACGCGAGCCGATGGTGATCATTTGAGCTCGCGCTTGCTCGAGGGTGACCGTGGGCTTAAGCCGGGCAACGACAGAATAATTGTGTCCCGAGCGGGATTCGGTGTCCGGAAAAAGTGTGTTGCTCGGGAACCAGACGTCACTTTTTCCTGGGAAGTGAAAGCCGGGAGGCAGCACGCCCACAATCTCCAGAGTTCTGCCACCGAATCGGATCTTGTGACCCACCGCATTGACCGCGCTGCCAAAATGGTTCACGGCGCTTGCGTTGCCAATCACCACCGCGCCGGCGCTGCCCGGCTTCGTTTCCTCAGGGCTGAATTCGCGGCCGGCAACGGGTTGGACGCGGAAGACATGAAAAAACTCAGGAGACACCATAGCGACGTGCGCGTACTCGGCCACCGCACTCGCAGTGACCGCGGCATCGTCATCCTCGTAGTACGCCATGGCATCGAACGCTGTGCTCTGGTCGTGCCAGTCGCGAAAATCCGGCGCGGAGACAGGGCCGTGGCTCCCGTCCTGCTTCCACAAGGAGGACAATGTCACGATGCGGTCTGGATCGTTGAATGAGAGCGGCCGCAGCAACACGGCATTGACTACGCTGAACATCGCTGCGCTGGCCCCAATGCCCAAGGCCATCACTAACACCGTCACCAATGCGAATCCGAGATTCTTCCCGAGCATGCGGCCTGCGAAGCGAAAATCGCGCCAGCACATCTCCACAAAAAATTCCCAGCCTGCAGAGCGGACGACTTCCTTCGTAATTTCGAGACTGCCACGCTCCAAGCGCACGGCGCGAACGGCTTCCCTACGGCCCATGCCTTGCTTCATCTTTTCCGCGGCTTCCATCTCCAAGTAGGTGCCTAGTTCCTCATCCAACTCCCGGTCCATTTGTTCCCTTCGGAAAAGGGAACGGAGCCCAGTTGCAATATTTCTGAGCAGAGCCATAGCTCACCCCTTACGATGCCTCCAAAATTCTGGCAATGGCCGTCACTTGCCTGCCCCATTCTCGGGTTTCGTTATTGAGCCTCTTTCGTCCCTTCGCCGTCAGAGTGTAGTACCTTGCTCGCCTGTTGTTCTCAGTAGGTTTCCATTCGCCATCGATTAGCCCGTCCCTCTCTAGTCGTTGAATGGCGAGAAATAACGAGCCCGCATTCAGGCGGAAAACGCCCTTGCTCATCTGTTCGATTCGCACGGAAATCCCATATCCATGCATAGGCTCCAGCGCCAACGTTTTTAGGATGAGCATATCGAGCGTGCCCTGGACGAGATCACTCGGCTTGTCTGGCATAAACCTTATTCCCCTTGGCTACCAAGAGGAACATACGCCTCTTCTACTGGTTGTCAATAGGAGAAAGACCTGAGCAGGCAACTGCCAGGCTTGGAGGGGTGAGTTCGAGCTCGTAACGCACGGCGGCCGCGATTTTGACGCACGGACAGCGCCCGTTGTCAGTACCCGTGCCCCACTCGCCCCCCGGCACCACTACATCTCTGCCGATAAAAGAGCTGCATCATTGCTTGTGGTGGGGCGAGTGGGGCAATTCAGAAGATAAAAAAAAATCTAAGTGAAGCCGCGCCTTGGCTTAGATTTTTCCTCGTTCGCAACGAGAAGGCCGGCCCTGGCCTCCTCCTTTGACCTACATACACAATAGGTACGACATATAGATCCGCAATAGAACGTCAAATCCAAACATTGTAGGTACCGACTTGCACGTTCAGGTCAATTCCATGATGGAAATACCGTTCAGCGAACAGTCCGGGGCGGTGCGAAACGCATATTGCGACCGTGCGTTCTTGGTACTGCAAATGGGCGCTTCGCTTCCCGATGTGTGTGCTGTGCGGCAATCCGGCAGCGGGCAACGTGGTCCACAAAAGGTTCGGTCCCCTGACCTCTGGTGGGTGTTGCCGCCATTGACCGACTTCATCTATTTCGTCTTGCAATCCGCCTTTGGCACGCGCTACACGTTTGATTTTCCGTTTTGTCGGAGTTGTATTCCGCCTCTCGTTCAGCTCACTCCCATTCGTCCGATTCGTCTCGATGAGGACCTTGCAGTGTTCCGTGGTGCATCACAATCGCTCCTGAACTTACTTCCTCCCATGCCTCCCGATGTTGCTGCGGAACGGAGTCGTGGTTGGCTACAAAGAAAATTCAAATGGTTGTTGGACAACGTCTGATAATCAGGTCACGTCCTGGGAAACAGCGATCTTGTCAACTTGAACTGCGCGCAAATCGCGGTCGGCAGACATTTCGGTAAGTTTCCGAGTATGCGATATTACTGGCCAATCATGATGCCCGCGCAGGCTTAACTCGTTCTCCGCGTGCTAATTAGCAGCTCGTGCGCGGATTGGACCAGTAATGTCGAAAATTACCGGCCAAACTGTTTGATTCTAGTGCGCTTACGCGCGAATCAAGGTGCAAACACATTTGGCCGGTAATTTTTAACTTATCAGAGTTAGCCATTGCTCGCTGCCCCTCCGTGCCGCTGTTCAGAAGTGAAGCTCACCGAATGAAGAAAGTTTGTTGTGGCTGATGCAGCAGTGCCTCGGCGATAGACACGAGAACGCGCGCTTCAGAGACCGGCGAAACCTCTGCGGTCGCCCAGGAAAGCGCCAGTTGTGCGTGTCCTTCCTCAACTGCACAGAAGGCGATGTCCACAAGCGCAGCCGTGCGTTGCTGCGCATTGGAGATTTCTTCCACGGAGGCGCGAGCGCCTTCCCAGTCCTTGGCGGCCGCGCGAGTGTGCGCCTTCGAGGCCAGCAACATCCCGCGCAGGTTCTCGTCCTGGACCGTGTCCGCCACCTCCATTCCGATATGGATGGCCTCTTCCGCTTCGCCGGTTTTGCCACTCGCCAACATCAGTTGTGTTGTTCCCATCGCCGCCTGGGCCCGTTGGTAAAGCGGCTTGACCCTGCGCAACAAATCGAGCGCTGCCAGAGCTTGCTCCCGTGTGAGCGTAGGTTGCTGGTTTTGGCCGAGTTGCTGCAATTGCATGAGTGGGGTCGCTGACGTGGAATCCGGCACACTTCCTTCCGTGTTTGACGAATCTTCCTCGTTTTGTTCCTCGTTCCCCGCTAACCCGATGGAAGGAACCAGCCTTTCGCGAAATTCTGCGATTTCGTTTTGCAGAACCCCCGGCCGTCCCTCGTCCTCGTCTTGCATATAGCGAGTCGTCTCGAACCTGCAACCCTGGTCCGCTTCCGGCACGCCAGCTTCCGCCAATCGCAAAGTCTTCACGGCGTCGGCCGATTCGCCGATGCTTTCCTGCTCCTTTGCAATCTGGGCCAGCTCGCCCAACGCGCAATCGGGCGTTCCGTCGTTCGAGTTGATCAGGCTCGCCGCGGCCGCTGCGGCACGCCGCAAGAGTTGCGTCGCCTCAGCACGCTTTCTTGCATGGTTTTGTTCCTTGGCCACTTCCACCAAAGCTTGGACAGACTCGACTCGCCCGCCTGCAATGAGCGTCGCCGTTCGCATCGCCGCCTCGAAGTCTTCTGACTTTGCCTGGGCTTGGACGATCAGCAGATAAGCCGCTGCCTGTGGATTGTCCGTCGATATCTCGGCCGCAGTTTCCAGCGCGGCCGCGAACTCCCCGCTGCGAAGCTGTGCGGCAACGATCTCCGGCTGAATTGCGTCGCGTAGGTTCGCTGGCAGCAGCGTGAGGACCTCCTGTGCTCCGGCCGTATCTCCCGCGGCAGCCAGCAATGGAGCGATGCGTGCGAGGAGTTTGCGGCCCTCATTCTTGCGCCGTATGGGAAACACGGCACGGCGAGCCTCTGTCAGCGCGGCGAGTGCTTGTTCCTTTTCCTTTGCGGTGGATGGACGGGGAGGAGGCGCGGAGTCCTGCGCAGAGGCATTCATCGTGGCGAAGAGAAGAGAGAACAGGACTACACGAGTGCGGCGACACATGGGTCACCTCCCACAACATCGTAAGGTTACTAGCTCACTTTCTTGGACACCGCAAAGGCGAGGACAGTTCCCCCAACACATGCGGTGTCGGACAGCAGAGATGCAAATTACAACAGAGAGGTTGACTGGGCCGCTGAGCGCAGCCTTCTTGGGAATGGAATCTTCTAACCTGCGATCTTCAATACGCTCCTGCCGACCTCAATGTCCGGTAATTAATCAGGAGCTATGAACCGCAAACTCCAAAAGCCGTCGGGGATCAAAATGGATGAAGAGGATGGTTCCGAAGGATTTCTCGAACCTCTTCAGTTCCGGTCGAGTCGCCGTAGTCGAATCGTGGTGGCAGGGCGAAAACAAATTTTGCGTTTCGACTGAACTCTTGAGGACCGAACGGGGCCGCGCTGACGGATAGGTCGTTCGCTATTTCCGCTTGAGCCCGGGTAAGTATCATTATCGGAATGTCTTGACGAGGGTCGGATTTGGTCCAAAGTGGGTGCCTAATTGTAATCATGGGTCCGCTTTCTATTCTTTCATGATTTTCACCTTGGTACGCGATTCCCGACCACGTACCAACAATTATTGAATATCCTTTCCGAGTCTCGAGGAGTACAAATTTGAAGCCGTATTTTTTGTTTTTGTGTATACGACCGCCTTTGCTACCTTTCTGCTCGTCGTTCTCGAATCTTGCGAACTCACTTGGTGTACATGAGTCGCGGCGACCGATGGGCGTGAAATACAGAGCACCGCACATCATAGTGGGATTGCCAACACAATTGCCCTGTTTGTTTTTCGCATCTGAACCTCCTGCCGAACAATGGCACTCACAGCCCCAATCGAAAATGCACTGATTTAGAAGAGGTTGTGGCTGCCATTCACTCGGCAGCCCGTATCTAAAACTCCGCAGCGTGCAACTTCACACACACACTAAAGCGGAGCGGTCCCCGGATGAATTATGGCAGGCCGGTTGCCACTTGCCCGATTAACGCACTACACGTCCATATTGATTTCAAGTTTCCGAGTACGCGACAGGCACTGAAATCGTATTTGACCCCGTTTTTCATTGGTGCGATGGCTTCACACGCCCCTAACAGCGCGTGCGGGCACGAGTTGGATGTAGAATTTGAGACCGTATCAAATATTTGCTGGCCTATTTTGGATGAACCACACCTCTTGCCGAAACTGCGCCGTTCTAGGCGCGGCCTTGCCGCTTGTCGGTTCCAAAAATTCTGACCCTTTTCATTCCGGAAATTCTGAGCCATCCCGGCAATAGCCGGAAGGGCTAAAACTCTCTCTGTGCCCCCGGTCGGTGAAGACAGAGCCTCAAACCGGCAGATAACAAATCTGATTGACCCATTCGTTGCTCTCGGAGGCCATCCACAACAACAGGAGTTCTTCGATTGCGGCGCTCAGCGCCAACTTCTGTGGAACTAGGATCAGACCTGGGCTGGCCTGCCGATGAATGAATTCATGGAAATATCGTGGCATCGTCCTGACGTCATGCGATACCAAGATGCATCCCTTCGCGGCAGCGATTTTAAGGACTGTGAGATTCATCTTTCCCAGCCGCTCCCGCTTCGAAAGCCTGCAGGAAACTCATACTGGGTTCGCGGCGTCGTACTCCCAGCACGATCGCTCGTCGCAGATTTTCGTCCGCCAGGAATTTGATTTTCAAGCGTGTGAGGTAAGCTCACGGCGTGCACGTTCCAACCGTTCTCGCAAAGCAGCGGGAATGGGCGGTTGACTCTTGCGAGCTTCCTCCCAGAGTCCTTCAGTTTCCTTTAGATATGCGTCGACTTCGGCGCGATACGCGAGATAGAACGTAATGGCTCCGTACACCTGTTCTAACGATAGAGTTGGAAACTCGTCCACAAGGGTTTCCGGGGACGCTCCGTCGAGGAACGGAATGACGATCGATTCAAGCGACACCCGCGAGCCAGCTATCGCATACCCGCCATTTGTCTCTTCGACGTATTCCCGCGCCATATAGCACCTCTGCTCAATAGCGCATGATACCACCCGGATGCTGGCGCATCTATGGTGGTTTCGCTTTTGGTCAAAAAAGTCGTGCGTAGGGCTGAAGTCAAAGGTCACCGTCATGGTTTCAGGGTTTCAGGCGTGCCCTTGATTGAGGCCGGTGACAATCCGCGACCAGTACACAAACTGTGCCACCAGACTCAATATCCCAAACAGGACCACCGCCTCGAATCTCCCCATGGGACGCACGGTCTGATCAATCCTCCTTGTACAGACAATCAATCCAACAGCTTTACAGGTCACAGCCACCCGGGATTTTCCTTGGCCATCCGCACCACCAACCGCTCGGTTTCCTCGTCAACTCGGGGACGACCCGAGGATTTGCGAAACTTCGATCCGTCAAACTTGTTGGCGATGAGCTTTCGGTACCAGGCCAGCAGCGTATCCGGTTTCGCGACAGCCGCCAATTCTTCCAAGGCCTTCCGTTTGAGCCGGTGGGCGATCTCAGCCAACGTAGCTTTTTCGGCATCGGATAACAACAACCTGCCTTTGATTTGGGCTCTCAGGATGCGGTTCTCTGCGGCCAGATATTCGTTCCTCAGTAGTAGTTCCTGGTCTACGGTTCCGGTGATGTAAGCAAGCATGCGAGCCCAAATCATTCCAGAGCCTCCGTAAACTTGATCGTCGAACCCGGATTGTACATGCTCTTGAGGTTTCAGAAAGCAGCTGTGTGAGGAAATTATGAGACCGGAAACCAAGCCTTTTCAATACGTTTGAGATTTTTGACCACACGGGGTCCGAAAGAGATCAAATCGACAGGAAGTAGTAGCAAAACAGACTGTTGCTGGGGGGGTGGCTTTTTCAAAACGGGCGAGCTTCAATGTCACCTCCCCACGCCCACACGACCGGCGGAAAACGAGGAGGAAGCTTGCGCAGAGCTCGATCCAGCATTTCACTGCCTTCTTGGGACCTGCACTGAGCAATGGCGCTTCACTGGGCCTACAGAGAAATCGAATCAGCGAAAGACCGAATGCCATCAAAGCGCACTCTTAGGTCTCCATAGCTGCGGGTGAAAGCACGCTCCACATCGTGAGCGAGGACGAGGTTGTCGCCTTCCGGATGTTGGTACCGGAACGCAACGAGATTTGTGGGATCGAAATTGTTCGCAGACCATTTGCACTCAATGGCTACTGGTCTCTTTCGATGGGTCGCGATGACAAAATCCACCTCGTGCCCGCGCTTGTCTCGCCAATAGAACACTTCCCGGTTCTGCGAGCGAGCCATAATTTCATTCAGTACGAAATGCTCCCATAGCGTCCCGAGGTCATCATCGCGCAAGTCCTGCCAGCCACGGTAGTAACAAATGAAACCGGTATCGAAGCCATAGACTTTAGGCGCGGCGACTATCTCCGTGGGCCGGCGAGTGCTGAATGGCCGCACGACATGGACGACAAACGTTGCCTCAAGAACGCGGAGGTAGTTTGTAATGGTTGGCCGGCTCACTTCGCAAGGGCGGGCAAATCGAGTTGCGTCAAAAACGCCGCCGCTTTGTGCCATGGCAAGCTCGGTGAATCGCTGGAACGAATCTCGCCGCTCCAGACGAAAGAGTTCCTGGATATCCTTAGCCCAATAAGCGTCCATCCATTCCTGAAAATCGCGTTCCGCGTGTCTCTCCGGCAGAAAGAAGGGAGGAAGCCCGCCCCGCAGAAAACGGTGTTTAAGGTCCGTCTGGTTCGCGTCGTCCATGTCGAGAAGACACATCGGGGCCAGCCACAGGTCCCTCTTCCGCCCCGCCAGCGTGTCTCTGAATTTTTTCGAAGCGCCCAGAGTCGAAGAACCGGTCGCCACAATGTGTGTGTGCGAATGATGGTCGGCTGCTATTTTGAGTAATTCTGACGGGTTCTGCAGCCTGTGGATTTCATCGAGCACGATGCGCTTGCCACGCAGACCGTCGAGAAAGATCTCAGGGTCAAGCATCATGCGGCGAACGCGAGGGAGTTCACAGTCGAAATACTCAACTTCGGGGAGATCCTGACAAAGGTAGGTTTTTCCAACCCGCCGCACGCCAGCGACCCAGACAACGGATCGCTCCTTCCATGCGCTTTCGAGCAGTTTCAGCCAGAATCGCCTGTGTACCATGCGAAATTATATTTACACATAGTAGCACTAAACGCAAATGCATTTGCAGTGCGTTGTGAGAAAGATTGCATCGATAGGTAGCGTTGAGGCAGCTTGGCTCTCGGAATTGTCGTGAATGACCACCAAGAAGAACATACGCTTCTTCTACTGGTTGTCAAGAGGAGAAGACCCCAAAATTCATGAGGAAAAGACCTGAGCAGGCAACTGCCAGGCTTGGAGGGGTGAGTTCGAGCTACTCGTAACGCACGGTGACCGCGATTTTGACGCGGACAGCGGCCGTTGTCAGTACCCGTGACACACCCGCCACCCCGGCACCGCTACATGCTCAAAGAAAGTGTTTTATTCGATTCGCGTTCGGCCCGCAGCCAATCGTCTAGCTCGCCTCCCGGCTCTCTGCCACGTTCGAGATACATTTCATATGCACGGCGTCTGACTCGTTCTTATCCCACTGCCCTCGATTGAAAGGGCTCTCCGGTCGCTCGTGGCTCGGAGATTTCCTCAAGCTTTGCGTCTCTTGTTTCGCTGTCATGCGTGTTCTAGGAACAGAAGATTTCTCCCAGTCCGGCCCGAGAGCTCTCCGCCAGCCTTTCTGGGCTCAACTTTCGTCCGGCGGCCATCCGGGAGGCCTCGCGAATCGTGTCATCCACTTTTCCGAACAGTTTGTCGGCAGCGCCTTCGAGTTCCGCTCTTCTTCGTGGATGGAGTTTCGGAGCGACATCCGTTTGGAAGATATTCCGCAATTCTTCCAGGCTCTCGGAAAACACCTCGATCGTGTCGTGAATATAGAGGAGGTCCTTGGCGCGGTCTTTATCCCGCGCCTTGAGTTTCGGAGGCACGGCGACGTCTCCGTCGAGCGTGATTAGCGGAAGATAGGCGAGTCTTCGGGCGAGAGGATGATGCCGGTACAGCCGGTGGGCCCACCCACCGATAAGCACGACCTCACCCAGCCACGGCTCAAGCGCACCGATAAATTTCGAAAATGCCTCGAGTTCTCGATCTCGTTCGTTCATCGCTCAGGCGACTCAAATGTTGGGGCAAGTATCTTTCGCCAGATGATGTCCGCCTGCTCCTTGCCTCGCGCCGGGTGTTGTCCGACATCGAGCCACACCTGAACAATATCGCTGACCGGCAGGCCGCTCTTCTCCACAACTCCGCGGAATACACTTTCGCGGTTGCCCGGAAGACGCACGTAGATGTCCGCGTCTTGTTCCTCCGCGTTTTCCGAAAGACCTAGGTCTTTTAGAACGTCCCCGTTCAAACGCTCTACATATATATAAGGTTTCGCGCCGCGCACGAACCCGATGCCCAGGGCCTCGGCTGCTTCAAACAATGCAAGGCATATCCGCGGTCTCGGCGAAGGAGGGTGCTCGTTTGAATATCGCGAGGGTTTCGATTCCTTTGACAGGTAGGAACGCAGCGCGCTCCTGAGGGCCTTTTCCCCTTTGTGAAGGACCCACTGCATCGGAACTTCCACGAGGCGGCGCTGACTCGCACCCCGCCACCGGTTCATCAGTTCTCTCCATCGAACCACTCGAAGCGAACCTTGCCCGGACTCGAGAAAGCCTTCTTTCGAGAATTCTTCGATGAAACGAAACCCACTCATAACCGAAACGCCGGCCGCGGCCGCGAGCTGGGACGCTCCTTGATACTGACCTCTCGGAGCGGATAAATACGACTCGGGAATTCGCGGCGCGAGTAGAACCTTGAGCATCCATTGGTTCAAATCCGAAAAGAGCTGTGGCGCTCCCGCACGCAGTTTGGGCGAACAAATCTGCTTTTGCGATCGTCTTGCAGAGTTAAGTGATTCGAGCCCATGGCCTGCGAACGACCGAAACCCTTCCATGTCCATGAGACCCACAGCCACTTCGGGAACCCGTTCTTGCAGAAATCGTTTCGCCTCCTCGGCAACCGACTCTGGCATGCGATTTGCGCCCACAATCGCTACGGGGAGTGGATGATCGGAGAGGCTTCGGGAATAGTAGGACGCTTCGAGAGCCGCCTGAGACAGCAGCGGAATCACACGATCTTTCCGGCCTTCGGAAGCCCGCTTGATTTCCACTACCAGCTTCTTGCCGGGGCGCGAAGCAATCAAATCGGGGGCCGCTCCGCGCTCGCGAGGCTGCTTGAGTACTTTCCAGCCTTCCTCGCGAAAGAGATTGGCTACGACCAGCCCGAGTTGGGCTTCGTGGTCTGGCGACGGGTTTGGATAATGGC
>QHYK01000122.1 GCA_003224085.1 Acidobacteriota bacterium | reverse complement strand
GCGGCTGAATACCCGGCCCGCACGTTCCCCTGTCAACGCTTCGACGCTGCCCTTGCGAGCAGCTCCGCATGACTCGGGGCCGATGTGGGTCGCTAATCCACTACTACCGTATGACTTTTTCATTCACTACACCTCGCCGGTTTAACCGGCGCACAAGGAGATAACCATGAAGATATTTCTCGACACCGCAAACCTGGACGAAATCCAACAGGCATCAGACTTTGGCCTGCTCGACGGCATCACGACGAATCCTACGCTGGCCGCCAGGGAAGGCCGGCCGTTTCGTGAGCTGATTCTCAAGGCTTGCGAAATCGTGAAGGATGGGGTCGTAAACGCCGAAGTGGTATCCACGGACACGGACGGGATGCTGCGCGAAGGGCGTGAACTGGCGAGCTGGCACCCGAACATTGTGGTGAAGGTACCGATGACGCCAGCCGGGGTGCGCGCACTCCACGTGCTGCACGGCGAGGGTATCCGGATCAATGTAACGTTGGTTTTTTCCGCGGCGCAAGCGCTTCTCGTGGCGAAAGCAGGAGCCTATTTCGTCAGCCCTTTCCTCGGGCGATTGGACGACACGGCGCAGGAAGGACTTCATGTGCTAAGCGAAATCATGGATATCTACCGCGCCTATCAGTTCCCCACGCAAGTATTGGCTGCCAGCCTGCGCGGCCCGCTGCATGTTGTCGAGGCGGCACGAATGGGCGTGCATATTGGCACGATGCCGTTCAAGGTTTTCGAGCAGCTTTTCAGGCACCCGTTGACGGATGTGGGTCTGGCATCGTTCTTGAAGGATTGGCAAAAGGCGCGGAAGGTACTCGGCGAGATTATCACGACGACGGGCGTACGAACCGCTGGACGGTGAGGTTCGCGAAGATCGCCTGGCAGACGGAAGCCGTTGTTGCTTCGCGTATCCTGCCGACGGTCGGAGAACCACACGGAGAGAAATGAAACAACAGAACGAGTTCGAACTACGGCCGTGTGAATTCATGGGCTCAAACCTCACTTGGAGCGTGGACATAGTTGTCGCCAGCACAGTTGAAGCCATTTCTCCGGTGGTGGATCAGCTGATGCAATCGCTCAAGACTAGTTGCTGTACGCCAGAACAAGAAATTGCCGTCGAGATGGCTCTCCGCGAAGCACTGGCAAATGCCATTGTTCATGGAAATCACGAGGATCTACACAAGAAGGTTCGTGTCTGTTGCGCGTGCGATGCAAAACGCGGAATGCTCATTGCCGTGAAGGACCAGGGGGAGGGATTCGACCCATCGAAGATTCCGAGCCCACTCGCTGGCCAAAGTATTCTCTCCGAACACGGGCGAGGGATCTACCTGATCAATTTGCTCATGGACGAGGTTCAATTCCGGAACGGTGGCACTGAAATCCGCATGCGCAAGGATCTTCATCCAACCCGTTAGGGAAAGCGTCACAAACCATGCAAAATGAAACCGAACTCGATTGCCAGGCAACAAAGGAGAACCCCTTCGGCTGTGTGGAGTTGTGGGCGGGAAATGAACTTGCACACCGCCACGTGGAGTTAGTGGGTCTCGAGGGAGACCTGATCGCAGTTCCGTCGGATAGCAAAGTGGGAGGAGATTTCTACGCTCTCTTCTCCTGCGGGGCCGACCGTGCGGCACGCATCGTGCTTGCTGACTCTGTTGGCCACGGAGTCGCTGCCAGCCTTATCGCCGCTCAAATCCACAGCTTGATTCACCGGTTTCGCGGCCTGCGCGATAGTTCCCAGTTGCTAGCTGCGCTCAATGATGAGGTCACCCTGGCCGGACAACCCTCAGGCTCGCCATTGCGCTTGACGACGGTCATCACTGCCACATTTGATCGAGACACTGGCGAACTCAACTATGCCTACGCCGCCCACCCGCGCATGATCCTATGGCGCGCACGCGAACGACATTGGTATCCGCTTGGAAAAGGACTTGATGGGCCACCCATCGGCTTTATCGCTGGCGAATTCTACACGCAACAGAGTATTCGGATCGAACCGGGAGATATACTGCTGATTTTCTCCGACGGGGCCACAGACGTATTCTCCCTCGATGGACGATTCCTGGGCGCCGAAGGCTTCATGGAACTTGCCAACCAGACCATGACCTTGCTCTCTCCGAATGTTTCTCTCCACGCCTTTGCGGAAGCTCTCGTCGGTGCGATCCGTCGCTTTCATGGTTGCGACATCTTCGTCGACGATCTGACACTATTGACACTTCGACGCTCGCGGCTCTTAACTACCTAGCGCTGCGGTTGGCTTGGACGTCGTATTTCAAGTCCAACCCGACTCCAGCGCAGCCTAGTGCCTGCCCTACTTACCGCACATTACAGTTGTTTCTCCAGAGGGTATGAACGGCTCATTGTTGTGAATTGAAAACCGTTCGAGGATAGCGGTGCCATGCAATCAATCCCTCAACCTACTCCAAGAACCGCCTCACGAATTGAGGGAGCGAATATGAGTGTGGAACGGTCGGTCGTCTGCCCAGCGCTTTGTCTGGTTGCTCGGCGTGTGTGCGGAATATGCGCCGTCCAATTGAAGGACGACCGTAGACAGAAATGGATTTGGGGGCTTCTGCTCGTGCTCGCATCGTACGAGAGTTATTTTGTACGTTCGCAGCTTGCCGCACTCCTGTTCTTCACCATTCTCTACGTTATCTTGGCGACGTTAGTCGTGCTCTACATTCTGATTTTCGATGCCGTCTACAACGGCTTTCTTTGGGCCGCGTCGATCGGACGCTCATTCCGCCCCGTACTGCAACACCATTCCGCATCACCTGCCCGAGTGCCGGGACTGCCAGAGAGTCGACAGAGTGCTCGGGCCAGTAAACGCAACGCATCGTCCAACTAGATCAAGGAGGAAGAAATGGGCGGCATCTTGCCGGGGTATCCCGCGCCGAGTTCAGAACGAACAAGTCTGCGCCGGTTGCCGGCGGACCGGCTGAATCTCGAGGCCCAATGGGTATTAGCGGCGCAGGCGGGCTACACCCTGGCTTTTGACGAGCTGGTTGCGCGCAACCAGGACAGAATTTATCGCCTTGCCGCAAACATCACCCGAAATCCAAGCGATGCCGAAGATGCGGTGCGAGCCACTTTTATCAAAGCGCGGGAGCACCTGCAGGCGTTTCGAATCGACTCTCATTTCTCGGCCTGGCTCTGTCGCATCGGTGCCATCGAAGCGTTGCTCAGGCTACGCGCCAGATACCCCCGCGAAACCGCACTCGATCAATGCGAGGAGACCGCAAGCAAGCTGATGCGCGCCGAATTGCCGTACTGTGCGGACAATCCTTACGAACAGTACACCCAAGCCGAACTCGGGCGGCTAGAAACCGGAGCCACTAACGTTCTCAAGCCTATATGTCGGATTATTTTCTTTCTATGTGATGTAGAGAATTGGTCAGCTAGCGAAACGGCAGATTTCCAGGGCCTGCCTGTATCGGCGGTAACGTCAAGCCTATCGCGAACCCGCCAGGAGATTTCCGAACACCTGAATCGCCACTCTAGGCAGTTGAATCAACTCCTTCCGAAGTGCTCTGAACCTCCTGGAGGGAGGTCAAAGGAGATCGATCATGCGAGAAGAAACAGTAGCACAGCAGGGTGAGGCCGCCACACCGGTGCAATGGGTTACGGCTGACATTTTGCTTCACCGAAAAACCGAAATAGACGTGATGATTGCTCGTCGCGCCTTTGAACTGTTCGAGGGCCGCGGCGGGGGCCATGGTCACGACGTCGATGATTGGATCACAGCCGAAGTAGAACTCTTGCGTCCCTATCGGCACGATTTGAAAGAATCGGCCGGGGCTGTCGTTTTCCACGCCGAGTTACCGTGCTCCTTCACACCAGACCAACTCAACGTCAGTGTCGAGCCCCGTCGCTTGATAGTCAGCGGTGAAAGAGAGTTGGAAGTGACATGCGTGGGAGATGTGCCCACGCACGAAGAGAAGAGAACACAACGCATCTTCCGCATGGAAGAGTTACCTGTGGATATCGATCCAGCCCGCACCACGGCGAAAGTAAAGTACGACGTGCTCGAAATCGTGATGCCCAAAGTCGCTGCCGTCAGTAAGCCCCGCGAAAAGACGAAAGCAGCGTCTTCCCGGCGATAGGGTCAGCCAATCATGAAAATTCTCCTTGCATTCAACGGCTCCAGACTCTCGGAAGCGGCATTGCGCGCCGTCATCACTCAGCGCCGGCCCGAGAGCACGGAAGTGAAAGCCTGAAAGTGATTCCGCTGGATGTCACGGAGGAAGAGGTTCGTAATGCACGAGCGTCGCTCGACCTGGCTGGGCAGGCACTGCGAACGGCAGGTTTTAAGGCAGAAAGCACGGTTCTGAAAGACATAATTATCGACTCCATTACCGGCGTGGCCGAAAACTGGGATGCCGACCTGATCGTGCTTGGCTGGCACGGACGGACACTGCTGAAACGCTTCTTGTTCGGTAGCGTGGCGGCCGCGGTGATACATGCTGCTCCGTGCTCCGTCGAGCTTGTGAGGTTTCGTCCTGAACATTGCGAGTCGGAAGAATGCCGCCGCGCCCAAGGAGTTGCATCATGAGAATTCTACTGGCGATCGATGATTCCAAATTCTCTGAGGCCGCCATCGAGGCGGTGATCGAACAAGCTCGACCGGAGGATACCGAGGTGCGCGTGTTGCATGTGGTGGAATCGCCGCCGCTCTTGGTCGCCCGGGAACTCGGGGGATATGAGCCGGCCCTCGAAAACGCTTTGGAATTTCAGAAACAGCATGCCGAAGCAGTCGTCATCAAGGCCGCGGAATTGCTGCGTGCCCGAGGTCTAAAGGTAGCTGCAGCCGTTGAGGACGGTGACCCGAAGTCAACAATCCTAGACGTCGCCGAAGAGTGGCACGCCGACTTGATCGTACTTGGCTCGCACGGGCGGAAGGGCCTCAACCGCTTTCTGATGGGCGGTGTATCCGACGCGGTGGCCCGGCACGCCCGCTGTTCGGTGGAGATCGTCAGGATTTGTCCTGCAAACGCAAAAAACTGAAGACAGGCGGAACGATTCCAGGACCGACCGGGTCAACCTTCATAAGCGGGCGCATGTGAGCTCGCTCGGCCAACACCTTTCCAAAGCGGAACCGGCGATGAACATTAGCCGCTTCCATGCTTTTGCCAATAAGTAGGTCTGTTCTAACTGTAAGTACCATATTTTCTACTAGCTCTAAGTGTTCAACGGTCGTACAAAGGTGATGCGGGATAACGGAGGAGCCAAATGGACGCAGACATTCGCATTTTGAGCACAGACCTGACCGAGGCTTTGCAGTCCTACATCGAGCGACGGCTGCATTTTTCCCTCGGCCGTTTCGGCGGGCGAGTCGGCCGCGTGAGAGTCCGAATCACGGACGTCAATGGTCCCCGTGGCGGACCGGACAAGTCGTGCCATATCTCGGCGGAGCTCCTGCCCTCCGGCATGACGCTCCTTCAACAGGCAGCGGACGCGAATCTCTACACCGCCATCGGCCAAGCTACGGAAGGAATCGGCCGCTCGTTCTCCCGGGCCCTTGGACGCAATCGCGAACGTAAGCGGAAACGCGAGACAGTGCGGTTTTCCCGGCAGCGCCAATCCTGAGTGCGAAGGTGAGTGCCGGGCGGGAGGGGTCCAGAGATCCCACTCTCTGGACCCCAGAGTTATGCCGGTGGAAATTCGAGGAACAGAAATGAACGAGAAAATGATTCAGGTGACACAAGGCGACTTGGAGAAGTTGATGGCTTTGCTTGCCTCTCGCTTGAAATTACGAACGCGGGACCGGGAACACCTGGAGATGCTGGCACAGGAACTCGACCGTGCGGAAATCGTGCAGTCGAGAGATATCCCTGCCGACACCGTCACCATGCATTCCCACGTGCTGGTCAGGGACCTCGACACGGGCGGAGAGTCCACGTACACCTTGGTTTATCCGTCCGACGCTGACATAGAGATAGGCAAGATTTCCATTCTCGCGCCGATAGCTACTGCCCTGCTTGGCTATCGCGAGGGCGACGAGATCGAATGGCCCACTCCCGGCGGACGGCGGCGGCTCAACGTGATTCAGGTGCTGTACCAGCCCGAGGCCGCTGGCGACGAGCCGGGCTATTCCGTGCCGATGCGGTGTGATTCGCAAATGAAGCACGAGAACGTCGAACAATTTCAGCTGCAGGCGGTATGCCCAGCGGAAGAAGATTCATTTTCAGTCGTATCACCATGAAGGAGGAACAGACGCATGATCAACATCGGATTAGAAGATAGCAATCGGAGTGAGCTCACGCGGGTTCTCAACAACTTGCTGTCGGATGAGTACCTTCTCTCAACGAAGACCAAGAATTATCACTGGAATGTGACCGGGCCCCATTTCCACGATCTGCATGCACTATTTGGTAACCAATACGCCAAGCTGGATGTGTTGATCGACGAGGTTGGGGAACGCGTCCGCGCGCTGGGGGGCAACGCTTTCGGCACGATGACGGAGTTCCTGAGATGTACGCGCCTCCAAGAGCGTCCGGAAGTGCATCCGAGCGAGCTGGCGATGGTCGAAGATCTGTACGACGACCATGAGATCCTGCTTCGCTCCTTGCGGGGCTCTTTGGCAGGTAATGCCAGCCTGCGCGGCGATATTGGGACAACCGAACTTCTCACCAGGGCCATGCAGGAACACGAAAAGATGGTCTCGATGCTGCAATCCGTTCTCGGGAAGCACGACCAGTTGAAGGAATGGTTGAAAGCGCAGGACGCCATCCAAAGAGAGATCGGGATCGAAGTGCTGGCCCCGGCTGGTTCTGCGACCTCTAGGTGCGCATCCGCACCTTTGCTGCAAAAAAGGAGTACACGAACATGATCTGTCCGTATTGTGGTCACACCCTGAATTTTCTAACGGAGGTTCTGGCGCTCACACAAACCGGAGCGCAATGCCCGAACTGCTGGAACCACTTGTCGCAAGGGCGGGGCATGCCAACAAATTCCTCGCTCCCAAGGCCAGTGCGATTGGAGTCGAAGACACGCGTTCACAGGATCGCGGCTAAGAGGGCGGCCCGCTCAAGTAGATGAGAATGCTTCGCGCCAGAAGGCTGAGTTTCCTGGTGCTTCGGCTTCCGAGGAAAGCCCTCTTGAGACGGCATGGGAGTACGGTGAGGTCAATCTATCTCATGCAAAGACTTCACGCCGGGCGGTTTCACAAATTGCGACAACTCCGGGGTGGCGGAGCTTCCGTTCCGCAGAGATTGCGTAGAAACGGCCAAATACGTTCCGTGCAATCCCCAGCCGGATGACCTTGTCCTGATTGTGAAATTGCTTTTCAAGGGTTGTGGGAACGGGAACGATCCCGGCACCTGCCTGCCCAAAAACCCGGAGAAGCGCGAAGTCTTCAAATTCTCCAATCACTTTCGGTTCGATCTCCAACCCAGCGAACCACTGGTCCAATTTCCGGCGTATGGCAGTGTCATCGGTAGGAAGCAAAACGGGTGCGCCGTTCAGCGATTTTGGAAACCCTTTGCGGTAAAGCTTCGCCAAGCGTGGCGGCGCCATCCATACGACGCCGCAGTCTCCCAGGTAGTGACTGTAGACGCGCATATTGAGGCTCGGAGTTACCGGAGAATCGGATAACACCACGTCGATCTCGTGCAACGCCAGTTCCGCAACCAAGCGTTCCAAGTTCGCTTCGTGACACACGAGGCGCACCGGCATCTCCAATCGTAGTGCCGGCTCAATGAGCCGGTATGCAATCTCCTTCGGTACAACGTCATCCAAACCAACCACCAAGCGCAACGGCCGATGCGTCGGGCGTTGTTTCACCGTGTCCATGATTTCCCGGCCGATGGAAAAAATCTCTTCCGCTTGGCGGTACACCGCAAGGCCGATTTCCGTCGGTACCAGGTTTCGTCCGGAACGCTTCAGCAGCTTCTCGCCCAGTTGGTCCTCAAGACTCCGCAATTGCGCGCTCACGGTCGGAGGCGCCAACCGCAGTTCCTCGCACGCCTTCGTTATGCTGCCCAGGCGGACAACGGTCCAAAAGTAAAACAGGTGGTGATAATTCAACCATTCCATGAAGGCATCATACTGCGAAATTCTCTAATTGAAAGAGACGAAGTTTCTAATTGTCCGAATGGAGCGATAGTCCTATAACGAACGAAGGGAGCAAGGTGAAAGGAGGCATGGTCGAGGAAGGTCGCCTCGCGCCAGCGGACACAAGAGTTTGTAAATAGCAGGGCACCTTTTGGTGAATCAAAGCAGGAGGGAAAAAATGGAACCAGCTACGGTTGCGGTACTCGCCATAACGGCAGTCTGTTTGGGATTCTGCGTGTGGATTGAGCGCCACTCGAGACGACAAACGAGCGCTCCCGAACCATCAGAACCGGTGGATGTCCCGACGGAGGTTCTGGAAATGACCCAACGGAGACGGAAACGGAGCAGAAACCGATGAAGGGAAGTTCCAACGACGCCGTCTCCGCGTGCGTTCCGTGCGGGAGTGGCAGGTTTCGCATTTGGGAAACCTCAGCCATGCGATCGATTTGTTATGAATTTACCGTCAGTTGGAACGTAAATCCGCCCTGTGTCTTATCGTAGTCGTACACTCGAAGCGCCGGATGAATCTTTGGAAGAGTCTCACGGCCACACAAGACAGCAACTGGCGCAGGAACGGCGGGGAAGTTCGAGTTCTTTGAGGCTTCCATGTACCTTCGCAATCCCTGCGAGGGCGTCTTGGTATGCGATCCGGAAATTTTCCAAGTCTTCGCGCAAAGAAAGAAAGGTGGGCGAAGGCATCGTTCCATCTAGCGTCAGTTCGTAAACAAAGTACGCGGGATCGATCTGCGCCGGGAGCATTTCCCGGGGGCCGGAACCGCTCAAGCACAGCAGCAGGGCCACCCGGCTTTCGTCGCTGCCGGTCTGAACGGTTTCGAATCTGTACTTCACCGGGCGCCCGGATTTCTTCCAGGTCCAGCTCTCGGTGTCCCTATGCCTCTGATACAAGTCCGTTGAAACCTTATTGCTCAGCTGCGAGCCCAGGAAAATCAAAAGCGGCATCGGGCCCAGTGCGAACAATGAGACATGACCGGTCCGCTGCCATTCTCCCTTCGGTTCAAAATACCGAGAAAGGCGGTCCGCGATGTTTTGCTTGGCAACCGCAGTCACGGCCGAGGTTTCCTCCAGCAGATTCGTAAGGTCGATCTCCAACCCTTCTCGAGAAATCGGATACCGCGGAGCCACCGCTTCAAGCATGTGGTCGTACGAAATGGAAACCGTTTGCTTGCCGATCGGAGCGGTGAAAACAATCAAAGCCGTCTTACGCTCCGGCGAAAGACCGGTTGCTTGCTTGATCCACTTTTCGTGACGGCGCTTGTATTCCGAAAGCGCGCGTCTCGTATAGTCTTTCGGTTTATCGTCGATCAGCTTGTGACATTGAGGACAAAGAAGCATGAGATTCTGGAGAGCGTGAATCTCCTTCGGACGCGACCGAACGCGCCCCCTCGGTCCATCTCTCCGGAACGCAACAACGTGGGCCACTTGCGCGAAATTGCCCTCGGTCAAAGTCACCGGATGTTCCATCAGATACCGTGGGCAGCCATCGAATTCGCATCGACCACCGGCACGAACGAAGAGCAGCAGACGCGTCAGATCCGGAATGCGCCGGACCTGGACCACCGGGCTCAACGATGCAGCCGTTTTGCGTTTTCCGTTCCGCTGTACTCGTGACGATTTCATGCTGCTGCCCCGACGATCTCGCCAAACGGACTGTGTTCCGGCAAATCCGGATGAGTTCCTTCGCCGAGCCAGCACCCGGTTTCCAGCCACGTTTCGTAAAACGCCAGCCACAAGCACGTCCACGGAATGATCGTCTCCGCGATAAGTTTGTTTCCGTGCCATTCGTGCGCCTGGTGCACACACAAACTGCCGTCCCGAAAGGTATGCGGCTGCCTTTTTAAGTCTCCCCACGTTGTAAGCCTGGGAGTCACGACCTGAATGTGCGGCCTGCAAGGAATTTCGTAGGCAATCTCTACGTCATACAGATCGCTCCGCGGCGATGGCTGAAGCGTGCCACGCCATTTGATCCGATCGCCGCGGTTCGTGGTACGGCGAAAATGCGGGAAGCGGGACCGCACGAACTGATCCTGCTGCATCGCAGTCAGAAGCTTTTCTCGTATGAATCTACTCATCGCCGTGAAACACGTTTGGACGGATTCGCGCGACCCCGCTGGCAAGTCCGGTGATGGCGCCTGTCGATCCGACGGTGAGTGCACCTGCTTTTCTCGCTTCCTGCAGGCGTTGGGCTCGCTTGACGAGCGCCGTTCGAACGTATTCGCCGAATAGGCGCTCCAATTCTTTGTCCGTTTCACGCCCACCGGCCACGATGACGGCCCACTCCTTCTGCAGTCTTCGAATTCCAGCTTTGAATGCGTTATACGCCTGCGGATTCGCGTCCCACCTCTCCCCGAAGTCTTCGAGAAGATTGCTGGGATTTCGGACCACGATTCGCTTACCCTGCAAATCCTCGAGCGCGATTGCATTGACGATGCCGGCCAGAATCGTGGTCAGCGCCTCGCTGACCGAGTCTTCTCCGGCGTAATACATGCCTGCCAACGTCGTGAGAACAACGGAAATCGGCGCGAGGCACTCCTCAGCAAATGCGAGATCCCGCCAGCGCTTCAGCAGTTGCACCGCAAGCTGCAGCGGTTCCTTTTCGTGAACAGCCTCCTGCGCCGGAACAGGCTTCGCCTTTTCCATCACCCTCCGCGTGCGCGTCAGGCATCTGTTGCGAAACCACAGGATGAAACCCTCGGGATTGCTGGGACATAGCGAGACTCTCGCGCGATCCGGCACGAGGATGCACGTCCCGCCGGAAGACAGATCCGTGTACGCGGGCAAAATATCCATGTAGAACTCATCCGCGTAGGTCAATCGCACCACGCGATTTTTCAGCGAAATCATCTTCCGGTAGGTCACGTTGCTGCTCAGGAATTCGTACAAGGCACTAAGCCCCGCGAGAGGATGCCACCGCCAGTGAGGGGCATCGATTTGAAGGACAAAGTCAAGATCGTGAGGACCCTCGACTGGTTTGCACGTGGTGCCCAGCGCCATCGAGCCTTGCGGGAAAATCCGAGGGCGAAGGAACCGGAAAGGGCTTCCTGCTTTTTCGAGTACTTCGTTTACGGTGCCATACCGCTCGACGGCCAACTCGTGTCGCGATGGCCTGAGCTGGAGTCCGTCACAAACCTCCAGCAGCAAAGCGTCCAGCTGCTCCCGGCTGCTCTGGAACCAAATCGCCTTCTCAGCGGTTGCCATATGCCAGCTCCTTTGCTATAAGATAACATTGTTTTCCAATTTCTGCCAATTCTGGTAACCTTCATCTAGGAGAACCGCCATGCCGAATCGTGATGTCCATCTTCGTGTCGGAGCCGTGTCTGGGGGCGCCTATGCTACCTACCATGCGTGGGGCCAGCCGGGACCTTATGTATTGGCTGAGGCTGCGGGAGGACTAGTTGGAGGCATTGGCGGAGGACTGTTTCCCGACTGGATTGATACGCCCTGTTCTCCGCGCCATCGCGCCGAAGCGCACAGCATGAGCATCACCGGCACAGTCGGCTATTTCATGAACCAGCAGCTTCCACAGTGGCAGGCGAATCTCCGCACGGAGGCGCAACGCTACGCACAGCTCCGGGCGGCATCGCCCGCGCTTTCGCCGACGATTGGGTACGCCGTGATGGAGTTCATTCTGCGTTTTCTGTCCGGGCTGCTCGCGGGACTTCTCGCTGGCTATGCCTCGCACTTGGCACTAGACTCACTCACTCCGAGCTCGCTTCCAATCCTCTGTTAGGAGGAAATATGGCGATCGACCAAATCGAATTGGGCCGCCGAATCCGGCAGGCACGCGAATCGTGTGGGATGACGCAGGACGACGTCGCAGAAAAGCTCGGCGTCTCCCGACCGATTGTCGTACAGATCGAGCAGGGCAAACGGCCTGTTTCCGGTATCGAACTCCAGACGCTTGCCTATCTCTTCGCGAGAGACATTCGCGATCTCCTCGCCGATGACTTCGCCGAAGACGACGTGGTGCATGCACTTTTCCGCTCACACGAAGATGTCGGAGAAGATGGCGTAAAGCAGGCGCTTCGGGATTGCATCGCTCTTGGTCACGAGCTGACGAACCTGGAGGACCTCCTTGGCATCAGCCGCGCGACCATCACCGTCGCTACTTACTTACATGCTTTTCCCCGCAGCCGTTGGGAAGCGATTCAGATCGGTGAACATGTCGCGCTCGAAGAACGTCGCCGATTGGGTCTTGGCTCCGCTGCGCTCGGAGACGTTTCTTCATTGATTGAGGCGCAAGGAATCCGAACCGGAACGGTTTCCATGCCGGACTCGGTTTCAGGCCTCACGATCAGTCATCCGAAGGTCGGACCTTTTATTGTCATTAATGACAGACATTCTCGCGAAAGACGCCGCTTTTCCTGGTGCCACGAGTATGCTCACGTCCTGCTGGACAAGGACACGATTGGCATGGTGAGCCGCGAGAGCGAACGGAATGAGCTGAGAGAAGTGCGAGCAAACTCGTTTGCCGCGAATTTTCTTCTGCCTGAAGAAGGCGTCCGCCAATTCGTCGCATCGCTCGGCAAGGGTGCAGCCAGCCGGATTCACGCGGACATTTTTGACGAAGCGGGAGTCGTCGCGATTGATTCCCGAACGGATCCGGCGACCCAGGAAATCCAGTTGTACGACGTTGTTCAACTCGCTCACTCTTACGGCGTGAGTGTTCCCTCGACTCTCTACAGATTGCGCAATCTCAAGCTTGTCTCCGAACCGGAATTTGAACGCCTCCGGACCATGGACAGTGAAGGGCGCAGCAAGAGAATCGCCTCCGCTCTGGGTCTGGAGACGGACGAATCCCTGGAGCAGCGCGGCGAGTTTCAACGGCGCTTTCTGGCTCTCGGCCTTGAAGCTTTACGGCGCGAGAAAATCAGTCAGGCGAAATTTCTGCAATTGGCGGAACGCGTCGGCGTGAGTCAGTGGATTGCACAAGACCTTCTCGTGAATGCGGGGATCGACGACGCTGAGGCACAATCTGTCCTCCTGCCGGAGTAAGGATGTCCCCACCAGGTTCCTCTCCTGTTCGTGTCGTCGTGACCGACGCGAACATCCTTATTAATCTCATTCACGTTGGCCGACTCGATCTGCTCGGAAAACTGCCTCCTTATTCTTTCGTGGTTCCCGAAGAAGTAGTAAAGGAAGTGAAAGATCCGAGCCAAGCGGAAGCCCTTCAGACAGCCATCTCCTCGGGGCTACTTCAGGAGGTGCAGCTCATGGACCCAGCGGAATTAACAGTGTATGCAGACCTCATCCAGATCCTGGGCTCCGGAGAAGCGGCATGCTTGAGCCTGGCGCAGTGCCGGCAGTGGCTCATCGCCTCCGACGAAAAGAAGAAATTCGGCCGCGAAACACTGGCAAGGTTGGGCGCAGGCCGCCTGCTGAACACTCCGGGCATTCTCACACTTGCAATCTCAAGCGGCATTCTCACCGTGGAAGACGCTGACCGCGCAAAAGCAGTGCTTGAGCAACACCGCTTCATCATGAGCTTTCGTTCCTTTCGCGAGGTTCTTCCCCGATAGGCTGGACCTCCGGAGCACGTCTCATTCTTCCCATCAATCAATAGCAAGGCCGCTCGGAAAACCTTTGTGACATCGTGCCCTTCTGTGATTTCGTCAGCACTCGCCCTTAACTCGAAACTGAGGAATAGAATGTTCTCGTCATGCAGGTACGCAAAATCGTGCACATGGACATGGACGCGTTTTATGCGTCAGTGGAGCAGGGGTATGATCCGCAACTGCGCGGCAAACCCGTCATAGTCGGCGTGGCGCGGCAGCCGGTCCGTCGTCTGCGCGGCTTCCTATGATGCGAGACGTTTTGGCGTGCGTTCGGCGAATTGATTGCAGTGGGGTGAGGGAGCTGATTCTGAGACTCGGCCGTGACAGTGTAGGACTCTAACCAACGACAGGGCAGCGTTCTAACCAACTGAACTACGTCCCCAACCGTGGAATCAACAACTTAGCGTAAAACCTTGCAAAGAAGGGCTTTGCAAGATTCGCATACAGCGCACTGTTCGCTTGCGGCGCATACGGTAGCAGCTGTCCCTGCCAAAACCGCCCATAAACCGCCCATAAAAATCAGCGCGCTCATGCGAGATTCATACTAACACAGATGGCTCAAGGAGGCGAACCACGAGTCGATTCGTTAAAACTGCGACAGACATGTCAAACAGATGTTAGCTGAAAACTCAAGAGTTTTAGCATCTGTGAGAAGGATTCTGTTTGGCGGCGGTTTGGAGAACCGCCTCGAACTGGTTTCAACATGCATTCAGGTCTAGTTGGGTCAAGCGAATCGCGTCGTCTTCTCTACTTTTCGCAGGGAGAGCCAGATTCCACCAACCTTACGAGTTGCGCTATCGTCGAATCTTTTCCTAACTCCTAACTCCTAACTCCGCTTCATCGAGTTACTTGGTCTTATCGCCGTCTCGGAGAATTGGATAAAACTGGACCCAAGTCATGTCTGTCTTGGCGACAAAGGACATGTGACAGCCGGCGCACTCAGCCGCAGAAGCTTCCTTCGCAGATTCGGCATACGGAAGGGGGTGGTGCCCGAAGTTGAAGAAGCCCCAACCATTAGTAGCAGCGAATCTCTTGCTGTCTTTCACAGTCACATCCATGCCGTTGAATTCACCGTTGAAAAATCCTCTGCCGGACGGTTCGGATCGCGAACCATCGGGAAACGTGGGATTCAAGACGCGGGTTAGCTCCTTTACGATGACGGTTCCCTCGGGAAAAGCGCCGGTTTTCAGATATGCGTCCAGGTTTTTCTGTTCGACGTAGACGTGGTGAAATTCAGGGAAGCTGGCCTTGCCGTTGTTAAGTCCGTTGGGTGTCAATGGGGCGCCGATGAAAATCCAACGGCGGTAGCCGACCGGGAGTTTCAGTTTGCCGTCCGAATCGAACACTGCTGACGTTTGTGACGTGTCCGCTACGACCCGATTCGACGAGCGCCACAGTGAACTCGCCGCAGCGACTCCCAGTCCCAATATCACCACCAACAAAATCCTTCTCATTGCCATCTCCTTGAAACCACTTTTCAGTTTCAGCTTTTGCATGGTGGGCAGGTCACTTTGAAGCGAGAACAGGATAACCTTTGACGTAGATCCAGTCCGTCGCCTGAGCGGGAATGTGGCATCCCTGGCAATCCTTCTTGTAATCGGTTGCCACCTGCTTGTCGGGAGCATCGGACTTGAAAAGCGCCCATCCCCAACCGTCTCCCCAGAGTGGATTTTCCTTGTAGCGGCCCTTTTCGTCCTTGATCAGTACGAACCAGACTTTGGTCCCCGAGGCCCAATGCGCGTCACCTGTAGTCATTTGCGCGTGTTGCGTGCCGAAGACTTCCTTAACCAAGACTGTTCCGTCCGGAAACTTCCCAGTTTTCCTGTAAGCTTCCGCCGTACCGGGCGACGCGTACGTCATGTGCATCTGATTTCCCTTGGGGTCGAGAACCGTGTAGGCACCCAAGGCCTGGTAGGTATCGCGAACGTCCGCTGGCTTGCTAATGTTTCCGTTTTTGTCGACCAGAGAAAATCCGATGGGGCCGCTCTTGCTTTGTGATCGGACTTCCGCAAATCCAGCTAACATGCAGAGCGAGAAAACGATGAGGGATATACCCAAGCGCATAACGACTCCTCCGGGTGGCCTTTTGAATCTACGAGGCCAAGACTAGCGATTGCGCCCATCAGCATCCGCATGCCGTACTGTCGGCCGCATCGCTTTTCAACTTCGCAGTCATTCATGCAAATGGCAGGCCAAAGACAAATGCAGGTTTCTGTTGTGAATCTTGGCCCTTACGAAAAAGTTGCCGCCCCGCGCTGTCGACGCGGCGTCAGAGAAAACTCGGCGAGGTCAACATATTGACAGCGTGACGTCAGGGAACCGAGACCTGATGCAGGCAAGATGGGCAACGGTGCGTCCACTGCGGTGGAAATTGATTTGCTTGTGAAAACAGACGCACGAAAATGGTGGGATCGGGAAAAGCAAGCATCGGCGTGAGGGTAAAACAATGAGAAGAGCAATGCGATTCCTGTGCTTAAGCCCGGTATTTACGGCAATAGCATTTGGAGTGTCGGCCGGTCCGGCGCAGTCTGGGCCGGAGGTGAACGTCGTCTTCGAGCGCGCCGTCCCGAATATCGAAGGAAAGAAAATGGTTGCTGTCGTCGTGAACTATCCTTCTGGCGGCGCATCTCCAGCACATCACCATGCGCCGTCAGCCTTTATCTACGCTCACGTCCTGTCGGGCGCGATTCGGAGCCAAGTTGACGATGAGCCTGCTAAAGTCTATCACGCCGGTGACGGCTTCTACGAGGCGCCTGGCTCGCATCACAGGATCAGTGAGAATGCGAGTGATAAGGATCCTGCGAGCCTGTTGGCTGTCTTTGTCGTCGATTCTAAAGACGCGCCGCTGACCATACCGGACAAGAAGTAAGGATCGCTATGATTGATTGACGATAACGTAAGCGCATGCCATGCCTTTGATCTACGTTTGTCAGACCCAGGCCGAATCGAATCCGGCAAGCATGACCGACTCGACGAGGCTTGCTAAGGGCATCGAGACAATGCAGCGCATTTTGTTCTGCCGTTTATGAATTCAAAGGAGACTTGCGGACCTCGAAGAGCGAGAGCAACAGCGCTCCTGCCGATGCCGAGAACACGGAATAGTCCAGCGGCTTCTTGATACCAAAAGAAATCGTCATGGCCGTGCCGAACAAGAAGAGCAAGGTGGCGCTGCCCAAAGCCACCTTGCGTGGCCAGATGCCAAGAACGAGTAGGATGCCGAGGGTGGTTTCAGCAGCGGTGGCCGCCCACGCCAGAAAAGGAATGGTGAACGCCGGCATAAAGGAATTTACTTGAGCCACGTAGCGCGTAAAGTTGACAAAGTTTCCCCAGCTTGCATGGTTGCCCCAGAGACCAAAACGGTCGGCTACGGGCGAGAGGAAGGCGGAGCCGAGCGCGACTCGTGCGTATAAAATGCCAAGCCGCTGCCAAGATGCAGTGTGCGCACCTTTCGCTTCGTTCGTCCGCAAAGATTCTGGCGCCGTCGAGATTGGTTCGCTCATCATTGCTTGCCTCCAGGAGATTTGGGTTCAGCGCATCGGTAACGGAGAAACTGGGCGGCACGAATAACCTCTGCGGGAATGCGCCTCCAGTTCCCTCACTTCACCGAAGCGATGGACGGGTTGCTTCGCGCGTCCCATCCCCCGCCGAGAGCGCGGAATGATCGCACGGCAGCGCGCGCGGACCGCTGATCGGATGTGCGCTGGTCTACGTTTTCCACGCTTCCAGCGTCGCTGCTCTGTAGATCCTTGGCCCGGTCAAGTTGTCGGTCAGCCAGTTCCAAATGAGCCGACGCGACATTCAACTGGGCGGTCGCCTCCGCAAGCGTGATTTCATAGGGCCGAGGATCGATAGTGAAAAGGAGATCACCCTTCCGCACGATGCCGCCGTCTTTGAAAAATATCCCGGTGAGCGTTCCGCCTACCTGAGCGCGTAGCTCTACTTGCGAAACCGCTGAGAATTGACCAAGGAAGCCTAACTGCGCGTCGAGGTTTTGTATCAAGGGTTTACTCACCGCTACGTCCGGAAGTGCGGCTGGACCGGTAGCGGCGGCACTTCGAGTTGCGCCACCGAAATATCCGCGCCAGCCAGCCATAAGAGCTATCAATCCTAGGCCGGCCACCATCAAGAGCTTCGCTGATGGGCGTCCGACGCTCTTCCGTCCCATGCCCCCTGTCCGGTTCGGTCGCAATTCTGTTTCCGCTGCCATTTCCTTAGTTCTCCCGATTTATTTTTTTCTATGATCTGCACGACTCTAAGAAACTCCATGCATCTTTTTCCCCGCCAAACGATCAACGCGCGAGCCACAGGGCGTATCGAATCGCTTGAAACATTGTGAACTGATAGTGGGCTCGAAGAATCCGGTACCAGCCCAACATCGATGGTTGATTCATGGTCACACTCCTTGCAATGGATCGCCTTCGCTTGAACGATGGCTTCCCTCAAAATAGGAATCGATTTCCGCAACGCGACCGTCACGCAGCAGGAAGTGATTCCATCCTTGCTGTCTTGTCCTCGAGCCTCTGCCGGCGGGCATTCCTGTCCATAGCCCGAAACAGCGGACGAAGTGAACGCTCTCGAAAAATCGTCGCCTTGAGGGCCCGGCGGGCGCGGAACAGTCGGGCTTTCATGGTCGACAAGGGAACACCTAATTTTTGGGCTGCGTTCTTGGTCGGAAGTCCTTCAAGGTCGCAGAGCTCGATCGCCGTGCGAAAAGGGCCCGGTAGCTTCGACAGTGCTTCCAAGAGAATCTTTCGCTGTTCAACACGGGCGCATTGTTCCTCTGGATTGGGATCGCCAGAAAGAAAGTCGATTCTTGGTGCTACCAGTTCGTTTCCTGTGGCCATTGGCTCGAGCGGAGATTCGCGTCGGGACTTTCGCTTGCGTAATCGCATCAGAGACGAGTTGATGGCGATGCGGTGGAGCCAGGTTGAAAACCTTGCGCGCCCGTGGAATTGATTCAAGTTGCGGAACGCGGACAACAGGCTGTCCTGCACGGCATCTTCGGCATCATGAGAATTCGAAAGAATACGAAAGGCAGTCTGATAGAGGTGTGTGCTATTCGCAGCAAACAACTCATCCAGAGTTTGCGGGTTTCCACTGACCGAAACCTGCAAGAGACGCGTCGATTTTTTCGCACTTTCAGGCGCGTCGTCGAACGATTCATAGTTCCGGTTTGTGCTGCCGCAATCCATGGAGATTTTCCCTTTGCGATGAGTGGCTGACGCAGCCTGTCTGCCAAGCCCTCAACCTTTCGCGTAACACCTTTCAGGGAAAAGCACTCTCACTGCCAATCCACACGCGTTTGCAAGAGTGTGACTAACCACCACTTACGTGCCATCCGCTGAACTGCGGGATTCGAGAGTATGCCGTTGATTGGACAGCCGTCGTTAGAGTGACAATTGTTGACACACGATGAGTCAGCGCCCTTCAAGCAAGGGATTGAGGTCGCTCCGCAAGGATGCTTCTGTGATCCTGGGCTTCGGGGCCGCTCGCGATTGCCGTGAAGAATAGGAGTTTGCGATATCGATGTTGTCTGGAAAATCCAGCTCACGTCACTCCGCAGAGCCAGAACTCTTCCACTGACTTGGTCGGCGAACTCTTGGAAGACAAACGGCAACGTCGAAGTTGATAAGCCCTACTACCGGAAAGAGCGCACTTCGCCCTACACGATTCACCGATTGATCACTCCGGAAGTCTTGTGGCGGTGAAAACCCGCGTCGCATTTTACGAAATATTGACCGGCAGCCAGGCTTTCGCTATTTTGGATTTGGAACGTTCAATACATCGGTTTGGTGATGGATATGACGGAACGCAAGCAGGCCGAAGGAGCGCAGCAAGCCCGTGAGCTTGATCTACGCTTAATTCTCGATAGCATTCCGGCTCCGGTTGCCGTTATGACGCCGTCTGGCCAAGTCGAAAGCGTTAACCAACCCACACTCGATTACTTCGGCAAGACGTTCGAGGAACTGAAGCGTTGGGGGACCAGTGACGCCGTTCACCCGGACGACCTCCCACACGCTATCGCGGTGTGGAAAGAAGCAATTGAAACGGGCCAGCCATACGACGTCAAAGAGCGCCTGCGGCGCTTCGATGGTGTCTACCGTTGGTTCGGTGCACGCGGGTTTCCCTTGCGAGATCTCGATGGACGCATTCTCAACTGGTGCGTCTTAATCACTGACATCGATGATCGGGAACGGGCTGAAGAAGCTCTGCGTGTCGTTGTCGAGACGGCCAACGATGCCGTTGTCAGCGTGGACGAAAGTGGTGCAATCCAGTTTGCCAACCCCGCGACCATGAGAGTCTTTGGTTATGAACCGAACGAGTTGATTGGGAAACCGCTGACCATATTAATGCCGGAATTCATGCGGAAACAGCACGAGGGTGGGTTCAGACGCTACCTGGCTACTGGCCAGCGGCATCTCAACTGGCAAGCTGCCGAGTTTACCGGCCGGCACAGAAATGGACGGGAGTTTCCGGTGGAAATCTCGCTCGGAGTAAGCGTCACAGAAAGGGGACACACTTTTACGGGCTTCATCCGGGATGTCAGCGCCCGGAAGAGAGCGCAAGAAGACCTCCGACGCAGCGAGCAACGCTGGCGGGCGGTCTTCGAGAATTCAGCGATAGGCGTGGCCCTCACAGACATGACAGGACGTTTCGTTGCTACCAATTCTGCCTATCAGAAAATGCTCGGATACTCAGAAGAAGAACTGAACAAGCAGATATTTCTTGAGCTCACCGTAGAGGATGATCGAAAGGAAAATTGGGCGCTCATAGCTGAGTTGGTCGAGGGCAAGCGATCACAATTTCAAATCGAGAAGAGGTATCGACGGAAGGATAGGCGGCTCATCTGGGTGAGCAACAACGTGTCGCTTGTGCCGGGAACGGAAGATGTCCCTCAGTTCTTGATGGCGCTGTCTGAGGACATCACTGGAAGAAAGCAAGCCGAGGACACATTCCGGCTTATCGTAGCCGGCACGGCGCCCACCACGGGGAGCGACTTTTTCCAGAGTTTGGTGCAGCACATGGCTCAGGCGCTGCGCGCCCGCTATGCCTTAGTAACAGCTTGTGATGATCAAAAGCGTGCTCGTACCTTGGCGTTCTGGAAAGGCGACGGCTTTGGAGAGGACTTCGAGTTTGACATCGCCGATACACCTTGCGAAAACGTGCTTCATGGCGAGGTTTGCCATTACCGGGAAGGGCTGCAGGGCCTGTTCCCTCTCGATAAGCTCGTGGCGGATTGGCATGCAGAAAGCTACCTCGGCGTTCCCATGCTTGACCACAGTAATCGTGTCATCGGCCACATCGCAATCCTGGATAACAAGCCCATGGACGCCGACTTGCGCACCATCGACTTGCTTAAGATCTTCGCTTCCCGCGGCGCCGCCGAATTGAAGCGGCAGAAGGCTGAAGACGAGCTGCAGGCGGCGCTGAAAGAGAGCGAGAGAATGCGAGAAGAACTGGCCCATCTCGCACATCTGAACCGAGTCAGCATCATGGGAGAGCTGACAGCTTCCTTAGCCCACGAAATCAACCAGCCAATCGGCGCAGCGGCGACAAATGCTCAGGCGTGCTTGCGATTCCTCAATCGCGAGCAGCCTGATGTGTCGGAGGCGTGCGAGGCTGCTCTGGAAATGGTCAGAGATGCTACGCGCGCAGTCGACATCATCGACCGTGTCCGCTCGATGTACCGGAAGGGCTCACCACATCAGGAGATGGTTGATATAAACGAAGTCATCCTAGAGATGGTCGTCATGCTGCGCGATGAGGCGAATAGGAATTCCGTTAAGATGCATACTGAGCTGGACGAGACCCTACCACAGGTTATGGCAGACCGTGTGCAATTGCAGCAAGGGCTGATGAACCTGATGATGAATGGGATCGAGGCGATGCGGGACTCAGGCGGTGAACTTAGCATCAAGTCGCAGTTGGATGAAGACGGTCAACTGCGGATCTCGATCAGCGACACAGGCGTTGGCCTGCCAACCGGGAAGGAAACCGAAATTTTCAATTCGTTTTTTACGACGAAATCGGAAGGCACCGGCCTGGGACTGGCGATCACCCGAACCATCGTCGAGTCGCATGGTGGCCGAGTGTGGGCGACCAACAACACTCTAAGAGGCGCAACGTTTCAATTTACACTGCCGTCAAAGAAGGCTGCGCACGCATGATCTCCACCGATCACGCTACCGTGTACGTCATTGATGATGACGGCCGGATGCGTGCAGCAATGCAACGCCTGCTAAAGTCAGTGGGTCTGCGCGGCGAGGTACTTGCCACCCCGCAGGAGTTTCTGCGACGCAAACTCCCAGATGGTCCAACTTGCCTGGTGTTAGACGTGAGGCTTCCCGGGATGAGCGGGCTCGATGTGCAACGGAAATTGGCTGAGGCGGGTGTGCAGATTCCGATCATCTTCATCACCGGCCACGGCGATATTCCCATGACGGTGAAAGCGATGAAGTCTGGGGCAGTGGAATTTCTGACCAAACCATTCCGGGATCAAGACCTCTTAGATGCAATTCAACAGGCACTCGAGCGCGACGGCCGAACACGGCAACAACAGCATGAGATCGAGGAACTGAAGGAACGCTACGAGACCTTAACTACGCGGGAGCGCGAGGTGATGGGGCTACTGGTTTCCGGTATGCTTACGAAGCAGATCGCATCCAGGCTCGGGACCAGCGAGATTACCGCGCAAGTCCATCGCGGGCAGGTCATGCACAAAATGCACGCTAACTCTCCCGTTGAGCTGGGGAGAATGGCAGAAAAGCTTGGGCTTCCAGTGATCGAAAATTCGGATTCCTGAAATGGCTTGGAACTGCTGAATTCCTTCTGAGCGGTCACTTATACATATCTATCGCCAATCCTACGGGAAGCCATAATTGCGTTGTGCACAGATTAGCCTATCCTCTGGTCGTATGGATACATTCACAAATACAAAAATGGTTGCAGTGGTCGATGACGACGATTCATTCCGGGCTGCATTGCAACGTTTGCTGAGGTCAGCTGGGTTTACTGTGCGATCGTTCGCCTCCGCAGAGGAATTCCTGGCATCAGGCCAGCTGAATGAGACTGGGTGTCTTATAACGGACATCCGCATGCCCGGCATGTCAGGCCTAGATTTGCAGGCCAAGTTGAACGCTGACCACTGCCCAATTCCGACCATTCTTGTTACCGCACATGGCGACGAGAAAATGCGGCTGCAGGCGATGAGAGGCGGGGCAGTGAAATTCCTCGCCAAGCGTTTTGATGATGCAATTCTGCTGGAGAGCGTTCGGACAGCGTTGAAGAGCTGAGCCGTCATTGTATGTAGCGAGGCTGATTCGGAGGGAGCTGTGAGGGGCTTCGAAACACTTTGTTCTGATGAACAGGACGAGAAATCGCCCGAGTTCGAGCGCATCGTAGGCAAAAGCCCTGCCCTCGAGGCCGTGCTCGAACAGGTGGAACGCGTCGCACCGACCGATTCCACCGTATTGATTCAAGGCGAAACCGGTACTGGAAAGGAATTAATCGCCCAAGCGGTTCATAACGTGAGCAGACGATACGGCCGCCCTTACGTAAAGCTAAATTGCGCGGCCATTCCTTTCGATTTGCTGGAGAGCGAGCTCTTTGGTCATGAGAGGGGCGCTTTTACCGGAGCCATCGCGCAGAAAATTGGTCGTTTCGAAATGGCTCATACCGGAACTCTGTTCCTCGATGAAATAGGCGATATTCCGCTGCCGCTACAACCGAAGCTGCTGCGGGTTCTGCAGGAACAGGAATTCGAACGACTGGGAAGCGGCCGCACGCACCGCGTAGATGTACGACTGGTCGCTGCAACCCACCAGGACTTGGCGCAAATGGTGAAGCGTAACGAATTTCGGGGTGATCTATATTATCGCCTGAACGTGTTTCCGATCATGCTTCCACCGCTACGCAATCGCCGGGAGGACATTGCGCTGCTGGTCTCGCACTTCGTCGAGACCTTTTCCCGGCGCATGAACAAGCGCATAAGCAACATTCCGAAAGAAACGCTTGATGCGTTTACCTCCTATTCCTGGCCCGGGAACGTGCGGGAACTTCAGAACCTGGTCGAAAGGGCCGTAATCCAGTCGGATAACGGAGTGCTTGCGAATCCCTTGCCTCCCCTGGATTCGAGCCTGATAAGAGCGAACGAGGTAGCCGTCGACTCGGTCATCTTGCCTTCTGTGCAAGAGGGCACGCTCCGGGATTCCGAACGAGCTTTGATCCTGAAGGCATTACATGCCTCAGGTTGGATAGTGGGAGGACTCCGAGGGGCAGCCGCTCAGCTCGGACTAAAGCGAACTACGTTAATCGCAAAAATGAAGAAGCTAGGAATATCAAGGCCAGGTCCCATCAGCAACGCGGGTCAATTCGGTGAAGACGAAAATAAAGGGCTAGCGCTGTAATGCCTCACTTGTGATAGATGCGAGCTGGGCTCAGCCAACGAAGAAGTCGTACCAATGGAACACCGCCCGAGGATTGCGCATCGACTGCTGCTCGGTCACCAACTCATGATCTAGATTCTTCCGCCTCTCGGGGAACGTTGAATTTCGAATGTTTTCCAACTATCGTTGACCTCGGCGGCCGTTCCTCGAAGACCCCAGAGAACGAGTATCGACGTGGCGACAATTGCGATCGCCACGGTGAGAAATCCCGTTGCGACAAAACTCTCTTGCCATGGCTGACCGCTGTTGCCGGCTGAAGTGATTGGAGAATTTGCTGCGGTGCCGAAAGCCGCAGCTATCGAGGTCACTAGCCAGTTCACATAGGTGCCGTAAAGTGCGGTGTAGTAGGCCGTCACCTTTACCGAATGAGGCAGCCGTACCTCGTTCCATGCGGCACCGAGCGCAAGGAGGAGGATGCCATTCATCACACCCGCCAGGTGTGCCGAAAGGCCCATGCGCACGTTGGTGAAACGTTGCTCAAGTAATCCCGTAATCAGTCCGAGAAGAAAGAGCAACATGCCATGCCACATAAGTCGACGCTTTTGCGTTTTCATTTGGATCTCCCGCTCAGTTTCGTGGTCGAATCAGAAGCTTGTCCAGCGTGAATCGGTCAGGCTCCCAGAACGCATGCCCATAGCAAATGACAAAAGGAGAAGACCGGAGAGGACGGAGGCCATTCGTATTTTGAAGCCTGCGATGAGCAATATCCCAAAGAGGGTCTCCGCGACGGTAGCTGCCCATGCAAACGACACCGTCAATGAACTGGGGAAGAGAGACATCACCGCGCCCGTGTATTCCACGAAATGAGCGAAATCTCCCCAGGATACGTTCTTTGCTCCATGTGGCCCCCATAAGCCAAAACGATCAGCCACAGCGGATAGAAAGGAAGCTCCTAGCGCAAACCGTGCGAACAGACGGACAATCTCGGCCCCATTCTCGGTGAGTTGCGCGGTTTTTGAATTCATACAAGGCCCATTCCTTCGTCCCGATCGCTCAACAAACGGTTAACGGTCGCGCGAATTATCGCTTCCGAGGGAATCTTCGTAGAACAGCTCAATTCGATCGCCAGATTCAAGATTTGGCATTGCATTCCACTTTCGCTTCGTTCGGCCATTGCAAAGACTCGCGATGTTAAGCTGACCTTTATAAGAGAAATGCAACACGCAGAGTTTCCCAGTTGTCTGCGATTCTCCTTCACCAGGAACAAGCTGGAGAAATCGCGAAAACCCAGCTCCTCCGCGTGTGCATGTCTCTGCCACGATTGGAACGGAAATCGTGGCAACTCTTGTCAAGGTTAGGCGAGTGCAGCTTTGCTCGTTTTCCGAACTAACGTTTCCAAACTCCAAAGAGCTCGCTGGCAACGCCTTTTCAATGACTATTTCTTTCTTATTGTGCGGCCGAGAAACTCGCGCATCAGCGAGCCGATCCGATCCGCTTCTTCTTCCAGCGCGAAATGGCCGGTGTCGAGGAGGTGCAGTTCCGCCCCGGGAATGTCTCTCTTCAAGAGTTCAGCACCCTCCACCGTGAAGATTCCATCGTTTTTCCCCCACGTGATCAGCGTAGGGGGCTGATGTTTGCGGAAGTATTGGTGCCAATCGCCGAAAACATCCAGATCTCTCTTCGCATAGTAGAGGAGTGACAGCTGGATATCCTTGTTCCCCGGACGGTCCTGATACGCCTGGTCGATTACCCAATTGTCAGGGCTGATCTGCGATGGATCGCTGACACCATGCAGATAGTGCCACTTCGTTCCTTCAATCGTCAGAAGCCAGTCGAGTAGAACTTGAGTGCTTTTTTCGCTCCGATCTTTCCAGTACTCGGACAACCGCGTTTCTGTCAGGAACTCCTTATTTATGGCTTCAGCATGAGCTCCTCCGTTTTGGATGATCATCGCGGTCACCCGTTCGGGATGCATGACGGCTAACCGGAAACCAATCGATGCACCTATGTCCGAGAGGAATAGCGCATAGGAAGAAAGATTCAGCTTTTCAGTGAACTTTTCGGTCACAGTCGCCAACCGTTCGAACGAATACTCGAAATCGTCCACCGACGGTGCCGAGCTTTCGCCATATCCAGGGAAGTCTGGGGCAACGACATGATATTCCGCAAGCGTTGGAATCAGATTGCGGAACATATGGGAAGACGACGGAAAGCCGTGCAAGAGCAGAACAGTGGGAGCATCCCTGGGACCGGATTCGCGATAGAAGAGTTCGAGCCCCTCCACGTTAATCCTGCGATAGAAAACGGTCGGCGCACTAAAATCTGCCGCATTTTCCCGCTCCATTACAGACTTTCCTTTTCCAGTTGCCATGCTCTTTTGTCCTCTTCTTCTTTTAGACTTGAAAATCGTGTTCGACATCGAATTCTCCTTAGGTGCGCGAACTAAACCTTCGGCAAGCGTTTTGGAATTCCCAAGTCCTCAGGGACGGACTTCGATGATCGTCTTTCCCTTGATCCGCTCGGTCCTGTTGAAAGCGGCGACAGCATCGTCGAGGGCAGCTACATTGCCGATCTTTGTCCGCAGTCGCCCAACCCGGAGGCGCTGGACAAGCTCACTCAATTGGGCGTGATCGGATTCGACGACGAAGTCAATCGTCCGGCCGTCAGCGGGCCGCGCCTCGGTTGGGCCGGTGACGGTTACCAGCGTTCCTCCGCAGCGAATCACGCCCGCAGAATGCTTCGCGATGTCTCCACCGAGAACATCGAAAACGAGATCAACTTCGCCGACGTCTTCCAAGGCGTCGTTATCGAGATCGATGAACTCCTGTGCTCCGAAGTCGAGGGCGGTCTGACGCGCCGCAGCGCGCCCAGCGCCGATAACGTACGCGCCCGCCTCACGGGCGAGCTGACTCGCCATCGAACCGACCACTCCAGCCGCACCGTGCACGAGGACGCTCTGCCCCGCGCGAAGGCGGCCGTGCTCGAATAGCCCTTGCCACGCAGTCAGGGCCGGCATAACAAACGCAGCGCCCGCCGTGAAGTCAAGGTCACCCGGCAGCGGCGCGAGGTTGCGCGCTTCGACCGCCACATACTCCGCCAGCGTGCCGTCGCGATACCAGTCTGTGAGGCCGAACACCCGTTGACCAATCGACAGCCCCGTCGTGCCATAGCCGAGAGCAGTGACCACTCCAGCCACTTCGTGTCCGGGAATTGAAGGCGTTCGGTCACGCCCGACGCGATCGGTCCAGGTCGAAGGCCACGCCAACTCATCCCCGGTGAATCCGGACGCATGAATCTGAACAAGAACGTCGTTTATCGCCGCCTGCGGCTTAGGCCGTTCCACCAGCTTCACGCCGGCTGTTCCGGCAGCCTGATCCGTCACCACAATTGCCTTCATTCGCTCACCTCACTGTGTAGAGTTCGTGCTTGCAAATTTGCTGCTCGGGCCATGTTCCTCAACGGGTTAAGCGATAGAAACGAGTCGATCAAGATCTTGAGCACATGTACGCTCAGCGTGTCTGCACGACACGACTCAGTTCTCACCTGCGTGTTCGCGGCGACAATCCGGCCGTTCAACTGCGCTTTGCCGCGTCGGCAAGGAAGAAGTCATTCGGATCAGCTTCGCCCGCGTTCGCTGTATACAGGACCAGAAGTGAACAACCTCTCTTCGTCGTGTGCGGTCCATGGATCGTGCCCGGTTTCGAATGCAAAAAATCCCCCGAACCATACGACTTGTTTTCATTGATAAAGTCACCATCTAAAATGCACAGCACTTCGGCGGCTTTCTTGTGCAAATGCGCCGGGATGACTGCGCCGGGTTCCATCCGGAGAAGTATCATCGAGGGACCAAGCGCGTAGTCTCCGTTCATTGGCCTTATCTTGATGTCTCCTGTGTAGCCCGGGAACGGCAAGTCCACTGATTCGACGTCGGCAGTTTTGAAAACTCTATCAATCATCGTTGTTCTCCTTGCGCATCGTGTTTTAATAACCGCCGTTGCTTCTCATCGGTTGAGAGGTTCACTAGCTCACCATCTCTTCTGCAAACACCCTGCTGCATTGCTGTCATTTGCGTCGTCGCAGTCCGAGTGAATTGCACTTCCAAATCGCGCAACAGTGGTTGATCGTCATGGCGAACACGAGTGAAGCATTTCCTCTGCCAAACGAGGTGTGCGCGACTAAATCGCAGAAACATAGATTCCAATGCCTTTATACGATCGCTTGTTTGAAAAGTATGGGTGTCATTGGGACACCGCGTGACATCGCGCGTCAGCATTTTGACGAGCAGTCGCTGGGGCGCCGGGGCGAATGACGTTATTCGACTGAACTTGTGCATGGAAAGGAGGCCACTTCTACAAGCGAGTGGTCGCTAGCCGACATGGAAGGTCAGTTGCAATGTCGAGCCGCGGAGTAACACAAATGAATTCAGATGAAGTGAACTGGCTTGCGAAAACACAAGGAGCCATTTATGAAAATCGTAGTTATCGGGGGCAGCGGATTCATCGGGTCAAAACTCGTTCCCAGGTTGCGCCAGCGCGGAGACGAAATAGTTGCCGCATCTCCCCATTGTGGTGTCAATTCTGTTACTGGTGAGGGATTGGCCGAAGTTCTGAAAGGAGCTTCCATATTAGTTGACGTGTCGAACGCTCCTGCCGGGGAAGAATCAACGTCTGAAATCTTCTGCCATTCAGCGAATGTCCTCGAGAAAACCGCGGTGCGTAGGGCGAGAGAATGGGCGTAACATGTCGGGACTATGGGAAGCATCCGCAGACATATTCGGGTCGTTGCCCAGTTGAGCCCGCCCGAATCTCCGGTCTTGCAATTGGTGATATGCGTTGAAAGGAGCTAATAGTTGATCGACTTCGTAAGGTCCCTTGCTCGGAACCCACGCCGTCAGTGGAGATTCGGCTTCTGGCTCTGCTCTTGGCTCCTATTTCTCTGCGTTCCCCTTTACGGGATCGACCGTGATCAG
>QHYK01000121.1 GCA_003224085.1 Acidobacteriota bacterium | reverse complement strand
GGTAGCAAGGAAATGGACAAAAAGAATGACGAGATTGCTCATCGCAGAATCGTAGCAGGAAGGGAAATCCCAAGGGAATATGGGCAAAATAACACCTGAATTGAGCGATTTTTTTGATTCTTGCTCAGTTTTCGGCCAGAGGGGCGAGAATCAGTGTGATTTCGGTGTAACCGCCGGGCAGAAATGATTCGAGTGTGGGCAGCGGAGCGAGAGAACGACTTTGGGAGGGACCTGCTGCCGATCTAGGCCGCGACCAGCAGAAGTTGTGAGACACCTGTCCTTCTCTACTTCAGTTCTTATTCCAGTTGACGATCAGTCTGCG
>QHYK01000120.1 GCA_003224085.1 Acidobacteriota bacterium | reverse complement strand
TTCAGGCCACGATGGGGCAGCTCATCGGCGCCACGCTGATGGTGGTGGTAGATCAAGGAGGTGTCCTCTTCCCAGTATTCCCGAACTGCGCGCGGCATCCGTTCCAGAACCGGCTCTCCGGAAACTAAATTCGTCAGGATGATGTTGTCTGGCCGCGCAAATTCGAGCAACCGCTGCTGGTCATCGTATTGCGGACGCGTGTACAAAGCCCGGTAGGCTTTCTTCCAACTCTCACACTGGTAGGAGAAGCGCGCATAACTCCACACTTGCCGTTCATTCGCGTATTCTTTCCACTTCTTTTTCGGAATGGCCTGGACCTTCTCCTTGATCGGATCGTAGACCTTTCCGGTGGCCACAAAACCGATGCCCAGGTCGTCCAACAGCGCAAAATTCTTCGCGTCGAAAAATCCGGCGTCCAGCCGGACGATGATCGATACCGAGGCATCGTAGCGGGTGCGGATCAAGCTCACGATGCCCCGGATCATCTTCTCCACATCGTGGCCGTAGTTGCTGTGCCGCTTGCCACGCCGGAAAATGGCATCGACGATCTTGCCTTCCCAAATCAAGTGCAAGGGTTGGAATCCCTTGACCTTTTTATAGGTCGGGTCGCACCCTTCCCGCTGCAAGGCCTCATCGTTATCCATGACCATGGTGTCCAGCGTCAGCATCACCACCCGCATTTTCTCCCGCCGCAAGCGCCAGAGAAACAACTCCTGCAACACCCAGCGGAAGGCTCCGGCATGGAAAATGGCAAAGGCGCGGAAGAACCGCTTCATGGCATGCGAAGAGGCCATTTGCTTCGCCGGCATCTCGACCACTGCCTAGTAGCCCTCCTCTGGCTGCAGCTCATCGAAATACGTCAAGTGCCGGCTCGTGCCGTCGAAGAAGAAGTACAGCACTTGCAAAAACAGATTCCGCACCGATACCCCTTTGATGCTCTTCTTGATCCCTGCAAATTTGTGCAGCAGCAATCCTACGATTCCGATGGCCTCCAGATACTTCACGAAAAACGCTAGTCCTCCGCGGCTGGTCAGCGTGTCGTCGGTCACTTCCAGCTTGTGGATCTTCGAAGTAGCTGTATCCTGCATGCGTCGATCTCCTGAAAGGTAGAGTGGAAACCACGCGGAGACCTTAGCATGTTCAGGTAGCTTTGTAACGCTATATGATAGATGTGGTATAAAAAAACCCATGCGCCAAGAACAGCTCCAAGCTCAAATTGAAAAGGTAAAGGCGGAACTCCTGAAGCTGGGCCCCATGCGACCTGGATCTCTATCCCAACAGTACTCTGCCTGTCAGAAGCCGGGTTGCAAGTGCGTGGATCCCGTGCACCCCCAGAAACATGGCCCCTTCTACCAGCTCAGTTACACCCATCTCGGCAAGAGCACCACCCAGTTTGTTCGTCCTCAGTTTGTTCCGGAGGTGCGCCAGCAACTCGCCAACTACAAGAAATTCAAAGCTCTCACCCAGCAATGGGTCACCCTGGCCCTCGAGCTTTGCAAGCTCGAAATGCAAAAAGCGCGCTCGGCCGCCCCGCCATCGGCGACTACCCACCAGTCTTGAGCTTTCACCTACCGGGTGAGAACAGCCGAATCGGCCTGCCTTTTGTTTTTCCGCATCAGGATTGGCTTCTCATGTGTTTTTTTGCACATTTTGCAGCAAAGAATCGCTCAACCCAGGTTTTATTTGATCGATCAGAACGGTCCGGAATATCCTGGTTGGCCAGCTCCTTCGGTCGTAGTCACACCCAACGATCACGAACCTAGTCATGCAACGTTGTGACTTGGACCCTGGGATTCCCGCACACTCGTGAGGCCCTCGCCACTTATCTATCGTGATCCTGATTTTGGGGCGACCATCAACCTGATCGAGGAGGTGAGCCGACGCAAATTCCCGCTCGATCTGGCGGATCCTATCTTCGAATACAGAGGCCGGTATTTTCAGCCGCAGTGACCAGCGAACTGGTCAAGAGGAGCTGAGAAGATTTGAGTGCGCCAGCACTTAAACCGGTCATGGGTGTCAGATGGTCGGCCAATCTCCGAAGTAATGGCCTCCCGAACGGCCAACTCGAGCTTTGGACTGTCACTCGTAACGCAAGGCAACTATCGGATCGACGCGCATGGCGCGCCGCATAGGGATGTAGCACCCGATCAAGGCGACGAGAGTGAGAAGCATTGCCACGCCACCAATCGTCGCCGGATCGGTAACGCTAACGCCGAAAAGCAAGCTGGACATCAAACGCGTCAGCGCCAGTGCCGCGAGAATTCCAATCCCTACGCCTGTAAGCGCTAATTGACCGCCTTTCCAGATGACAAGCCTCATCACATCTCCGCGCTGAGCGCCCAGGGCGATGCGTACGCCAATCTCGTGGGTCCGCTGCGAAACCGAATAGTGCATGAGTGCGAACATGCCGACGCTGGCCAGAATGAGCGCGAGGAGAGAAAAGAGACTGAGCAGTGTAGTCTGGAATCGACGAGGCGAGAGCTGGCCAGAAAGCTGCGCTTCCATGGTAGTGACTGGAGAAAGAATGGCTGTTTGATCGAGCCCGCGAACTGTACTGCGCAGCGTCGCTGCAAACGCAAGCGGCTCACCCTGCGTGCGCACCACCAGGTCAGGCGTTGTGTCACCCAGAGTCGCTTGCTTATACCATTCAAATATATGCGGCGTGGGCGAGCGTTCGAGACCATGACGGCGCATATCATGCACCACACCGATGACTGTCAGCCAGTCGTCATTGCGTCCGCGCGGATCCTGCCCTTTGAACCGTTTGCCGATTGCGTCTTCTCCGGGCCAGTACCGGCGAGCCATGCTCTCATCCGCAATCGCCGCGAGCGGAGACCCACTGACGTCTTGCTCGGAGAAATAGCGGCCTCTCAACAATGGGACGCCCATCGCTTGAAAATAATCTCCGCGAATTGTCTTCCAGGTGAGCGCCGTCCATTGTTCCGGAGGTTCGGGTGCGCGTCCTTCAATGGTGCGCAACCCCAGGTTCATGGTCTCTCCGAGCTCAAATAACCCGTCGATTGCGCCCGCCGCCTGAACTCCGTGCATTGTTCTAACCCGTTCGATCACCTCGTCATAGACAGCAGTTCTCCTGGACTCGGGTGTACCCGCTGGCAACATGATTCGCATCGTTAAAACGCGCTCACTCCGGAACCCGGGATCGACACCTTGGACCGCTAGAAAACTGCGAACCAGCAGACCGGCCCCGGTCAGCAATACCATCGCAAGCGCGAATTCCATCACCACGAGCAGGTTTCGCGTGCCCCTTAAGATCATCGAGCCCGACGCGCTACGAGCGCCGGATTTTAGGGATTCATTTGGATTGCTTTGCGAAATTTTCCACGCCGGGATCATCCCGAAAATGACTGCGGCGAGCAGCGACAGCGCTAGTGTAAACGCGAGCACGCCATCGTCAACACTCGCTTCATCGAGTCTCGGAATGTCTGGGGGTCCAAAGGCAATCAGCGCATGCACGCCAAGGGAAGCGAAGACTAGGCCCAGGCATCCGGAAAGTAAAGCCAACAATACACTTTCAGTGAAGAGTTGCCGCGTCAGGCGGACTCGTCCCGCTCCCAGCGCTGTTCGCACGGCCATCTCGCGATCGCGAGCTGCGCCGCGGGCGAGAATCAGATTCCCAACGTTGCTGCAGGCAATGAGCAACACGAAGAACACCGCGGCAAACAGAATGGAAAATGCCAGTCGCGTGTTTCCCCTGAGATTCACCCGCAGCGGTACAACATTGACGCTCCGCTCTCGATTCGTTGGATCCAGTTGCTGCAGGCGCCCGATAATCGTGTCCATTTCTGCCTGTGCTTCTCGATAAGTGATCCCGGGTTTCAGACGGCCCACAACATTCCATCTCTTGTAGAAGTGCCGAGTATGGGTAGAGTCGACACGCGCGAGCTGGGGATCCCCCCAATACCGGTTTGTGGTGATCGGGGCCCAGAATTGTGAATCTCTGGCGGGAAGCTGAAAATTCGCGGGCATCACTCCGATTACTTGCGAATTGCTGCCATCGATCGGTAGCATCTTTCCGACGACATCGCGAGAGGCTCCAAATCGGCGCACCCATTGACCATAGCTCAAGACGACAACGCGCTGCTGACGCGCCTCCTCCTCTCGTGTAAAAGCGCGGCCCAGCACCGGCGAAATTCCCATCAGCGGAAAGAAGTTAGCCGACACGAATGCTCCTTGGACGGAGTCGGGCTCGCCGGCACCTGTCAGCGTTACCCGTGACCACCCGCTGTTCCGGTAGTAGACGGCCATGTCTTCGAAGCTTCGGCTCTGCGATTTCCACGATTCAAAGTCCCGATACGAAATCCCCTCGCCGTTCGGATCTTGCGGATCGGGAAGCAGGACCACCCGGCTTGGGTCTTTATAAGGAAGAGGGCGCAAAAGAACCGCCTCGATGACGCTGAAAATCGCGGTGTTTGCGCCGATACCTAGCGCCAGCGTGAGCACGGCGACCACTGTGAAGCCGGGAACCTTGCGCAGCGTGCGGGTGGCGAACCGTAAATCTTGCCACAACGTCTCTATAAAGGATTCCCAGCCGGCGGAGCGGACGATTTCCTTTGAAACCTCGAGAGTTCCGCCGTCCAAGCGCACGGCGCGAAGCGCATCCTTGCGGCTCATCCCCTGCTTTATCTTTTCTTCGGCGGCCATCTCCAGAAAGCCATTCAGTTCTTCGTCCAGCTCTCGGCCGACCCGTTCCTTTCGGAACAGCGATCGGAGCCCGCCCGCGATGCTTCGCAGTACTGACATGGAACCTCCCTACGATGTCTTCAACATTCTGGCGATCGCCGCCACTTGCCTTCCCCATTCTCGTGTTTCGCTGTTGAGCCTCTTTCGTCCCTGGTCTGTTAGGACGTAATACTTTGCGTGCCTGCTATTTTCAGTCGCTCTCCATTCGCTTCTGATCAGCCCCGGTCGTTGCAGCCGCTGAAAGGCGACAAACAGCGAACCTGCATTGAGGCGGAAAACGCCCTTGCTCATCTGTTCGAGCCGGACAGCGATCCTATACCCATGCATTGGCTCCAGAGCCTGCGTTTTCAGAATTGAGCATATCTAGCGTGCCCTGGACGAGATCACTCGGCTTGTCCGCCATAGATGCATTCCTCCTGAGGGCCAGGAGGAATAATACACCTCTCCTACTGATTGTCCCAAGAGGAGAGTCGCGACAGGATTGGACTTCTGATCGCAAAGCGAGGAGACGCTTTTTTCGGAGGGGTAAGATAAATGCGGTAGATGCGTCGTCGGACAGCCGCATGAACAGGTTTTTTAGATACACTGGGTAGACGCGCGACCGGACAGTAGCGGATTCGGAAGAATTTGCAGCGCCGTTGCGAAACGCCAACTGTGTGTGGATTCCGGGAGGCGATCCCAATCTCCTGTTTGCCGTTTACCCAAACACACGAGTGCAGCGGGAACTCCAGGGCGTGCTCAATCGAGGCGGCGTGGTCGCGGGTGATTCAAAAACTCACACAAAACTGGAACAGACCCTGAATCGGTCACTAACTTTAACTTGCATCTGGCGGTGCGATCTTCGGCGGTCCGAACTCTTGTCCGCGACTATGAAGACAATCCAGCAGCGTCAAGCACGTTTGTCAGGCAGTCCCGCAAAGAGAATTAGTGAGAAAAAGCTATAGTTTCATCACTTTTTACTTTTATGTACTTTCGCTCGAGTACCCGCAGGCGCTTTCCTCTTCAATTTGATCTGATTGTAATCAACGGCAGCAGCGACGAGATTTTTTAGAGCACGCTCATTAATCTTATCGCCCTCGAACAAATCGATCGCGCGCCAGGCGTTGCCTCCAAGGCCCGCGTTGAAGAGCTTGTCAGGATCTGGGAGGCTCGCCCCGTGGGCAAAGGTAAGCTTCACCTTATCTTTGTGGGCGTTGCCGACCGCGATGATTCCGTCGCGAGACCACACTGGGCTTCCCATCCACTTCCATTCCTCGATTATGTCCCGGTCGGCCTCAAGGATGGTCTTGCGGATGCTGGCGAGCGTTTTGCCACGCCAGTCTGTGAGTTTTGCGATCAGCTCGTCAATATGTTCCGATGGATTCATTGGATCTTTATGCCTCCAATTCTTGCCCCGTTTTCGTGCCGGTAGTTTTATTGGGTAACCTGTAAGGGAAAGGGTAAATTTGAGCCTTTCTATCAGCTGGTAACAGGTTGTGCTCTACGCGCCAACCGCAGCATGGTTGTCATGCTTCTCGGTTGCGGTCTTCGCCGGTCCGAACTCTTGTCCGTGACTGTGTTGATTAACTGAAATGATTTGTCTATCCGCAGGTCTGAAATACCACGATATTACAGTCAGGATTAGAAGTAACAACGCGGGAACATTTTGAGTCATGGAATCACCCGATGCGATATGTGAAAATACCGCTCCCGACATGGCAAAGAAAAAGCCTGCATAAGCCCATTCCTTTAATAAAGGAAATTTAGGAATAAGCAATGCTACAACTCCCAAAATTTTCCAAACACCTAGTATTGTTAGAAAATAGACAGGATAGCCCAAATGGGTAATACCATATACCCCGGGCGGCGCCACGGCTCCTTCCGCTTTTGCTTTGAATAACTGTAATGTTCCAGTTGCCAGCATTCCCAATGCAAGCCAGATAGTAGAAACCCAATAGATAATTTGATTTCTCTTTGTCATAGATCCTCCTCGATTCACGAATTTTGAGCCGCCTTAGGCGGCCAGTTGGGCACCGAACTGCTTAGCGTACTCCGCGTTCAGCCGCTGCCAGCCGAACTTCATCGCCTCGGGGCCGACGATGCGGCCGACGGGAGTTCCGCTGAGAAGGCGATCCAGAACATCGAAACAAATGTGCCACCCAGCAGCACCCATTGCGATGAAGCGGCGACCGATGTTGGTCCACAGCGTCAGGCGTGTGCCGCCACCAAAGGCTTCGAGTTCCCACCGCATATCGAAGCCACCCCAGTTGTACTCAAGAGCCTTGGGAGCGCCGGCTCGCGCCACTGTTGTTTCGGAAACACGCGGCGTGGGTGCTCCCACCGTGGTGAGCTTCACCGTGGCTCCAGCCGTGCCTAGGCTCCCATCGGCGTCGAAAGGCGCCCACTCACGCAGATGCGCTGGGTCGGTAAGCGCCTGCCAGACTTTTTCCGGCGAGTGGCGCAGTTCTCTGACGAGAATGAGCGTCCACTTCTCTCCGTCCTTTCGTATCTGCGCCCCGCTGGCGGGACCTGGTGTGTACTGCTCGAGATAGGTCACGTTCTTCTCCTTAGCGTGAATAGCGTGCCAGCTGGGTGAGCTGGATGAGGTTGCCGCAGGTGTCGTTCAGTATTGCAATGGTCGAGCCGGTGACGTCGGTGGGCGGCATGGTGAACTCGGCGCCGCGGGCCTTGATCCGCTCGTAGTCGCCCTTGACGTCGTCAGTGAAAAACATGGCCGCGGGCTGGCGCTGTTGAAAGATCGCCTGCTGATACGCTTTGGCTGCGGGGTTGTTGTTCAGCGCCAGCTGCAGCTCAGTGCCGTCCGGCTCCTCGGGCGAGACCACGGTCAGCCAGCGATATGGGCCCTGACTGAAATCGGTCTTCTTGGCAAAGACCAGTACCTCCGTATAGAAGCGCAGGGCCTTGTCCTGGTCGTCCACGTATACGCTGGTCAGTTTGATTTTCACTTGGTTTCTCCTTTGTCACGTTCGCGGTTTGGGCCGCGTTGTCTTTTCCCTGTCTTGCTTTTCGCTGGTGTTGCCCTCGTTGGTGATGAACGTTCCCTGCGGTCGAGGTGCCGTTCCAGCGCATCCACGTGATCGGACCAGAACCGGCGGAACTGCTCCAGCCAGGCATCCATCTCCTGAAATGGTCCTGGCTTCAGCCGGTAGAGGCGGCGCTGTGCGTCCACGGTGGACTCCACGAAACCGGCCTCGCGCAGCACGCGCAGGTGCTTTGACACGGTCGGCTGCGGCATGCGAAGTTGGCGCTCGATCTCTCCAACCGACTGTTGGGACGAGACCAGGAGGCTCAAGATCGCGCGGCGGTTCGGCTCCGCAATGATTTCGAATACAGATTCCATGCTCTTCGTATACTCCACAGGGTATATACGTGTCAAGGCATATTTTGGGCCGGGCCCCAGGCAACAGTTTCAATCGGCGTGCGGGGATGCACCGTCCGATGCGTTTTTAGCGGGTGCGATTCAGAGCGCTGCGCGCTCCGTCCGCCGTGGGGATGAACGCAACAGTGCAGTAGCTTTTGTACCGGGAAGTCTTAGTGTTGTATCGGAAGCGCGAAGGGGACTGCCCGAGCACGGTGCGTTCAAGTCGGCTTTTCACCAGCAATTTAACCGTCACTGCTAGCGCGTTTTGTCGATACAAATGTTGAGACCAACCCACTTTTCTAGTCTTTCGAGTGTTGTTGATGATTCAATTTGACTCGGCTGGCTTACGCGGGTCTTGTGTGGCATCCACGTACTCGGTCGAAGATGGACCGAGCCCGGTAATCTGAACGACAACAGGCTCGTCACCGGTTTCTGCGAAGTGATTCCGAGATGGTGGTTCGGTGTAGAAACTACCCGGTGGCAGAGCTTTCAGTTTCGCCTCGTCAAACTTATCGCCGTAGCCGATATGCCATGTGCCAGAGATTACGGTCGCAACCCTGTCGTCACGATGGGAGTGTGCAGCGATGCGCGTATGTGCTGGGACGCGAAGCATGATGGTATATACGCCTGCTTGGTCTGGATTGCCCTTCAGAACAACGGTCTGGATTCCGCCAACGCCTGAGCTTCCCGTGCCCGGATTGCCCACTTGCGGGAACTTGTATTCCGTGGGAGTGAATCGTTCTTCGTTTGCGCCGCCGTCAGCATTGCTTGCAACCGGATGAGCAACCGGCGGACCATCAAGGAATTTACGAATCAACGCGACTGTGTAAGCCGGTCGTTCTTCCATCAGCCAATGTCCTGAGCCCGCGACGACCTCCTCCCGCACGTTCGTCGCTACATGACGCATGATCACCGCCTGGAGGGCGCCGAAGGACTTCTCTCCACCTACCGCCATCACCGGCATCGTAAGCTTCGTTTGTTCGAAAACCTTGTTGTCCTTCGCATCTTGCGAGAAAGCGGCAAACTGCGCGAACCCGGCACGCATTCCGCCCGGTTGCGCATAAGTGGCGGCAAAGAAATTTCTGGTGGCTTCGTCGGGCTTACCCGGATCGGCGGTAAAGTCATTCCATATTCTGTCGAAGTAGATACGCTCCCGGCCCGCCACTAGCCGCTCCGCATCCGGTCCATGGAAGTTGAAGTGCCAAACCCCTGGATTTAGGAGAATCTCGTTCCAAGGATCAATCCCGGGGATCGGTGCGTCCATGACGACCAGCCGCTCGACCTTATCGGGATAAGTGGCGGCGTAGGCGTAGGCCACCATGTTCCCGATGTCGTGAGCAACCACAGATGTCTTGTCGTATCCCAACGCGGTCACGACGGCGCGAATATCCTTGGCCTGAGTCTTCTTCTCGTACCCGTCGGCAGGCTTGGAAGAACGCCCAATGCCACGGAGGTCGGGCACTACTACCGTATGGTCCTTCATGAGATCTGCGGCCAAAGGAGCCCACGAGTCGCTATTTTCAGCGTACCCATGGATGAGGACCACCACAGGCCCGCTTCCTCCCCAACGCACAAAAATGTCTGCCCCTTCTGGGCTGTGTATCGTCTTTGTTTGAAAGCTGGATGGCAGGGAAGGCGGAGTTTGGCTTGAGACTGTTGCCACTACAAAAAGAGCTACGGCGAGGAAACGTAGAATCATTGATACCTCCACGGGAGCAATCGGTTTATTCGGGATTACACGAATACTGTATTTGGCATTGCCGATTGTAGACCACAATGATTGTCACCGCGAGTTGCGCTTTCTTCGCTCTGCTGGCCGTCGATCGGCCCACTTTAGGATGGCGTCAAGCGTAGGACAAAGGGATTGGCCCCATGATGTCAGACAGTACTCAACCTTGGGCGGCACCTGAGGGTAGGCCGTCCGCACAACGATTCCGTCTGCTGCCAAGCTGCGGAGCTGCTGCCCCAGCATTTTCTGAGTGATGTTGGGTATCGCTCGTTCCAGGTCGGAAAAGCGCATCACCTTGCCTCCGAATAGATGGAACAGAATCACGAGCTTCCATCTTCCTTCCAACAGACGGAGCGCTGCTTCTACGTCTGCTGCAGCGGATGTGGGCGTATAGCGTTTCGGCATCGATATCCCCAAACGCACTTTTTAGTGCGTACTTCCTATTTCATCAGTATGATGCCAAACTTCTGTCTGTGCAATTGCACGCGGGAGAATACGATGGCTATCGAGTACCCGAACCAGCCGCTGCATACCTGGCCGCCGAAGAGGCGAAGGACGCGGATGCGCTTTCCCGTTGCTTCACAGAAGATGGCACTGTCCACGACGAGGGGCGGGATTATCACGGTCGTGACTCGATCCGCCAATGGAAACAAGAGGTGGACACGAAATACCGATACGTCTTGCAGACGGTCAACGCTCAAACGTATGGAAACAAGGTGACCGTGCGTGCCCGAGTCACCGGTGAGTTTCCCGGGAGTTCTGTTGAACTGGACCACATCTTCAAACTTTCCAACGACAAGATTGCTTCACTGGAGATTCGATCATGACGACGACATATCCTTTCCCCGTTTCGGGAGATGAGTTTAAGGGCAAGCGGGTTCTGGTGACTGGCGGCACGAAGGGCATGGGACAAGCTATGGTGCGCCGTTTTGCTCTGAGCGGCGCCTCAGTTGCCACGACTGCACGCTCGCCCCTGCCGGATGGGCAGGCGGTTGCTCTCTTCGTGCAGACGGATATCGGTACGGCTGCGGGCGTGCAAGATGTAGTCAGTCGCATTCAGCAGGAATGGACTGGACTCGACATCCTAGTCAACAATGTCGGAGCGTCAGATGCTCCGAACGGCGGATATAAGGCCCTCTCTGATGACGACTGACAGAAGGCGCTCAACGTCAACTTGTTGGCATCCGTTCGTTTCGACCGAGCATTTCTACCCGGCATGATCGAACGCAAATCAGGTGTCATTCTTCACATCTCGTCCATCCAGCACCGTCTGCCGCTGTATGACGCGACGCTTGCCTATGCTGCGGCGAAAGGTGCTCTCAATACCTACAATAAGGGCCTGGCAAACGAAGTTGGGCCCAAGGGCGTCCGCGTTAACATGATTTCGCCCGGATTCATCGAGACATCAGGCGCACACGGCATGATCGTGCGACTCGCCAAGAGCAGGGGCATCAGCGAGGACGCTGCTCGACAGCAAATTATGAATATGATCGGAGGCATTCCCATCGGCCGACCCGGCCAGCCGGAGGAAGTTGCCGAACTGGTGGCATTCCTAGCATCCGATCGTGCAGCTTCAATTCACGGCGCGGACTACGTCATTGATGGCGGCACTATGCCTACCGTTTGATCATGCATTTTGTGATTGCCGCCTGAGTCACGCCAAGCACTGCATCTCCGTCTCGAATAGCGCGATCGGTCCGCGTTTACAATCTCAGTTCCTCACTTCGTTCCACATGGGCACGAAGGCAATCACCATGCCGAACCACACGAACAAAGATTTCCCGCTCATAAATCTCGCTCGGTAAAAGTACGCAACTCGTTGCAGGAGTTCTAAATCCCGGTTTGCTTCCGGCTGCAGAAATGCCAAACCTGCTTCCCGTCCGGTGCGCCTTCTGATGCCACAGAGATGCTGAAATCAAGCAATTGCTGAAATCGGGCGCGGACCAAGCGGCAGACGACCAGCAGATTGAGTTACTTGCAGATGGCCAAGGCCGTGCATTGCCTACTGACGAGATTCGCAAGATGACCTTGAGAATTGAGAAAAGTTCAGACGGGGGAAAGACACTCCTTAGGCTGACCGGACGAATTCGCCGGGAACACTTAGAAGACTTGAGAGCACAGATCGGAACCTTTAAGGCGCCAACTGCGATTGATATGGAGAGCGTGACCCTTGTGGACGTGGACGTAGTCCGATTCCTGGGAATTATTGAATTGCAGGGCATCGAAGTTCTCCATTGTTCGCCCTACATACGCGAGTGGATCCGGAGAGAAATCGAAGAGACCCGACCATGAACAGAGAAAGAGCCGCGACAACAAGATGCAGGCACCGAATGGCACTGTGGGGGGCGTAATTCCACACGCGATGTCCCTCGCTCCAGGTATGCACTTGGGCCCTTATGAACTCACCGTGCTGCTCGCCACGGGCGGGATGGGTGGGGTCTACCGCGCCCGTGACACACGGCTGGAGCGAGATGTAGCCATCAAGATTCTTCCGGCGAATCTGTCTTCTGATCCGATCTTACGGCAAAGGCTGGAACGCGAAGCGAAAGCTGTTTCGAAACTCAATCATCCTCATATCTGCATTCTGCATGACGTCGGTCATCACGGTGGCCTGGACTTCCTCGTCATGGAAATGGTCGAGGGCGAAACGCTGGAGCAGCGCCTAACAAAGGGACCTTTACAACCGGAGCAGACCAGCCGCTTTTGGTCGCCGGATGGCAGGTTCATCGGATTCTTCGCTGACGGCAACCTTAAGAAAGTAGAAGCCAGTACATGGCTCCCGAGCAACAAATGACGAGGCCGGACACGACTCGCTTTGAAACCAGCCACCGCTGGCCGATGTTCCTGCCGGGCGGGAAAACATTTGCTTTATCTGGCAGCGAATTTCCGCGGTCAGTTAGAAAAGAATGCAATCTTCCTGGGTTCATTGGATTCACAGGAAAAACGCTTGCTCGTGAGTTCTCCTACGGCGTAAGTGGCGACGGGAAGAGATTCTTCTCACGAAGCTGGACGAAGCCAATGCTGCGCCGCTCTTTGTCCTTCTCAAATGGGCATCCGAGACGGAAAAGTAGTCGAAGAATGATGATGCTGTCATCGCGGTCAAAATTCTTTGGGGACATTGGTCAGGTTCGACTTTGCAACTTAACAGATGAAGGAGAAGGATTAAAATTATGGAAAACGTAACGATCAACCAGAAAACGGCCTCAATTTTAGAAAGCTCGTCAGTTGGCTCGGCGACAATCTCAGACCACGAAACACATCAGATCGAGCGTGCGAACGCGACGGGATTGCAGCCAGTCGTGTTTGTTCATGGCCTTTGGCTCCTGCCTAGCAGTTGGGACCGCTGGGCAACTGTCTTCGAGGAAGCCGGCTACACTACGCTTGCGCCGAGTTGGCCTGACGATCCTGAGACCGTGGACGAAGCGAAGGCGAACCCAGAAGTGTTCGCGAACAAAACTGTGGGCCAAGTCGCGGATCACTTCGACGGGATCATCCGCAGACTTACGAAGAAGCCGGCCATCATCGGGCACTCTTTCGGCGGGCTGCTGGTGCAGATTCTAGCCGGGCGCGGACTTTCGGCGGCAACCGTCGCGATCGACCCGGCTCCTTTCCGGGGTGTTCTTCCGCTCCCGCTGTCGGCACTGAAGTCCGCGTGGCCAGTCCTCGGCAACCCGGCTAACCGTCATCGGGCCATACCGCTCACGTATGAGCAGTTCCGCTTCGGCTTCGCCAACGCCGTCAGCGAGGAGGAAGCTAGAGATCTCTACAAGACGTTCGCCGTACCGGCTTCCGGCGCACCTTTATTTCAAGCCGCCACTGCAAACCTCAACCCCTGGACCGAGGCAAAGGTCGACGTTGAGAATCCGGATCGTGGGCCTCTATTGATCACTTCCGGCGAGAAGGACAATACGGCGCCGTGGGCGATTGCAAAAGCGTCGTTCAAGCGCCAGCAGCTCAACAGCAGTGTGACTGAGATCGTCGAGATTCCCAACCGTGGCCACGCGCTTACAGTCGACAGCGGCTGGCGGGAAGTCGCCAACATCTCACTCGCATTCATCCGGCGCTTCGTCTAGACCTCGGTAACGGCCGGACGTCTTGTCCACATTGAACGGACAAAGGGGCGGGTAGTGTTATTCGGATGATCGTCACGAACGATTCGAATTGGATTAAGATCGTCGGATACTGCTTGCGCTAGACTCGAAAGCCGAGATGCAAGGAGGCTCAGTATGGTGCGGTCCGGTAGGGCGATGGTGCGACTATTCTTTTTCGTTCTGGTCGGCTGTGCCGAGTGGTCAGCGACGTTAGCTGGCGCTCAAGGGCAAGGCCTCTCGAGCAAAGGAACAGATAACCCTACAACACGCGACGCTGGCCTCGTCGCGTGGCAGCAGGTCTATTCTGTATTAACTCATCCCCGTTGCATTAATTGCCACACAGCCACGAACTATCCGCAACAGGGCGATGACCGGCACCGACATTTGGTTAACGTGGTCCGCGGCACTGAAGACAAAGGTGTACCGGGCCTGAACTGCGCAACTTGCCACCAGGGCGCGAATGCCGACAGCACGGGCGTTCCCGGTGCGCCCAATTGGCATCTGGCACCGCTATCCATGAAGTGGCAAGACCTCAATGACAAAATCCTATCGAGTGCCGAGGTTTGCAGATCCATTACCGATCGTTCGAAGAATCACAATCTCGATGGGACCGGGCTGCTAAAGCATCATGCGGAAGAGCCACTGGTGCGCTGGGCTTTTCAGCCTGGTCACAGTCGCGACGGCACCGCACGGGCATTGCCGCCGCTTACGCACGACGAATTCGTTGCCGCGACAAGGACCTGGGTCGAAGCGGGAACGCCGTGCCCTCAGAAACGCTGAAAACGGAGGTTGGTCATGGAAACCTATAAGCTCACGGTGAACGGCCAGCCGAAAGAGGTGACGGTCAATTCCGGCACCCCGCTGCTTTGGGTGCTGCGCGAAGAACTCAAGATGACCGGCACCAAGTACGGTTGCGGCATTGCGGCTTGCGGTGCCTGCACGGTTCATCTGGCTGGCGTAGCCACTCGTTCATGCGTTGTGCCTGTCTCTCTGATCGGCGATCGACCCATCGTAACCATCGAGGGCATCGGCCAAGATCCGGTGGGTCGCCTAGTTCAGGACGCTTGGGTTTCCGAGGACGTGGTTCAATGCGGTTATTGTCAGAGTGGACAGATTATGGGCGCGGTGGCTTTGCTTAAGAGCACACCGAAACCGACGGACGCCAATATTGAAGAATCGATGGGCGGGAACATCTGCCGCTGCGGCACTTATCCGCGGATCAGGCAAGCCATCAAAACGGCCTCGCGACAGCTGAAGTAATGGAGGCGCAAAAATGACAGCCGCGATTAGCACTGCCAACGATCTACTTCTTGGTCGGCGCAGCTTTATACGTGCCTCTGCAACCGTTGCGGGCGGGATGCTGATTTCCCTGTATCTTGATCTTCCTTTGACCGCGCAAGAAGCGGGCCAAGCCAAACCCCAAACTTACCCTCCGGACGCCTTCGTTCACATTAACCCAGATGGCAAAATCATCATTCAGGTAAATCGTCTGGAGTTTGGCCAAGGGGTTCACACGTCCCTACCAATGATTTTGGCGGACGAGATGGATGCCGATTGGTCGCACGTGGTAGCGGAACTCGCGCCCGCCGCCGATGTTTATAGAGACCCGGTCTACGGCATACAGATGGTCGGAGGCTCTGGTTCGATCGCGCACTCGTTTCAGCAGTACCGGGAACTCGGTGCCAAAACACGTGCCATGCTGATTGCCGCGGCCGCGGACCAGTGGAAAGTGCGGGCCAACGAATGCCGTACCGAAGCGAGTGTCGTTCGGGGTCCGGGCGGGCGGTCAGCGACGTACGCCGATCTGGCGGATGCAGCAGCACACATGACCGTGCCTGAAACCGTGCCGCTCAAGAACTCAGGTGACTTCCGGCTGGTCGGCAAGAAGACTCGCCGGCTTGATAGTCGCCCCAAGTGCAATGGCTCCCTGAAATTCGGGCTAGACCTCGATCTGCCCGGAATGAAGGTTGCGCTGGTGGCGCATCCACCAACCTTCGGCGCATCGCCGAAATCTGTCGACGACAAGGAGGCACGGAGCATTCCCGGCGTGGCGGATATATTTGAGATCCCCACGGTCAGTAAAGGAACCGCGGTAACCGTTGTTGCCGACAAGTTCTGGACGGCGAAGCAGGCGCGTGACCTCTTGAAAATCGAATGGGATTTCACAGGAGTCGAACGTGCCGATAGTCAGCAGTTGTGGACGAAGTACAAGGAGCTAGCTCGCACTCCCGGCAACGTCGCGGTCGCCAGTGGCGACGATAAGGCGATGGGTGGCATCCCCGCCACCAATCGGATAGTTGCCGAATACGAGTTCCCCTATCTTGCTCACAGCCCGATGGAACCGTTGAATACAACCATCCGGTTTGATGGCGATCGCGCGGAGGTGTGGGCAGGTTCTCAGTTCCAGACTTTCGACCAGGCGGCGGTCGCTGAAGTCCTTGCTCTGAAACCTGACCAGGTCACATTCCACACGGAGATGGCCGGTGGAGGATTCGGGAGAAGAGCAGTGCCGGACTCTCACGTCCAGCGTGAAGCAGCCGCAATCGCGAAGCGTTTTGCCGGAACTCCGGTGAAGCTCGTCTGGACCCGCGAAGACGACGTGCAAGGCGGCTACTATCGTCCGATGCACGTTCATCGCGTCGAGATCGGAATTGGCGCGGATGGGCTGCCATTTGCATGGCATCACGTGATTGTGGGCCAGTCCATCACGGCCGGCACGCCATTTACTCCTATGACCATAAAAAATGGCGTTGATGAAACTGCCGTCGAAGGCACCGCGGACACTCACTACGAGATTCCTAACTTCCATGTTTCGGCGCATCATCCTACCGTGAACGTGCCAGTGCTATGGTGGCGTTCCGTCGGGCACACGCACAATGCCTTCGTCATGGAGACGCTGATTGATGAGTTAGCCGCCCGCGCCAAGGTGGACCCGATTGCCTATCGCCGGAAGCTCCTTAAGGCTGACGCCAAGAAACTGCGCGGCGCGCTCGATGTGATGGAAGCAAAGAGTGCAGCTTGGCGCACCAAGCTGTCAAAAGGGCACGCTGTCGGCTTCGCGTGTCACGAATCATTCGGGACCGGTGTCGCCTGTGCCGTGGATGTCTCGATCGAAAACAAGCGACCCAAGATCCATCGCGTGACAGTTGCGGTTGACCCCGGCCTCGCAGTAAATCCGCTCACTGTCGAGAGTCAGTTTCAGGCAGGTGTGGCCTTCGGGGTGTCGCAGCTGATGGCTAAGGGAGCGATTACGCTAAAGGACGGCCGTGTGGAGCAGAGAAATTTCGACGGCTATACTCCGCCCTACATCACCGACGCACCTGTAGCGGTTGATGTCCACATCGTGCCCAGTGCCGAAAAGCCCACTGGATGCGGCGAGCCACCTGTTCCTGTGATTTCGCCCGCTGTGGTCAACGCTCTGTCACAGCTAACGGGTAAGCGCTACCGCACCTTGCCATTGGTGTCGGTGTAGTGAAGATCAATCCCGGCATCAACTAGCCGCAGAAATATACATTAAAAATCAAGTCTTCATTGTCGGCCGGAACCCGACCGGACCATCCGAGAAGATATGTTTCCGCCCTACTGGTGTCGGCCATGTAGAATCTAACTTATCGAGCCTCTTGCTGGTGCGTTTGACTCTTTCCAGCATTGCCCGGCGTGAACGACACGTTTGCTAAATTATTTAGGGATTTAGCGCGGCCTGCACTAGGTCCCACTCAAATTGCTTGCCAATCGACTATGAGTTAGAGTCAAACTTCCGGAAAAGGCCATCAGGAGCAGGGATTTGGAGCATACTTCGCATAAGACTGACGATTCGCGGGAAACCGACCGACCGATTCGAATCGGGGGAACAATCCTCGGCGCCCACCGCCACATCTGTGCTTTTTTCAAAAGCCACGACGACCAATACCGTGTGCTGCTGCCATTCATAAAAGAGGGTTTACATTCGGGCGAGAAGGCCGTTCACATCGTTAATCCGGCACGCCGCGACGAACACGTTCGGCAGTTGCGCTCCGCAGGAATCGATGTAGCTGCCGTACAAGAGAACGGCCAACTCGACCTGCTCGATTGGGCCGACGCGCATTTGCGGGGTGGACACTTTGATCAAAACAGCACTCGATCACTAATAAAGGAGATTCGACGACGCGGTAAGGAGCAAGGATTCCAACGTATTCGTTTTGTTACGCACATGGAGTGGGCGCTTGAGGACCGACCCGGCGTGGACGCCTTACTGGAATACGAGGCGAGCGCCAATCTTGTGCCGTCCGAAGATCCAGTTGTCTGCGCATACGAACTCGCCAACTTTGGCGGAGGCGTCATTGTGGATATCATGCGAACGCATCCGATGATCATCATCGGAGGAATCCTTCAGGAGAACCCGTTCTTTGTGCCCCCCAACGAATTCTTGCGAGAGCTGCGCGCCCGGCGCGGACCCGACCAAGCCACGTCTTTGCTGGAAGATCGCGGTCGGGCGTAGAGGTCGACGTGGAAACGGAAGGTACGACGGACGAGGTCAAGCGCCTCCAATGCTGCATTAATGACCTAGTGAGCGCTCTGGCACTACCCGCGATCTGGACCGGGCATGAGTCTTCCCTGGTTGCGCCCACTTTGCTCGACGTGCTCGTCCAAATGTTGCGCCTCGACTTTGCCTATGCGCGGGTCATCGATTCTGCCGACGGTCCACCCAAAGAGTGGATTCGATCTATCAACGGCAGCCATCGAGACGCTCAGCCACGCGACATCGGTCGCGCATTAGAGCCGTATCTGACCGACGATCCCACCCGGACGAGTCTACGCATTGCCAACCCTTTCTCTGAAGACACCACAATGATCACGGTGTTTCATCTCGGACTTCAGGAAAGAGTCGGAGTATTCGTTGCCGGATCACGACGACCAGAGTTCCCGACCGAAACCGAACGTCTCCTGCTGCAAGTGGCGACCAACCAGGCTGCGATCGCACTGCAAGAGGCCCGGTACGTTAGCCAGCGGAGACGAACCACCGAGGACCTCGAACGGCGTGTCGTCGAGCGGACTGCGGAATTGACCGCCGTTAATGAGGCCATGCGACAAGAAATCGTCGAGCGCAAGCGGGCAGAAGGGGAGTTGCGGCAAAGCGAGGCCCAGTTTCAGCTGGCGATCGACACGATTCCTGGCCTCGTATGGGGCGCATTGCCCGATGGGCACATCGATTATTTCAACCAACGTTGGCGGGAATACACCGGCCTCACGCTCCGAGAAGCCGCTGGTTGGGGCTGGCAAGTGGCAATCCATCCTGAAGACGTCGCGGGGCTCGTGGAAAATTGGCGGACGTCGTTAGCTTCCGGCCAGCCGGGTGAGATGGAAGCGCGCATACGGCGGTTCGACGGAGAATATCGCTGGTTCTTGCATCGCGCCGCGCCGCTCTATGACGGGGCAGGAAAACTCGTCAAGTGGTACGGACAAACCACCGACATCGAAAACCTCAAACGCGCGGAGGACAGGCACGAGGGCGATCAGAGGCAGATCCGCCGGATAATCGATGCGATACCTCAATACATCACTGTACTGGGACCAGATGGGAAAGTGCTCTACGCAAATGAGGCAGTCCTCGAATACACAGGTCTTACCGATGAACAGTTTGGCGCGAGAGAATTCAATTTGCGCATCCTTCATCCCGAAGATCAAGAGAGAATTCAAAACGGAGTTCGGAAGGGGTTTGAACGCGGTGTTCCTTTCGAACTGGAGCATCGAGCGCTCCGGAAGGACGGCTCGTATCGATGGTTCATCCATCGCTATAAACCGTTGCGCGATAAAAAAGATCAAATCCTTCGATGGTATGTGACCGGCGTCGATATTGATGATCACAAGCGGGCTGAAGAGAGGATGCAAAACGAGAACCTTGCATTGCGCGAGGAAATCGATCACAACTCAATGTTCGAGGAGATCGTCGGTTCGTCGGCGTCGCTACGCAAAGTATTGACACAAGTCGGTAAAGTGGCGCCTTCGGATTCCACTGTGCTCGTTCTGGGTGAGACCGGTACGGGCAAAGAGCTGATTGCTCGCGCGATTCATAGACGTTCGAGCCGTTCAGCCCAGGCTTTTATTCGTGTGAACTGCGCCGCGATTCCGTCTTCATTGATCGCCTCCGAACTGTTCGGACATGAAAAAGGTGCCTTCACCGGGGCTTTGCAGCGGCGTCTGGGACGTTTTGAATCGGCCGATGGCGGAACGATCTTTCTGGACGAGATCGGTGATCTGCCTATGGAGACACAGATCGCGCTGCTCAGAGTGTTGCAAGAGCGGGAATTCGAGCGTGTTGGGAGCAGCAAGCCGATTAGCGTGGACGTCCGGGTGCTCGCCGCCACGAACCGCGACCTGATGGCTGCCGTCGCTGCGGGTGCGTTCCGCCAGGACCTCTATTATCGCCTAAACGTTTTTCCAATCCAGATACCCTCACTTCGCGAACGAGCGGACGACATTCCTTTACTCGTCGAGTATTTGATCGAGCGCTATGCGAAAAAGGCCGGGAAGAAGATCGGACACATAGAGAAGAAGACGCTTAATTTGTTTCAAGCTTACAAGTGGCCAGGCAACATTCGCGAGCTGCAAAACGTGGTGGAGCGAGCCGTGATTTTGTGTGATGGCGAAACCTTCTCAGTGGACGGGACATGGCTCACACCCGAATCGCCGCGTGAGTCGTCTGGGTTGGGCATACGCCTAAAAGGACTGCTGCGCATGGATGAGAATCAAGAAAGGGAAATGATCGAGACGGCATTGGCAGAATGCAGGGGGCGAATCTCGGGCCCGTCTGGCGCGGCCACCAGGCTGGGCATTCCGCGGCAAACTCTTGAGTCGAAAATCACCAAACTAGGGATTAACAAACATCGTTTCAAGTCTGCGTAGCCTCTCGCAGGTTTTTGCGGCGCAGGAATGCTGAAATCAAAGGCACAAGGCCTGGCAAGATTGTCAGTCGGACGCGGTTCGACGGAGGTTTTGAACTGCGCTGGTTGGTCGTCGGCATTGCCCAAGATGGCGACTAGACACACTGACATCAGAAGGTAGCGCATGCGCGGACGCGACTCCTTATAGAGACGTCATTCATTCAAAGCGCAGGAGGGATGATGCACAGCTGGTTCCAAGACCTTCGGTACGCCTGGCGCATGCTTCGCAAGAATGTGATGTTGACTCTGGTGATCTTGGCCTCCCTGGCCATCGGGATCGGCGCCAATTCGGCCATTTTCAGCGTGGTGGACGCGCTGCTGCTGCGTCCGCTACCCTATCCGCATGCGGACCGTCTGGCGGCCGTGTGGCTGCATTCTCCGGGAATCGGTATTCTGCGCGATTGGCCATCGCCTGGACAATATATAGACATTCAGAACGAGAACCATTCTTTCGAGCTGATGGCGCTCGCGCAGAGCCGACCTTTCACGCTGGCAGGCCGTGAGCAGCCTGAGCGGATTGACGGATTGCGCGCGCAGTCTAGCCTTCTGAAGATGCTTGGCGCAAAGCCTCTGATAGGCCGCTTGTTGTTACCGGAAGAGGACCAACCCGGCAAGCCAGCCGTGGCCATTCTCAGCAACCGGCTCTGGGAACGGTCGTTCAATTCCGATCAGGAGATTGTAGGCAAGAGCATCAGGCTCGATGGGAATCCGTTTACTGTGGCAGGCGTACTGCAGAGTGGGTTCATGCTCAACGCCGAAGTGATGCCGTCGGAAGGACCGATGGACAAAATGGACGTCTTTCTGCCGTTGCCATTGGGAGCCGATGCAGTGCAAAAGAGGGGCGACGAAAACTATAACATCGTGGTGCGGCTGAAGCCTGGGGTTTCGGTGCAACAAGCACAGGCCGACATCAGCGTGATTGCCAGTCGGATCCGCGAGAAGGACAAGCGCGACATTAGCTTCGGCATGCACGTCGTGGGGCTACAGGAGCAGGTGGTGGGAGACGTTCGCCGAGCGCTGCTGGTGTTGCTAGGGTCGGTAGCGCTGGTATTGCTGATCGCCTGTGCCAACGTGGCCAACCTGCTGCTGACGCGTGCGGCGGGGCGTGAGAAGGAGGTGGCCATCCGGACGGCTGTGGGGGCGGGCTGGCAGCGACTTGCGCGGCAATTACTCACCGAAAGTATTCTGTTGGGAGTGCTCGGCGGGGTCGCCGGACTCGTGGTCGCCCAAGTAAGCCTTTACGTGGTGCGCGCCATGAATCCTGGCAATATTCCGCGGTTAGAAGACATCGCCATCAACGGGGCCGTTCTCGCGTTCACGTCCGGCATTTCCCTGGCAACCGGCATTCTATTCGGCGTGGCGCCGGTGTGGCGCGCCATCAAGGTGGATTTGAACACCTCGCTGAAGGCTGGCGGGCGCAGTGGGCAGAGCGACGGCGGTCTATATCTAAGGCGGCACCGTTTGCGCGGCCTGCTGGTGATTTCCGAACTGGCGTTTTCGCTGACGCTGTTGATCGGAGCTGGGCTTCTGGTTCGCAGCTTCGCGCGTTTACAAAGCGTACACCCGGGGTTCACAATCGACCGCGTGCTGACGATGCAGATTGCGGCCAATGACCCGAAATACCATGAGGATAAAGCGGTGACTAATTTCTACAAAGAAATTGGAGCCCGCATCGCCCACCTACCGGGCGTGGTGGCGGAAGGCGCAGTTTCGGCGCTGCCACTCACAGGATCTGTCGGTTGGGGAGGCATCAACGTGGAAGGCTATCAGCCACCTCCTGGCCAGGAATTGCAAGTGGACATGCGCGCTGCGAGCACTGACTACTTTCGGGCAATGGAGATTCCTCTGGTGAAGGGCCGATTTTTCTCCGAGCATGACACGATGGACATGCCGCAGGCAGTCATCATTGACGACAAGTTTGCGCAGCGTTTTTGGTCTCACGATGATCCGATCGGAAAGCACCTGTGGTTCGATCCCAAGAAGCCTTTCACTATTGTAGGCGTGGTAGGCGTGGTCAAACAGTATGGCCTGGAAGCAGATACTAAGATCGCGATCTATTTCCCGCACCAGCAGCACCCCTGGAACGACTTGTACCTGGTGGCGCGCACTTCATCCGATCCGGGTGGGCTGTCGGCCGCCGTCGTTCAAGAGATCCACAGTGTCGATCCGGGCGCGGTGGTTTACGGAATCCGCACCATGCGGGAGCGCTTGCACGATTCGCTGGCGCGTCAGCGCTTTTCGAGTACCATGCTGGGCGCCTTTGCGGCGTTCGCGCTGCTCCTAGCTGCCGTGGGCCTTTACGGTGTGATGTCGTACCTGGTGACGCAGAACACTCATGATATCGGTGTGCTGGTGGCGTTAGGCGCGCGGCCCGCTAACATCATCGGGCTAGTGGTGCGCCAAGGCATGGAATTGGCGGCGATTGGCATTCTGGCGGGCCTCACGGTCGCGGCCGTGTTGACTCGAGTGATGGCCAGCCTGTTATTCGGTGTGAGCACGACAGATGCAGCAACTTTCGGGGTAGTGCCCGCACTCTTGGCGGGGGTGGCCTTCGCGGCCACGGTCATTCCCGCGTGGCGGGCCACTAGTGTGGACCCGATGGTAGCACTGCGAGAGGAATAGCGTCGGAGTGGTGGCTTCGCGTTTGTCGCCTCGGCGCGTTGATCAGGAGTTGAGAAGCGTCCGCTCAAGTAGCATGATGAAAGTTCTAGAATCGTCTCTTGGGCGCGCCATTCCTCCTTGGAGTATCGACCATGACCACTACGCTCACGCTATTTGTAGGGCTGGCCTGCCTCGGAGCGTTCGATACCCTCTACTACCACGAATGGCGAGCCAAACTGCCGGCCATGGGTCCATTGGCGCGCTCCGAGTTGCAGCTCCACGCGCTGCGCGACTTCGTGTATGCGGTCATATTTGGCACGCTCCCCTGGGTGGCCTGGCAAGGCCGATACGTCCTTCCGCTAATTGTGCTGCTCGTCGTTGAAATCATTCTAACGCTGTGGGATTTTGTCGTCGAAGATTGGATACGCAAGCCGCTGGGAGGCGTGTACCCGGGTGAGCGGGTAATGCACGGCATCATGGGCATCGCATACGGGGCTGCGCTAGCTTACCCCTGGTCCCGTTCCCCGCGATCTCGAGTTCAACTGCAGACACGGAGGCGGCAGGGAACTCCCAAACACCATCCGGGGCGAACGGCTTCTCTAGCGTTTTCATCACGTCAGCACTATTCAAATACGACAGCTCCACCGCCGGTTCGGCAGTGATCTCGAATACACGTCCGCGCCGGATGACGTGGCTCCCGATCTGAATTGTGGTGTTCACCGGTCTCGTGCGCTGAATGTTCGCGACATGAAGATACACAGAGTCGCCGCGACGACTCGCGACCACATCGAGGCCGTCGGGCAAGGCACCCACTTTGATCGCGTGACTGCCGATGTGGTGGCGATACAGTTGCATCACGCGGGCCACCGGCTGGAGATAAGCGCGGTTATTGCCCTTCG
>QHYK01000013.1 GCA_003224085.1 Acidobacteriota bacterium | reverse complement strand
ATGGCCGTGTCCTTTGGGATCGTATGCGGCGCCTCATCAACCGCTGGCTGCCTGTGCCTACTGTCTGTCATCCCTATCCTCTGCGTCGCATGGGCGTCGTTACCTAAGGCAAGAGCCGGATGCGGTAGCTCCGCTCGTCCGGATCCGTGGAGGGGGTCATGAGCAATCGTGATCCCTACTCCGACTCAATTCCTGCGACTCGCGAACTGATTCCGAACAGTGGCGACCAAGCGGGGCACTAAGAGAACGGACGCGATTATCTGGTGGGCGTTCGGCGTCGTCAAGCCGCCTCGTATGGTCAAAGCCCTTGTCGCCCCGCACCGAATGGCTCCTACTTTGTCCGTGACGATCCCATCGGCCGATATGCAATCGGGTGAGGCTCACCCGGAGTCCAGCCAATCTTGTTTCTGACATAGGGGCGGGAAGCAGGATTTCGCCGACGAGTACCGCCGCAAGACCGGGCGAATGCCCTCGGTGGCAATGCGCCCGATTTCGCCCTGGAGTTCGGCGAAGACCTGATCGTGAATTTTTGTGGCGTCGAGGACGTGCCGTCATTCGTCCCTCTACCTACTTTGAGCACGGGAGAATAACGCGCGGGACGAGCCGGTGATTCCGACGTGCCTCCCAAGAAGGCGTCAAGGAAGATCCACTGCAGGACAGACCTAAGGCAAGTTAGCCCGCAGCTGAGTCGAAAAAATGTTAACAAAATACTTTGGGTGTGGCTACTTTTTGGCAACGAGAAAAGCCGCGGAAAATCAGGTGATTTTGGGCGTTGCCGCCGCGGAGATGGCCGGAAACTCCCGGGTTATCGAGGTGAGGAAGGAATATCCCCTGGTTTAGCGCTGCCTTTTTTGTTTTTTCAGCCGGCAGCAGGTGGCGGTGGGCCTTTTGTGAAACTCCGTGCATCTGCTGAATGAGCGACTGGAGGCGCTGACGGTTGGCGATCCATTGCCGATAGAGCGTAGCGTGCTCGGCCGGTAGCCGCCGCGACACGGTTTTGCCTTTTTCCTTCCAGGAGAGTTGATAATAGGGGCCGTGCTGGCTGGCACGGTCGGTGGCGCAAGCGCAGTACTGAGGAAATCTGAGCAAAAACCACGTTGTAGCCACCCTGCGGATATGGCGCCCGATTCCATGACCCGTGGAAAGCGATAAAGACGCCGTCATGGTAGCGGCTTCGTCGCTCGATTAACGCGGCACGATCACTAGCTCGTCTCTCGGTATTGCGTCCAGCGTCGTCCGGTCGATATTGAGATGTGCCATCACTAGCTCTGGTGGCGTGTGGGCCAGCCACTCCGAAAGCGACAAGTCTTGATAGAAGCTGCTTTTGAACATCTCCAGGAAAATCAGGTCTGAATCCCCTGTATTCTCGATGTAATGCAACAGGGTTTTTTCCACGTACCCGACGTCTCCCGCCTGAAAGTCCATGGTGCGAGCGCGGTTGCCTGTCGACACCACAGTCATTCTTCCCTTGCCCGCGATGTAATACTGCCATTCGTCCGCGTTGGGGTGCCAGTGCAGTTCCCGCAGCCCTCCCGGGTGAACCGTGACCATTGCCATCGCAACGTTAGTTGAGGCCTTGAACGTGCTCGAATCAACGATGCGTACTTCTCCACCCTTCGTGCGCTTCGTCGGCGGCATTTCCATCGTACGGAAAGCGAAATCGCGCGACGATTTCCCAAGTGCTCCTGCGGCAGTTTTCTGGTCCGCCTCCAGCGCTCCGGGAACAGCAGTCTGGAAAATGAATAGCTCTTGCTTGGGGAGATTTTTTAAAGCCGGTTCGGCAACCCCGAAGTTCTTTGACAAGACCTCGGACGGCAGGTGCGCCATCGCGTCGCTCAGCAGAACCGTCTCTGACTCCGAAAAATTTCCATCGTCGAATACCAGCATGAATTCCGTACCGTCCGGCTCGAGGCCTTGAATCGAATGTGGAATTCCCCCGGGGAAATACCATAGATCGTTTTTCTTCACATCGGCAACAAAGCTCTTGCCGTCGCGATCAACGGCCGTGATCCGCGCCGTGCCATAGAGCACGATCGCCCATTCGTCCGCAGTATGCCAGTGCAGTTCACGAACGCCTCCGGCTGTGAGTCTCATGTTTACGCCTGCCAGAGATTTCGAGACGGCCAGTTCCCGAACGGTCACCTCCCGTGACCATCCGCCTTCGTATGTCCGCTTGTTCGCAAAAGAGAATGGATATTTGAACGTTTGAACTAGGCTCTTGGAATCGGTGGCGGGTGGCCACGCGGAATCAGGATTTTGGCCATTCAGCGGGGGATTGCCCGGACCAGGGTCAGTAGCGCGTCGATCGTTTTTGGTTGGGTACGGTTTCTGATCTTGGGCCGCGGCATCGGCCGCCGACAGCAGTCCGGCCGCCGCTAGCGCCACTGAGCCAGTCTCCAGGAATTTACGCCGCGAAAGCATGTCCTTGGTTGCAACATCGTTCATGACAGTCCTTCCTTCAGGAACACCGAATCCTTAACCCGGGTGTACGCATGTATCTGGTATTTCTCTTCAACCGCCGAGTGCCGAATCAGGTGTAAGCCGTCTGCCGCAAAAAAATAGGTAGCCCACTGCGCTGCCTTTCCGCGCCAACCCGCCCTCGGCTTCCGGCATGACGAGAGTGCAAACATCGTGCCAGGAAGAAGCAGATTCACGACTCGAAGCTTGAAACTGCAAGTGATTGAATCAAGGAGCAATATGAATCGATCGAAGCGCTTGACACGCCGTGAATTATGAAAATCGAACGCTCATCGCGCCGCGCGAGTGTCAAGCAGTTGGACAAGAGTGTCAGCCGGTGTCTAGCCAAGGGACTGGAGCGTACTTGGCGGCCTCGCCGGTGGAATATCATGGCGGCGAAGAATATTGCCCACCGTCTGATCCGAGAGCCGGTGACCTAGGTTGGCCATGGCGCCCACGATCCGGTCATAGCCACCGAGTAGCCAGCCCCCATTGCTGGGGGCCAGCCCACTCAGAACCGGACGTGACAGTTTCCTGTCATCCGGCTCAGGCCCTTCGAACGCCTCTTTGAGGGAGACGCGGTTGTGAGACGAAAAGACGCTGGCGGTGAACCCGGTCGTGGCACTCTGGATGGTGCCCAAGCAATTACAGTAATTCTGTGGGTCCACCGTCATTGACATCGTGCGCATGGCGGTTCCGTTCGCGGGCCAACCCAGCACTTCCGCCGTATTTATCGAGCCATCCGACGCCAGCGCGATTATCAGGCGCGTATTACTTTGTAATCTCTTGTAGCGATGGCGTCGATGACGACTGCAACGCGTTGGCCGGCGGCCGCAACATTGAAGTGCTTGCCGTCACCTCCGAAGTCTCCATGAATATGTCCATGGATATGCGCCAAGACTGGGCTCCGATCCAACAGAGCAGCTAGTGCGCGGCTGCCAACGTGTTCTGCATCCCTTGAGTGATCCAGTATTCCATACGCATGCGCGTGTGTAACGAGGACGGCCAGGTTCTTTGAGTAGGGGCTCCAATGCACGGAGATCTTTATCCACCTCTTCGTGCACTCCCTGCTGACTCCGGCAAGACCAAGTCCGAAACGACTTTCGAGCAGACCGGAGGCCAGAACGCGGTGAGGTTAGCCTGAGCAATGAATTTAGCGGAACCCCAAAAAGTCCTCCGTTCACCATTTTTGGCTCAGCGACGTACCGTTCATCAAACTCAGAACATCATAGAAGGGAACCGGCAACGGGGGGAAATATGGAACACCGAAGATTGGGGAAGAATGGGCCGGAGGTTTCCGCGCTGGGGCTTGGGTGCATGGGAATGTCTACCGCTTACGGACCAGCGGACGAAGAAGAGTCCCTTCGAGTTCTTCGCCGATATCTGGAGCTTGGCGGCAACTTCCTAGACACGGCCGAAGTCTATGGCCCGTACAAGAACGAGGAATTGCTCGGGCGTTTCTTGCGTGAGGTTCCGCGCCAGAGCGTACTGGTAGCGACTAAGTTTGGCTTCCGCTTCGATTCGAACGGCATCCGAAGCGTGGATAGCACGCCAGGGAATGTCCGCCGTGCTTGCGACGCGAGCCTTCGCCGGATGGGCATCGAAACGATCGATCTGTATTATCAGCATCGCGTTGATCCTAACGTTCCGATCGAAGAAACCGTTGGCGCGATGGCCGAACTTGTTTCCGCAGGCAAGGTCCGAACGATTGGCCTTTCCGAGGCAGGTCCGCAAACACTGCGGCGCGCGGCGAAAGTCCATCCGATTGCGGCTTTGCAAAGCGAGTATTCGCTTTGGACGCGTGACGTGGTGACGAATGGAGTGCTACCGACATGCCGCGAATTGGGCATCACGTTTGTGCCGTACAGCCCGCTTGGCCGCGGGTTCTTGACCGGAGCCATTCAGAAACTGGAGGACCTTGATGCCAGCGACTGGCGGCGGACAAATCCTCGTTTCGGAGATAAGGCACTGCAAGAAAACCTCAAGCTGGTGGCAACGGTCAAGGAATTGGCAAGCGAAAAAGGCGTGACGCCTGCCCAATTCGCGTTGGCCTGGGTGCTCTCCGAAGGCACGGATATTGTGCCCATCCCTGGGACAAAGCGAGTTCGTTATTTGGACGAAAACATGGGCGCACTTCGGGTAACCTTAACTGAGAGCGAACGGAAGACTATCACCGAGCGGCTTGCGCACATTCCAGTCGTCGGAGAACGTTACGCACCAGACTTGATGGCTCTTAGTCAAACGGCTTGACCTGAAAACGCAAACCGTATACGGGGGCTTCCAACTTCTCGTCCCCCCGCTCTCAGCCGCCTATCTGCTCTTTCTCGCCCTGCTCGGTCCCGTCCTTTCCTTGCCCGCGCGGCTAAATAAGGTTCTTCGAAACGGCGTCGTGGCAAACCAATGCCGAGGTTTCTGGACGGGTAATCAACCCTTACCTTACCGGACTGCGGAAGGGTTGCCGTAAGTCGGAATCTGACCGCAGATAGCTGTCCGGTTCCGCGACGACTTCTTCCCGCAACCGGACAATTGGGGGTCGTCCCCGCTGTCGGTAAGCCACTAAGTATAACTAGCACAGGGAGTTAAAAGAGAGGAAGGGCGGAAGAGGATGTGCCCTTAGCTCACCAGAATTCAGGGGATGTGGCCATGCAAACCCTTTGGCAGGACTTGCGGTACGCGGTTCGCATGCTGAAGAAGAATCCCGGATTCACGGCAGTCGCGGTGCTGACACTGGCCGTGGCGATCGGCGCAAACGCCGTGGTCTTTAGCGTAATGAATGGGTTGATCCTGCGCGCGCTGAATGTGCCTCAGGCGCAGAGCCTGTACATAATCGAGCGCGCCAGCGATAAGGACTCGAGTCAGTCGTATCCCAATTATCTCGATCTGCGCGATCGCAACCGCAGCTTTGATGGTCTGGCGGCTTATAACATCGATCAGGTGGCGCTGGACGCCGGCAAGAATCCATCGCGCGCCTGGGTCTTTGAAGTGAGCGGGAACTACTTCGACGCACTAGGCATTCAGCCGTACCTTGGCCGGGTCATCCATGCATCCGACGAGCATGGCGCGAACAGCGCTCCCTATATTGTGCTCACCTACGCTTATTGGCACAGCCATTTTCAGGGTGACCTCAGCGTCGTGGGCCGTGTTCTCCAACTCAACAGGCATCCTTTTACCGTCATCGGCGTAACGCCGCCCTCGTTCCGCGGGACTGTATTGATTTTCTCGGCCGATTTCTTTGTGCCGATCGTTAACCTGGACCAGAGTCTCCTGAACGCGCGCGGAAACCGTTGGGTCGGTGAAGTAATTGGACATCTAAAGGCGGGAGTCACGCCGACGCAGGCGGTTGCCGACCTGAACTCGATTGGCTCCGACCTGGAAAAGAGCTATCCCAAAGAGGATGGCCAGATGAGCTTTGCCTTAGAGCATGCGAGCCTTCCTGGCGGCGGCTTTAATGTCGCAATAAAGGCATTCCTTGCCGGATTGATGCTGCTGGCGGGATTAATTCTGCTGGCCGCATGTGCCAATCTGGGCAGCCTGTTTGCCGCGCGCGCCGCTGACCGTTCCCGTGAAGTTGCTCTGCGACTCGCGCTGGGAGCCGGTCCTACACGCATTCTGCGGCAACTATTTACGGAAGCCGTTTTGATTTCAATGATGGGAGGCGTTGCCGGGCTTTGGGGCAGCGTAGTGCTGCTGCACTGGCTGAGCGCGTGGCAGCCGTTTCCGCAATACCCCCTGAATATGCCGGTGAATCCGGACGCAAATGTTTATGGAGTCGCTTTGCTGCTGAGTTTAGCGAGTGGGGTCCTGTTTGGCGCGGCCCCGGTGAAGCAGGTACTGCGCGCGGATCCGTATCAGATCATCAAGTCGGGATCGACCGCCGCGGTTGGGCGGCGGTTTACAGTCCGAGATTTGTTACTTGCCGTGCAAATCGCAATCTGCGCAGTGCTAGTCACCTCTTCCATGGTTGCGGTGCGCGGACTGGTGCGCTCGCTGCACAGCAATTTCGGTTTTGAGCCGCAAAGCGCCATGCTGGTCGACACCGACCTGAATATGGCCGGTTACAGCGGCGACGGAGTGCCCGCGATGCAAAGGCGCATGCTCGATGCGATGGCGTCGATTCCTGGGGTAAGCTCCGTGGGACTGGTCAGCGTTCCACCATTACATGCGGCCTGCTGTGCAGAGTCAAATGTCTTTACCGATAAAACGACGGATCTGACGCCATCGAATGTCGCTGCTACAGCCATAAGGTTCAGCGTCTCTCCTGAATACCTGCGCGCGGCAGGCACGCCTTTGTTGGCGGGCAGAAACTTAACATCGCATGACGACAAGAATGCGCCGCGCGTGGCCATGGTGAATCGCGTGTTTGCCAGTAGAATATTCGGCTCCACAGCAAACGCACTGGACCGATACTACAAGATGGACGATGGAACGCGCGTCCAAGTGGTGGGCATTGTAGAAGACGGAAAATATAGTCCGAACATCACCGAAGAACCACGGCCCGCGATGTTTCTACCAATCCTGCAATTACCCTCCACGGAGGCGTGGCTGGTGGTGCGGTCGAGCGGCAATCCGCAGCAACTGGGGGCAGCTATAAGGACCAAACTGCGGGACCTGGACTCAGGGCTGCCTTCTTTCATCCAAACATGGAACGCAGCAATGGACGGAGCTCTGTTTGCTTCGCGGATGGCGGCGGTGTCGCTGGGTATTCTGGGAGCGATGGGCGCGATGCTGTCCATAACTGGCATCTTTGGAATGGCAGGGTATTCGGTCAGCAAGCGGCTGAGGGAATTAGGAATTCGTATGGCCCTCGGCGCACAGCGCAAGGAAGTGTTACAGGCTGCGTTGGGACGTGCATTCAAATTGCTGGCTTATGGTTCCGCAGCGGGATTGCTCCTCGGAATTCTGGCGAGCCGGGTTCTGGCTTTCATCGTGTATCAGGCAACTCCACGCGATCCGCTGGTATTGGCTTGTAGTGTTCTAGCTATGTTGTTGCTGGGGCTGCTGGCCACTTGGATTCCGGCGCAACGCGCGCTGTCGATCGATCCTGCGATACTGCTGCGCGAGGAGTGAACTACCCGACACAGGCTGGAATAGGTTCTTCGACTCGTCCGTGTTCCGGGCGGTTGGTCAACACTTCCACAATCCGATAGGGGAAGAGTACGCCGTGATCCGCCAAATTGGATCGGGTCCAGCTTTTATTGAGCTGTCGAGTCTTTAGTGCGCAGGGTTGCCCGAACAGTTGCGACAGTTCCAAGCGCGGAAAAAGGCCTTCCCAAATCTGGTTCTCGATCAGATGGCGGGGGTGATTGAACAACTCACCAACGGCATGGGCGCCTTCTCTGCGGACACTGAACGAGTTCGCCACATCACAGCTTGGCCTTAAATGGTTAGTCTGAAAGCGATCTAGCAGGAGTTTACAAGATACATGCGCCGACGGGGCAAGTGTTGGGAATAGAGTGAGTTGGCGGCCAGAGCGTGTATGTCCTAACTGGACTGACTCAGCGCACCCTTGGCGTAGCGTTGTAGTTCAAGCAGAGAAAAGAGCCGCTGCTGAAGCGGATCCATGCG
>QHYK01000119.1 GCA_003224085.1 Acidobacteriota bacterium | reverse complement strand
GACGATTTTTACTTCTGGCTTTTCGTGGCGCGGGAATTCCGGCGGCGCAACTGGAGCTACCCGCGATTCATGCAGGGCGTCACCGATTTCAGCCTCATCGAGCCGACCATGAAGACCTGGGAGCGCCAGAAGGAAATCGAGCGGTGGAAGAATTGCTTCCAGCGATTCGAGAGCTCCCGGCCGGATCCAGAACCAGGTGTTTTGCAATTGCGCTTGGCTGTCGGTGCCGAGGAAGCCCGGCTGCAATGGCGCAGTGCGCGCCTTTGCCCAATACCCGCCGCAAACCGTCGGTTATCAACTTACCTGACGCACGACAAAGTCAAGCGAGTCAACAACCTCCATTCTTTGTACTAGCCGTCCCGACCTTTCAGCTGTTAGCCGGACGCGCTCGACCATTCTTCCGAGGAAGGCCTTGGCGAAAGAGTGCAAGAGAGGATTTAGGAAACGGAGCATTGAAAACTGGATAACCAAAAAGCTAGAAAGGTGCGGTTAGCAGGGAGAGTTGGCATCATTCATGGTGATCAGAGAGAATTCAACATTTGTGAGGAAATCATGCGAGAGCTGAAGCTTATCGTGAGCAGTGTCCTCGCCATTGTCTTGTGCAGTTCTCACATCCGTGCCCAAGCTCGCAACCCGAAGTCTAAACCTGAGGCAGTCTCGGCTCAGGCAAGGGTTCATGTCGACCCGGAGAAGATTCGTGCCCATGTGAAGTTTCTTGCCAGCGACCTGCTGGAGGGACGCGCCACCGGCCAGCGCGGCGGAGACATGGCCGCTGAATACATTGCGACCCAGTTTGCGTTATACGGATTGAAACCAGCCGGGGACAAGGGGACCTATTTTCAGGAAGTGCCAATGGTCGGGGTCAAAACATCAGACGAGACGTCGCTCAACCTGGCATCTGGCTCAGAAACGATCAAGCTCAGGAATCTCGAGGATTTCGTTACCAGCAATGAAAGCCAAACGGAAACGGCATATATCGATGCCCCGATCGTGTTTGTCGGATACGGGATCAATGCGCCCGAATATAACTGGGACGACTACAAGGGAATCGACCTGAAAGGCAAGGCCGCACTTTTGTTCGTAAATGAACCGCAATCCGATGATCCAAAGTTTTTCAAAGGGAAAGCGCTGACGTATTACGGGAGATGGACATACAAGTTAGAAGAAACAGCCCGGCGCGGGGCGATAGCGACGCTCATCATTCACCGGACAGACCTGGCGAGTTACGGCTGGGAAGTTGTGCGCAATACTTGGGGCAAGGAGCGATCCTACCTAAGCAGAGATGCCACGCCGAAATTGCAAGCGGCATCATGGATACAAGCCGAGGTAGCGAAGAAACTCGTTGCCATGGCTGGGTTGGATCTGGACAAGCTCTTTGAGCAATCGCAATCGAAGGACTTTCAGCCGATTGAGTTACCGGTGCGGTTGCAAGCGCATGTCGTTAGTCAATTACGACCATTCGTTTCGAGAAACGTTCTGGCCGCACTGCCATCCCGGGGTCTAACCTCACACGAGGCAGTGCTTTACACGGCGCATTACGACCACCTCGGTATCGACCCTGATAGGAAAGGCCACAACATTTATAACGGGGCTGTTGATAACGCGACTGGTTGCGGAGTGCTATTAGAACTAGCGAGGGTATGGTCAGAGGCGCCTTCAGCCCCACGGATGATTTTGTTTGCCGCCGTCACCGCGGAAGAGCAGGGTTTGCTTGGCTCGGAATATCTGGGGAAGCATTCGCCCGTGGCGCCGGGGAAAATCTCGCTGTCCTTGAACTACGATGCGTTGGCGCCGATCGGCGACCCTGAGGAGGTGGAGCTAAGTGGGGCTGAGCGTACGACCTTTTATGCCGACATAGAAGCCGAAGCGAAGGCCTTCGGGCTAACGATTCGGCCGGATCCACACCCCGAAGCAGGTTACTACTACCGTTCCGATCATTTCAGCTTGGCGCGAGTAGGAATTCCCTCGTTTTCAATTTCAGAAGGATTGAAATTCAAAGGACACGATGAGGCCTGGGGCGAGTCGCAACAGCGCGAATACTTAGAACGCCGTTATCACCAGCCGAGCGATGAATACGCCCCGGAGATGGATTTCTCGGGCCATGCAAAGTTGGCGATGTTTGGGTATCAGCTCGGAGTACAGGCGGCTTCGCAGCCCAATTTGATCGCTTGGTTGCCGGGCGATGAGTTCGATGCAGAGCGCCAGCGGAGCCAGCTCATAATTCGCAAGCCCCCACGCAAGGGCATGACCCACAGGCTCAAGCGGTAACCTTGCCACATCTACAGCACGCCTGGGAGTCATGCGCGCCGCTGTCCTTCAGTTGTTATTACTTCGGCTGGGACTGCTTTTTTTCCTCTTGTTCTTTCATGGCAGCCGCGCGGCGGGCAAAGACCTTCTTGCGAACTTCTAGCTGCTGCTCCCGTGTGAGCACCTGGAATATCTGAGTGTGCTCATTGCGCAGGAAGCCCTGGAGGAACGCGTCCTTCTGCTCCGGACTTAACTTTTGGTCTTTGGCCACCACATTTAAACGCGACTTTGTGTCCTCGTGGATCTTGTCAATCTTCGCCTTCTGCTCATCCGTGAGAGTCAACCCGGCAAAATCATCCATCGGGCCGACCGCTTTCTTTCCGCGAACCGCGGGGGAGGCCTTGTGCGGCGGCTGCTCCGTTGCGGGCGGAACACTTTGCGCCGGCGTCAGCGCTGGTATCGCACCGAGAAACAAACATGCACGCCAACGCGCCAACCTTCTTGCAAATTTGGTTTTGTTCACGTGAACTCCTTCCAGAGCGAAGCGGTCGCCCTGATTGATTCTCAATGACTGTCCGGAATATTCTACCCGCACTTTCGCCCGAATGCTTATTGCGGCTTCGTAGCCGTGAGGAGAGAAATGGCAGCTGCCTTCAACTCATTAGCCGAGAACGCCCACATCTCTGCGTCCCAGGAATGGCCTCAGCTTCCAGCCGTTGGTGCCATCATATACCTGTATGGCCTTATCACCCGCGAAATCTATCTCCCTTCACCGGGACGCTTCAACTCCAACACCAACGACAGCTGTAAATACTTCGGCAGCCGACCAGAAAATCTCACCGTAGCTGCATCCTGGAAGAACAATTTTACCTTCCTTAACCGCCTTGGCGTTTTTCTCGCTTCAGCCGCCTCTTCCGAACTCTACGCGATGATCTTCGGGGCCAAACCAAACAACCACCGCTCCGACTAGAAGAACGATCAACGCGAAAAGCCCCATGGTGCGACCATAGCTCATGAAATGGGCCATCCGCGCCTCAAAATACGCACTGCCCGAAGCAATTAACACACCGAGTTGGTACGCCAGGCCGGGGAAAAATCCGCGCAGCGCATCGGGCGACAGTTCGTTGATGTGCGCCGGAATGACGCCCCAGGCGCCCTGCACCATGAATTGCATCAGGAATCCCCCCGCCACAATCAGTGGAAGATTCGGAGCGAACACCCACATTGGAATGAGCAAACAACCCAGGAGCAGAGCCGTCACCACTGCACGCCGCCGCCCCTTGTGGTCAGAAAAATATCCGAACGCTAATCCGCCGCAAATCGCACCGACCATGGAAAATGCCGTTAGGTCCGATGTTCGCCGCGGACTGAAACCATGCTGCTGTTGCAGGTACGTCGGATACATGTCCTGGGTGCCGTGCGAGATGAAATTCACCATCGCCATAAGTACAACGAGATACAAAAAGCGCTGCCCATTCGCAAAGATCGCTCGGCGATAATTCGACCAATCCGTGCGCGAACGATGCCAGGCTTCCGGCTCTTTCACTTTTGCCCGCACGAAAAGCGTGAGCAGCGCCGGCAATCCGCCGGCAAAAAACAGGGGTCGCCATCCCCAATGCGGATAGACAAGCCGGTACGCGCCCGCCGCCAGCAGGAATCCCAACGCGTAGCCCTCTTGCAACAATCCGGAAATCAACCCCCGCCATTTCGCGGGGATGGATTCCATGGTGAGCGAAGCTCCCACGCCCCACTCGCCTCCCATTCCGATGCCATAGAGCAAGCGCAAGATAAAAAAGACCCGATAGTTCGGAGCGAGTCCGGAGAGAACTTCAATCAGCGAGTAATACAGGATGTTGACAATCAGCGGAATGCGCCGCCCGTAGCGATCCGCCAGCAAACCGAAGAAAATCGCTCCAATCCATCGCGTGGCGAGGCTCGCAGTGATGGTCAGCGCCATCGCCGGGATGGTCTTGCCAAATTCCGCCGCGATGGGCGCCAAAACAAACGTCAGGACGAAAAAATCGAACGCGTCGAATGTCCAGCCGAGAAATCCGGCCAGGACTGCGTTGTGAGTGCCTTTGTCCGCCCGGGCCGGCTGGGCCGTCTTCGCCATCTCAATCCGCGCTCCACTCGTTCGCGCGCGGCATCAGCCGCGAGAGCAGCGCCGCACAAATTGCAGCGAGCACCAGCAGCACAAAACCAAACCCAATCTTCCCCAACAGCATCTTGCCCGAACCAAACAGCGCCAGATACACCATGCCGCAGCCCAGCGCCCACGATAGCAGGTTGCGTCCGAGGTCTCGCGTCGGTGGAACGTCCGGCGCCAAACGCGCCACTGGTTTCCATCCCGCAACATACGGCCGCACCTTTCGATAGAACTTTACCAGCACGTCTTCCCGCTCCGGCTGGGTCAGGAAAGTCACAACAACCCAAACCAACGACGTCACCACGGTTACAACTAATGTTTCCTTGGCGAAAAGTACCGCCTCCGAGCCTGAAAAAGGTTTCACCAAAGAAAGCGCTGTCGTTACGACAATGGCGGTGGCCATGGCTGAAATTTCGCTCCAGGCATTGATCCGCCACCAATACCAGCGCAGCAGGTACACGCCTCCCGTGCCGGCGCCGACCCTCAGAACAGTTTCCCAGCCTGAGACGATCGAGCCGAGTTGCGCAGAGACGTACGCCGACGCAACCACCAACAACCCGGTCGCCAGGCGCGAGGCAAAGACGTAATGTTCTTCCCTGCCATCGCGCTTCACAAAGCGACGATAAAAATCCGCGACCAGGTACGACGCGCCCCAGTTGAGTTGCGTGGCCACCGTGGACATAAACGCCGCCAGGAACCCCGCAAACACGACGCCGCGCAGCGCGTGCGGCAAGTGTTCCGCAACGATGCGCATGTACGCTGGTTCAGGCTGCGCGAGCCCGGGATACAAAACAATCACCGCCAAAGCCGCCAGTATCCACGGCCATGGACGAAGCGCATAGTGCGCGACGTTGAACCACAGTACCGACAGCAAACCGTTGCGTTCGTCGCGCGCGCTGAAAATGCGCTGCGCGATGTACCCGCCGCCGCCCGGCTCGGCGCCCGGATACCAAAACGCCCACCACTGCACGCCAAGAAACACCGCGAAAGTGATTACAGGAAGCGCCCACATCGCCTGGTAGGTGAACGGCCGGGAAAAATCCGGAAGGAACGCTGTGGGATCACTCGCCGTAGGTCCCGCTGCCGCACGCATCGCGTCGAGCTTGCCCAGCATGACGTGCATCCCGCCAATGGCGTCGAGCCCGTACCAGGCGATCACAATCACGATAGCCATCTTGAGCACAAATTGAAAAAGGTCCGTCCACAACACGCCCCACAGCCCGCCAAGAGTGACGTACAAACCAGTAAATGGAATCAGGAAGAAGACGCAAATCCACAACGCCGTCCTTTCGTTGGTCCCCAAACTGGCAGCCACGATCGCGGTCATCGCTTTGGTGACCCAGCCAAGAATCAGGCAGTTCATCAACAAGCCGAGGTACAGCGCGCGAAAGCCGCGCAAAAACGCCGCCGGTTTTCCGGCATAGCGCATTTCCGCAAACTGCACATCCGTCAGCAGGCCAGAGCGGCGCCACAAACGCGCAAACAGAAACACGGTCATCATGCCCGAGGGCAAAAAGCTCCACCAAAACCAATTCCCCGCGATGCCGTTTCGATAGACCAAGCCGGTAACCACCAGCGGCGTGTCCGCGGCAAACGTCGTCGCCACCATGGATGTTCCCGCGAGCCACCACGAAACGTTGCGGCCCGAGACGAAATAATCTTCCGTGCTTTTTCCGGAGCGGCCTCGGAAATACAGCCCAAGAATCAGCGTGATGATCAGGTAGCCAACGACGGCAGCCCAATCGGCAGCGGCAAATGTCAAGGCGTATCCTTTCTTCTCTGTGGTGGCGCGTCTTTAGACCCGTTCTTTAGTTCCACAATCTACTGACCAGGTTGTTTGCCCCGGACCGCAAAAGGCCCCTTCCATCCTTATCCCGTGCGCAGAACTATATAGCAGTTTTTGGGCCGAGCCTAGCGAAGGTCGCGTCCTCGCGCGCATCGAGTTTTTGTCTCTCACGTCTGCTTCCGTCCTGCCTCGATTCACTCCCCGGCTGGGCTCCAGCTGGCGCAGATTTGGGTTGACATCTTACCCAAGCGTGCCTACACTCAGGTCAAATGTCTACCCAAGAAGCGCCACCACGAACCAAAGACCGCCTCGAACTCCTTCAAGGCACGCTCGACCTGCTCATTCTGCGCACGCTCCTTTTCGGGCCGCAGCACGGCCAGGGCATCGCGCGCGCCATCCAACAAACGTCCGACGAGGAACTGCTGGTAGAACACGGCGCGCTTTATCCTGCGCTCCAACGGCTGGAGGACCGCGGCTGGATCTGCGCGAAGTGGGGAACCTCCTCCAACAACCGTAAGGCGCGCTTTTACTCGCTCACCTCCGCCGGCCGCAAGCAACTCGGAAAAGAAACCACCAAGTGGAGGCGGCTGACGGCCGCGATCGGGCGCATTCTGGAGTCCGCGGGGAGTTAGGCCATGTTCAGGCGCAAGCGCAAGGCGAGCGACTTCAGCGACGAAATTGTCCTACTCTAGCCGGTACCGAAATCTTCCAAAGCAATCATTGAGAAATCGGTGCGCGCGCTGCGCGGCCTGGGAATACGCCGTCAACGAGTTTCCCGTCTGTGACGACCGAAACTCCATTCACCAAGACGAATTGAATCCCCTCGGAGTATTGCAGCGGCTCTTCGTAAGTCGCCTTATCGACCACGCGATTCGGATCGAATACCGTGATGTCCGCATCCGCTCCCACGCGAATTCTTCCTTTATCCTTGAACCCGGGCGCGCGCTTCTCCAATCTCTGCGCTGGCATCAGCGTCATCTTCCTCAGCCCGGTCATCAAATCCAGCGCTTTTTCTTCGCGCACGTAGTGCCCCAGCACGCGCGAGAACGTGCCTTGCCCCCGGGGATGGACTTTGGCTCCGGTGATCGGCATGCCATCGCTCGCAATCATCACCATGGGATTCGCCACCGCCGCGCGCGCCGCTTCTTCCGGAATGGAGTGAATCACAACAATGCCGCCTGCCTTGCGGTACTTTTCGAACGTTTCCGCGGTGAGCCGCTCGCCTGTCTCCGCCCACTGCACATCCTTGAATGTGATTCCCATGCTTTCCTGCCAACCCGGATCGAAAATCGCCGATTGCAGCGCCGTGCTCCCCGCCGTGTAGGGATAGCATTCCGTGGTGACGTCAAGGCCTTGCTTCTTCGCTCCGGCAACCATCTCGATCAGTTGCGGCGTGTTCTTCAGCCCCATGCTGGTGATGTGAACGACATGCAGAGGCGCGCTAGTTGCCGCAGCGGCCGCAATCACTTCCTCGATTCCCGCAAGCCCCGTCATTGGTTCTTTAATTCCAGCATAGCGCAAATGGACATGCACCGACGCTCCGTACTTGGCGGCGATGCGGAACATTTCCACGATTTCCGCGTGCGACGCGGCGGCGGTGTAATTCACGCCCATTCCCTCAGCCAGAGCGCCGCGCCAAAATCCTTTTTCCATCAGATCCGCCATGCTGGAAAGCTCTTCTGCCGTTGCCTCACGGTGCGCGGCGTCTCCGGTCGGCAGAAACGTACCGGGATCGTGCATCACTTTCATGCGCACGGGGATGTGCCCGATGCTCACGCCAAAATTGATCAGCGACTTCCCTTCCCGCGCGCTGTACCACTTGTCGACGTCGTCCGTTCCTGCCTCAAGTTCAAGCGAAGTCGTCACTCCATCGTGCGCCTGAAACTGGTAATTCCGCGGCTCTTGTCCATGCTCGTGTAAATCAATAAATCCCGGCGCGACAACCAGTCCTTTCGCATCAATCGTCTGCTTCCCCTTCAATGCGCCGCTGCTGATCGCTCGGATTTTTCCGCCGCTGATTCCCACATTGCCCACGGCATCCAAACCCGATTCCGGATCCATAACCCGTCCGTTTGCGATCACCACGTCATACGACGCCTCTTGCGCGAGAACAAATCTCGCCGCGCCAATTCCAAAAGAAAGCAGCAAAGCGCCCATGAATCCGCATACGACTTTGCCCCTGGCCTTTGCTTCCTGCTTGTTCATGGTCCAAACCATCCTTTGCGCACGTGTCTTTTGCGCCGCCAAGTTTCTTCATCTCCCGCAGGCCTGTCAAATGATTTCCGAGCCGCGGTAGGCGAGCTATCGCGCAGGCGTGCTACGGTCGGAAGTAGTTATTCGGCTTGGACTTAGCGCGCATTCAGCATGGTGCCGCGCTGCGATTGTACTGTGTCCGACAAAGATTGAGGTGATTAAGGTATTACTTGAAGTCCCTAACTCGTTGAACTGAGATGAGGATGCGTACCAAGAAAAACCCGGGTCGCTGGGGGGAGCGACCCGGGTGGGGGTACTGCCGAGGGGGGCCGGAGGAAACTCGTTATTTTGTGACGGCAGGTTTATCCCGCCGCCTGTCTTAGTGCACGTGGTTCACGGCCAGCATGCAAATCTGGCGTAACTCTTCGTAAGTGAAATAGGTCTCTTCTTCTTCGCCTGAAACTTCTTTGTGGCCAAAACCGGATTCGCTGGAAATCCGGCTCAGCTCCTGTTCCGACAGCCCTAGCAGGACCGCCGCCCGCCGCCGGGTCACGTATTTCAGCTCTTGTGTCTTCATGTCTGCGCCCCTTACGATGGCAGAAGGACCATGCGGTCCTCCTCCACTGCCAGGATCATGGTCTTGTAAATGTCTACGTCCCAGCCTTCCCCAATGCGCATGCGCACCGTGTCGCTTCCATCCTTCAGCAGCTTCCCTCGCAGCGGCACTTTGATGTCGCCCAATGCCACCTGAAGAACGACCGGCTGCCCAATCCAAGCCTTGAACGCGCTTTCCATTCTCTCTACCCCGCAGAACTTCAGCGTGACAAGGAGAGAATCGCGCGGAGAATTGCGGCTCACAATGGTACAGAGAGGGTACGGAACTAGTAAGTTCGTACTGTTTCACGCCGGCTATCCAGGCTTAGAAAGGACCACCACCAAAGTACATTCGTACTGTGTCCGCAGGACGGCCGGGCCATAGCCCGAAACGATTGCGCCTTGCATCCTTCTCCCCATGAAGCCGCAGCACCATTCTGCGCAGGAGAAGATGCACTCGCGGACAGGGACACCGTCCCAGCGGCCAGGCATCGGACTGGCCCTGGGTGGGGGCTTTGCGCGGGGATTTGCGCACCTTGGCGTCTTGAAAGTCTTGCAACAACGCCAAATCCGAGTGTCCCACATCGCGGGCAGCAGCGTGGGCAGCATCCTCGGCGCGGCTTATGCGAGCGGCGCGCCGCTCGAGCGCATTATCGAGATCTGCCGGGCGGTGCGCTTCCGCGACATCGCGCGGTGGCGCGTGTCGCGGTTGGGTCTTGCGAGCAACCAGCGCCTCGGCGCGCTCGTCGAGCGCATGTTCGGTTCGCGCCAATTCGAAGATCTGCAGATTCCTCTTGCCGTAGTGGCTACAGATTTGTCTTCCGGCGAGCCAGTAGTCTTCACCCAAGGAAACCTGGTGGACCCGATTCGGGCAAGCTGCGCCTTCCCCGGCCTGTTCGAACCGGTGGAGATTGGCACGCGGTGTCTTGCGGATGGCGGCCTTGTGGCGCCTGTTCCAACGCACGCCGCACGCCAGCTCGGCGCGCGAACCGTGATTGCGGTTTCCGTTGGCATGCAAGATGGCCATCGCGGAGCGCCGACAAATATTTTTCAGGTGGTCACGCGCGCAGTTGGCGCGGCGCAAAAGCACCAGCTCGAATTATGGGAGCGCCACGCGGATCTTGTCCTTCGCCCAGATGTTCAGTTTTTGGCTTGGGACGATTTTGCGCGCGCCGATGAAGCGATTGAGGCGGGAGCCGCAGCAACCCTCCGTGCGCTGCCTCGCGTTGAAGGATTGCTCGAACAAAAGGCGGACGCGGAACTTCCGCTGGAAGCGCGGCGGGTGCTCAGAAAGAGAAGTCACCCGTGGCTGACGGAGGTGCAGGCATGATTCGCTTTGGCGTCTTGCTGGCGGTCGTTGGCAGCTTGATCTTCTTGTGGCACGAATGTGGGCAGGATGCCGGCGTTTTCTGCTACCGTATAGGACGCAGTGCTGTGACGGGGTTGCGCACGCGCGGACTTGTGCCAGTTCCCTCACGGGCAACATTTCATTTTTCCGCTGCGAGGAACGGTTCTGAGTGCTTGAGGCCATCCGTCATTTCTTCCACGGACTTTTTGACCCCAACGGACTCCGTGAATTAATCCGCGCGGGCGGCGCCCCGCTCATCTGCACAATCGTTTTTGTCGAAACGGGCTTTTTTGTCGGCTTTTTCCTCCCCGGAGATTCCCTGCTCGTCACTGCGGGCATTCTTTCCGCCGGCGGCGTAGTTCCGCTGAAGTTCCTGCTTCTGCCGGTGATGGCCTGCGCTATCATAGGCGACCAGATTGGCTACTGGATCGGGCGCTCGGCGGGAGCGGCACTCCACCGGCGCGAAGATTCTTTTTTCTTTCGGCGCAGCCATTTGCAGCGGGCGCATGATTTCTACGAGAAGTACGGCGGCCGCGCCGTTGTTCTCGCGCGGTTTGTTCCCATCATTCGCACGTTTTGTCCGCCGGTTGCGGGCGCGGCGCGGATGCCGTACTGGCGCTACGTTGCGTTCGACATTTTCGGCGGCATTTTTTGGGTGGGAACCATGATCCTGGGAAGCTATTTCCTCGGTCATTTGATCCCTAACATCGCGCAGCGCATCCACTACGTAATTGCTGTTGTAATTCTCCTTTCGATTTCGCCAGCGATCATCAGCATCCTGCGCGCGCGGCGTCAACTCCACGAAATAAACGCCAATCGTTCTGCCTCGCTGCCCGAGGCCGAGAAAGAATAAGTCGTGCCAGCAGCCAAGTTGCGGGCCATCCTTTTTGATATTGGCGGCGTGCTGATTCGCGTGGATGTGGCCCGCGCGATGAGCGGCCTCGCCGAGGGACTGGCTCTCTCCCCGGAAGAGGTCTGGTCGGTTTTGCAAAAGGACCCGCGCTGGAAGGATTGGCAGGAGGGCCGCATCTCGCCGCGGGACTGGCATTTGCATGTGTCCAAGCGTCTCGGCAGCAACCTCCCTTTCGAGCGGTTCGTGGAAGTTTGGAACCGCGCCCTGGATCCTACTCCCATTCACGACAACGGATTGCTGGAGCAGCTGGCGAAGAGATATCGCCTGGCGGTCCTGTCCAACACGGACCCGCTGCATGTTGCTCATATGGAAGGGACTTTTCCGTTTTTTGGGCTCTTCCCTGTCCGCATCTACTCCTGCCAGGTGGGCGCGAGCAAGCCGAATCCGCTGCTCTACAAGGAAGCCTTGGAGGCGTGCAAGGTTCGGGCACAGGAGGCCGTTTATGTGGACGATGTCGCTGAGTATGCGCAGGCGGCCGAAAGGCTTGGCATGCGCGGCACTGTGTTTCAGTCGCCGCAACAGCTTTACGCCGAGTTGCGGACGCTTGGCGTTGAGTTCAAGTAATACTTTAACTTCCCGACGGCAGCCCCCCGGGGGGGTTGTTTTCGCAGGAATATATTGAAAAATATTTAATCTATAAGTAACTGTGAATACGCAAAAACTGGAGGTACAATCGAGGTCACAGAGGACGCAGAGAACAGTGATGCTCGGGAGCAAGAGCGAGGAGGTTGTTGAAGGCCGTTCATATTCATAGTCGCAAACCGGGCAGAGAAATATCCGCCCCGACGGGCCAATGGTGTGTACCACAGAGTTAATTATAAATCAACGGTATATTAAGCGGCAATGTTTTGCGTGGGATAGGCTGGTAGTCTAAACGAATTCAAAACCCGCACCCGGAAAGTGGGAACCTCCGAGAACCACGAACCGCTCGGAGGCTGGAGTGCACCGAACGGAGGACCGTATTTGCGTATTGCGCGATAGTCGGACAAAGGCCTATTCTTGAAATATATGTGGGGTAAAACCCTACATGGCGGCGAAAAGCAGGTAAATACCTTAGGAAAGTATTGGAGCGTAGGTGTCGTGAGCGGCGCGTCTGTCCCTTTAGGTGCCCCCTCCAGCCCAACCAGGTTTAGACGGAGCGGAGGAGTTCCTTCGGAGGGCTTTTTTCGCGAGCTTGCGGCGCGGGCCCAGTCGCCGGCCCGCGCCGCTTCACGGTTAGTATTGGGGTTACTGAAGTTCTGGGACGCAAAAAATATGCTGTTTGCGTGTTTTCACGTAATCTTTGCAAGGTATAGTACTACGCTAGTGGTAGACTTCTCAGGCAAGCTTCTATCCATCTATGAGTTACCGCAGTTTTAGGCTTCGCTTCTTTGGATGGAGGCATGCATGAGTTTCTTTTAAAGCCGGTGCACCCGGCAAGTGCCCCTAGGGGCGAGGAGAGAAAGTAAACTTATGTCAGAAGATCAAATGATACTGGATGAGAAGAGCGGTTCTTCCTGGCAGCTTCCCGCGATGGTGGTTCTCGGGTTGATTGCATTAGGTGGATTGGCTTTCGGCTGGAGTGCGTCGTCGAAGCTGGATAGCACCCAGCAAGCAGTGGCAGCACAATTGAAAACAACCCAGCAGCAGGTTCAACAGGATATGTCCTCTTTGAAGGACCGTTTGGCGCAGGATGAAAAGGCGAATACGGACTTTCAAGGCGACCTGAAGGTGGTCACCGATAAGCTGAAGATCACGCAGGGGCAGCTCAAGAAGGCCCGGGCGGAAGCCGAGAAGCTGGCCGACGAAACCAATCAGAAGGTTACGGCGCTCGATACTTCCGTGCATTCCGAACTAGCCACGAAGGCATCAACCGATGACGTCAAGACAGTGGATACGAAGGTTGTAGGCGTGCGTACCGACCTAGATACTACCCGCGAAGACCTGAAGATGGCCAAGAGCGAGATGGGAACGCTGATCGCCCGCAACCACGACGAAATTGACCAGCTGCGCCGTATGGGCGAGCGGGATTACACCGAGTTTACAATTACCGGCAAGAACCGGCCACAGAAGGTCGCCAATGTGACGGTTGAACTGAAGGGCGTGAACGAGAAGCGGAACCAGTTCAACCTGGCTATGGTGGTGGAAGACAAGCGCTTCGAGAAGAAGAACCGCGCGGCCAACGAGCCGATTTTCTTCTATACCACGGGCACCCACATTCCCGAGGAGATCGTCATCAACAAGATCGGGAAAGACACCATCAGCGGCTACGTGAGCGTCCCGAAAGTGAATTCGCAGGGGGCGCCAGCCGCGACGAAGTCTGGCAACTAACATAAGAGGAGAACCCTGGCTATCTGAGCCGGGTGTAATCAAGGCGGGCAGAAGCTTTTGCCCGCCTTTTCTTTTTCGTTCAAGACGCTAAGCGCAATCCAATTCCGCTACAATGAACTTTCCAGTAGATTCCAGTAGCGGAGATACGTTTGCGGCAAACCTCCAGCGTTCTTTACGTTGCGGTCGACACGCTTCTTCCCGAGCGAGGAAAAAGCGCGGCAGGCTTTGCCGAATTCACGGCCGCGCTGGACCATGAGGGAATACCGTCGGTTTGGCTGACAAGCCGCTCGCGGCTCCAGTTCGATGAGCCGCGCCGAAAACTGGGCCATGCCCACCCATTCATTGCAGAAGACGGCTGCGGCGTCTATCTACCCGAAGATTATTTTCACTTACGTCCGGATTCCGCTGGCTCCCACTCTGCAAAGGCCTCGACGCTGCGCCTGGGCCGGTTTACCTGCATTCCCATTGCAAAGCCATTGCCAGCGGCGGCGGAGGAGCTAGAGGCCCTTTCCCAAGAGACTGGAGTCCCCATTGTCACTTTGCGCTCGCTTTCTGGCCGCGAACTAGTTCAAAACACCGGGCTGCCTCCGCGTGAAGCAGAATCGGTGCGGCAACGCGATTTTGATGAGCTATTCTTCCTTGCCGGCGCCTCGCAAGCGCAAACCGAGCGATTCCTGGCGGATGGCCGGAAGCGGGGAATCGAGTTTCGGCAGCACGGAATGCTCTGGTCAGCCGCTATGGGCGCGAGCACCCAGCGTTGTGTGGCGGCGCTCTCAAGATTGTATGACCGCGCGCTTCGGTACCATGCTCCTTCCGTGGCGATCGCAACGGAGGACGTTGCTCCCAAGCTGTTTCCTTTCTGCGACCGGAGCATTTTGCTGGCAGGACGAGCTGCCGAAGCTCCAACGGACGGGCGAGGATACCCGCGATCACAACAATTCCCATTGAAATCGCCTGGCATTTGGGAGCAAGTGCTGGAGAGCGTCGCGCCGAATCTGCACAGGTGAGAAAAAGAGTTGCACAAGAGAGAGTAAGTTTGCACAGGTGCTTTTTTGACGCCAAGAAAAGAAAAATCCATCATTAACGAGCAAATGATTTGTTTTCTGTGTGATGGGTAGACGTGAGGGGGATCTGAAACGTGGCGCTTCGATTGCTCGGCCTCTTTATGAAGAGGCGGCGAGTCCCCCCCACCTGCCATAGGGAAACGTGAGACGAGTACTGGGAGTATCCCCCCATGGGATGGATTCGCCGTGTTTTTCGAAGCGAGATTCGTGAGTCTCACGTGGGGCTTGCCCTTATCTTCTGCCTTCTCATCATGAGCGTGATGTCCATTGCGCTTTTGTGGCAGGCGCAAATTATTGCCAACCAACGCGATACCATCCGGTTGCTCGAACAGCTGAAGGTCGGGAACTGAGCAAACTGCCGGGAATTGGACCTCGCCGGACCTGCATAGTCTGTGTACATCCGAAACGTGAATTCTGGTTGTCGTTCAGAAGCCGCGAATTTCTATGTGCTTGCGCCCGCGGAGACTTTTTCGTTACCAAATGGAGCCGTAAAGGCATGGGGATATAAGGCTCCGGACGAAATTTTGTGATAAGCTCCAGCTCTCGATGGGATCCGCAAAAACCAAGCGGTTCTGTCGGGACGCCGAGGGACGCTCGGTCAGCCTGTGTCCGTATTCAATCACAAGTTGACGACTCCCCATGCCCAAGCGGCGGGGGATTCTTCGGAGCAACTATGCAGCCTAAGCCGCACATCTCACGACGATGTTTCCTGCTTCGCAGGCGCGTGCCTGGACTCGCGTCCAGGTCTTGTTGTAAGAAGGAGACCAGGGAATGAAGCGTGTTTTGAATCTTCTGTTGCTCGCGGGAGCGCTGATTTTGTATCCAGCCCACAGCGCGAACGCCAAGCAGTCAACCACTGAAACAACCGCCGATTCACAGAAGAAAGCGACGAATCAGGCGTCTTCAAAGGACCGCCATCATCACCGGCGAACGAACACGGCGCAACGCCATCGCCACCACAAGACCACATCGAAGCAGTGATCCTCAATTCCATTCGATCGGCATAGGGGGGGTGGTCACCCACTCGCCCCTGCCACATTACCGCGTCCGCATCCAGCGATTCGGTGGGTTGAGCTAGCCACGAACAGCGAGCTCGGGAAGTCCGAGCGAAGCAGAGTAAGCGTTGGACAGAGGGTGCTCTTGATGGATAGGGGCTTCGCTGCCATTCGCCAGCTCGCCCGAACACTGCCTGCCTCGCATCCAGTTCTTGTTCATCGGCTCGCGGCTTTGTTCCACGCTTCTTTCAGGCCTTACCTCGCGGCGAGGCCCTTGCGCTTCGCTATCACCACCTCCATCCGGTTGTGAAGAGGACTTGCACCTCCAAGCTATCGGACATGCTCGGCGTACCGAAACAAGAAGGGGAGCCTGACGGCTCCCCTTCTTGTTAATCACTGTGTCGCTTCGGAAAGCGCGCAAGCAGCACGCGTCTTTCTCGAGCGACTCGCACCGCAAAAGTGGTGCGCCCAGTTTTGGTGCAGCTCTAAGCCCGGTGGAGTCATATTCCCCTCCGGAGCCCGACAAGCTCACGCCACGCTTGTACTCCTGGAAATCGCTTGACGCAAGAGAAAAATTGGCGAACCGTCACAATTGACAGGTTGTCTCACCGGTCTTAATGAAGGATCTAATCAAAAGGTTTTTGGCTATTTTATGAAAAGAGTCTCGCGCAGCTGGTCGCGACCGATGAAGGATTTCATGGTGCGGTAACGGCCGAAGAGATCCTGAATTTCCCTGTTCTGATAAACGCGCTGCGCCGGGCAAACGACAGCGGTCGGCACCATTTGCAGAGTACTCGAATCCAGGACGCGATAGCGCTGGAAACCTTCCGGCTTCTTGCTGTGGAACATGGCAAAGACCACGCCGCCAGGACGCAATAACTCCGTCAGGCTCGCTACCACTTGTTTGACCAAGGCCTGCTCCATGTAATCCAGCAGATCCCAAAGGAGCACGGCATCGAAGGAGCTGCGGGGATATTGCAAATTCTCCTTGAGGAAGCGCGCGGCCCTGGCGCTAGGAGTCATCTCGGGCGTTTCGCCAGCCGCAAAGTCCTGTTTCAAACGCGCCTCTTCCTGGCTCAGAAATTCTTTCCAAGAGCGAAGGATGTCTTCGGCAGAAACGCGGAACCCCCGCTCAATGAAGAAGCTCAGAGTGATTTGCCAGGCAGGCCCCAGGTCCAGCAGTGTGCCCCGCTCCAAACCATCCAAATTCCACAAGAGTTCCTTCAAACCGTTGGAGAGACGGTTGGATTCCTCTTGAACAGGAGCGCGAGCGGCACCGGCCGCGGGAGAACCAGCGCCAGGAGTATGTGCGCGACCGGCCAAATGAATCGGGCCCGTGACCTCACGCCGGACTCCCTCTGAGGAGCCGATGCCAATTCCAAGTTTATTGAGAAAGCTCATCGTAATTTAGTCCGCAGCTGTTTCGGAACCGAAGGCGGGCTGTGCCGAGGGCTTGGTGGTGGTGGCCGCGGCCGCAGCTGCGGCGGCGGTTTTAGTCTCAGCGGACCTGCTCATCTCGACTTTGCCTGCCTCTACTTTCCCTCGCAGCGTGGCTCCGTCTTCGATGGCCAGGCGGCCGGTCTGCACTTCGCCGTTAATCTCGCCGGTGCTTCCGATTTGCAACTTATCTCGCGCGATGACTTTTCCCTCGACTTTTCCCCGCACAACGATTTCACGCGCAACCAGGTCCGCTTTCACGTTTCCGTTAGGACCAACCGTCAAGCAAGAGTCGGCGGTGAGATTCAGCTTGCCTTCCACGTAGCCATCCACAAAAAGGTCTTCGGTTCCAGTGACCTCGCCCTTGATTCTGATTCCCTGGCTGATACTGGCAGAGGCGCGCGGAGAATCTGAAAATGAATTTGAAGAATCAGAGCCCAGTGGCCTTGCAAACCCCGAAGCGGCGGCGGAATTTTCGGCAACGCCTAGAATCTTTGCATCATCTTTCTTCCACATCAGACACCTCGACATCGAAAATTGGATTTTCGAAGCCGCTCATCGCAGGGCTGGTTGGGAAGCTGCGACTCAGAAGAGTCACCATATTACAGTACGCAGAGGCTGTAAACAAGAAAGGCAGACAGCAAATATAGGGCGTTTCCTGAATAGCTATACCAAGGATTGTGGAGTTAGTGCTCTCCCCTCCACAATCCCTTGAGATGCGGGACGTTTCGCTTGTCCCGAGTGTAACTCCCAGATCGTTTCGAGCAAAGCAGCAATCTCTCGCATAAAGACCTTGGTTGACTTGCGTTTCTGCCACCAATTCTGCGGATCAAAGTCGCCGTCGCGAGCGCTGGCAATGCGCACTTCAATGCCCTGTGGAAAAACCCGGCGGAAGATATAGCGGGCGCGCCGAGTGTGGTAATTCGAGGTGACCACAATGGCTGCTCGCCATTTCTTGGTTTTAGCGAGCTTTGCCAACGCTTCGGCCTCATCCCGTGTGCTATCGGCGTCCTCTGCAAAGCGCAAAATCCTGTCTTTGGGCACGCCGCGCTCGATCAAGTCGTGTTCCATCAATTCGTCGATGCCTGCGCTCGGCCTCAACCTTCTACCGCACGCCACGACAAGCGGCGCCTTCCCTTCCCTGAACAATTCTGCCGCGCGCGTGGCGCGGTCCGCATAAAAATTATCGTCGCTCAAAACAATCAGAGCATCCGATTTTTCGAGAGGATCCTCGATAACCCAGGACTCGGCCATAAAACGGAAGATGGGGTGGCGTACAAAATACAGAGCCAGAAAGAAAATTCCGAGGAACAGTAGAACAATCAGCTTAACCAGGATGCCGCCCTTTTCGTTCCGATTGGGGCGGGAGGGCGTCATGAATTCGGGTCCAGGGAGCGTAAGTTGGATGCCGCTTGTTCCGGCAATTCGGCATTGAAGTAGACTTCTTTGATGCTGTAGGACTTGCTGCGCTTTTCGAGGATGGGCAGGATTTCGATGTGCCAGTGGTAGTCATCTGCCAGCGTTTTCCAGTAGCCTGCCAATTCGCCCTTCTTGTTCATCGTGCTCGGCGAAGTGTGGACCACGAGGTGATAGGCGGGCGCAACTTTTTCCAGGCGGCGCAAGACTCTTCCGAGGAGCGCCGCTAATTGACGGCGGTTGGAGCCGGGCCGCGGTTGTTCGAAGGTGTGATTGTGACGCCGATGCAGCAGCCAGATTTCATAAGGCACGCGCGAGGCGTAGGGACACAACGCGTAGTAGTCCCCCTGCACATCCACGATGCGCTTTCCTTGCTTCTCTTCCTGGCGCACCATGTCGCAGAAGATGCATCGTTCTTTGTCCTTGAACCATTCGTGAGAGGAATTCAGTTCGTATTTAATGCGGCGTGGCACAAAAATGGTGGCGGTTACCTGGGAATGGGCGTGGGGCCACTCTTCTCCGGCAAGCGCGCCCTGATTTTTGAACACGCTCACGTATTTGAAGCGCGCATCTCTCTTTAGGTCGGCAATGCGCGAAGCCCATACCCAGAGCACGCGCTCGATTTCTTCATCGCTGAACTGAGACAAGCGCCGATCGTGTTGAGGAGTTTCGACAACAACTTCGTGGGCACCGAGGGCACCCATCTTGTCGTACATTCCCTCAGCTAATCTTCCCGGGTCGCCTTCGACGTGATACAGCGGTTCAGGGTGTGGAATCACTCGGACCTGCCGAGGCCCCGCGGCAGGCCAGGTCATGATGGCGGGAATTTTCTCGATCTCTGCAGGCTCCAAGGGGCACAGCTCTGGAATCTCCGCAACGGCTTCTCTTTGTCCCAGGATGACCCAGCTCTGAGTGATGGGATCTTTGCGAAGTTCCATGCAATAAACTTTAACGTGTATAACGCGCGGGTGTGGGTCCTTGCTCCAAACGGTGACGGTCCCAGATGGCTCCTTCGCGAGTGTAGTAAGCCATTTCGAAATCCTGAGTCAATTCCAAGGCATCGGTGGGGCAGGCATCCTCGCACAAACCGCAGAACATGCAGCGCGAGGTGTCATAGGTAAAGTGCGTAAGCACTTTACGGCGGGTTGCATCGTCCCTCGACCATCCCACGACGATGAGGTTTTCCGGGCAAGCCAGGGCGCACAGATTGCAGCCAATGCACAGCGTTTCACCGGTTTCGGGGTTGTTGTTCAGACGGGGCGCGCCGCGGTAACGCTCGGCCACCATCGGCCGCTCAAGGGGGTATTGCTCGGTAACGATTTCCTTGGGATGCTGCATCCGGAAGGTCACCGCAAGCCCTTTGATAAAATCGATTTGAAACAGGCGTTCGAGGAGTTCCCTCATGGTTGTAGTTTGTTTCGCCTGCCAGGAATTGTCAAGCCATCCCCTCAGCCAACTTGATGCATTTTCCCGAATACAGTAACTCCCGCAACTTTATAACGAATTCGTAGGCTGAGCTTTTACCGGAACGAACCCATTCCATTTTCAGGATATCTCGCCCAAATGTTACACGATTTGCCGGATTGTTTGCTTTTGCCATGAGAGAGAGAGTTGGGTCGTCAGTCTTCGGTAGACACGGACCTGAGGTCAGCTTCTCGGCCCGGGTCGGAGGACGCAATGCTAGCGTACGGTGGAGCAACGCGACGAAAACGAAGACACCGATGGGCGTTCGCCCGACAACGACCAAGAAACTCCCTTTCTACAAGCGTACTTCTTCCACTCCGGATCGTTCCCTCCTCATGTACCTTACCCCGCAGCCATCCCGGCTGTGAGCTTAGTCCACCGTAGGGAGTAAGGGGCCGCCGGTTCACCCAGCGACACTTCCGGTCGGCCGTTTTCCAGATCCAACAAACAAATGCAGCGAAAAAACGCGGTTAGCAAGCGGCGAGCTGAAGGGCAGTATTTCGCAATGAGACTCGCTTGCTTTGCTGAAAACTAAAGCTACTAAGAAAAGCGAGGGTAAAACTATGCTGAATAGCATCGCCCCCAAGTTATGGAAGTCTTTTGATTATGCGCTTTGCAAAAGCGCCGGAGCAGCATTCCACTTTGTCCAGTTCTTCAATGGCTTTTTCCCTGCCACTCCGTCGTTCACGCCCAAGTGGTCCGATAAGCCCCTGTTGAAGTCATGGGAAAAGACCAAGCCGACACTGGGCTTTCCGCGGCAAACGGACTCGCTCTGCCCCGACTGTGTGAAAGAAACCAGGCAAGCGATCCTCGACGGTCAAAAAGACTGGCGCGACCTGATGAATGAGAAGGTCGGCGAGATCAAGGCAGAAATCGTCGAACGGGACGGACAAATCTGGATGGTGAAGGACTGTCCGCAACACGGGCATTACGAAGACATGATGGCCGTCGACGCAAACTTCCTGAGATGGGTCGAATCGCAATTCCCAGGCCGCGATATTCCCGCACACAACGATGAGGACATCCACAAGCACGGCTCGAGTTCGGTACGGCACGGCCGCGGGTCGGTGCTCACGGTGGACCTCACCAACCGGTGCAACATGATGTGCGATCCCTGCTTCATGGACGCTAACCAAGTAGGCTACGTCCACGAATTGTCTTGGGACGAGATCAAGGAGATTCTCGACAATGCGCTGAAGGTCAAGCCGCGCCGCCAGATGTCCGTCCAGTTTTCCGGTGGTGAGCCGACTTTGAGCCCGCACTTCATTGATGCGGTCGCATACGCCAAGAAACTCGGATACAACAGCGCGCAGGCGGCGACGAACGGCATCGAGTTCGCGAAGAGCAAAGAGTTCTGCCGGAAGGCATTCGACGCAGGCCTCCGCTATGCCTATCTTCAGTTTGACGGCATAGGCAACGACGCGAACAGCCACCGTCAGGTGGGCAACCTGTTCGATGTGAAGCTGCGGGCGATCGAAAACATGCACGAAGCGGGAATCGACATCGTTCCCGTGGTCACAATCGTCAACGGCGTGAACAACGACCAGGTGGGAGCCGTGGTGAAGTTCGCCATGGAGAACCCGAAGAAAATCTCTTTCGTCAGCTTCCAGCCGGTCTCCTTCACGGGACGCGACGAAGACATCACTCCGGAACGCCGCTTGAAGCAACGCTACACGCTCTCGCATCTCGCGAACGACGTTAGCCAGCAAGTGGGCAAGATCGAGCCGACGCGCGATTGGTTTCCCATTTCGACGGTCAGCACGTTCTCTGATTTTGCCGACCTGATCCACGGTCCACAGTCGCAATGGGGCACGCTCTCCTGCGGCTGCCACCCCAACTGCGGCGTAGGAACGGCGCTCATGATCAACCGGGAGACCAAGGAGTGGGCGCCGGTTCCGCACTTCCTGAACGTTCCGGGGCTAATCGCCGACATAAGAAAGGTTACGGACGCGGCGCGCAACAAACATATGTCCGTGTTCATGATGGCCTTGGCGGTTCTGAAAAACTACAACCCCTTCAAAGCCCCTCCTTCGCTAACACTGAAGGACATCTTCCGGGAGTTTGACATGACCATGGGCATATCCAGCGCGAACAGGGCAAGAAAGATCTATGGAAGCGTGGGAGCTGATCGTACTTTGGAGGACGTGGCCAAGCGCAGACGCAATCCATGGAACCTGCTGTTCGTGGCGGGAATGTGGTTCCAGGACTTGTTCAACTACGACTTCCGGCGCACGGAGATGTGCATCATCCCCTACGCTACACAGCAGGGTGAAATCAGTTTCTGCGCGTACAACACGGGGGTGGGCTGGCGCAAAATCATCGAGAACATGCACAAGAACGCGACCGTGGCGCAGTGGTATAAGGAACATGGCCGGCATCAGATCTATGCGAAGGGCAAGAACGTGGATCTGGACAGTTACGAGCACTCGCTGAAAGTTGACCCCGTAGATGCAGCCCGCGTGCGGCCGAAAGTGGATGACGGCGTCCCCAAGACGGCGTCCGAGGAAGACCGGATGCGGCGTCGAAAAGCCATGGAAGAAGCCGCGAAGGTTCGAAAGATCTACGAAGAACTGGTTCTGAAGCGGCCTCCGGAGCAGTTGGTACAGATCAGCGGCGGGCCGTTGGGAGCACCAGCACCCAATCCTAAGAACCGACCGCCTCAGGAAGTCGACGGGACTTCGCAACCGCTTGAAGTTCCCGCCGGGGCCCCTGCGGGCGATTGAGCAGCCTGGCTGCTTCAGTCCTGCCATACAACTCGCAAACCTAGCCAGCCCAGCCGCTTCCTTCTCATTCGCCGTTCCCAGCCCCGCGGCGAAGTTCATTTGTTTGTCTGGAGCCCTTGCGGCTCCTTTTAGGAGTTTGTGTTATGAATGTCGCGGAGACGAATGCTTCGGCCCTTGCAGTCGCGAGGATGAGAAAAATAAAAAATGCACTGACGGCAATCTTGTGCGGAGCAGTGCCTGCTGCGCTCCTGGGAAAGCTGTTTCCCACTTCCCCGGTCCATTGGCTTTTCGGTTTCGTGGCAGGGCTTGTTTGGGCAAATGCGTTTGAGTATTTCTACCATCGCTATTTGCTGCATTTCCCGAGAAACTACTTAGGACGGATGCACCAATTGCATCATGCTTCGATCGGAACGCCCCTCGAACTTGAACACTTGAACCTTGGCGGGACGCCGCCGCTTGTCCTTGCCGCTTTTGTGCTCAATGGCCTGGTCATTACATTCCTGGCGGAGGTCCTGCTCAAATTACGGATCAGCCCAGGAGTCTTTATTGCCTTCACCGTGTACGTCATTGCCATCGAGGAGGTCCATTGGCGCATCCACATGGGGGGATGGCTTCCGTCCTGGCTGCGCTTTGGCCGCGAACATCATTTGATTCATCACGACCGTCCGGCAGGACGCTACAACGTGTTTCTCCCGCTGTTCGATTGGCTTCTAGGCACTGCCAAGGATTGATGGTTGAGCACTTTACAATCGGTTGAAAAGCCGGACAGTCAAGTCTGGCCGCGATGCCGGATTTTCCGGTAAGTGCTATAGGTTAACTTTTTTATTCAGCGTCGCGTGTTATTCTCACAGCGATGACGCAATCAGATATTGCCTTCATGCAAGAGGCCCTCAACGAGGCTCGCTCCGCGGCGGCTGCCGACGAAGTTCCCATCGGCGCGGTGTTGGTGCATCAAGGCAAAATCATCGCGCGCTCCGGAAACCGCACCATCCGTGATTGCGATCCAACGGCCCACGCGGAAATAGTGGTGCTTCGCCAGGGGGCACGGGTGCTCAAGAATTACCGGCTGGCGGGCGCGACTCTTTACGTTACCATCGAACCGTGCAGCATGTGCGCGGGCGCGATGATTCAGGCGCGCATCCCACGCCTAGTCTACGGCGCGAATGACCCGAACGGCGGCGCGGTGCACACCAACTTCCAAATTCTGTCCGACCCGCGGCTCAACCATCAGGTGGAAGTCACTCTTGGTGTTCTCGCCGAAGAATGCGCTGCGGCGATTCAGTCGTTCTTTGCAGAAAGGCGCTAGCCGAGCTGAAACACGCGCCTCGGCAATGGATTGCCGAAAAATCGCGGGCTCTGCTAGGATGGAACTTGCAACCACTGCGGAGAGGTGACTGAGTGGTTTAAAGTACTCGCCTCGAAAGCGAGCGTGCGGGAAACCGTACCGTGGGTTCGAATCCCACCCTCTCCGCCATACCAATTTCCACCTTTGTTTTACGTCAATATTGACAACTTGCTACCGCTGTGCTACCGTTTTTCATCATTAATTTGGGATGGTGTCCAGCATGGCCAGCGTCTACGCAAGGTTCAAAGGCCCCCAGGGATGGGAGTATCAAAGGGTTGGAAAAGGCCGCCCGCCGAAGGGCGCGAAGTTCCATATTCGCTTCACAGACGCACAACAAGGCAAGCGGTGCTGGAGTCAACCCTTCGATACTCCGCAGCAAGCCCAGGAAAACGCTGATGGCGTGGCCCTGGCTACCCAAGCCGCTGCCCAAGGACTCACCGTCGCTGAATACCAGGACCAGACGAACGCAGGCCGCACACCGATCAAAGTCGCGGTAGAAAGATTCCTCAAGCTCCACCGCAATGATCGGCCAAAGACGGTTAAGCAATACAATCTCGCACTAACTCACCTACTTGCCAATCTTCCGCGTGGCGTGCGGTTCATCAAGGACCTGGCGACCTCCGATGCGCTCGACACCTACGTGCAAACGCTACAGACCGAAGAGTACGCCGCCAAAACCATCGAGACCCGGATGGGCGTCATCTTCTCGATGCTGAAGGACAACAAGAAGGAAACCGGTGTTGAGTATGCGGCGCAACTCGTCAGTCTGCCGGAACCGTTGCGCACGCTGCCCAAATCCTACGCCGACGACGAGATTCCGAAACTGTTTGGCGTCATGACCGCCGAGGAACGTGTGCGTTACCTATTCTTTTTGCACACCGCCTGCCGCGAACAAGAAGTGCAGTACGCCACGTGGGACGACATTGACTGGAAACATCGCAAATACCATGTGACAGGTGACGGCAAAGAAGATGTCAACTTTGTCCCGAAGCATCACGAGGAACGCTGGATTCCGCTGACCACCGAACTGGTTGAATTGCTCAAGGAGCG
>QHYK01000118.1 GCA_003224085.1 Acidobacteriota bacterium | reverse complement strand
TGAATAATGAGATTGACTAATTGCGTAACACTGAAGTAAAGTCTCCCGACACTCGTCCTTCCTAACGCGACGAGTTATTGAATGACGGTCAGTTACCCCCAAGTGAGAAGCGTGGTGCACTACCGTACCGCTGCTTTAGACCCCGAAACGTACGGCCGTCACTCTAGGAGAGAACAATGCGTCAATCTCTGCATCGCTCCGTAGGCTCATATCTGTCCGTAAGCATCGGTCTCGCAGTGATCCTGGCGTCTCTGTTCTTCGGTGCTGTCAGCACCTTCGCAACACCGCCTCCCGATCCTGTCCTTGAATGGATTGGCATAATGAACGACACCGTCCTCGCTGCTGGCACTAGTCCCCTCGCCACCAGCCGTGTTGTCGCACTCGTTTCTAGCTCCGTCTACGACGCCGTCAATGGCATCGAACCACGTTACCAGCCCCTCTACGTGAAGCCGAACGCTCCTCATTCGGCTTCCCAGCGCGCCGCCGCCATCCAAGCCGCTTATTCGATCTTGCTCGACCTCTATCCAGCGCAAGCGGCAAACTTGACCGCGCATCGTGCCTCCTCCCTTGCTGCTCTTGCGCAACACGAAGGAGCGACATCAGTCAATGCCGGCATCGCTTGGGGCCAGACCGTTGCCGATGCGGTTTGGGCCTGGCGTCTCGCCGATGGCAACGCTCCACCTCCGCCTCCGTTCGTCGGCGTACTCGGCATTGAGAATACTCCCGCAGCGCTCGGCGCCTGGCGTCCCACCCCGCTACTGAACTCGCCGGGCGCTGGTCCGCAATTTGCATCAATGACACCATGGGTCCTCACCCGGCCTTCACTCTTCCGTCTTCCTCCTCCACCAGCATGGAACAGCGCGCAATTCGCCGCCGACTTGGCGGAAGTCACCACGATGGGAGTCTATTCCGGCTCGCAACGCACCGACGACCAGTCCAAACTCGCCCTCTTCTGGGCGGGCAACACCGCTCTCTACTGGAATCGCATTGCTGTCCAACTCTCAGCCAACGCCTCTCTCTCGTTCACTTACAATGCCCGTCTGTTCGCTTTGCTTAACGTCACCATGGCCGATGCTGCCATCGCTTGCTGGGACGGCAAGTATCGCTACGTCTTCTGGCGGCCCATCACTGCAATCCGCACCGGCGTCGGTTCCCAGGCCGCCGACCCTACTTGGGTGCCCTGGCTCGATTTCTTTCCGACCGGCACGCCTCCTCACCCAGAATATCCCTCCGGTCATTCCACGGTCAGCGGAGCTGCGGCCGCCATTCTCTCGGCAGAGTTTGGTGAGAACACGTCCTTCACCGTCACCTCAGACGTCCGGCCTGGAACTCGCTCCTTCGCGAGTTTTAACGATGCGGTTGCAGAAGTCGCCAACGCTCGCGTCTTCGGCGGGATCCATTTCCGCACTTCCTGCGTCCGAGGAAATCTGCTAGGTCAGGCCGTGGCCGGATACGTAACGGCTAATGCTTTCCGCTCGCTTGACGATTAGCAAAGCGACACAAATGTTGATCCAAGATTGGGGAACCGACATGAAGGTTCCCCAAGTGGACTATTGTATGAATCCAGATTCCACGTGTCCGATTGACGCTTAACCGGAAGTCACCCGTTGTTTCCTGGATCACTTCCGGACTATTGGGGTGAAGCAGTCCAACGATGGTCGCTGCACCGAGAGTTGCCGGGCCCTCCGTGCTGTAAATTCTAGTTCCTTTGTCGAAGCATGCGGGTAATATTCCCCGCGCCCACAAGCTATTCTACTTAACATACAGAGTACCGTCCGTACCAACGACTGAATGGCCGAACGGCAAAGCGCAAAAAGCAGCCAAAAATGTCGGGTCTCGACCGAGAATTGGTACACTGTAGCCGAAAATTTGTCTCAACCAGGGGTTCACCCCTGGCCGCTCACGAACTCACGCAAACTTCGCTGGAGTGAATTCCTAAAGTGAGACCACTCGCCCAGAATTCGCTTACCACAACTCCGCTTGTAGACCGTGACCAAGGTATGAGTGCGAAGATGAGTTTTCGCCCTCGCGGCTTGAGGGATCGAAGGCTCATGCGCATAATGAAGAAGGGTCGTTAATACAGGCCGACATGTCGGAGCAGCTCTCGAAATAGCAGATCGGCGTGCAACGGATCCAGCAGTGGATCATAGGGTGCGCCAAAAGTGGCGCTTAGATGCGGCTCTTCTTAGAGTAATGACCAAGAGATGAGCGCCACATCATCTCTCTGCATTCCCGCTCACGCCTTGATCGTGCTGGTGCCAGTTCGACGCGGACTCATCGGTGCGGACAGTCGCCGACGCGGTAACGGTGTTGATGCCCGTAAGCGCCGACGAACCCCCGTTCAGCACCACAATATCAGTCACAGTACTCGGCACACCGCCTTGCCCGGCCTTTATCGTGACGTGAAAGACGCACTGACCCGGCGTGGTCGAAATCCCGGTGTTCGTTGCGGCGCCCATAACCGAAACCAACGACACACCTGCCTGGCCAACGAGAACTTTTACATTGGACGGCGCGGCAGCACCAGCAGAGCAGCTCGTCGTGGCATCCGTAATGGCAATATGCGCTTGGGAGATTGTGTGCGGAGTGGTATCAATAAACGGAAAGACAGCGCCCGGCGCCAAGCCGGAAAGCATCGATGTCGCTACTACAAACTGGCTTCCCCCGACGTTCGCGGACGCCTTCTTGGTCGGAAACACAACGACCAACGCAACGACAAGACCAACCGCCAGAACCGCATAATACTTTCGAGCCTTCATTGGAACACCTCCTGTGAACGATTTTCGATGGGCATGACCCCTCGGCCAGCCTTGGCCAAACCTATAATAGAAGCAGCCAAAAAACGCTGCAACAGACATTAGCGGGCAGCCCGCTAATGACCGGCTGGCACGCTTCTCACGCTTCTCTCCCGTCATTGTCGGGACCATGCAGTTGGGGTAGAATTCGCCGAAATTCAGTCAGCTTTCCGCACAACTCTCGGATCGCCTATGGCCGGTGCAGGACCACACAACCGCGAAGAACCTCCAGAGCCCCACGTCACCGACCGTCTGGATTCCTGGAAAGAGATCGCCGCCTACCTCAAGCGTGACGAGCGCACCGTTCGCCGCTGGGAAGAACACGAAGGCCTATGTTTCCTCTTGCCAGGTTGCCTTGGTCTATCTCGGTCTGCGGCAGAACGATCGGGCAATGAAGCACTTGGAGCATGCCTTTCAAGAGCACTCCACCCTTCTTGTCTACCTCAAAATGGACCCAAGATTCGATCCATTACGGTCCGACTCTCGCTTTCAGGATCTCCTCCGCCGCATCGGCCTCCCGCAATAAGCCGCCCTCCGCGGGGGCTAGCTCTTTCACAAAATGAAGAACAAAATTGACGCACTTCGTTGGTTTCTTTCAAAGTAAGGCTAGATTGCCGCGTTCCAGTACGTCGGAAATCAGCATGTCCTGCCGGCACTGGCGCAGCAAGCGAGGTGAGAAATGCGAAGGCACCACAGCAACGTTATTCTTCTCGCAGTGCTACCATGGGGTCCACCCTGGTGGCTCGCCACGCCGGAATGACCGTGGCCGCGCGAAGGCCACTCCGGCCAAGAGTGCCAAAGCCGTTCGATTCGTGCACAGTGCATGCTCCGCAGAAAAATGGAGAATCGAGGCGGATGTAAATCTCCCCGGTGCTTTGCAGTCAGCGAAGAACTTGGTGGGCTTGCTTTAACTAAAGCTCATTCCTGTGATAGAAGTTTGGTCATCGCAATTTGCAGCTCGTAATCGTCGGAGGAAGGCCCGACTCGGTGCGAGGCCTTGATGTGTCCACAAAAATATTGGGAGGAATTTCGATGAGCCCCATTGATCAACAGGCAGCTTGCTCTGAGGTTTGCCTCGCCTCTTTTGCCAGACGGATAAGCGCCATTGGCGTCCTGCTTCTGATGACCCTCACATTGACTGCCCCTGCTACCCGCAGTCAGGGAGCTCTGGAAGGCTCCGTTCTGGACCAGTCAGGTGCGGCAGTCCCTGGCGCCAAGTTGACGGCCACCAACGATGCCACGGCTATCACGTTCGAAGCCACGACCGATTCCAATGGGCTCTTTTCTTTTCCCGTTCTCCCCGTCGGAACTTACACAATCGTAGTCGCGCATTCTGGTTTTACAAAACTAACGCAAAAAAATGTCACACTTACCGTCGGCGCCCGCCTGAGCCTTCCCCTCACACTCTCTGTCGCGGGCCAGGCACTAACCGTAACTGTCACCAGCGAAACCCCCATCCTGGAAACCACCCGCAGTCAGGTCAGCTCCACGGTAAATGACGTTGCCATTGAAAACCTGCCCACCAACGGTCGCAACTTCATCAATTTTGCCCTTTTGACCCCTGGGGTGACTCTCGATGTCCGCGGCGGCGACATCAGCTTCGCAGGCCAGCGCGGAACTCTCAATTCCCTCATTGTCGACGGCTCGGACAACAACAATACATTTTTCGGCCAATCTCTCGGCCGCACCGGCTCCGGCCGCGCTCCCTATCAATTCAGCGAAGATGCCGTTCAAGAATTCCAGGTAAATTCCAACGCCTATTCAGCCGAGTTCGGCCACGCTGGCGGTGCCGTAATCAACGTCGTTACCAAATCCGGCAGCAACGAATTTCACGGCACCGGGTTCGAGTTCTATCGCGACCGCAGCCTCAACGCCAACGATCCCATCAATATCATCAACAAGAGAGCCAAATCGCCCTATCACTTCAATCAATTCGGCGGTGATATCGGCGGGCCTGTACTCAAAGACAAGCTCTTTTTCTTTTTCGATTACGATGGCCAGCGCAACACTCTCCCCAATCTCGTTTTCCTCGGCGTCGCCCCGCTTGCTAGCCCTACTGCCAATGAGCAATTCGCACTTACCTACCTGGAAGCTCGTGCTGGTTCCTGGACGCGCACGCAAAATCAAAACGTTTATTTGGGCAAAGCAGCCTGGCGGTTAAGCGGCAGCGAACTTCTTAGTGCCCGCTATAATGCCCAGCGTTTCGTCGGCAACGGCTTTGAAAATGGCGGGCCCCAAAATAGCCTCGAGCACACTGGCGGTTCTGATGTGACCACTGACACGGTGAGCGGTTCGCTCACCTCCACCATCTCCCTCGCCATCGTCAACGTCGCTCGCGCCGATTACACGCGGGATAACGAACCCGGCCAGGCTAACAGCATCAACCCGGAAGCCACTGTTTTTACAAACAACAGTTTCGACCTCGTAGTCGGACGCAATTTCTTTAGCCCGCGTTTCACGAACATCCACCGCGGCGAGTTCGGCGATACCACCTCGTTCATCCGCGGTCGTCACAACATAAAAACGGGGGCCAATATGCTTATAGACAGGGTCGCCAACTTTTTCCCCGGCAATTTCTCGGGCGCGTATGTCTTCAAATGCCTGGAAAATTTCGGACGCAGCCTGCAGGGCCTGCCCGTGGTGATTACCTCCACCGCGCAAGATCCATGTCCAGCGTCGGGCACTAACCCCGCGATTCCTGCCGATACCTTCACGCAAGCCTTCGCTGGCCCGGGCACCACCGGTCCCACCACGAATCCCAATCTCAACGAATTCTCGGCCTTCGTGCAGGATGAATGGCGTGCCCGCAACGGGCTCACGCTCAACCTCGGTCTGCGCTACGACCTCGGCCTCATTGCTCAGCCTCCGGTGCTAAACCCTAGTCCCAGCCTCGCGGCTGCAGGAATCTTCACCAACCAGATCCATAACGATCATGCTGATTTCGGCCCAAGACTTGGCCTTGCATGGATGCCCATCGGCAACAAGTTTGTTCTCCGCACGGGCTACGGCATTTTCTTTGGCCGCACTCCCTCCATTACCGTTGGCACCGCCTTCTCCAACAATGCCATGAACGTCAAGACTCTGACTTTCACGGGCACGGACATTCCTCAATATCCCAATACCAAGTGCGGCCCCCCCGTCGCCATGCCCTCCTGTGCCGCGCCAACCGGCGGCACTGCCAGCGTTCCATCCGTCTTCGTCTTCCAGCCGAATTATCGTCAGCCCGACGTGCAGCAGGCCAACCTTGGCCTGGAATACCAGATCCAGCCAACCATGTCCATTCAGTTGAATTATCTCTGGGTCAAAGGAACCCATCTCACCCGCACCCTCGACATCAACCTGCAAGGCCCGGAAACACCTGCCGTGGTCGCTTTCACTAATTCGACACAAACCGCTACCGTGAATCAGATTACGCAGCCTCGTCCGATTGCAGGTTTTGCGCGTATCGCGGAATTCCAAAGCAGCGCCGATTCCATCTACAACGGCCTCATCGTTCAGGTGAACAAGCGCTTTTCTCACAATTACCAGTTCCTCTTTTCTTACACCTTCGGGAAGGTTATCGACGACACCCCTGACGCCACGGCCGTCGTGCCTTTCTCCAGCGACGACGCCAAGATGGTGCAAGACCCGCTCAACCCTCACGCCGATCGCGGGCCCGGCGTGAACGATCAGCGTCATCGTCTGGTTTTAAGCGCGGTTTGGGATCTGGACAGCTACGCTCACCCGCTGTCCCACGGCTTGCGCTATTTGCTGGGCGGATGGCAGCTCAGTGGGATTCTAACCGCCCAAACCGGACAACCTTATTCCGGACTGGTGAACTCAGATCTGAACAAAGATGGCAACATTCGTACCGATCGTGCCCCCGGCCTTGGACGCGACACCTTTTACCTTCCACATTTTGTCTCACTCGATCCCAGGATTACAAAGGGCTTCCCCATCACCGAACGTGTCAAGGCTCAGCTGATCCTGGAAGCCTATAACTCCCTTAATCACACCAACTTTACCGCTGTGAATACGACCGAGTTCTCAACGGGAACTACCTGCACGGGGACCGTTATCTGCCTCAAGCCGAACGCGCTCTTCCAGGCGCCCACCAGCACCCAATTGAACTTTAGCCCCGGTTCCAGAATCGTCCAGCTTTCTGGCAAATTAACCTTCTGACCGGGCGAATGCCGAGAGCCTGCGCGACCGTCTCAGCGTTTCCTACAGGCCTGTCTTCATTCAGCAGTATGATTCGCCGGACGGAGTCAATCAGAACAGTCCGGAGCTAAGCTTGGAGGAGAAGGAAGTCCTTGGCCTTATTCTGAAAGGCGCTATCGAAGGTAACCATTGTCAGCCGAGAAGTCTGCGCGATCGCCGCAAGATAGGAATCTGCCCAATCCTTGGGGATGCACGAGATGACCTGGTCAAAACACAAAACTGCGTCTCAAGACCACTTGGTTCGTCCAGGAAGTCGACCCGCTCATCTTCGAGCCAGCGATCGTAGGCCTTCCACGCATCCGGTTGACTCTTCGCCTGGTCGGAACCCATCACCGCAGGCTCGCTTAATAGGCGAAGGAGTCCAAGTTGGGTGAGGCGGCAGAAGAAGAGACGCGACGTAGGTGCCAGACCCTCAAACCATTCTCTCGCACTCACGTGAGCGCCACCCAAACGTTGATGTCAGGGAAAAGAAATAATCTCGAAGATTTTGTCTTTGTCGAGCTCGAGCGTCCCAGGGTTCTTAGATCGGATGATAGGGAGCTTGATCCGCTTCTTAGAGCTTTGCGGACTTCCTTTGAGTATCTGTTTGACACCCCGGAGGATCAATTCCCTGGCAGAACTACCTTCGGTGGCCGCGCGACTTTTCAGGCGCCGATAGACAGGATCCGGGATGTCGACGGTCGTTCTCATAATTCTCTTCTACCATATTTATGGTCGACAAAACTGCTTTTCGTCCAGTTTAACCAAAGACGACAGGACTTGGGGGAGGCTCGCAGGCGAACTTTTATACGCCCCTGGGGCATGGCGATGCGCTCCCCTCGGAGCCCGTGTTCGGTCTCTCCTGAAGAGCCACAAGCCACTGGTCAGCGCTACTCAGGAGCTACAGGATGGCTGACGGAGGGCTGCTGACGGAGTGCCTCTGCACTAAAACAGCCGAGAGCACAGCAACTGCCGAAAAGCATGCAACAAAGTAGGTAAAAGGGCGAATTATGCTATAACACGCTGCACCATCCAATCGATTCGCTTTTCGGAGATGTTATCTTGCCAAAGCCGCGCCTGGCACGTTCTCTAGAATTTCCTTTGCTTGCGTTTTGCTGGATTGTCGCCGCAGGCAATCTTCGCGCACAACAAAACGAGGCGCTGCCGGTCATGCCTCTTCCCGCGCATGTTGTGCGCGGCGAGGGGGAATTCGTTATTGACGGGCATTTTGGCGTCGCTCTGAAAGGGTACAAGGAACCTCGGCTGAAACGAGCGCGGCAGAGATTGCTGGACAGGCTTTCCGAGGAAACCGGCATCCCGCTTTGGCGCGAGGCAAGCCTCAACGAACCACATTTCATCGTTCAGACTGCGGGCCCGAGCGCGCCCGTCCAGGAACTGGGCGAGAATGAATCCTATCACCTCGAAATCACAAACACCGATGTTCAGTTGAAAGCGGAGAACCCACTTGGGGCGCTTCGCGGCCTCCAGACGTTCCTTCAATTGGTGAGAATCACTCCGAAAGCCTTCACTGTTCCCGCCGTGACGATTGACGATCAGCCGCGCTTCCCCTGGCGCGGATTGCTGATCGACTCCGGACATCGTTTCGTGCCCATCCCGACCATCAAGCGCAATCTGGACGGCATGGAAGCGGTCAAACTGAATGTCTTCCATTGGCGTTTCGCGGACGATCAAGGCTTCCACGTGGAAAGCAAAAAATTCCCTTTATTGCAGCAAAAAGGTTCCGGCGGGTTTTATTACTCGCAACATGAAGTGCGGGAGATTATCGACTACGCGCGGGACCGCGGCATCAGAGTCGTCCCGGAATTCGACATGCCCTGCCATACAGGGTCATGGTTTCTGGGCTACCCGGATTTGGCCAGCGGCCAAGATCCCTCCCACAGTTCGGCGATCGACCCCACACGCGAAAGCACGTACAAGTTTCTGACTGGATTCATTGGCGAGATGACTGCTCTTTTCCGCGATTCCTATTTTCACGCGGGAGGAGATGAATGCGATCCCAAGGAATGGGAAGGCAACCCACGGATTAAGGAGTTCATGCGGGCTCACGGAATTAAGGGCGGAGTGGCCTTGCAAGTGCTGTTCACAGCCAGAGTCCAGAAGATCATCGCGGGCCGGAAGAAGATCATGGTTGGATGGGACGAAGTGCTTCAGCCCGATACACCGAAAGACGTAGTTATCCAATCGTGGCGCGGATCAAAGTCACTGGCAGAGGCCACGCGCAAAGGCAACCGCGCCGTGCTCTCGTCCGGCTATTACATTGATTTGAACCAGTCAGCGGCGGAGCATTATCAGGTCGACCCGTTAGGGGACGTTGCTGCAACGCTCATGGCGGATGAGAAGGCACGCGTGCTGGGCGGCGAGGCCACCATGTGGACGGACATCGTTTCGCACGAAAACATGGACAACCGCATATGGCCGCGTACTGCCGCCATCGCTGAGCGGTTGTGGTCTCCTCAAGAGGTACAGGACGTGGACTCGATGTACCAGCGGCTCGCGATGGTATCGGAGAAACTCGGTTGGTACGGCCTGCGCCACAGGCTCATCACGGAGGAAATGCTGGAGCGCATGAGCGGCGAGCCGGATCCAGAGCCCTTAAGAGTGCTTGCGGCCGTGGTACAACCTCCCCGGTTGTATCAGCGCCAGGAACTGCGGACCTTTACCGACTTCACGCCGCTCAACCGCCTCGACGATGCGGTGCCACCTGAAAGCGATACAGCCCGCGAATTTAACGACATCGCCAAGCGAATCGCTTCGGGAAAGGCAACGCGCGAGGAGTGGCAGCAGGCCCGAGAATGGCTTCAGTTGTGGCGGGATAACGATGCCAAGCTACAACCCTTGCTGAAACGATCGTTCTTGACGCAAGATTTGGCGCCGGTGTCGCGTAACTTGGCCCAGGTGGCAGAGATTGGCCTGCAGGCCTTGGACGATTTGCAGGGAAACCGCCTCGTCAACGCAGATACGCGGCAACGAAATATCGAATTTCTGAAACTCGCCGCAAAACCGCAGGCCGTGCTGCTGCTTATGGTCGCGCCTTCGGTGGAGTTGCTCGTGCAAGCAACCAGGGCCCAGTAGCACAGCAGCCACAGGATCGCACCTGGCGGCCAAACTTCTTGCGTGGAAAGACGCAACTTAGTCCAGCCCATGTGGTTCCTCAAAACCCTCCACGCCAAGGCAACGTTTCCTCTTAGCCCATCTTTCGCAATAACAGGGATTTTTCGCAAGAAACGCATCCCGAATTTCAAGTAACTCCTTTACCGTCAACGGAGCTTGGCGGAAAGGGGCGTGGGCGTGTGGTGCGGATCTACCCCCTTTTCAAGGGCGCGAGAGTTCCGGCATGGTGGCCAGGACGATGTTTCTTCGCGTCAAAGTCAGGAAGAAGGACGGAAAAGCAGCATCGCTACTTCAGCGTAGTGGAGAATCGCCGCGTGCCACTCGCTGTGCCTTCGGTACATGTCCCGAGGAGCACATGCGCCTGCCATGATCCGGGAGTGATCTCGCACTGCAGATTACGGCTTCCGTCCGACTCGTAGTGCATTGGGTCTTTTGCTGTTCAACGGGCAACACCGTACGGTACGGGTCTCGTTTGCCTTGGCTTTTTCATTCTCGGAGCCTTCTTCCTGAGTGGGACGCGAGTCAGACTGGAAGGCACAGAGGTTAAATATCGGAGATGGTTTCGCTGGCACGCGCTGCCGTATTCAGAAATCCGAGCATGCGGTGAGTCTTGGGTGTACGGCTATATCAGACCAGGTCAATTCGCTTTCCCATGGGGAAGGATTTACTTTGTTAGACCGAACGTTCCTGATTCCTTTGATGATTTCTGCCATCCGGTCGAAGACAAACATCTGATTTTGTGTCGGCAATCCACACTAGGCTAGCTGTCTGAACCGCGAGCTTGGTTACTTCTCCGCGAACCCCACTAATCGGGACGGGAGTTAGCGGAGTGAGTCACTATTTCGGCGTTCTTTTTGTTGCTGATGCTGAGGTAAGCATCACCGCTGCTTTTACTTACTGTGGGCCCGCACTCGTCCATCTGTCTTTGCTTCGTATAGCGCTGCGTCTGCGCGAGCCAGTAGGTGACGGAATTCTGGCCGTTCGGGATGCTGAAATCCGCCCACCCCAAAGCTCGCTGTCATTTGAAGGTTTTGTCCCCCAAACGTGAACTCCTCAAGCATAAATGTAGCTCTTAACCGCTCGGCAAGATTCGTGATATGTCCAACTGGAACGTGCGTGACCACGAGAATGAACTCGTCCCCGCCCAACCGCCCACAGATGTCAGAAGTCCGCGTGTTTTTCTTCAGAATCGCCGCTAATCGCTTGAGCACTTCGTCGCCAGCGAGATGACCGTACTGATCGTTCACCATTTTGAACTTGTCTAGATCGATCAGAATCGCCCACAGCGGAAACTGGTGCCGGACCGCTCCTCCCAATTGTTTGGCCGCATACTCCTCGACCGCACGCCGATTCGGCAAACCCGTAAGGAAATCTGTCCGCGCGGCTGCCTCCAGAAGGTCGTTCTTTTCTTGAATCTCCCGGTGCATCTCGATGATTCTGCGGCCTACACCGACTCGCGCCACCAATTCCTTGACGCTGCATGGCTTCGTCAAGTAGTCATCCGCGCCGGCCGCGAGGCCTTCCACAATGTTCTCTTCTTCTGCCTTGCTCGTAAGTAGAATTACGTACGTATATCGGCTTTTCGATTCACTACGGATCTTCCGGCACAGCTCCGGGCCTGACAAGTCCGGTAACATCCAATCGGTGATAACGATATTCGGACGAAATTCTGAGATGGACGCGAGGGCTTCCTGGCCATCCTTCGCGAAGGCAACGTCGTACGGTTGCCCTTGCAAAACGCGCTCCAATAACTTGCGCGAGAACGGCGAATCGTCCACAACAAGAACACTTAGCCGGCCGCCGCGTGCGCCTTCCACGGTCAGGACCGCCACTTTAACCTCTGGGTTATCTGGGCTCAAATAACTCCCAAAAGAGAGGAGTTCCAACTCTCAAGCGGACTGTCTCTATGATCGTTTACAGAGGCGGTTGCGTAAACAAGTGGTTAAGAGGGGGTTCCAAATCGGTTAGCACATAAGGCGTGGCAAAGGCCCTTCTTCCTTCTTCTCATCATCATCTTTTGCAGCGTTGGTGAGCATTGCCGGCTCCCATCTCGCCTAGTACGTCCTAACGCGGTAATCGGAATTCCGTTTGTCCGGCAACCCGACTAACACGGGGCTTGACCCAAAATCAGTGACAAAATGGTATGGGTGATGGCCTATGAGCTGCAACGTCGCAATTTGCACTCAACCGATTCCCGCCAATGACGGAGAAGCGTGGCGAGCAATCGATGGTCTCATTGAGGCGAAGGGCGAACCACCAGAAGCGTTCCGAGAGTTGCACGACCGCCTGACAGCGAAGTATCCGGTATCTGCACATTGAGCGACGATGATGTTGATGATGGTATCTGGAGCGACGGACCTTTGTGGAATGACCTCGGCCATCGCGCTGCCGTGTTGGGAGTGGTCTATTCACGAGTGGAGGAGGTTCTGCCGTTTCTGGTGAAAACAGCCAACGACCTTGGACTAGTTGTCTTCGACTGGGCAGGACCGAGTATCTATCGTCCGTAGCCGCCAAGCACAACGAGCATGAAGAGTAAGCGCCGGGCATTTCGATACCAGAAGCCACTTCTCCGGTAACCCGAATCGGGTAGATGAGCGCAGGAATCCATGGTGACCCCGCTTCCAACGGCGATAAGATCGAACTATGTTGACATGGAGATTCCGCTCATGCAGGAGCGTAAGGATACGCAAGCGGGTTCTCCTGTGCCTCGTTTTCTTTGGACCGTGTCTCGGTGCGACGGTCGTGGAGGCTCAGGGAGAACCTTCGGAAAAAAACTTTGTTGAGTATCGTCCCTCGACGCTAGTCCGCGTTATTCCTGACTTGGTGTATGCGAAATATGGAAATCGTACGCTGCTGCTGGATTTGTACTTACCTTCGCAACCGGGACAGGGCCGACCTGGCGTGATCGTGGTGCGAGGCGGCGGATGGATGGTGAATGATCGCAAGCGCTACGCACACGTTGCATCCGCCCTGGCTGAGAAGGGAGTTGCGGCAGCGTGCATCGAATACCGGACTGCTGAGGAAGCGGCGTTTCCAGGGGCGATTCAGGACGTGAAAGCGGCAGTACGCTGGATGCGCGCGAGTGCAGCGAGATATGGGATCGATTCTCATGCGATCGGCGCACTAGGCGGGTCCTCGGGCGCACATATGGCCTTGCTGGCGGGACTCACTGCCGGAGTTGCGGAGCTCGAAGGAAGCGGCGGTCACGAGAATGTGTCGAGCCTGATTCAGGCTGTAGTTGCCATGGCTACACCCGCGGACCTGCTTAGCCTAAATGCAAACAACAAGCTGACGGTGGGAACCTTTCTCCATGTTACGCCCGAGCAGGATGAGCAGAAGTGGCGATGGGCTTCCCCGGTGAATCACGTCACCGCTGGAGGACCTCCAGTGCTTTTGTTGCATGGGACGGCAGACGATTCGGTTCCTCCCAGTCAATCTGTTGATTTTGCACGGCTATATCGCGAGGCCGGGGCGAACGCTGAAGTTGGCTTGCTGCCGGGTGCTCCTCATGCGTTCTGGAACTATCGGCCTTGGTTCAGCGAGGCCATGGACCGCGCCGCAACTTTTTTTCTGCGAGTGGCCAAACCAAGGACCGATAGTAGGTAGCCAAAAACTGTGACGAGCTACGACGATTCAGAACCCTGTCAGAGTGCAGCCGCCGCCAGATTCCAGCAGCTGCCGCCCCTTTCGGGGCAAACTCGATCTCGACGTCTATTGATTCCACAAGACTTAACGTCGAGTTTCTGGGGCCTGTTGAACGCCTTTGTATTGAATGATCCGGCTACCTTCCGGGCGGCGCGTCGGAAGATCGCGGATCCGCGAGACGCTCCATCGTTAGCGCCCGTGATGGGCCTCTGCTTCAGCCACTGGCGGCAGCTGGTGGTTCCTAGGCCGGCACAATCCCAGCGCCTTCGCGTATCGTGAGGATCTGATTGGGCTTAACTTGGATGAACTTCTCTACCTTTTGCGTGGTGGGCCACTTTACTTCGATGAGGTCGATGACTTGCGCCTTGCCCACTCCGAAGTGCAGGCGCAGATCGCTCTGGGACATGACGCTGGAGCCGCTGTGGACTTCGTCGATTTGTGCATGAGTGCCGGTGACCACGCGGACGCGCGTGCCAATCGCAGTGCGATTGCATTTCGTGCCGATGAGCTTCAGCTTGATCCAGTTCTGCGCGTTGCCGCCATCATTGCGGAGCAGCGAGGGCGGGTCGTTCATGTTGAGGACCAGCACGTCGATACCGCCATCATTGTTGTAGTCACCGAAGGCCGCGCCGCGGGAAGAAAAATGTTCGGTGATGCCCGGACCCATCTGGGCAGAGATGTCCTTGAATTGACCTTTGCCTAAATTTTTGTACACGAGGCGGGGATTCTTGTAGGACTGGCCGACATCATGGCCGGCGATTTCGGGGTAGACGTGCCCGTTGATTTGCATGATGTCGGCCCAGCCGTCATTGTCGTAATCGATGAAGCCGCATCCCCATCCAACGTAGCGAGTATTGACAGCGAGGCCAGAGGAAAAGCCAACGTCACTGAAGCTGCCATCGCCGTTGTTGTGGTAGAGGTTGACAGTGTCGTCGGCGAAGTTGGTCTTGAAAATGTCGAGCCAGCCGTCGCAATCGTAATCGGCGACACCGACGCCCATGCCGGCCTGCTCGTGGCCATCTTCACTGTAAGCACAGCCGGAGACAACGCCTACGTCGGTGAAGGTGCCGTCGTGATTGTTGTGGAAGAGGATGCTGGGCTGAGAATCAACGGCGACGTAAATGTCGGGCCAGCCATCGTTGTCGAAATCGTAGGAGACCGCGGTGATGGAATAACGCGGGCCGGGCTTGAGAATACCGGATTTTTCCGAGGCGTCGGTAAACGTGCCATCGCCGTTGTTGTGGAAAAGCACGTTGGTGTCGCCAGGAAGGCCGCGGGGGCCACACATGACGGGAATGCCTTTCCACTGGCAGAGCGGATCGTCAGCCGAAGGAGCTTTGTTGGGATCAAGACGAATATAGTTGCAGACGAATAGATCCAGGTGGCCGTCGCGGTCGTAGTCGAGAAAGGTGCAGCCAGCGCCCCAGCGGATTTTTTCGTCGTAGACGCCGGCACGTTTGGTGACGTCCGTGAAAGTGCCGTCACCATTGTTGTGGAAGAGAATGTTGTGGCCCCAGAAACAGCAGAAAAGGTCGTCCCAGCCGTCATTGTCGTAATCGCCGACGCAGACGCCGGTCTGCCAGCCGGTGCGGCCGAGCCCTGATTTGGCGGTGACGTCGGTAAAAGTGCCGTCGCGATTATTTTTGTAGAGATGCGAGATAGGCGCTTGGCCTTCAGGCCAATGGGCGCCGAGGCGAGTGCCATTGGTGAGATAGATGTCGAGCCAGCCGTCCTGGTCGTAGTCGAAGAAGGCCAGGCCAGAACCTTTGGCTTCGATGATATAGCGTTTGTGATCGACGCCACCCCAAACGTTGGGCGCAGTGAGGCCGGCTTCTTTGGCGACGTCGACGAAAGTGACGGGAGAGATTGCTTGGGTGGCCGAATGCGACGCGCTGACGTCTGTTGTCTGCGATGCGCCAACAGACGGGCACGGCAGTCCCGTGCCCCTACCGGATGCGAGGACGACGGAGCGGTTCCATTTCCAAAGCGGAGTAGCGAGAGCGTCGAGCAAAGTGCTGCCGAGAAGAACCAATGAGGAGCCGAGGAAACGTCGACGCGGGGAATTCATTTGCTGGCTGGCTTGGATGCCGGTTGGCTGGATGCGGGTTGAGTTGACGGAATTTTGGGGAAATTCTTTGCGACGATGCCGGCGCCTTCTTTTACGGCGTTGATTTTGTCGATCGGAACATTGGTGAGGCGATCGATTTGGCCGCTGGGCCAGGTAATCTCGAGCGAATCAATTTTTGAGTGCTTGCCCAATCCAAAGTGGATTCGCGGATCGCTGGCGGACATGTAACTCATACCGCCTTTGGATTGCTCGACGTGGGAAACGCCTTCGGCGGTGAGTTTAAGCGAGGCACCGATGCCATCGCGATTGGACTTTGTGCCGATGAGCAAAATCTCAAGCCAGTGATTGGCATTGCCGCCGTCGTTGCGAAGAAGCGACGGATATTCCCCGCGGTTGTTGGTGACGATGTCGATGTCGCCGTCATTGTCGTAGTCGGCGGTAGCGAGGCCGCGACCGGCGATGGGGCGCAGGAAATCGGGGCCGAGCGAATCGGAGACTTTGTCGAAGATGCCTTTTCCCAAGTTGCGAAACATCAGTAAAGGTTCCTTGTAGGCGACTTCACCGTGATACAGCTGAATATTATCGAGCATGGCGCCGTTTAGCTGCAAAATGTCGGGCCACCCATCGTTATCGTAATCCAGAAATTTTGCGGAGACGCCGCTGAGAAGGATGGCCTTGTTGCCAATGCCGGAACGAAACGTGTCATCAGTGAACGTGCCGTCGTGATTGTTGTGATAGAGGCGATTCAGCTCGAAATCGAGATGAGTGATGTAAATGTCCTGGAAGCCATCTCCGGAAACGTCGGCGGCGTCGATGCCCATGCCTGCCTCGTAGCGGCCGTCTTCGCTGGCAGCGATGCCCGAGACGAAGGAGACATCTTGAAACGTTCCGTCGTGTTTATTAAGAAAGAGAAAATTAGGCCAGGAATCATTGGCAACGGCGATGTCGGGCCAGCCGTCATTGTTGAAGTCGGCGAGGACCACACCCATGCCTTTGGATTCGGGCTTACCTACGCCTGAGGCGTCGCTGACGTCGGTGAAGGTGCCGTCGTGATTGTTGTGGTAGAGCTTGGTTTTTTGGCCCTTGTAGTTGCCCGGATGGCAGTAGGAGCGGTAGCCGGGGCGATGCTCGCCGCACCACATATTGTTTTGCGGTGACCAGTCAATGTAGTTCGTGACAACGAGGTCAAGCCAGCCATCCTTGTCGTAATCGAACCAGCCGGCGCTGGTGGACCAGTTTCCTTCGTCGACCACGCCGGCCTTGACCGTGACGTCGGTGAAGGTGCCGTCGCCATTGTTGTGATAGAGGATGGCGCGACCGTAGCCGGTGACGTACAGGTCGGGGTAGCCGTCGTTGTCGTAGTCGGCGACGGCGACGCCCTGGCCATAGTGGCCTTCGCCCGCTACGCCGGTTTTGGCGGTGACGTCGGTGAAGGTGCCGTCACCATTGTTGTGGTACAGAGCGCAGCGAAGAGGATGCGGTGGCTTGTAGATGTCCGTGGCTGCCGATTGGACGAAGAATAGATCCATTAGGCCGTCCTGGTCGTAATCAATCCAGCCCACCCCCGTTCCCATCGTCTCCAAGTAATATTTTTCATCGGTTTGCGTGGCATCTTGCTTGAACTTCAGACCCGCAGCGCCGGCGAGATCTCGAAACACAACGGGAATACCGGTAGAGACTGGGGTCGCTCCCCAGGTGTCGGCGATTGCATGACGCTCGATCAGAACCACCGCACTGAGAAGCACCGTGAGGAAGACCAAAGCAGACGCTCTAGTGCGTGCTAAAACCAGGAAAATTGTTCGACTTTGCCCCGCCACCCGAGCCTATCTCCCACACGAGCACATGTGCTGCGCTCGACCACCGGCATTAGAACTCTTCGGGACCTTGGTCTCGCATGAAAGCGTTTACATGCGGAGTTGACGAGACCAGTTTCACGCCCGTGAAACCTCAATGATGCTATTATACTGGCTCGCAAGCCAATTGAGACGTCCTCGCGTCGTCGCTATTTGGTGGAAACATTGGTCGGCAAACGAATGGGGTGGGAGTGGAGTTAAACGCCAACCAGTACGCGCCTCGGGCAATATCGAAAAGCGGGTGGGTGATCCTTCTCCTTGTCAGCCTGTCGGTGATTGGTAACGATCGATCGGCTGCCTGGCCGCAATACCCGCCGCAAAACGGGGGAAGCTCAGGCGGTAAACCTGCCGGCGGCGACTCCGGAAAGTCTTTGGAAGAACTCGAACATGAGATCGCGACGAACAAATTGCAAGAGAGCGAGCAGAGCTTACGCGAATATCTAAAGAATCATCCAGATTCTTCCCGGGCTCACTACGACCTAGGCTACGTGCAGTTCCGGGCACATAGCTTTGGCGCTTCTATTAAGGAGCTATCGAAATCACTTGAGCTGAATCCCACTAATGCCGAGGCCCACAAGATATTAGCTTTGGATTGCAGTATTGTCGGGCGATATGACATGGCAGAAGTCGAACTGCAACAGGCTGTGCGGCTAAAACCCGAATCGGCTGAAATTCACTACTTCCTGGCTCGCACATATTACAGCCGAGGTGTGTATCCATTAGCGAAATCGGAGTTTGAGGAGTCGCTTCGCCTGGACCCGCACAATATCAAGGCCTACAGCAACCTAGGGATTACCCTCGAGGCTCTCGGCGATACGGAGGGCGCTCTTGCATACTACCAGACCGCCGCTCGGCTCGATGATCAACAGAAGCAAAAATCGGAGTGGCCTTATCTTTATCTGAGTGGTTTCTACAATCGGCAACACCGCGCGGCCAAAGCCCTCACATACGCCCGAAAGGCTATGCAAGTAAATCCACAGTCAGACGCTATTTACTTTGAAATTGCAAAGGCTTACAGAACACAACGGGAGTTACGGAGAGCGACGGATGCCATCCAGAGGGCCATAGCGATGAACGAGGCGGCTTCGGATTATTACTACGTCCTGGGTATGTTGCTGCGCGAGATGGGAAGGCAGAAAGAAAGCGAACAAGTGCTCGCTAAATTTGCTGAGCTTCAATCGGGACATGCGCCGGCTGACCATGTGCAGCAGGAGCCTCTCGTTGCGGAGCCAAATTAACCTGTACGACTGTGATGGACCCTTATGAGAGCAAAGCCGGTGTCGCTAACGACTGCGGGGAATAGAGCCAATCGCTGGCTCGTGCGCTCAACTTTGATCTTGCTTGCGTTGTGCCCCGCACGGTGCCAAGCTTTTGCAGGCTTTGTCCAAAAATCAACCGATCTCCGCAACGTCGATGAACCACAGGGGGCAGAAAAGCAAGCACGTCCGCCGGGCTTCGACGCGCACTCGCTGGAAGCTCTGGAGAAGGCGAAAAATGATGGTCAGGTTTCGTTTGAGCTGGCTGTGGAGCTCGCCAAGCTCTATGTCAAGAAGGGCGACCTGACGGAGGCATTCAACAGTTATGAAGCTGCGACCGCTCTGAGGCCCGAGTGCATCGATTGCGTAAGAGAGCTGGCCAAGATAGCGGAACAGCAAAAAGATCCTGAAAAGGCATTGGCTTATCTGGTAAAGGCCAAGAAGCTTCAGCCCGAGAATGCGGAAATATTGTTTGAGTTCGGCAAGACCTGCCTGGAGCTCGACCTTTACGATGACGCCCTCTCCGCTCTCAAGAGGGCGGTGCAGCTCCGGCCTGGAAGTGACTCGTACACCTATGTGTTGGCGTCGGCCCATGTTTCTCAAAGACAGTATGACGCCGCGGTTCCACTGTTCCAGACTCTATTGAAAAAGCATGCCGATGATTCCGTGCTGAACTACGCGATGGGGTCAGTGCTGTTCCTCCAAGCAAAATTCGATCAAGCGGCAGTTCATCTTCACAAGAGCATCCAGGCGAACCCGAACCAAACTGCTTCCTACTATTATCTTGGCTTGATCGCCGAGGAAAGGGGCCAGAGTGGCGAGGCTATCGCTAGGTTGGCTGACGTGGTGAAGCGTGACCCAGAGTATAGTCCGGCGTACGAAGCCCTGGGCAGAATGCTGGTAAAAGAGCAGAAGTATCCCGAGGCGGAAGAAGCCTTACGTAAGGCGGTTCTTCTCTCCCCAGGTTCTGTGAAAGCGCACTACCAGCTAGGGATTCTGTTCGGACGCACCGGGCGGCAAGAAGATGCTGAGAAGGAAATCGAGACGGTTCGCGAGTTGAACGCTGAGGAACAAAAAAGGGCGGGCACGCGCCTGCACATCCTGAGTCCACAGTGAAACATCGAAGCCGGACAAGTCTGGCGGGCAAATGCTCGATGCTTAGTGAGTCTTGCGCCGCAGTTAGGCAATGAAATCGTTGGCGTATTTCTCCATGGGCGTGCCCCGGCCCAATCGCGATGCTTCCTGAAGAGCTTCGATGGCCTCGGCGATCTGGCACTGGCGTAGGCTTCGGCTAGACGATATTATAGTAGTTCTGAACACCGGGCTTACCACTCAGGGATATTGCTGCCTTGTATCGGGCCACAGCCAGGTCGAAGCGATCTTGCTGCATCTCCACCATGCCGAGGGCGAGGTGTGCGTCAGCGGCCATGGAATTTTTTCTTTGTTGAAACTGGTCGTCGCTTTCGGTCGATTGTTTGGTTGATTTCTCGATCAAGGTCAGGGCCCGGTTGGCATTCGCAGTCGCTTCTACCAATCGCTCCTTTACCTCATCTGGGCCGCCATTGAGGATCTTTGGCTGAGGCAGGGACAGAGCCATGACCAGCAGTCCGAAGGTATTGTCAGGATCCAGCTTGAGACTCGTCTCGCCGTACTTTAGCGCTGCTTCAAAATCGCCAATCTCCTCGTGAGTTTTTGCTGCTGTCGCATAAACATATAAACATACGAAAGGAGCGCGCTCTTCGGGAACTTCTTCTCGAATTCGGTGATCAGACGAAGTCGGCCTTGCACTTCGGGTTCATTCTGAATGTCCTGGAACGCTAAAGCTTCTGAAGCGGCTACCTGCAACTCAAGGCCGCTGGAAGTTGTTAGAAGCGCTTGCATATGTGCTTTGCCGCTGGGGGTAATTTGCCAAATGGCATAAAGCATGTCGTCGTCAGCGCCCGCCTTGCGTAATTTGGTGGCGGATTTTGTATCTAAATCAAAGTCCACGCCGCGTTGGGTCAGTACAGAGGTCGGCTAGGGTTACTGCCAAAAGGATCAGCATACCCAGGACCGGGAACATCTTTCGATTCATAGCTCTTGGTATAAATTCAGCGAACTGCCGACATGGCGCGCGCCGAGGCTTGTGAGTGCCCCGGCGCAAGTCAGGTCAGCTGGTCCCACCCAAAGGCCTACGCCGAATTGGCGCTGTCCGTTAGAACTCGACTCGCAAACCAAACTGAATACTTCGCGGCTGGTCGCATTGTCCAAACACTTCGCCAAACGTGGGACTGCTCCAGTTTGTGTCTGGATCGCACCAAAGATGCCGATTGAAGATATTACCGAACTGGCTCTCAAAACGCATGCTGTAACGCTCCGTCAGAGTGAAACGCTTGGCGAGGCTGACGTCCTCATTGTTGTACGGAAAACTGCGAACATGTCCGTCACGTAGCGGAGCGTTGCCGAACGAATCCGATCCGGGATCAGCCCATCCAGCCTTGCTCAGGTAGCCGCCCGGCTGCAAGACATTACCGGTGTGACTGTAACCAGGTCCGACGACGTTGGGCCGCTTGAGATTGCTGAACAAGAAATCACAAATATCGCCGCAACCCATGGTTATGCTCAGCGGACGGCCCGCGTCGTAGCGTTGTGTCGCGGCAATGTTCCATCCGCCAAGGACGGTATCTAGAGGCCGACTGGCATTGCCTGCAAACTTTCTGCCTTTCCCAAAGGGGAATTCATACGACCAGGCAATGATTACCGAGTGCGGCAGGTCGTCTCTGCTCAGCGAGCGCCGGTCTTGAGAGCCGAGCAGTGGGTTCTGAATACCCGAGGTGTCGCCTGCCAGCACGTCCTCGGCGCCGCTGCCAATGAGTTTCGAGACGGTGTAAGCCACGCGCCCGATTAGGCCGGCCGAGAACCTCTTTTCCGCCTTCAACGAAAACGAATTGTACGTACTGTACCCGGTGGGCACACTGGGCACGCTGAGATCGGTATATTGCGGCCAGGGTCTTAAGGCTTGGGCGACGTCTCCAGTGAAGCCGGCGTACGGAATAGGAACACTGCCTGGGCAAGTGGTTCCGTTGCACAGTGAGCCTAAAAGGCCCGGGCCGTAGGTCGACAACACGGAAGGGTTGTTCATGTTGTCTAGTAAGCCTAGCGTGGGGCCGTTAGAAGGCAGCCGAGTCCCGTGATTCCCGATGTAGGAGCCACTGAGCAGCAAGCGCGCCCCCACCTGGCGTTCTATCGTTAGAGAATAATTCTGGTAACGGGGCAAGTTCTTGCTGTCCTTAGTGATCCAGGTCGGGCCCTGCCCGTTAGCTATCGTCGGATCGATGCTCGGTGGAAGCTTGACCACGGAGGCCGGGAAGCCATTGTCCCAGTAAAATGCCGGGGCGAAGCCGTTGGTGAAATTAGGCACTGTGGGATTGGTGGAGAAACCAAGCTCCCTGTTTCCCTCGAACTGATTGGCAGGGATGCCTCCGTAGTAGATTCCGTATCCACCGCGCACGGATGTTTTGTCATCGATCCGATAGGCGAATCCGATGCGCGGCCCCCATGCATCTTTCGAGGGTTGCTCGAAACAGGTCTTGCCGGTTCTACCGGCGCCCTTACCCGCAAAGATGATCGCTCCAAGGTGGCCGCCGGCGCCTGGATTGGGAGTACTTGGATCAAACGTAGATTGATTACCGCGCGAGTCAGACAAACAGCCCTGGTAATCAAAGCGCAAGCCGAGTGTCAGGGTGAGGTTCTTGGTGACCTTTAGATTGTCGTTCACCCATGGAGAAATGTACTGCTCATTCTGCAAGTGACGATAATTCACATTGAAATTGGCCTTGTCCACTTGTCCGAGCAGGAACGATGCCACAGGATCTCCGGTGAATGTCTCGGGGGCGCCGTTGGCGTGGTAACCAGCCGTCTCATTGTTGCTAAAGTTGTAGGTCCCGGTGACATTCCCGTCGCCAATGGTCGGGAATTGATGATGCCGATATTCAAAGCCTGCGGTAATAGTGTGCCGACTCTTTACCCAAGTTATGTCGTCGAGGAATTGCCAGCGGTTGGCAATGTCCCCCTCCGCAACGCGGTCGGATTCCCCGTAATGTGAGTAGGGAATGGTGGGGCTGTTGAGATAGACCCTGGGCGCGCCGCCTTCGCTGCTGACCAAGCCCTTCAAACCTAGTTGGGAGACCCAATCCGGTCCTTGAGAAACCGGGCGCGCCGGCAGCACCCAACGATCAAAGGAAAGAGTGGTGTGGTTATACAAATTTTGGCGGATGATCCAGTTGAACTGTTGGTGGACCGTCCGGGTAGTAATGTCCTGGTAAAAGCCTTCGCCGAAATACTTGGAGGGATCGGAGAAGTTACAGCCCTGCGAGAAGCTCGCGCACTGGCGCAACGACGGCCGAGTATTGGCGTTGACCGAAGTCGACATTTTCAGGCTAGTGCCTAGAGACTGATCGACTCTGACGAACAAGGTCTTCGGATTGATGTACTTGTTTCCTGATGGCACGAAAGAGTTGTTTGTGAGACCAGGACGATCCGGGGCGGGAATGAGCGCAGCCAGCTTGGAGGCGATACCGCTCCTGAGCGGGTCGTTGGCGGGAATGATGTTAGCTGCTCCGGCGATGGGAAGTCCCGTAACCGGATCAAAGCCGTAACCGTCACGTACAGGCACGCCACCCACATTCCGTGTGGTTGATGGATTGTAGATTTCTCCCGAGTAGATCGGCCGGCCCAAAGCGTCGGTTCCGAGCACGGAACTGGTATTCAAGAGTTGAGAGAAGTTTCCCTGCAGGAAGGCCGGGATGGGGTTGGTATTGCCAAAACTCGGAAGGGCGCCCTGCTTGAAGTGCAGGTCGTCGAGGTTTACGAAGAAGAAGGTCTCGTGTTTCCGGCCGTCATAAACTTTCGGAATCGCTATTGGCCCACCAGCAGCAAATCCCCAATTCTCTTTGTGCTGCGGCGAAACTGCAGAAACGAGCTCTCCCTTGGCATTCAAGCCTTGATAGTTATAGTAATCGTAAGCGGCGCCGTGAAATGTGTTTGTTCCAGATTTCGTGGTGTATTCCACGAAGCCCCCGCTGGTGCGGCCATACTGAGCAGAGAAGTTGCTGTCAATAATCTTCATCTCTTGGACAGAGTCGTAGGGAACGGAGCGCTCTTGCGTGTTGTTATGATCGATTGCGCTGCCGAAGGAAGCGCCATCCAGGTAGTTCTCCATGGCCATGGTTTGTCCGCCATTCATGCGGGACATGAACTGGCTGCCGCGAAATATGGGATCTCCATTGGGGCGCATGGGGACATATCCCGGCTGAACGTTGAGCAGCGACTCCGCCAAACGGATATCGGAGCCCATGACTGCGGGAAGATCGTGATAATACTTCCCGCTAAGGATGCTTGAGACTTCGGGGTTGGAGACATTGATATCGACGACGGATGCTTGCACCTCGACGCTGGCCGTGGCCGAACCCACGTCGAGTGCGGCATCCAAGCGATAGGTCGCGCCACTGGCAAGGGGGACGCCAGTGCGGACAAAGGTTTTAAAGCCGGCTTTCTCGATCTGCACCCGGTACGTGCCGAGAATGAGGGGCGGAGAGTTGTAGTTTCCGGCTGAGGACGAGGTCACAACCGTTTTGTCTTGAGTGGCTTCATTGGTAATGGTGATCTGCGCGTCGGGGACGGCGGCGCCCGAGTTATCGGTCACCAGTCCGGTTATCACACCCCTATCCTGCCCCTGCCCAAAGACACGGACTGTGAGCACGAGGGCCAAGCTAACCGTCAAGACGCAAGAGAAAACCGTGGAGGGGCGAATCATTATCCTGGCCTCCTGGGAAGCACCCCATGTAGCGGCTTCGCACCGTGGTAGCGCGCTGAATGTAACCGCTTACATATTTTGCGGCGCAGCATACTGAGGGCAGAAGAGCTTTGTCAAGGAAAATTTAATTACAACTGCACTTCAGACAGTGGGGAGGGGCCGAAACCCCGTGCGAGCTGAAAGAGAGGATGAAGATAACCGTGGTGAGTGGATTGGAGTGAGGACGTAAAAGTTGTTCGGGGTGTGGTGGTGTGTGACCTAAATAGGTCCGACTGTTCCTCGAATAAACCAAAAACAGAGCGTAGTTTTCCGGCTCGCCGGAAAGGACTG
>QHYK01000117.1:1138-68005 GCA_003224085.1 Acidobacteriota bacterium | reverse complement strand
GATGGAGACCATGCCGCTCTGGCTCATGAAGCCTTCCTGCATGGTTGCACCATCGAGAAGGGCTTCGTCGCCGGACTGTAAACCGCCGTTGATTCGGGCATTGAAAGCCTCATTGCTGCTGCCTGTGGACACGCCGGGGAGAAGCACGGCGAAGCTGGCCGACGAGCGGGGCTTGCCCGACACGATCAACGGCAGGTCCTTGACGGTTTCAGGATCAATGCCTCCCTGAACCGTTCCGTTGTCGTAGTTGATGAGAGTATTCTCGCCCTCTACCGTGACGGTCTCGGACGTGGCGCCTACCTTTAATGTCGCATCCGCACGACCCGACTGGTTAATTGTCAGGACAATGCCCTTCTGAACGTAGTTTTGGAACCCGGCTTTGACGACTTTCAGGTCATAAGTTCCGGGAGTCACATTGCGAAACGTATATTCGCCCCGCTCATTGGAAGTGGCTTTTGCCTCGAAGCTGGTCGCTTGACTGACCAGTGTCAGTTCGGCGTCGGCCACGGCGGCGCCAGAAGGGTCCATCACAGTACCGCCCAAGGTCGCGTTTCCAATTTGTGCCCGTGCGGAAAGAGCCAGTGCCAACGACCCCAGACAGAATGCTATTAGGAAGCCAAAACGAAAAATCACCGAACTAGACAGTTTGTGGAACATAGTCATCACCTCGCAGTCGGACTCCCTCGCAAGGTCCCCAAGAACTGAATTCCAGGAAGGTTCCCACTCTTGGAACGCCTAAGCGTGTACGTAAGCGCTTACGTTCCTAATGGTTTTGGATTATTCGCCGCCGCCGTTTCCCCTGTCAAGCGTAAAATCAAAAAATCCGCTTTTCTCAATCTGCGTTTCTCATGGCGCGTAGTTCCCAACGGCCTGAACAGAGGACTCGCTAAACTCAGTTGCCCTCCAAAACCATATCGTACCCTTCGTGAGACCATGAGCCATTAGCGGTATTCTTCCCAGGCAGTCGCGAACGACCAAAGTTACATTGCCTCCCCCTTCAGAAAACTTTTAGATTGCTACCATCTGCGATTCGGGTCTCCGTTTCAAACTTGAATTTGTAAAGATTCACTTCAGGGATACTGAATGAGCTGCGATTTTGCAGTGGAGAGTCAGGTCGTCACCGAGCTACGAATCTTTAAAACAGCGGAAGGCTTCAGAACCATCACTAGAACGGAAAACGGAGAGCTTACTTCAAGAGCGGGGCTGCATGCGTAGACTGCCGTACCACGAGTCGAGTGGAAATCTTGATTTCGCGGCCTTGAACGGAATTTGTTTGTAATACAGCCTCAACGGCCGCGGTCCCGATTTCAGTTCGCGGGATCATGATGGTAGTTAACTGGGGATCAGTCAGCTCGGCGAGCGAGATATCGTCGCACCCTATCACGGAAACATCCTTCGGAACTTTCAGACCTGCACGACCTAGCTCACGCAGGGCTCCCACAGCCATCAAATCATTGGCGGCAAGGATCGCAGTTGGTCGGCTCTTCAACGTCAGCATTTCTCGAACGATGTGCTCCCCGCTCTCCAGCCTGAAATTCCCTTCGAGAATTAACGGTTCCGTATGCAGTGACGCTCGATGACTCTTCATCGTTTCGAGGAAGGCCTGCCTCCTGAATTGTGCCGATTTGAAGCGCACCGGGCCACTGATGAAAGCGATCTGACGGTGTCCAAGCTCAAGAAGGTGTTCAACCGCTTCATGAACGCCCTTTTCATAATTGACTCGGATGTTGCTGGTATGCGGACCTACCTTTCCGATGTCGAGAAAGACCACAGCGATTTCGCGCGAGGACAGACGCTCGATCACGGAAAGATCCATCTCCGTGGTCAATATCATGACGCCACGAACTCTCAATTCCAGTAATCGCTGCACGTAACGAGAGTCGCGCTCCGGCTCGTAATTGGTATTCAAAACAATAACGTCGTAGCCCAACTCCAGAGCTCTTTCCTGAATGGATTTCACAAGGTCTGGGAAGAATGGGTTGGTAATGTCCGAAATGATCAATCCTAGCGTCCGGCTGCGACCTGACGCCAGATTGCGCGCATGGATGTTGGGTGTATACCCTACGCGCTCAATGGCGTAGAGAACCTTCCGTTTGGTGTCATCACTAACAAATCGAGTCTTGTTTATGACGTGAGAAACTGTGGCAGTAGAAACTCTTGCCAGCTTCGCGACCTCTTTTATTCGAACAGTGCTCATTCTCGACGCTATCCCTTGTATCGATCGAAGGGCCTGAAATCATGCTGTACAGTATCGCGTTGAATGCGTTTACTCAGCGCGAAGAGCGGAACCGGATCATTGCGAGACGATTCTACTGTAAATTTCTCCGCCATAGTCCCTCAAAACTCAGCCAGCAACTCGTTTCCCGTGTATGCTTGGACCAAATTGCAGGGAGAGTGGCTTTATAGTGACACTAAGCCAAACGAAGCCGGTCACGGAAACTAGCTTGAAGCTAGGGGACGCGGCGCCCGCAGCGGGACGCAACGTCTCAATGGATGCGTATCGCGGGTTGGTCATGTGGTTGATGATGGCCGAGGTGTTGCAACTTTCGCGTGTGGCTGCAGCGTACCCGACGAGCCTGTTCTGCAAAGTCCTGGCTTTCAATCAGACGCATACGGAGTGGTTCGGCTGCTCCCTGCACGATACGATTCAGCCGGGGTTCTCCTTCCTGGTTGGTGTGGCGCTGCCGTATTCCATTGCCAGCCGCATGGCGAAGGGCGCGCGCTTCATGGAAAATTATTCACGCACGCGCTGTGGCGTTCCTTGGTGCTGGCCGCTCTGGGCGTATTCCTCCGGTCGATGGACCATTCCATGACCTATTGTGCGCGGTGACAGCCGTTGAGGCCACACTGACGCAAGACCCGAGCGCGCTGGACTGCAAGAGCGGTCTATCAGTTGTTGGCGTTTCAGTGGATGAAGACGGTTGGAAATCAGTGAAGCCCTTCCTCGCAGAGAAAAGGGTTAACTACCCGGTTGTGATCGGCAATTGGGAATTGGCCAAGCTGTTTGGTGCTGAGAACGGGTTGCCGGTAACGCTGTTAACCGATCGCGAAGGTAAGATCGCTGACTTGCACGGTATGGTGGAGAAAAGCGCATTTGAGAGCGAGATCCTACTACTCCTTAAGGAAAACGCTCCTAAGAGGTCTTCTAAGTGAACGGTCTGTTCTGGGCCTAGACCAACGAAAAGGTCTTTGCTGAATGTTGCCCCTGCTCCTACCTCCTCGAACGCCGTTTCGGGCCAGTGACAGCCAATTGTACAATTATGCGACACAGAAGTAGCCGGGCAGGACAGTAGAGGTAGATTTCTCAATCGGATGAAAGCTACCTCCTGCCAATCAACCTAGAGGTTTTCATGGACCCGACGCAGGATAACTTGGTATGAAGTGCCAAAGGGCTCCCCTTCAATGAAGAACCACAGCCCGCAATATGGAGTATAGCCAAGGCATTCCGGAGGGCCCGCTACGACCCAACCTTCCGCTTGGCTATTGAGAACGATGTAGGAAAGAATCTCTCGCACGGTTCGGTTGTGCAATGTCGCTGGCTTCACTGCGGATGACCTGCCCATAATGTCTCCCATGAATCCCTTTCCTTTCAGCCTCGGGTCGAGGGCGATTTGCAGGTTCCACCACAGCATGGTGGAAGTCATTTTAACTGTCTCTCCTTTTGGAATCTCGAAAACGGGAATCACTCTGTTCAACAGACCGCCGGCACGTCTTGAAGCATGCCTATTTGTGATTTGAATGATTCCATATCGTAGCCTCCACCTGTACCCATTGCCATGGTGCAGAATGGAATCAAGTGCCCGACCGATCGTTATATTCCTCAGGCTGACGTCAACGGGCTGGTCCATTGAGGTTCGGTCAAGGTATTCGACGGCGATTGGAAGATGCTGCTGATGCGAGAGCTTGAGGAGTGTTTCTGTCAAGCCAACACCTTTCGAATCGAACTCGGAAACCCGCCGTTCAAGAGGATTGCCTTGCCCGTAAATGTTGGGCGCAAAGAGCAGAAAGCCGCAGGCGATGGCAAGAATTATCATCATCATTTGGACACCGCGGAATTAGAGGTGGTTCCCCGCGTTCTGAAGTGACAGCCTGCAGAACAGCCCTATACGTCTGAGTCGGAGTACGGCCATGAATTTGGATTTGGTTAACCAAGTCGATTCGATGTCCTAGCGCCCGACAACGCATAAACCGAAGAAGTTGGATCGCGTGGAGGTAGTTGTCCCGTTTGACTAAATCCATTTGCGTCAGTTCGAGTGCGCCGGACAAGTCCGGAAGTCGAACAAGATCGCCACCGTTTTCGATTTAGGATCGCGCTTAACGTTCACATCGTCTCTTGACACATCGGAGGGCAAGATGGCCCAGGACTTCCGGCCCAACCCTGTAACACCACATAGCCATTGAAGATCCCCGCGGTGGCGTCAAGCGCAAATTCCCCCAGCGAAAGAATCGCCTTGACACAGCCTGTTCTTGGCGTATTATTACACCTAGATGAATTTATACGACGCCCAGGGTGATCCCGCCGCGCGCTTGCGCCAGCGGAAGCACGCCTTGCTTCGTGGTCTGAAGATTCCTCCCGACGCTTTACCCGGCTCGCTGGCCCTCACGCACAGCCGCTGCGGAAAGCCCACCTGCCGGTGCGCCGGGGGAGAGGGACATCCCTCCTGGTCGTTGACGTTCATGGCAGATGGCAAGAAGCACGTCGAGCGCATTCCCGACGAATGGGTGGAGCAGGTCCGCCCCCTGGTTGAGCAAGGACGCGAGTTCAAGGACGCCATTGCCGAGGTCTTTGCCGCCAACGCCCAACTGCTGGCGTTGTGGCGTCGGCAGTCCACGAAGAAGAGGCGCAAGAAAACGTGAACGAGCGATCTAGCCTTCGGGCGGTAGTCTCGAACGGCTGACCAGGGGACTCACCCTGAGCCAGCAGGAAGCTTCGGACAGGGTGGGTGAGGTCGTCGTCGTCCTTCCGACCCGTGTGGGGCGGAACGAAGCGTGCCGCTGCGGGAGCGGCGCGAAATACAAGCGATGCTGTCGGGAACGGGATGAAGCCCTTCGCCGGGAGCAGCGTGGTGCCGCGTTGCCCGAGTGGATCGAGGGTTCTCGCCGCAAACTCCACCAGTTTGAAAAGTACGCTCACCATGTGTTTGCCTTGCCGGATCTGTTGGGGAGCCTAAGGGACAAGAGGCGCCGTCCGAAGATTCCCACCTTCGACGTGGTCAACCGCTTGTTTCACACGGCCTTGCTGCGTATTCCCAGCATCAACGCGCTGGAGGGCGATTTGAAGGAAGCCGATTTCCAGAAACTCATTGGCCGCCAGCCCACGCCGGAGGTGAAAGCCTTCAGCGCCGACGTGGTGGCCAATGTTCTGGATAAATTGGAGCTGGACGGGCTGCGGGACGCGAACGAGGAGGTGATTCACAAAGCCGAGAGGAACAAAGCTTTTCGCGACGGCTACGGTGCTCTGCGCTGTGTAGCCATTGATGGTTGGCAGCCGTTCGCTTCCTATGATCGGCACTGCCCGCGCTGCTTGACGCGCAAGGTCAAACGAAAACGGGGTGGTCAGACCGAAGAGGTGGAACAGTATTATCACTCCTAAGTTGTGGCCATGCTGCTCGGCCCGGTGATCGATGTCATTCTGGGGATCGAGCCGGTACGCAACGAGGAGGCTCTGCGCGATAGCGATCCCGAGCATGTCGGCCCATGAAGGGGAACTGACCGCGGCAAAGCGTCTGATCGATTCGCTGCACAAGATCTACGGCGGGTTCATCGATGCCTTCGTAGGTGATGACCCAGCTCACCAATTACGGTTACGGCGGCTTCCTGGTTCTCAAGAAGGAAAAGGACGAACCGTTCAAAGAAGCACTCCAGCTCTGGGAGATCGAGGGGCGGTGCGAGAGCTGCGACGATGCGGAGCGGAAAGAACAGGTGGATTTCTGGGACATCGACAATATCGAGACACTGGATACCTACCAAGGAAGAGTCCGCGCGGTCCGCGCCGTGGTGACCAAGCCGGACCAAGAGAAACCAACCACCTGGTGCTTCGCCGTCATCGGCCAGCGTGCGCGCCAGATCAGTCGTCAAACGGCGCTACGGATCATCCGGTCCCGCTGGCATATCGAGGACACCGGGTTCCATCAATGGATCAGCTACTGCTCGTGCGCGACACAAATGCGCATTTGGCCTTTTCGGTGAGCCTTTTCGCCAGCCCGGAGCAGCATGGCCTGTACACAAAGTGGGGGAAACAATTGGTAGTTAGCGGGAGCGGGAAGAAGTAACTGTAGGTGTAACTTTATGTATGCATAAATGTCAACCTATGTACGCACTAACCTTTCCGCAAGAGGCCTAAAAACGCTTCTGAACCTAGTGAATGTGACGTTAGTACGGCAACAGATTTATCTGGAAGTTCTTGTGTGCAGTAATAGCTTGACATATATGCTTTTTTATGATAAGCATCTTCCTGCCATGTCCACGCCGGCCAAGAAAAAGGCCCTCCTGGCTTCCGGTACGCTCAACCCGCACCCCGAAGCCGTGCGCTCCGACCTCTTCAAGACGGAGTTTTTCGATCCCTGCGACTTGGCGCAGGTCAAATACGAGATGTTGCGCGCCCATAAGGTCGACGAAGATCCCGTCGCCGAGGCATGCCGCCAGTTCGGCTTCAGCCGGGAAACCTTCTACCGGATCGAACGGGCCTTTCATGAACTGGGGTTCTGCTCTTTCCTGCCGGCCAAGCGCGGCCGCAAGGGTCCGATCAAACTCAAGGGCGAGGTGCTGGAGTTCGCCCTGGCGAAGCAAAAAGAGGATCCCGATCTCGATCCGGGTCGATTGGCCGATTTGATCCGAGAGCGTTATGGGATCCCGATCCATAGGACGACCGTGCTACGGGGGATGAAAAAAAAACGGCGCTCGCCGACCAAGAAATCAGCGAGAAGCGTTCGTCGCAAGCGACAACCCAATGCAGGGGATTTATGAAAATGTGCGTCGTGAGGCACTCGAGAACTCGGAACCGGCTTCCTGGGCCTTGGAGCGAGTGCGCTGCTATGGCGTGGCCAACTTGTTTTCCGGAGCCCAAGAAGATCTTCCGTTCATCCTCTATGCCCAGAGCATTCCTCCTCCTGCTTGGAACGGGAAGAGAGACTTTCACCGCGAGAGACTGCATCAGGTTTATGAATTCCTTACCCAGGAGGTGAGTGAAAATGCGAGCCGCCATTTATGCCCGAACAGCCTGCTCCAACCAGGAGTCGAACTTTGCCATGGGGTTGCAGGTGAAAGCCTTGAGAGCCCATGCTGCTCAGAGTGGGATGAGCGTTGTCGCGGAGTTTACGGACGAGGGATATAGCGGGCTGCGTCGGGATCGTCCTGGCCTGGACGGCATGCGCGCCCTGGCAGAGAGTCGTGGCTTTGATGTTTTGTTGACCTGCAATCCGGAGCGCTTGGCAAGGAATGCTGGGATGCTCGCTCGCATGCTGGAAGAGTTGGGCGGGTTCGGAGTGAGAACCATTTTTCTGGAGGGAGGGGCCAGGGCTGAGTTCGTTCCCCAGGACGCGCTGCAAAGACTTATCAGTGGTCGGGCTCGGCGTGCCAGAGGAACTTTTCGATCCCGTTCTGCCCCGCTAAGTTCGGGCCGAGAGCTTTCGCCGACTCGGCACACTTTTCTCCTCGGAGGTAAGTAGGCATGCGAGCCGCCATCTACGCTCGGGTTTCCAGTGAGAGGCAGGAGAAAGAGCATACGATCGGCTCGCAGCTGGAAGCCTTGCGGAACTACGCGAACCAACATGCGATGGAGATCGTCGAGGAGTTTACCGATGAGGGCTACAGTGGGGCCCGGCTAGATCGTCCCGCCCTGGACCGCATGCGTGACTTGGCAGAACACCGCGGTTTCGAGGTCCTCCTGAGTTACTGTACCGATCGACTGGCACGGAAGTTTGTCTTGCAAGCTTTAATTTTGGAGGAGTTGGAACGTTTCGGAGTGAAGGCCATCTTCCTGGAGGGTGGGGCGGCCGACGATCCGCTCTCGAAGCTCATGCACCAGATCACGGGAGCGGTGGCCGAGTTCGAGCGTGCGAAGATTACCGAAAGGAACCGGCGGGGCAAGCTCTACCGAGCGCGATGCGGCGAGATTGTGACTGGAGAAGTTCCCTTCGGATACGTGCGCATTCCACGCCGTGACGGTGTGGCGTCGCACGCGGAGATCCGGGAAGACGAAGCGGTTGTGGTGCGCAGAATCTTCGATGCCTATGTGCAGCAAGGCCAGACGATCCGCCACATTGCCAAGCAACTGACGCTGGAGGGAACTCCTAATCCGAGCGGTGGCCGGGAATGGCATCGGCCACCGTGCATCGCATCTTGCACGATGAAGCCTACATCGGCACCTTGTACTACAGCCGCCGCAACTGTGTGATGACGGAAGGGGCGCATGGTCAGAAGCGGCCTTCGGTTAAAGTCACCCTTCGGCCCAGGGAGGAATGGATCCCGATTTCAGTGCCCACCATCATCGACTTAGAGAGCTTCCATCAAGCCAGCATCAGAAGCAAAGACAATCAGAAATTCTCTCCGCGAAATCTGCAGGAGATGGCCTATCTTTTGCGGAAGCTCGTCCGCTGCGGGCAATGCGGGTTGAGTTGTTTTGCCAGGACGATGAATCAAATGAAGGGGAGACCCAAGCATTATTACATTTGCTCGAGCGTGAACGGTTTCTTTAGGCAGGAGCGGTGCTCCCAGCGCGTTATCGGGGCCGATGCGTTGGACGAGCTGGTTTGGCAGGAAGTGAGTACCCGGCTGCAAGATCCGGGGTTGGTGCTGGAAGCATACCGAAGGGATAGGTCGCATCGTCGGGATCACGAGGAGGCTGGCTCGAGCGAACCAGCGCAAAGGCTAGCGACTCAGATCAAGTTGGCGAACACGGAGATGAGCCGGCTTGTGGATGCCTACCAGGCGGGCGCCATTGAACTACCGGAGTTGCAGAAGCGCCGGCGATTGGTGGAGGTAAAACTCAACACGCTTAATCGAGAGAAGGAGCTTCTGGAGAAAATGGCTTTAGAGCAAAGGCAGGAAGGCGATGTTCGGGGTGACCTCGAGGAGTTTGCAGCCCTGATAGCGAACCGTCTCCAACACTTTTCCTTCGAGGATAAACAGAGGCTCTTGCGAATGGTGCTGGACAAGGTCGTGATCAAGGATTGGCGGGTCGACGTGCTCTACACTATCCCGCTTCCTCGCCCCTCCCAGCCGGCGCAGCAGAAAGTGTCAACCAATTTCGATTTATGTCGCACACGTATGGCACCTCGGGCACGTGTTCCGTCACGGAGAGAATCCGCTGCAAGTCATCCTGCTTCTCTGGACGCTCGTTTTCAATCTGCTGCAGCTGTTCGTCTATCGTCGGCTAGGTCGCTGCCGCCGACCGAAGGATCCTACCGATACCATCCGGCACATCGTCGAGGTCATGCTGCGCGAGGTGGCCACTCTGCCCGCGCCCATTCCTTGGGCGACTTTCCTGCTCAACACGAGCTGACACCGCGCCGGAGCCGCGCCCTGTGGGCAGCGCGGACGCACCGGCCCCCTCGCTGCCCGCCCCTTGCCTGGCCAGGAAGAAAGCTCACCCGCCACAAACTGAAGCAGCTGTTACGCTGAGGGCTGCACGCGCTCCGCGCATTTCCGCCCGGATCGGTCAGCGCTTTCGGGTAACGCGCTCCCTGCTAGAAGCGGAACCCCTGCGGTACGATACGGATATTTGGCGTCAGCGAAAGAAAGCGTATACTTGGAATCGATTAATCCTTCCGCTCGTATGAGGAACTAAGTGGACATTCGGGACGTGGCCCGACGGGCCAAAGTATCGACCGCTACGGTTTCGCGTACTGTGAATCAGGTTTCTACCGTTGATGCACAACTGGCAAAACGCGTCTGGAGGGCGGTGGAGGAGCTTGGCTACTACCCCAATAAACAGGCACGCGCCTTGGTCTCCGGAAAAAGCAGGATTTTTGGCCTGATCGTTTCCGAAATAACAAACCCGTTCTTCCCCGAAATTGTGCAGACGTTTGAAAACCTGGCCGTCGAACAGAACTATGAACTTCTCTTGACCTCCACGATTCATGATCCCAAGCGGATGGAGCTTGCGGTTCGGAGGATGATTGAGAGGCGCGTGGAGGGTGTCGCGATTCTCACTTTCGGCATGGAAGACGAGTTGTTGAATCATCTCCGCTTCCGGAACGTGCCCCTTGTCTTTGTTGATGTGGGTCCGAAAGCCCCGCGAGTCAGTAATATTCGGGTGGACTACCTCTGTGGGATTCGCCAAGCCATACAGCACTTGGCCGCGCTGGGACATGAGCGAACCGCCTTTGTGAGCGGTCCGCTCGACCTCCGATCCGCCGTTGCTCGGAAAGTTGCGTTTGAGGAGTCCATGCGTGAAATTGGCTTGCTCCCTAGACCGGAGTTTATCGTTGAGGGAGACCATAGTTTAGAAGGTGGAAAGCGCGCTCTTCAGAGGCTCTCAAGCCTTCGGGAGCGCCCCTCAGCCGTTCTGTGTTCGAATGACATGACTGCTATTGGTGTAATGCGTCAAGCCTACGAACTGGGAGTGTCCGTGCCACATGAATTGTCTGTGGTTGGATTTGACGATACGCGGCTGGCTGACTTTATGATTCCTCCGCTGACCTCGGTTCAAATGTCGCAGACGGAGTTGGCGAAGCTGGCTTTCGACGCCCTCATGAAGGAAGTGGGGAGAGAGCTCCCCTTACCGGAAGGAGCGGAATACATTCTAAAGACCCATCTGGTACTTCGAAAGTCGACCGCGTTTCCGGCAGGCCACAAGAGAGCGGGGTCGACGCCATCTCGGCCGGCGCGCGGGAAGAAATCACACGGTTCAAAAGATTACGCCTCTGGGCCGATCACCCTGCATTGAATGCCAGGATGTCTTTGGGGAGAGCCAGAGTGATTCAGTTCCAAGCGCTCCGTTATGCAAGAAATCCCGCCGGTCCATAGGGGTCCCCTCCTCTTTGCCGCTATTTCAGGAATCCGAAGTTGATCCAGAAGCTCGGTTAGCTGTTCCAAACCACTATTGAAACGCCTTCCGCCCTAGACTATTTCTTCTCGTTTGAAGGATCGCCCTCCAATGCTGCATGCGGCCAGCTATGTGTCCATGAGAGCGTTGAAATCTGCAGCGAGGGAACGCCGGTTTTCGCGTCGTAAGCGTGAAAAACGATGATATCTCCGTCGTTTTGAAGCAAGATAGATTCGCCGCCGGGGCCCAGCCATTTTTGATTCGCTTTAAGCAATGGAGTCGCGCCGCCCTCGCTCATCTTCTTACCATCGGCGTCCAGGTATGGCCCGGTCACCTCCTCGGCCCGGCCTACCATCGTTCTGTAGGTGCTCTTGATGCCGCGGCAGCAAAGGCCGAAGGAAACGAAAAGATAGTAGTACTTTTCGTGGCGCACAATGAACGGCGCTTCGATGGCTTGGTAATCCGGAGGAAGGTTCGGCATAACAGCGTCGAAGTGTTGCGGTCTGAAGCGACTCGCCAGAGAATAGAGCTTCGTATCATCCGTTGAAAGGTTGCCCGTTTTCCGGTCGAGCCTGCGCATCTTGATTCCACTCCAGAAACTCCCGAAAGCCAGCCATGCCTGCCCCTTTTCGTCGAGAATTAAATCGGGGTCGATCGCATTGAAGTCGTCCTCCGTACCTGAGCGCAGAACGAGTCCTTTGTCCACCCAATTGTAATCGGGGCTCTGCGGATTCAGCGTTTTGTTGGTTAGAAGAGCGATCCCCGAGGTGTTTCGCCCAAACACAGAATATGCGTAGTACAGATGGTATTCGCCATCAAAGAAAGAGATGTCAGGTGCCCAGAGTTCCTTCGTTTTTGGGCTCCCGTTCCGAATCCAGCCAGGGATCTCCGCAAGCACAGACCCGCATGCTTTCCACTGCAGCAGATCCTTCGAGCAGCGCATGGGAAATTGCTCCCCGGTCTTTGAATGCGGCGGCGTGGTAGCGAACAAGTACCAGGTATCGCCTTGCTTTATGACCGAAGGATCGTGCGTTCCCACGACGTCACCCTCGACTGCCAGAGCACGTGGCTCGCTGTCGGCCGTTCTTGGAAGACTGCACAGCGGAACAAGGAATGCCAAAGCAACAAAGGAGATATTTAAAGTGTGGATGCGGCGGAAAGCCATGAAACACCAACCTTTGTGGACCTGAAGGCTACGACGGGAAAACGTTTAATGAGCCCTGAAGAGCGCCGCTGACCGTGGGCGCGAGCCTTGGACGAGGCCCGATCGCAGGCAGCTACCTACGGTGTCCTTGTCCCCCTGGGGAATCGGGTTCCATTTTCAAGTGCCCGTTGCAGAATATCCATCGTTTAGGACTATCCGTTAGGACTAGGCACTCCACTGAATTACTGTATACGAGCGTGCCGGGACCTCAAATCTTGTGTTTCCCCCCGAAGTAAGCGGCCTTGCAAGATCCGGCGGAACGACTCGTCGTGGGAAATCGAAACTATTGAAGGCTTTTAAGTCGCTGCCCGTTAGCACAGTGGTCGTTGTAACGCGTGTAGGCGGAGTATCCTGCCAAACCAGATCAATTTCGCGTGCTTTCGAAAGGTCGCGATTCAGAAGGAAAAGCGTCACCTCTCCAGTTTCTTTTGAGAAAGTCCCTGCGACATCAAGATACGGAACATGCCCGATCCCGGGAACTTCATAGGCCTGAGATTCCGTTAAAATATTCAACATGGTTCCGTGTGCGAACTTCAGTCCCCAACGATAGGGATAGTAAATTGTCTGGCGAAACAGGCCGTCGCCATTTGTCATGATCGGCGCAATTACATTCATCAGTTGGGCGAGGCAGGCCAGCTTTACGCGATCCGCATTTCGAATCAGGATTCCGCCGACCAGAAGCGCATCCTCCAAGTTGTAAACCTCTTCCAGCAGATGCGGCGCCTCTCGCCGATGGCCGTTCGTGACGTCTCCGCTGCGCGCCCGGTACCAGACGTTCCACTCGTCAAAAGACAACCAAAGCTTCTTGGGAGAGCGCTTACGGGCACGCACTAGATCACAGACCGCTGTGGTCTCGGCAATGTGGAGGTCCATCGTCAGATTCATGGCCACGAATTGTGTGCTGTCGCCGCCTGTTTCCTCCTGCGTGTTTCCGAAGTACCGATGAAGCGAAAGCGCGTCCACGAATTCGTAACACTGCTCCAGCACCTCGCGGTCCCACTCGAGATAGGTTGGCATGAACATGCCGCTTGATCCGCACGCCACAAGTTTCAACGCTGGGTCAACATAGCGCATCTGCCTTGCGGCGTCGGTTGCTTTCATTCCGTACTGCGTCGCAGTCATGTGGCCGATTTGCCAGGGGCCATCCATCTCGTTTCCGAGACAGCAGTGCTGAACCTTGTGCGGTTCTGCGATGCCGTGTTTGCGCCGAAGGTCGCTCCAGCGAGTGCCTTTTTCGACGTTGCAGTATTCGACCAGCGCGGCTGCTTCTTCAGCGCTTCCCGTTCCCAGATTGACGGCCATGAGCGGTTGCGTGCCCACTGCCTTGCACCAACTCAGGAACTCGTTCGTGCCGAACTGGTTGGCGTTGAGCGAATTCCAAGCCTTGTCCAGAACTTTGGGACGCCCTTGCGCCGGCCCCACGCCATCCAGCCAGTTATACCCGGAAACGAAATTGCCACCGGGGTAGCGGATCACCGGGACTCTGAGCGAATGGATTTCTTCCATGACATCTTTTCGGAACCCATTATTAATAGGGTCGGAGAGCTTTGAGCCGGGATCGTAGATTCCCTCATAGATAGCGCGCCCCAGGTGTTCCAGAAAAGATCCAAAGATGTTCCGGTCGATCGAGGCGATCGTGCGCTTGGTATCTAAATACAGTCGGACGGGGCCAGCTGCGTTCGAAGATGGAGTTTGCGCAGGTAGATGGCGACCGAGCAGCAGCTCGGCGGAACAGGCCGCGCCTGCCGCGAGAGATTGTTGCAAAAAACTTCTCCTCGCCAATAAAGCCATGAGCAGGAAGCTCCTAGTGGCTTTCTTTTAGGCCGCGTTCGCCAGTAGCAGTTTTTCTCCTTCAAGCAAAGAATTTGGAAAGACGGGGCTCTTCCTTATTTGCAGTCACTTGTCTGGCTGTGTGTCAACGGCTCCTTCTGGCAGCTTACTTTTCGTGGGAGGATTGCCAAGTTTGCTGAAGACCGAGTCATTGGCAGCTTTGGTTAGGCTGCTGGTCTTGTGGAACTCGGCGTCTGCCTCTTCTTTCCTTCCCATAGCCTGATAAAGCCGCGCCAACCGCCAGTGAACGTTCACATCGTTAGGGCTTAATCTGGCGGCCGCGTTCAATTCGCGCAGGGCGTCGTTTCGGCGGCCGGCATTGGCAAACACGATGCCCCGATCAAGGTGTGCCAGTTCCATCTTCGGGTCTGTCCGAATGACCCTTTCGAGCAACGGAAGGGCGGCTTCGGGACGGTTCATTTTCAGTTCCGTGTCCGCCAGGTAGGCTAGGGCCTGAAGGTGGTCGGGGATATTCACCAGCTCGGCCTGGAACTCCTCGGCAGCCTCCTCGTATTGGCCTTGGGTCCACAACAGGTAGCCCAGACCGAAGTGCACATTGGGTTCTCTGGGATTTGCCCTGACTGCGGCGCGGAACTGTTGCGTGGCGCCGGCATGGTCATTCATCTCATCCAGCGCTTCCCCGGCCAGCATATCGGCCTCAGCCGACTCCGCGTTTAACAGCAAAATCTCGTGATAGACATCGAGAACGCATTGAAATTGCTTGGACCACAGGCAACTGTGCGCCAACACAAGGCGGAAGGAAAGGTTCTGCGGGTCGCCGGCAGCGGCGTCCTTAAGGTAGGGAATTGCCGCCGCGTATTCCTGCAGCCCGTAGCGGGCTAACCCTAGCAGCGTCCGCAAGCGCCGCGCCTCAGGGGAGGACGGGGGTTGGTCCTTGAGAAGCGGGTCAAAAGTTTGGATGGCCTCCTTCAACTCGCCGGCCTTGAAGAGCGCTAGGCCAAGATTCAGCCGTAAGCCGGGCATGGCCGAATTCAACGCCAAAGCCTTGCGATAGAGAGGTACCGCCTCTTTGTAGCGTTCCTGGCGAGCTTGCAGCAGGCCCAAATGCGCGTAAGCTTCTGCGTTCGCTGGCTGAATCTTGAGGAAGGCGCGCCACGCGGCTTCGGCCTCGGCACTCTTACCCTCTTGTTCCATGGCAATCGCTCTCTCGCGTTGATGGTCTGCTGCCGCGGCTTCCTGTGCCCGGCAGGTGCCAGCCGGCATCGCCAGCATCAGCATCAGGGGAATTCCCAGTGGAACAGCTCTCTTCACACGCAACTCCGTTGGCACGGTCGCCTGCCGGCTGGGAGAGACGCAATATTCACGCGCGGCATGAGGGGTGACTCGGGCGCTCCGATCAGGCCAGAGCGCCCGAGTTAGGGGTGGTTCACTGTCAGAAAGTAAACTTCGCGCCAAGCTGCAGCACGCGAGGATCGTAGGTCGAGGTCACACGCCCAAAGTTCGGGTCACTCGAGCTCGTATTGACGCCGTTAAACTCCGCGTGATTGAACGTGTTGAAAGACTCGAACCGCAATTCAAGCGCCGGTCCCCTCTCACGGGACGCGAGTGCAATCGTTTTGAACAGAGACAAATTGAAGTTAAATAGTCCCGGTCCCACGACCGCGTCCTTCCTGGCATTGCCAAAGCCGTTATTCGGACCATTATTCCAGGGAGCGACTGGATTGGCGAAAGAGCTGGTACTAAACCAGGCGCTCACCGTGTGTGGATAGGAGACCGGCGCTATCTGATCCATACGGTTCGTTGTGCCGCCGCCCAATCCGAGATGGTCGGGGCCAGTGTACCGGATCGCTATCGGCGTCCCCGATTGCATGACCGTTATCCCGGAGAACTGCCAGCCTCCCAGAGCCGTGTGTAGCGCCCTGCTCGAGTTTTTCCCGAAAAACGGGAGGCTGTAGACGTAATTAGCGTTGAAGATGTTGCGCCGGTCGAGTCCTCCCGACCCGCGGTCATATGTCGGGTCAAATGGATTCGAGAGCCCATTGAGATCATTGCTTACCTCATCGATCTCATGAGACCAAGTGTAGGCCAGTTGCACGGTAAGCCCGTGCCGGTTCTCCATGCGCAGACTTGCCTGAAGAGAGTTATACGCGAAATTCGTCTCGTTCTCTTCCTGCGTAATGGTGCTGAAGCCGGGAAACTGTCGATACAGGTTCGCCTTCAGGGTGCCGTTGGCGACGCCTTGGCGATCGGCGATGTCGGTCAACGGCAGTGTGTTGATCGAGCGGTCATCGCTCTGGTCCCACCCTCGGGAGCCGACATACTGCACGCTCGCGACCAATGACTGGGCGAGTTGCCGTTGAACTCCCAGGCTGAACATCGCCGTTCCCGGCGGCCGATAGTTGTATTGCAGAGTGGTCATCGTAGAAGGGAATGCCTGAGACGTGGTGACACCGTTCACAGTGCTGGTGTTCGGGTTGGAAAAGTAAACGTTATTGGCGGAAGGCTGATAGGCAAACGGCGGATTCAAGGCGGCGTTGTATACATCGTTGCCCTGGACACGTTCGAAGAATAACCCCACACCTCCCCGGAGAGCCGTCTTTCCGTCTCGAGTGAGGCTGTAGGCAAACCCGACTCTCGGTTCTACGGTGTTGTAGCTGTTGTGGACGTTTCCAACGGGGAAGCCGCCAACGCCGGCTTCTCGGATGCCATTGAGATAGAACGATTGGCCGTTGAAGTTTGTCAGCGAAGCGGGGTTCAGCGTGCCGTCCGGATTGAGCGGATAAGGCAAGGATCTGTCGTAGTGCGACGGGACGAAATTCGAAAACAGGTTGTAGCGCTCAAAAGCATGCGGCAACCCGTCATAGCGCAGTCCAAGGTTGAGCGTCAACCGGGGAGCGATTCTCCAATTATCATTCCCGTAGACGCCATAGTTGTTGTTCACCCAGTGTTTGCCGGCGAGAAACTGCAGTTGCGTGAAGCTGTCGGCGTCCCCCAGCAGGAAATTCACATAGGAATCCCCCGAATAGGAGCCGGGACCAAAGATGGCTGTGCCTTGCGTGTTGGCCTGCAGTTGCTGGTTCTTGACGGCATGCAACCAGCTAAAACCAAACTTGAATTGGTGACGGCCACGAGTCCAGGATAGATCGTCCCGGCTCTCATACCCGAAGTAGGAGTTCTTCCAGGGAAAGTAGCTGGAGCTCCAGGTCGTGCCGTACGGCGTCCCCAGCCGGACCTCCGGCAAACGACTGCCGATGTTATCGGCGACGGGGAAGAATGTTGTGGCCGTCCACCCGCTGGGCTGCGTAAATGAGCCGCCGGGGCCTGCTACGGGACTTAGGTGAATCGTGTTGCCGCTGAAAAGGAAGCTGGATTCATTGAGCAGCGCAGGCGAATAGGTCTGCGTCAGTTTAACCGTCGACGACCAGGAAGGGTTGAGCATGGCCGAGCCCACGGTTGGATAAGAACTATTGCCCCACAACGGCGGGTAAACTGTCTGAGTGACCGCGTCATGAAGGTAATGGCCCATCAACTGGAACTTGCTGTTGATGTTGTGATCGAGGCGAACGATATCTTCGCGGACATTCGTGGTTTGCGGAATGGACGATATGAACTGGCTTGTGCCCAAATTGGGGCGCGGGAAGGTACCCGCGTTGAGTTCCCGGACCGCATTCTGATCGATCAGATTGGCAGGGATCGTGTTCCCTGGGAAGGGCTGGCCAGCGGTCAAACCGTCAGCCGCATAGATCGCCAGTTTGCCTGGGTCCTGGGTTTGAGGAACAACTGGGACCTTCCCGTTGGACGGAACGATATAGGTTAGCGGCGCGCCGATTGTGGGGAAATTGGCGGCCGCGATTGTATTCTGAACGGAAGGGGTACTTCCCTGGATTTGTCTCCGCCACTCTTCATTCACAAAGAAAAATGTATTCTTCCACAGCGGGCCGCCGAAATTGCCGCCCGGTACGTTCAGCCGAAACTCGGGCCGGGGTTTCCCCGCCGAGTTAAGGAAAAAGTTGTTGGCCTGGTAGTCCTCATTCCGGTTGAACTCCCACAGCGCCCCGTGAAATTCTCGGGAACCAGATTTGAGGACCATCGTAATCGTTCCGCCGGAGCCGATGCCGTAGTCGGGTCCGTAGTTGCTATCGAGTGTCTGGAATTCGGCAAGCGCATCGATCGAGGGCAGCGAGCTGAAGCAGCCACCGCACCCGCGATCGTTCAGTTCGCCTCCATCCACCAAGTAGATGTTGTGTGTATTGCGGGTTCCATTGAAGCTAATGGAGTTAGCGGTGGTCAGAGCATTCACGCCACTATACGACGGCAAGGTGTTGGACTTTCCCGTTCCCAGAGCCGCAAGCGCGGTCACATTGCGGCCATTTGTCGCTAGTTGGGACACCTGTTCACCGCTGATGAGGTTACTGATTTCGTTGGTCTGGGATTGGACCTGCAGGGCGTCCGCCTCCACCGTCACAGTCTCTTGTGCGCTCCCAACCTTGAGAGGAATATCTTCTTGCAGAGTCTGCGCGACATTCACAACAATGTCCGTCTTCGTGAACTTCTGAAAACCCTGCATTGCTGCTTCCAAAGTATAGCGGCCGACACCAACGTCCGGGAAGCGATAAACGCCCGAAGTGTTCGATATGACCTGCCTTACCTGGCCGGTCGCGAGGTTTTTGAGGAAAATCGTGACGCTCGCAACCAAGCCTCCGCTGGGATCCGTCACGGTTCCCGTTATCGTGGCGTTATCTTGCCCCCAAGCTCCGACCGTTACGATTAGGAACATGGCGAAGACCGTCAGGAACTTCCATGCCAGCTTGCTCCCCACGGTAGTCCCCGTTATGCCGCAAATGTGCGTGGATAGATGACTCATAATTACCTCCACTTCTCTGCGTGGTTAGTAGTTATATGTCGAAACCTGTGCCCCGGGCCACAAACAAAAACAGAATTTCTGAAGCCAGCAAACGTTTTCTCAAATGCTAAGGCTACTACACTCGTTCCCAGGATTTGTCAAGAGGTCTTTTTCTTGCAGAAAAGACCAGCGTTTTTCGCGTTTGCTTGCGAAGAAGCGCCTTTTTGTAATTGCTGCGAATCCATTGGCACAAACGCCCGGTAGTTGTTCTGTGTTTCTTTCTGAACCATATTTCCGATAAGGTTGCCCCTCGCGGTAGCGTCTTCTGGCGGGCAATGGTCGGGCTTACCTGGGCTAGGGACGCTTGGCATTGGGGGCTGCGGGCGCCTGGGATGAAACCACGCCCGCTCCTTCCCGCACTGCATAGAAACGGTCGGCAATCAAATTGGTAAGTGTCTCCACCATTCCATCGGGCCAGAAGATTTTGGCCTCCTCTACACTCTCATGTTCACCTAGCCCAAAATGAAGCCGCAGGTCATTCTGCGAAAGATAGCTGCCGCCGCTGATCACTTCGCTAAGCTGCCCCAAGTCGCCAGCCGTCGCGCGCACGCGTGCATTCAAAGCCAGGCGGTTACTCTTGACACCCTCCAACTGAAAGCTGATCCAGTGATCCCGCGGGCCACCCTCGGGACGCAGAATCATGGGCTTGCCAACCAGATTCTCAACCACCGCTTCGACCTTGCCATCATTGAAGAGGTCGCCTACCGCCATTCCACGGCTCACCTGCGGAATCTGGATGGCGGTCCCAGCCAGCGTACTGATGTCCTTGAAAGTTCCATCATGTTGGTTCAAGAACAGCAACTTTGGTTCAGAGTAGGTGACCTTGGAATGGAGGCCGTCCACCTGGGGATACACATGTCCGTTAACCAAAAAGAAATCCTCCCAACCATCGTTCCCGAAGTCGACAAACGCATCTCCCCAACCCACATACCCCCTTGTGCCCTTCGCAATACCCGAGACATTCGAGATTTCTGTAAAATTCATGTCTCCATCATTGCGATACAAGGCCGCGTACTCGTTGTCGAAATGCGAAATCAAAAGAGACATCCGCCCCTTGTGCAGAAAATCGCCTAAGGCGACTCCCATATTGGCCTGTGCCGCGCCGTTCTCGTTGAGCGCCACGCCGGAAGAGAATCCGGCATCCACGAACCTACCCGCCCCATTACCCCGGTAGAGATAGTTCGGCTGGCCGTCGTTGGTTACCAGAAGATCCAGCTTGCCGTCGTTATCAAAGTCCGACCAGATCGCTGTCAGTCCATATCGGTGCTCCGAATCCCCCACGCCGGATCTCTCGGAAACGTCGGTGAAAGTCCCATTTCTGTTGTTGTGGTACAGATTATCCGGAGATCCTTTTAGACCGCGCGGCCCGCACTGCACGTCTATACCCATGTATTTGCAGGTATCGCTCGAACCGAAGGGCGCCATATTGTCCAGGTGAAAATCCACATAGTGTGCAACGAAGAGATCGACCCAGCCGTCGCCGTCATAATCGCCAAAGGCGGCTCCCGTCGCCCACTTAGGGTCGGCGCTCAGTCCCGCGCTCCTGGTCACATCGGTAAATGTGCCGTCGCCGTTGTTGCGATAGAGCACCACGCCGCCAAAACAGGTCACCAGCAGATCAGGCCACCCGTCATTGTTGTAGTCGCCAACTGCCACACCCATGGCCCAGCAGGGATAACCCACTCCGGCCACGTCGGTTACGTCAGTAAACGTTCCATCGTGGTTGTTGCGGTACAGGGCGCTCCGAGCCTTCCTGCCGTGGATCGCCATATCCACGTTCTGCGCATTGGTGAAATAAATGTCGGGCCAGCCATCGCGGTTATAATCGATCAACGCCACGCCTCCACTCATGGACTCCACAATGAATTTCTGTTCAGGGCTCGAAAGATGTTCGAATTGAATGCCCGTCGAAGACGTAATATCGGCCAGCTCCGGATAGCTCATCCCCTCTGGGCTGACAGCTTTCGCGCGCGGCTTTCCTGGGGTTCCACGTTGCTTCGTTGCTGTTTGCGCTAAAGGAGACGGCATTTGTGCGATCCCCGCGGGAAGCAGGGATAGGACAACGAGTACCGTACAGAGGGCGGTAAGTAGCGCTAAGAGATTGCGCATCGCAACCTCACCAACGGTGCCTCCCGAGGAAACTATTCAGGGATCAGGCAGACTCAACCCATGCTGATGCGCCAATTGCCCAAAAGGACCGCGCTTCCTGAGCTAGACATCCCCTAAGTTTCTGCCTCAACGCTGATCGATCTGAATGACCTGGATGGAGTATGCGGGCGCCGCATAATGCATTTCACTGCCAATGTCTCGAAGCGTGCTCTCCATCGGTACGATATTTGTCGGCTCTTCGAGAGTGTTGGTCGCCTGTGTGTCGTGGGCTCTCAACATCACCAGTTTCCCGGTATTCGCCAGCGTCGCGTCCGCAAATTTGATATTGATCGGCTGCGGGCTGGACGCGGCATTGACTAGCTTTAGATAGAGCCGGTTTTTCTTGGTGTCCTTTGTGACGGAGTAGAAAAACTTCGGCCCACCACCCTCGAGCTTGGAGTCCAGCGTCTCATCTCCAAGGTAGGTGGAGAACATCGCCTGCGCATAGTAGCTCGGCGATCCGTAACTCCGCCGCGCATCGTAGCCAATCAGATCCGTCTCCCATTGCATGCCACCGGGATTCACGTTTACCAACAGTGGCGCATAAGCGGCCATCACCACGATGTCGCTATTGCGCTCGAGCCCTGTCATCCAGGCTGCGTCGCCAAGTGTCGCGCCGAAATTGGGTGTTGGCGCCCCCTCTCGTGTAGCCCATTCGCCCACGAAAATTTTCGGACCACTGCGATCGGTCTTATCGTAGTGCGTCGTATCCCGAAAGAACTCCGTGGCGCGTCTATAGAAATGGTCGTCGATGACATCTGGGCGAATGCTCTTAACCGGCATGGTCGCAATGATTTGAAGATGCGGGTATTTGGCTTTGATTGCTTTATGGAACTGCGCGTACCTTCCGTCGTAACTGCCGGACCGGTCGAAGAAATCCTCGTTGCCGATCTCCACGTAAGTCAGCGCAAACGGCTCGAGATGCCCGTTTTGCGCACGAACAGCGCCCCATTTCGTGTCCGCTCCACCGGTTATGTACTCGACCTCGTCGAGTGCGTCCTGCACGTAAGGATCGAGATCCGGTCCGGGATTTACGTGCTCTTGCGCCATCGAATAGCCGGCGTACACCGCAAGGACCGGCTGCATCTTGAGATCTTCGCACCACTCCAGAAACTCCAGAAGACCCAGCCCATCCGACGAGTTGTAGCGCCACGGACTGGGATGCGTGGGCCTGTCCACCAGGGAGCCAATCGTTTTCTTCCATTCGTACCGTTCGGGAATATGATCTCCCTCAAGGTAGTTTCCCCCGGGAAAACGCAGGAAAGCCGGATGCATGGCGGCCAATTTCTCCATTAAGTCGATGCGGTTGCCGTTTTCCCGCTCGTGGTACGTCGGGGGAAACAACGACACAAGGTTGAGCCACAGCGTCCCTGCATGCGTTACCGTGAGCACCAGGTGGTTGGCCGGCGATGGCTGGAGCGCTGCGGTCTTCAACGAAAATTGATATTGCTTCCAGGCCGTTGTCAGCCCGAAAACGGTTGTGGATGCGAGCGCCTCGCCGCTATTGTCACTTACCAGTTTCACGTTCACTGCGCCCAGCGCGTCGGAGTCCGCCTTCGCATAGAACGAGCCTTTGTAGGTCGTGCTGGGTTTCAGCGGCAGTCCCCAATAGCCGCCGTTGAGCACGCCGGCCTGGTTTTCTGCGTCCGCCTGGGTCGCCTCCAACCGCAAGCTGTAATTCAATGCTTCGCTGGGGCCAGTCTGCTGATCGATTTCCATTTGGGCCTGGGCATTGCCGCCTTCCACCAGCAGCCAGTAGGGCACATCCCGCCGCCTCGCGCGGAATGTGCGATTGCGAACCATCTCCGCGTACAGCCCGCCGTCATAGGAATAGTTGATCTCCTCGGTCATCAAACCGTATAACGTGGGGCTGACCTTCGAAACGGGCTTATCAACATGAATTGTCAGTGCCACTGGGCGCACCTGGGCAAGAGCGGCAGAAAGCGTCGCGGCCGTAATGTAGATCAGCAAAGCAAACGTTTTCTTATTCATTACGAAAACCCTCCCCGATGCCGATCCGCGGTGGGTAGTATATACCGCAGCCACGGAAGCCGAAGCTTAGGCACTCCGCATTGTCGGAAGAGCATAGCTTGCAATCTATTGTGATGCGTCGCAGATCGAGAATGGAGAGCGGCAAGTCAAGGCATGGGAACTTGCCCGGATTTCCTCCGTGTTGCACACGAGCATTAATGAGCTTCTGAAAGAAGATGCTGTCGCGGAACCCGTCGTCCTCTGGCGAGAGCAGCCCGAGAACAACTACCAGAAGATCGAAACAGAATTCCTGCACCTGTCGCACAACTACCATCTTGTTGAAAAGCTGTCCGGGATTCGGCCGAAGTCCCAGCTACGACCTGCCGAGATATCCGGAGAAGAGCTTGGATACCGTGAGGCAGCCGAACTCGCATTGGAAGTTGGTAAGACGATGAATCTCGGACGGGTGCCCGCGACGTCGCTGACCAAGGTCCTCGAGAAGGATTTTGGAATCAAAATCTTCTATCGAGAGGAGTTGTCGGGCTCAGCGGCATCGGCAGTGGGCGACTTTGGACAAGCGATCTTGATGAATTCCTCGGAATCGCCATGGCGGCGCAACTACAATTTTGCCCATGGGCTCTTTCATCTGCTGACGTGGAATGTTATGCCCCCTGAGCGACTCCGTCGAGAGAAAGAACTGAAAGACAGGTTTGAGAAGCTTGCGAACTCTTTTGCTTCTTGTTTGCTGCTTCCTGCGGAATGCGTGTTGAGTGCTTTTGCAGAGAGGTTGAATGAAAGAAAAATCAGCTATGCGGATCTCGTCGAGATAGCGCGGGAATTTGACGTTTCGACCGAGGCGCTCTTGTGGCGATTGGTAACCTGCGACAGATTGATGCGGAGGATGTGAGAAAGGTGTTGGCCGACCCTGCATTTCGGGACGTTGACCGCTCTACGATGCCGGACAAATGGTGGAAGCCAAAAGACTTGTCCGACCGCTATGTGAGACTTTGCTTCCTGTGCTTTCAAAAGGAGCAACTATCACGCGCGAAATTGGCCGAGCTTATCGGGGTAAGTCTGGCGGAGCTTCGCGGGAAAGTGAAAGCACTTGAGCAGCAACCCAGTGAAGCCGCCCTTAGTATTGCTTGATGCGAACGTAATCATTGAAGCTCACGAACTCGGATTTTGGCATCGGATGGTCGCCTCTTTCGAAGTGATGGTTCCCGCGGTGGTCGCCCGCCACGAAGCAAAGTATTTCGTGGTCGGGGGGAAGCACAACCCCATCCAACTCGCTTCTCTAATTGCTCAGAATAAGGTGAAAGAACTCCAAGCGGATCTCAACGAACTATCCGAGTTGATGAACCAGTTTGATGCCCTCTTTTCTGAAAGTATTGATCCTGGTGAGCAGGAAGCGTTGGCGCTGATGCTAGCGGGGCCGATGCCCCGAACATCGATTCTGCTCGGCGGACGCTAGACGCCTGCAGGCTCTGGCCATGCTCGACATGAGCGATCGTGGTATTTCGCTTGAAGAGTTGCTCCAGAAAATAACCCCAAACGCCATAAGTCCCCCCTTACCTAATCGATTGGTCAATCCAATCAAACCGACGCTCGGGACGTTACCCGTTACGGTGGAAAATGATCCGTTCGATCCGCCACAAAGGACTGAAACGTCTTTACGAAGACGACGACCCGCGCGGCGTGATCAGCGAGCATGCGGAAAAGCTGCGTGACATTCTTGCGCGTCTAGATGCTGCCGCCACGGTTGCCGATATGGATTTGCCGGGTTTTCGGTTACATCCGCTCAAAGGAAGTTGCTGATTTTCTCCCGCTTTACGCTCGCTCCGGCAAGTTCTGATTAAAGCGGCCAACTGACTTCTAAGCAGAGGGTCGGGAGTTCGCGGGCGCGCCACTTAATCTTGAAATATCAATTAATTAGGTGGCGAAGCGACCTTTGCCGGACTTCTTCTTCCGTCCGCAATTTTGGGAACTCTTGGGCACACTTGTTCGTCGAGCAAGTTCACCGCTTCTCTCTGAGCAATTACACTGGCGTGCGTATAGATTTCGAGAGTCGTCTTCCGCGTGTGAGTGCCCTAGCTCCTAAAACCGGCGCATTCTGGCCTCTCAAAAGTGCCCGATAGGCCGTTCTGATGCGGGTCAGAAGGTTGTTGTGGTAGTGTAAGCCTCACATCACTTTTGGTTAGGTGGGGCTTGCGTCGCTCGCCAACGAGCGTGAGAATAACCTATGACCATGCGGGTCTCATGCACTTCCGTGGAGCGAGTGAAAGCGGTGCTGGATACCAAGAGGTACGAGACCGGGGTTAAGCCCTCCGCGGAAGAGATAGAGAAGCTGCGGCTCCACCCGTCACAAAATTAATCCCGCATGGAATTACACGATATTGTGCAGGAATGAGTAATTCTTGTAGAACGACGATCCCTCCGCTGGCACTCTCGCAGCTTCCTTACCGGTCTCGGTGTCAAACACCATTTGGACGGGCGATAACCTAGAGCCGATGCCGCTCGAGGACGACTGTACTCACTCGACGGCTTGAGGCATCTTCCATTGCCATTGACGCAAGCGCCAGCCAGTTCCCTCAATTGCAACTGCTCCGGCATAGCCCCAGGCAGGTCGGAGGGTATAGAGCGACCAACGCTTGGCTGGAACGCTATCCTCTGAGGGAACATAAAGATCTACAGGAGTGTGCGCAGAATCAGCGGTCAGAGGGACAGAAAAACTATTCAACGGTATCGCGAGACCCTCGCCACAGGCTTTAAGGTAAGCCTCCTTCTTTGTCCAACAACTGAAGAAGGCTTCGGCGTATAACTGGCTTGGAGTATGGGTCAAGTAGTCAACTTCAGTTGCTGAGAAGAAATGTCGCGCGATATCTGCGTAATCAGACTGCGCCCGGATGTATTCGAGATCTACGCCGACGTTTGGGGCAGCGGCGATAACAATGAGGGCAAGGCCAGCGGAGTGAGAGAGATTGAATTTGAGCCGGTTGGCGAATTCAGGGCTAAGGCCAGGCTTGCCGAACTCGTTGTAAACAAGGCTTACTTGACTAGGTTGGGCCTGAAGATACCGCCCCAAGAGATAACGCAGCATTCCGCGCGCGACAATGAAACGCTGCCGATGGCGTTCGAAATGAAAACGCGCACTCCGGGTGCGTTCATCAGGCGTTAGGGTCGCGTGGAGGCGAGCGGATGTTTCAGGCGGAACGTCGAGACTGGCGCACCAAATATGAACTTCGTCGGACGCCAGTGGAAAACAGCTCGGTAGTGAAGCGGTGAGAGACATCGCGGTGGTCGTCAGCTGGCGGTCACCTCGATCGTCGGTGAGCAGTCGGCCAGGTGCACGGCGTCGGCCATCGCGACGAGCACTTCGCGCGGTCCCTCGAAGCGCTCCCTGCCATGCGCGTTGCTGACGTTGTCAACGAGCATCAGGTCCCCACTCTGCCACTGCTCGCGTGCGGTGTTTGCCTCGTAAACCTCGTTGATCAACTGCACGACGTCCGCGCCGATCGCGTCGCCGTTGCCAAAGCGCGTATTGAACGGCAACCCGTCCTCGCCGTAGATTTCCACGAGATACTCTCGCACCTCCGGATCTATCGTCCACTCGTTGAGGAATGCGATTTGGTTGAACCAGCACCGCTGGCCAGTCCGCGGGTGACGTACGACGGCGCTGCGCCGCTGCCAGGTGCGAAGCGCACCGTCGCGCTGCCACTCGAACGTGATCGCGTTCGCACGACAGTAACTTTCGACGGTGCGCCGGTCGTCGGCACCAAATGCTTCAGCAATCGGCGCACCGATTTCGTTGTTGTAGTTGCGGACCAGTAGCCAGCCCTCCCGCTCAAAACGTTCGATCAACCCGGTGGGCAGTGCGCGGAGTAACGTCCGCGAGTCCGCCACCGGTGTCGCGCCCCCGTCAGTCGGCGCAATGAGGCACGCAAACAGCATTACGCTGGGGAACTCAAGCACGTAGCTGAGTTCGTGGTGCATGCACATTTGCTGGTTGGGCGGCCACTTCGATGAGGAATATACGCTGTGGGAGTAGCTCCGTCGGGCGGCAAAGGCCTCTTTCTCGGTCATCAGACTGCCTAGCCGCCGAAAGACGGATTCGGTCCCGGCCGCGTCGTGCAACTTGAGGCCGCGAACGAGGAGCGCACCGTGCTGGACGACGGCGGCGCGCAGCGCGTCGCGGTGCTCGGCGACCCAGCGCGCGGCGTCGTCGGTTGCGTCGACCTGCAGCATGGGTGGCTTTCCGCGTTGAATGTCCACGTTAAGACGTGAGGTCGGGGATGAGGTTGGCATCTCGATCTCCTTACAGTCGCTGCTGCTCAAGGTAAAGGTAACTTTTCTGGGCCCGCTATGAGCCCCTGCGCGGACCTCTCGTCGACCAGCGTGGCCAGATTGGCGAGAATCGGATGATCCGTGAGGTCCTTGAAGGACACAGCACGTTCAAGCTTGATCAGCAGTTTCAGTGCTGACAGCGACGTACCACCCAGATCAAAGAACTGGTCTCGCCGGCCGATCTGTTCCCTCGGAATGCCTAGCACGTCAGCCCATGCGGCGGCCAACCGACGCTCCGTCTCCGTGGTTGGCCCGTCGCAGTCCTGTTCGGCAACATCGAGTTCTCCAGCGAGCGTCACTAAAGCCTTCCTGTCGATCTTGCCGTTGTCCGTCAATGGGAGTCCTCTCCGCCAATGGAAGGCCGACGGAACCATGTACTCGGGCAGCGACTCACGGAGCTGGTCCCGCAGAACGTTGGCATCGAGTGGTCCCTGGCCGGCGTAGAAGGCCACGAGTTGCTTGCTGCTGCGATCAGCGCGTTCGGTCACCACGACCGCGCCTTCGCGGACGCCGGGCAGCCGCAAGAGTCGGTTCTCGATCTCGCCGATCTCAATCCGGAAGCCGCTGATCTTGACCTGCGCATCCCGGCGGCCGAGAAACTCCAGCTTGCCCTCGGGCAGCCAGCGGCCATAGTCCCCACTCCGGTAGAGCCTTTGGCACTGGCGGTGCGGATCGGCGAGGAACGCGGGGTGCGTGCGCTCGGGATCATTGATGTACCCGCGGCCAACACACACACCGGAAAAGACGATCTCTCCGGGTGCGCCGAGCGGCACTGGTGACAGATGTTCGTCGACGACGTAGACGTGCACATTGTTGATAGGGCGGCCAAGCGGAATACGTTCTCGGCGAGGCACAGCGTCCATAACCTCGTGGTTGGTGTCGTCAGAGGTCTCGGTAAGCCCGTACGCGTTAACCAGCTTGATCCTAGGTTGGACCGCGAACCAGCGCTGCACCAGCTCTTTCTTCAGCGCCTCGCCCGTAACCGATACGCATCGCAACTCCGGCAGATCGCGAGGATGCTGCGTCAGATAGGACACCAGGACTTCGAGGTAGGACGGCACAACCTGAACGACAGCCACACGGCCCTCGACAATCTTGCTGATGAAACGCGGTGCGTCGAGGATCGTCTCCTGCTCCACGATCAGCGTCCGCCCGCCGACTAAAAGCGCGGAAACCAATTGCCACAGTGAGATGTCGAAGCACTGGGGCGCCGTCTGGGCCACCACGTCTCCCTCGCCGATGCCTAGATCAGCAATCTTGGCAAAAAGGTGGTTGAGCATGCCCGCGTGCTCGCACATCGCGCCCTTGGGCTCACCGGTCGAACCGGAGGTGAAGTAGATGTACGCGAGTTGGTCGGGGGCCACGGGGATCCCGAGGTCGCCGTCGGGATGACCTTCCGTGTATGGCGCGTCGACGAAGAGTTGCTCGACGTTCGGGAGGGATTCGAGTGCCTCGGCGAGCATCGCGGTGCTGCCGCGTTCGGTCAGCACGAACCGGGAGCCAGCTCGAGAGAGCGTCCTAGCGATGCGGTCGGCGGGGAAATGCGGCTCCATGGGCAAGTACGCGCCGCCAGCCTTGAAGATCGCGAGTACCGCAGTCAGCCAGTCCAGATTACGCTCCGTCACTACTCCTACGACACCTTCGCGGGCCAGCCCCCGCGACAGCAGGGATCGTGCCAGCTGATTGGCGCGAACGTTGAGTTCCCGGTACGTCCACTGTTTGTTGCCGTGCAAGGCCGCGATGGCGTCCGGGTGTGCCCGAACTCGTTCCTCGAACAGCTCGTGGACCCGGCAGTCGGGCAGAGCCCTGTGCGGCCCAGCGAGGCCGTTAAGCTGGAAGCGCAGCTCCTCGGCGGAGAGCAGGGACTGTCGAGCGTGTTCCGCATCTGGATCCGTCGCGATTAAGGCGAGCGCAGTGACGTGATAGCCGGCGATCCTGGCGGCGCAGGACGCGTCCATAGCGTCCGTCTTGTAGCGGAGCCGCATCACAAGCCCGTCGTGTTCCACGAAGGCGACGCGCAGCACGATCCCCTCGGCGATCTGCACTCCGCTCGCACCCAGTTCGAACACAGCTTCAAACAACGGCCCGGTGAGACCCAGCTCACGTCGGAGCTCCGCGACTGGAAAATCCTTGTGCCATAGCAGCGCTGACTCTTCTCGCGCAGTTTCCCGTACTACGTCTCGCCAGGTGCGGCCTCCGATTGTCATTCGGCATGGCAACGGCGATCCGCCCTCCGCGGCGTAGCCGGTGCATACCTCGCGCTCACCGGAGAGGGCGCCAAGCACCTTGGCGTGCGCGGTAAGCAGCACCGAGCTGAGGGGCACCGCCAGTTCGTCCGCACGCCGGCGCAGCGCCGCCACGAGCTCGTCGGGAATCCGCACTGCGTGTTCGTCGACGCCGGGCACGGGGTCGAGAGTCCACCTCGGGACCGCCGCAAAGCCACCGGCGTGAAGGACACCGCGCCAGAAGTCCCGGCTTCGCTCGGCGGTGGTCGCCGTATCCCCGCCCCGCAACTCGATATTCGTCATCTCACATCTCCCTCGCCGGGTTGCCGGCCCACCGCGTGCGCGGCGGGACATCCTCTCCCTTCATGAGGAAGGAGTCGACCGCGAGCATTGCGCCGTCACCCATGGTCACGCCATAGTGGACCAACGCATCAACCCCGATCGTGCAGCCGGCGCCGATCGTCGTGCGATCGCTTTTGAAGGTGCCGTCCTCCTGCGAGTGGCATTGGATCTTGCTTCGGTAATTGAGGACCGATTCGTCTCCGATCGTGATGAGGGTCGGCTCGGGGATGTGGGTGCCGTCGTCGAAGACCCTTTTCCCCATCCGAACGCCCATCAGCCGCCAGAGCACGTTCTTGAACGGCGTGCCATCGAACGCGTGGAGATAATGAATCGGATGCAGCTTCCACAGGCGCTCAATCGACCAGAAATCAGGGTGGTAGATGGAGCAAATGGCCGGCCGCACTGGATGCAACGCTTCGAGGCCGCGCGCCACCAGCGTGAAGTAAACTCCGGCGACCACCACGCTGAGCGCGAAGCACACAGCGCTCACGACATGGAAAAGCGCATTGTACAGTTCGAAGGCAGCGAGGTAGAGCATAGCGAACAGGAGGAGGCTCATCCATCGCGTCAAAAGGAAGATGCCGATAGTCCGCAGGTTATACCGATTCTTCGCCGCAAGACCGCGGCTCAGCGCCTCCCCCGTTCGGAGATGGTCGAATTGGGTGTCTCGTTCGACGGTCCGCGGAATCTCGAAGCACGGGGCGCCCAACAAGCCCACCCCCTCGCGAATCTTGCCGTCGAGCGGAACCATCGCCTTCGTGCCGAGGAGAACGTTGTCGCCCGTCCTGCCGCCCGCGGGATAGGTCACGTCGTTCCCCAGGAAATTGTTGGGACCGATCGTCACGCGGGACACGCGGAACGACGTGCTCGAGACCTCGTCGTTCATCAGAATCAACCCGTCGGCGACCATCGTTCCGCTGCTGACAGAGCACAGGAACGGGTTCGAGTGCATCACCTCGTTGCCAAAATTCGACCCGGTCTGCACGACGGGGGAAAGCTGATAGCCAAGCCACTGCAGATACGGGACGATATACGAGCTGTCACCAAAGAGGAACGTAAAGAACTTTAGGCTACCCAACCGCGCGATCGCCCGGTGGACCACGTCGTGGAAGCCGTACAGCGGATAGACCTTGTCCGGTTTGATGAACGGCTTCAACACGCGGGGGACGGCGACCTGGAGAAGGAGCCCGACGAGCCCGAGGCCGAAAAACAGCAGCAGCGAGAGGATCACGGCTTGGATGAAGAGCGCCCCCAGCGCACCTGCGGCCGGTGCGAGCGCGTGAACCAGCCACGATGCCGCGGCGGTCGCCAGGCTCGCGCCCCCCTCCATGAGCGGCAGGTACAGCAGCGGGACAACGAGCAGGGCGACAGCGGAATAGACGGTCCGACGCAGCGTTCCGCATCGAGCTGGCGGGACCCTCAGGTAGTTCACGTCCGTGCGCTGTGCCGGAGATCCGTGCCACCGCTCGCCCTGCGGTACCGTCTGGCCGCTGTGCAGCGCGGATGCGTGACCGAGCTGCGCCCCGTTGCCCATGGACGTATGGATGTCGAGCACGCTCCGTTCCCCGACGAACACTTCCCGGCCGAGCGTCACCGGTCCGATCTCGATCCGTCCGGCCTGTGCCCTGTAGCCGTTGAAGACCGCCTCTCTGCGAATCACCGTCCCTGCGCCGATTGTCAACATATCAGTGCAAACCGGCGCGCGCCGGGAGAAGATCACGACGCCCGGCCCGATTTTCGCGCCCAGCGCCCTCAGATAGAACAGATACACGGGCGTCCCGATGAACATACGGACGACAGGGCTCGACCGGATGAGTGTCTTGACGATCCAGAAGCGGACGTACGCGAGGCTCCAGAGGCGGATCTGCTGGGGATACCAACGACCTACGAGCATCCACTTCACCGCGATCGGAACGGCGCACACGGCCAAGAACGCCGCGCTGCTGGCCAGGACCAATCGCAGGCCAATCTGGACGGCGCTCGCGCCCGCCGCGACCCACGCGTAACCCGCCGTGATGGCGACCACGGCAACATATGAGTATGCCAAGAAAAACAAGGCCTGCAGCGCTCCGCAGAAGACGTACTCTCGCGCGCTTGTCGGCGTCGGCGCCTCAATTGCTGGTGCAACCGACGACTTGACAGACCTAGGCAAGACGTCCGCGACCGCCGCTGCCAGGGTTCTGATCGTCGGATGCCGGTAGATGTCCTGCATCGATACCGACGGTAGGTTTCCGCGTTTCCTCACTCGTGCGCAGAAATGGGCCATGACCAACGAGTCGGCACCGAGGTCGTCAAAGAAATGGCTGTCCACCGACACACGGTCGATATGCAGGACCTCGGCGAGCAGCCCGGCGAAGACGGCTTCGACGCCCGTCGGCGCGGAGCCGCGCGGACCGTCGATCACCCACGTCGACTTTGGCATCGCGGTCACCTCAATGGGACGAGCCCGCCCTCATCGCGCGGTCTCGTAGAAGAAATCTGATAAGCGCTGGTCCTGGCCGGCGGCCACCGCCCTGTCGTACACCCACTTGCCGACCGCCACGTCGAGGATCCCCAGGCCGAAGGGGGAGAAAAGGATCGGACGGCTACGATTCACCGATCGGCGTCCAAGCATGATCTCGGCGAGAGTCCCCGTCACGAAGCTTCGGCTTCCGGTCAGCTGCTCGGTGAGATGAGGGGAGGTGTTTGCCTTCATGACGTGCTCGACGTCGTCGACGACGTTCTGGGATTGCAGAAGGATCTCGGGTGCGAGATCGCGAAGGGAAATATGCAGCACCACCGGGTTGTGCTCGAAGAGGGAAGCGTCGCTAATGTATGGCGCGGACGCGACGGTCGTGAAAACGATCAGGTCAGAGGCCCTCAGCAGTTGCGTCAGCTCGGGAATGACTGTGACGGTGCGGTGGTGCTCGGGGCGGCACGCCGTATTTTTGAATTTCTCGCTCTCGACAGGTGACTTGTCGTATAAACGAACTTCTTCGATCTCCCATCCAGTGTCGACCAGGAAGTCGTACACGTACCGGGCGATGAACCCGGTGCCCACGATGCCCAGCGAATGCGCCCGGCGCGACCGCCCGGTCAGCCAGTACGCGGCAAGAGCCGCGGACGCGGCCGTTCGGGCCGCCGAGATGATCGAGCTCTCGAGGATGGCAAAGGGGTAGCCATTCTCGTAGTTATTGAGCACGAGCACGGCCGATGCGCGCGGAAAGCCTCGCTGGACGTTGCCGGGATAACTGGCGATCCACTTGAGTCCCGCCACGTGGAAGCCGTCTCCCAGATAGGCCGGAAGCGCGATGATCCGGCAATCGGGCTTGTCGGGGAACCGCAGAAAGTAGCTGTCCGGGTTGACGGACTGCCCCTGGGCGTGCGCGAGATACGCATTCTGGACAATGTCGATACAACCGGCTCGGTGAGCCCGAATGATGTCGAAGACGATTTTGCCGTTGATGATCGATAGCTCGAAGTGCATCGCTTCGGCGCTCCGCTATTCGAGCCTGGTCGCCCACGCGGGATCGAAGACCGTGTCAAGGTAAGGCGTGCCGCGGTCCGCGCACAGGAACATCACTGTCGGGTGCTCGTACGCCGGAATCCTCGCAGCATACCGCTTGACCGCCGCAAAGGCCGTTCCGCTGGAGCCGCCCACGAACAGTCCGTGGGTCGTCAGGAGTTCGCTGCACGCTTGAACGGTCTCCCGCTCGGATATCAAGACAATGTCGTCGATTTTGGCGTGCGACAGTAACTGCGGGACGATACTCGATCCAGCGCCGGGAATGTGGCGTCTGCGCGGTGCCCCACCGAAGATGGCGGAGCCTTCGGTATCGACGGCGATGACCCGAATGTTGGGATAGCGCTCTTTAAGCCGGCGAGACACTCCGGCGATCGTTCCCGCCGTGCTGACGCCGATGAAGACATAATCAAGCGAGTCAAAATCGGCGCAGATTTCCGTCGCCGTGAGCTCGTAGTGCGCCTCCACGGCGTCCAGATTTCCGTACTGGTTCGTCCAGAAGGCGTTCGGGATGGTGGCACAGAGTTGCTTCACTTTTTGCAGGCGGGTCTTCAGGAATCCGCCGGTATCGTCGGGGTCCTCGACCTTCACCACCGTGGGACAGAGACGCCGGAGGAACGACTCGTAGGTGCCAGAAATATTGGGGTCGATCACCGGGATGAACCGCAGGCCGACCAGGTGCGTGAAGGCGGCGAGAGCACAGGCAAAGTTCCCGGAGGAGGACTCGATCACCGTTGTCTGGTCACAAATCTCACCTCGCTCGGCCGCTCGTCTGAGGATCCAGTAGGCGGCGCGATCCTTGATACTCCCAACTGGGTTGACATATTCGAGTTTGGCAAACAGATCCATGCCCTTCATTGCCAACTGCACATGTGGCGTGGGTCGTAGGGTATTTCGAAGCTCTCGCAAACGCGTGGCGAGACGGGACGAAGAAATCTGATCGAGATGTTTTCCTCCTTTTGCGAAACCGTTGTCGTCCCTCCGCTCCGGCTCCCTCACGATCGTGCGTTGTAATGGCAGGCTGCAATTTGTGTCCATCCTTTACCCGGGTTCGAGCAAGTCGTCCTTCAGCAGGGCGGCCTGCTGGGCCAAAGGGAGATAGAAGAGCCAGGATTGGTGTTGGGTCGAGGAGAGCATGACTTAATCGAATATATCGATTAGGCGTATGATTGTCAAGAGAAAAATGAGAAAAATCGAAGGATTCTGGTTTTTTTTCTACGAATTTCCGAGGAAAAACACGGGGGCTCGCATTCGACAGGGGTTAGGCTGGGGGTTTTTCAACAGGCTTTAGCTACGGTAAAAACTATCCGACATGTCTGAAATATGGTTTAACTATGAGGCGAAATCTCAACTCAAGTAACGGGCGCAGCTCCCCTACGCAAGCGCCGCGCGTAGGACTTGGTCGACCTCGTTGGCGCCACAGGAATAAGTTTCCAACCAAAAAAGAATCGCAGGTACAATGGGCGCGGATTCCCGGACTCAAACGGCAATTCCGCCAGTGGACTTCCATAGTAGCTGGCCTTTAGTGATGAACAAAAGAAGCTTCATCAAACTTTTCTCCGGCATGCTGGCCGGCCCCGCAGTCTCTCCCCTTTTGGCGCTGCTCCCGGACAGCAAACTGAAGAACTGGGCCGGCAATGTGGAATACGGCACGGAGAATTTATATACCGTCAATTCCCTGGAGCAGGCGCGCGATTTTGTCCGGAAACAATCGAGACTGAAAGTGCTCGGCACGCGCCACTGCTTTAACAAGATAGCCGACAGCACAAACCAGTTCCTGTCGTTGAAGCCTGCGGATGAACTTGTGGCCATAAATTCGGAAGCACGCACCGCAACCGTCGACGGGAGCATGACCTACGGCCATTTGTGTCCGCTTCTTCACGAGAAGGGCTTTGCGTTACACAACCTGGCTTCGCTGCCTCACATTTCCATTGCCGGTTCCTGTAGCACCGGTACGCACGGTTCGGGCGACAAGAACAGAAACCTGGCAACCGCAGTGTCGGCTCTGGAAATGATCACCGCCAGCGGCGACCTGATTCAGCTTTCCCGCCAGAAGGACGGCGACAAATTCTCGGGGGCGGTTGTGGGTCTGGGCGCGCTGGGCGTCATCACCAAGGTTACGCTCGATATTCAACCGGCCTATACGATGAAGCAGTACGTTTACCTGGACATGCCCTTGGATCAGGTGAAGGAACACTTCGACGCCATTTCTTCCAGCGCGTACAGCGTCAGCCTCTTCACCGATTGGCGAAACAAGAATGTTAATGAGGTCTGGATAAAAAGTCGCGTGGAAGAAGGAAGGGCCTTTGCTCCCTCGTCCGAGTTTCTCGGCGCGAAGGCAGCCACCAGAAATTTCCATCCCATTGCCGCGCTCGCTGCGGAAAATTGCACCGAGCAAATGGGAGTGCCGGGTCCGTGGTACGAGCGTCTTCCACATTTTCGCATGGGCTTCACTCCAAGCGCCGGCAAGGAACTGCAGTCGGAATACTTCGTGCCCCGGCGGCACGCGGTCGAAGCCATTCTCGCCGTCGAGCGTCTCCACGGGCAGGTCAGCCCCCAGCTTTTGATTACAGAAATCCGCACCATTGCTGCCGACGACCTTTGGATGAGCCCCTGCTATAAACAGCCTTCCGTCACAATTCACTTCACGTGGAAACAGGATTGGCCTGCGATCAGAAAACTGCTTCCGATCATTGAAAAGGAGCTTTTGCCATTCAAGCCCCGTCCGCACTGGGGAAAACTTTTTACCATTCCGCCAGCGGAACTGAAATCCGCCTATGAAAAGCTGCCGGAGTTCATCGAGTTGAGTAAGACCTACGACCCGTCTGGCAAATTCCGCAATCCATTCCTAAACACAAACATCTTTGGCGACCGCGCATAACCGGATTCTCGCTGAAAACAAGGATCAGGTTCTCGCGCGTTTTCGAGGTCGTCGAACGCTGCATCGTGGGACGCGACGGGTTCATCAGCGAAGCCACGATTGTCGGCATCGTCGAAGGTCATACTGGCCTCCATAGCGGCACAACGCCCGACCAATACCTCCCCTTCCTCCTCCCTCCTCCCTCGGACTAAGCCCTGCTGGGATAAGCTACAAGCTTTCGGGAGCGAAGGGCGGACTCTAACGGATGAATGAACTCACCGGAACAAGGTCTTCTCATTTTCCTGGCGAACTTTCATTTCCTAAAATCTTGCGCGCGTAGGCAGGGGCTTTGCCTTCGTCTTCGTGCTTGCAATACGCGTAAACATCGACGCCCTGGCTCGTCCACGTATCAAAACGCTTTCGCCACGCAGCAAGTTGCTTCGGGGTGTAGTTTTCGAGCCGCAGCCGCACATAGGTGAATTTGGCGGTGAGGACATCCGGAGGCTCTTGCTTTTCGGTCTCGGCGATGCACAGCGCGGTCTCATGCTTGCGAAGAACGTCATACGTTTCGTCGGTGTACCAGGACGCGTGGCGCACTTCGAACGCAAACATAAAGGCCGGCGGCCGCAGCGCCAGAAAATTCTCCAGTAAAGTCTTGTCGAATTTGAACGACGGCGGGAGCTGCACCAAGATGGGACCGAGATGGTCGCCCTCATGCAGCACGCTGGCCACTTCCAGAAAACGCTTCAGTGTGCTCTCACACCCGCGCAGCCGCTGAATGTGCGTGATTTGCTGGTTGGCTTTCAGCGCGAACCGAAAACCTTCCGGCACGCTTTTCGCCCAATTTTGAAGCAAATTTTCCGTCGGCATGCGATAAAAACTGTGATTGATCTCGACCGTCTTGAACTGCGTGGCGTAAAAGCTCAGCATTTCCTTGTCCGGCAGCTTTTCGGGGTAGAAATTCCCTTTCCACTGTTTATAGGAATATCCCGACGTGCCGACGCGAAGCTGGCCGGTGCGTGAATCGGTGGGAGAAATGAACCACCTCCGAGGCAAAGCATTTAATCACAGCCTCAACGCTTGGAAAAGGATGCCGCTAGCGTAGTCCTCTCAGTTCGGGTTCTTGAACCGCGCGTATTCGGAAGGCAAGTCAATGCCGAATTTCCTGCACAAAGCAGAGACGTCTCGAAAGTCCTTGTCTTTGAGTTCGTAGCCGGAATGAAATCTCACCATCCACTCCGGTGAAATGCACCTCACCATTCGGCCTTCGATCTGGCCGCTTCCCGTCAAAGAAGGCGCGGGGTATTTTTCTTCATTTTCCGGCCGGCCGTATAGCCCATCTCCCTGACCATCCAACACAATGACGTGCACATCGATTTCTCTGCCATTCTCATCGCCCAAAACGAAATTCCAATCTCTCGCAATCTCCACCTTAACGTCCTTGTATCCTCGCTCCTGCAGCACCTCTCGCAGCTTGGGTAGGTCCTTCTGTTGAATCACTATGTCCAGGTCTTTATGAGGCCGGCTCTGCTCTCCAAGTAAAGCATCCACACCCCAGCCGCCATCAATCCAGATCTTGACACCTAGATTCTCCAGAGTCAGGTAGAGATCAATTACGTCGCGCGAGGTCACGGCAGTCTCCAGGTCTCACACCGCCATCAGTGCACTTTCTTTGCTTTCGACGACATGCCCTCGCTGAGAAGCTCGATCGCTTCCTCAATTCTTTGTCGGCGCTTCCAAAAATCTTTCCACAGATCGCCCTTCTCCTTCAGCCGCGCAAAGATTGTTTTGATGTTTAAGTCTTCCGGCCGCAGGCCCGGTCGCAATTCGCGCGGCGACACCGGTGCGGACACTGGCGCCTTCGGAAACGCTCGTACGGAATACGCGCATGCCAGCGGCCGCCCCATCGCATTTTGCTGCACGTCAATGAGCACGCGCCCCACGGGCCTTTTCGCAACGGAGCGCTCATTGGTCACAAGATTGGGGTGTTCTGCGGTCACCGTTCGCGCGATAATCTCGCCAAACGTCCGCAACTGTTCATACGTATAAAGCGGTTCTACTGGTATAAAAATGTGGAATCCGGTCGCGCCGGAAGTTTTCAGGAAGCTCACAACTCCCAACTCATCCAGCTTTTCATGGAGCGCTCGCGCGATCGTAATCACCACGGAAAAATCCGTACCGTCGGAAGGATCCAGATCAAAAAAGAAATAGTCCGGGTGCTCAAGGTCATCGAGGCGACTGGTCCAGGGGTTGTGGTCAATGCAGCCGAGCCCCGTCAAAAACAAGAGCGAAGCGCGGTCGTTCGCCGCCGCATAGTGAATCTGCTTCCCTCGTTCCTCGGATTCGATCGGCGCAGTCTTAAACCATTCTGGGACGCCCTCAACCAAATCTTTTTGAAAAAACGCCTGCCCGTTAATTCCGTCCGGATAGCGTCGCAACACCAGCGCGCGGTCCTGGAGAAACGGCAAAATGCAATCCGCCATGCGGTAGTAGTAAGCGAGCAAATCGCGCTTGGTGTAGCCGGATTCCGGAAAATAAACCTTGTTCAGGTTGCTGAATCGCAGCCGCTTTCCTTCCAACTCGATCGTGATAGTCTCCGCGCGGCCTTTGAACAACTCCGCTTCGATCTCCGCCTCTTTGCTGATTACGTTTCCCACAACCTCGGGCGCTCGCACTACCGTCGGCGCCGCCATGGCAACCTCGCTCTCCCATTTACATTCTTCCGGCTTCAAGTCCTCGCGCAATCCGAGAAAAACGGGATGCCGCAGGTACTTTTCCAGCGTCCATCCGCTGAACTTCACGCGCGCCACCAACCCCGGCTTCACCCACGACGCCATTTCATTCGTTTCCGGAACCTTTTCAAACGGGCACGAGGAAATTGCCAGCTCTTTTAACCTCCCGCTCAGTTCCGCGTGCTTCTTCGCATCGAATCCGCTTCCCACGTGACCGATGAAGCGCAACTTCTTCCCTTCGTACAAACCCAGCAGCAGCGAACCAAACGGAATCGCCCCCGTTCGCGCCTCCGTCCAGCCGCCAACCACTGCGTCGAGCGTCTGGCTCACTTTCAGCTTCGCCCAACCCGCGCTGCGATCGCCTAGGTAAGCGCTGTCAACGCGCTTCGCCACAATTCCTTCCAGCCCTCTCTCTTTTGCCAGTTCGAACAATTCTTTCCCCTTCCCTATTTGATGATCGGAATAACGAAACCGCTCGTCGGCGTGCAGCATCCGCTGCAAAAGCTGCTTGCGCTCGAGCAGCGGCGCTTCGCGAAGATCGTATCCATCGCAATAAATCAGGTCGAATGCAAAGTAGACGACGGGTGTCTCGCGAATCTGCTTTTCTCCCGGCGCGCGCACGTGCATGCGTTCCTGCAAGCGTTGAAAATTACTGTGCCCGCTGGCATCGAGCGCCACAATTTCGCCATCCACAATCGCCTGCCGCGCGGCGAAAACTTTGGGAAGCGCAGCCAATTCCGGATAGCGCGTCGTGATATCTATGTGATTGCGCGAGCGCAGCGTCACTGCGCCATCGTCAATCCACGCCAGCGCTCGCACGCCGTCCCACTTAATCTCGAACAGCCAGTTGGGATCGGAGAACGCATGGGCTGCAAGAGTCGCCAGCATCGGCTCGACACGTGTCGGCATTGCGGCCTTGCTTGCGCCCTGCACTTCCGCAGGACGAATTGGGATAGGGCTCCGCTTCGGCGGAGCTTGCGCGGCAATTTCTTCGATGGTGCGCCCGGTGAGAACCGAACCGTCCTGCTCGTCAATGTTCCACTTTGGATCTTCGGCGGCGTCCTTGTGCTTGATGAGCAGCCACTCGTTGCCCTTTTCGCTTCGCTTCAGCTTGACCAGCACGAAGCTGCCGCGCAGCTTCTCGCCGCTCAAACTGATCTTAATCTCGCCGCGGTCCAGTTGCTGGAGCGCGGCGAGACTCTTTTTCTGATGATGACTTGCGCCGCCAGGCTCATCTTCCACAACAAACGTTCCGCGGTCCCACACCATCACGGTTCCCGCGCCGTAGTTGCCTTCGGGAATTTTTCCCTCGAAGTTACCGTATGCCAGCGGATGGTCCTCGGTCTGCACCGCCAGGCGCTTGTCCGCCTGGCTTTGTGATGGCCCCTTGGGCACCGCCCATGATTTCAGCGTCCCATCAATCGCCAGCCGGAAGTCGTAGTGCAGCCGCGTCGCGGAATGCTTCTGCACCACGAACATGTTTCCGTATTCGTCGGCGGGACGAACTTCCAGCCGCAGCTTCGGCATCGGTTTCGGCAACCGCGTGCGCTTGCCTGAAGCGGCAGACCCGCCCACCGTGGCGGACTTGCCTGCACGCTGCGGGGCGATTGCCGCAGCAGTCCTTTCCGCCTCACCCGCGTCGGGTTCTCCCACTGGCTCCGGCGTCCGGTCAAACTTCCTCTTCCGCTTATATTCGTCCAGCTTCCCCATGCGTGCATTCTATCCTACGCAATCCCTGCTGATTTTTTTGGGTGGCACAGGCATTCGTGCCGGTGCGTTCTCGGGGCGTTGCATTCCGAAAGAATACCCATTACAAACACCGCGGCAGTTTTCCTAAGACCGGCAAACAAGGGACTTAACTCGAGCCAATATTCCTGTTTGTTGGTACGACCATGTGGCCTTGGGAGTAAACGTAGGGGCTAAACAGGAAGACCCTTAAAGAGGGAGTATGTAGAATGCTCGGCTGAGGACGGAAGAGCTACTTTGCTACCTGGGCAAGGGGGAAGGAGGATTCGCCTTGCATTCTCCCCAAGCGGCGACTAACCTTACAAATCGGCAGCGATTTTGGGGAGCCCTTGGGTCTAAAGGCCAGAGCCGGGCCACGGCGCGGCCTCTAGATGGTGCTGGCCGACGTGACCGGCGCAAAGGAGTTTCGGCATGGCTTCAACGGTCTGGAAGGGACACCTTACCTTCGGTTTGATTTCGATTCCGGTGCGGCTGACCACGGCGGCGCGGAGCGAGCGCATCAGCTTCAACCAGCTCCACAAGGAATGCCATACGCGCGTCAAGCAGCCTTTGTTTTGCCCGACGCACAACCGCATCATCGAGCGCTCGGAAGTGGTGAAGGGCTACGAGTACGAAAAAGACCAGTACGCGCTCTTCACCGAAGAGGAACTTGACAAAATCGAGCCGCCTTCGGCGAAGGTCGCGGAAATTCTGGAATTCGTGAAGCTGGACGAAGTGGATCCGGTGTATTTCGACGCGTCGTATTATCTTGCGCCGGATGAAGGGGGCGCGAAGGCGTACCAGCTCTTGATGAGCGCAATGAAGGAGTCCGGCTACGCGGCGATCGCGAAGCTGACCATGCATCAGCGCGAACATATTGTGGTGGTCCGGCCCAGCAACAAGGGCATGATGCTGCACACGATGTTCTACTCGAACGAGATTCGCGTGGCGGAATCGTCTTCGACGGACAAGGCCGAGCTGAAAGACCAGGAAAAGAAGCTGGCGCAGCAGCTGATCGAGAACCTCGCCGTGCCGTTCGAGCCGCAGAAATATCACGACACGTATCAGGACAATGTGCGCGCGCTGATTGCGGCGAAGCTCAAGGGCCAGGAAGTGACCGAGGTGCAGCAGCCGCACATGGCGCCGGTGATTGACTTGATGGAAGCGCTGAAGAAGAGCCTGGCGGAGCGGCAGGCGCCGGCGAAGAAGCCGCCGGTGCGGGCGGTCGAACCCGCGGCTGCGGCGGGGCCGATGGCGGTGCCGAAGAAGGGGAAGAAAGCGGTCGGCTGAGGAAAGCATTCTTTAGGAGCTTGTTGAGAAATGTCTCTTAGCGGTCATTCCGAGCACAGCGAGGAATCCCTGTTGTTCCAAAAAACCAAGAAAGGGATTTCTCGTGGCTCCGCTCCCCGAAAATGACGGTACTCGGCGAGGTTTCAACAAGCTGTTAGGTATTCATGGGAACCACGGACAGATTCAGCCGCGACGAAGTCCAGCGCATCCTGGGTCTGTCTCCAAAACAACTGGACTACTGGGACCGGCTGGAACTCGTCTCCGCGCGAAAGGATCAGGGCAACCGCTTCTACGATTTCCGTGACCTCATCGCCCTGCGCACGGTAAAGCAACTCATCGAACAAGGGATTCCGGCCAGCCGCTTGCGGCGCGCGCTCGCTGCGTTGCGCGAAAAGCTTTCGCAGGTTGAGGCGCCGTTGACTGAGCTGCGCGTTCTTTCCGACGGCAAGGACCTCATCGTCGAGCGCGAAGGCGCGCGGCTGGAGCCGCTGAGCGGCCAGTTTGTCCTTAATTTTGAGACGCGCCAACTGGATGAAGAGGTGCAGGTGATCTCCGAGCGCGGCGCCGATGAGTGGTTCGCGCTGGCGCTGGACTACGAAGCCGACAGAGCGAACCGCAAGACCTGGGCGGAGGCCATTCACGCGTACGAGAATGCGTTGCGCCAAGATCCGCAGCGCACCGACGCGCTGATTAATTGCGGAACGCTGTACTACGAGCAGGGAAATTTCGAAAAGGCGGCGGACTGTTACCGCCGTGCGATTGAATGCGACCCGCAGAGCGGGCTGTCGCATTTCAATCTGGGCAGCGTGCTGGAAGAAGTGGGGCAGCTGGAAGAAGCGCGGCAGCACCTTCGGCTGGCCGTGCGGCTCGATCCAAATCATCCCGACGCGCGCTACAACCTGGCGCTGGTCTGCGAAAAGCTGGGCGGCTTCGACGAAGCGCGCGAGCATTGGCAGGCTTACCTGCAGCTCGATCCCGGGAGCCCGTGGGGCGACTACGCGCGCCAGCGCCTCGCGGCGAGGACAGCAAAGTCCGCCGGCCGGCGGTGAGCTCAAGGAACATGTTATAAACCGAATTTTTTGCGCAATCGTTTTGTTTAAAAAGATTGCCCCTCTATCAGGGTCAAAAGTCGAGTTCGAGGCCGGCTCGGATCCTGACGACGGCACAAGTGAAATGCCTGAAGACCGGATCGTGAAAATCTCAGCCCCGCTTTTGGCGTATATGGTCGTGGACTACTGGGTCAGGCGATTTTAAGTTTCTTCTGCATCTCTTCGAGCGAGATGCCTTTGGTTTCGGGATAGAAGAACAGTACGACGAAGAATTGCACCACCATCATTGAGGAGAAAAACGCGAATGGATAGCCCCCTGAAGACGCCGCCATCAGCGGAAAGGTCCAGGAAATCAGCGCGTTCATGATCCAGTGAGAAAAGCTGCCGAGGCTCTGGCCTTTGGCACGCACGCGGTTGGGAAACACTTCGCTGAGATAGACCCAAATCACCGCGCCCTGCGAGAAGGCGAAGAAGGCAATGAAACCGATCAGCATCCACACAAGCAAATCTTCGTGGCGGTTGGTGAGGAAGATGGTTGCGACGCCGGCGAGGCAAACGCACGTGCCAACCGAGCCGACGAGCAGAAGCGTTTTGCGGCCAAGTTTGTCGATCACGGACATGGCAATCACGGTGAAAATCAGATTGGTGGCACCAACCGCGACAGCTTGCAGGTCGCCGGAAACTTTGCTGAAACCTGCGTACGCAAAGATGCTGTTCAGGTAGTAGAGGATGGCATTGATGCCGGTGAGCTGGTTGAACATTCCGATGGTGACCGCGAGAAAAATCGGAACGCGGTACTTTGCGGTGAAGAGGGCGTCGCTGGTGACGTGCTCGGCGTCGATGGATTCGACGATTTCCTTCAGCTCTTGGTCAGGATTTTCTTCTCCCGTCAGGCGAAGGACTTCGCCGGCTGCGCTCGTTCTTCCCTTCTTTACGAGCCAGCGCGGGCTTTCGGGAATTCCGAGAAGCATCACGAGGAAAAGCAGCGCAGGCACGGCGGAAATCCCGAGCTTCCAACGCCATTCGGCGTCGCCAAATCCCATGGTGCCGATGACGTAGTTCGAAAAGTAGGCGAGCAGAATTCCGCAGACGACGTTAAATTGAAAAACGCCAACAAGACGCCCGCGCCATTTGGGGGGAGCGATTTCCGCGATATACATCGGCCCGAGAACGGACGAGCCGCCAATGCCGAGTCCGCCGATGAAACGGAAAGATACAAGCGAACTCCAGTTCCACGCAAAGGCGCAACCCGCGGCGGAAACGACGTACAAAATCGCCATCCAGCGCAAGCTGGCCCGCCGCCCGAGGCGGTCACCCGGAATGCCCGCGAACATGGAGCCAATTACGGTGCCTATGAGCGCGGCTGCGACGGTGAATCCCTTCCAAACCGGAGTGAGATGGTAGAGACCTTCCAATGCCTGAACGGCCCCGGAGATCACGACAGTGTCGAATCCGAAAAGCAGTCCCCCCAACGCTGCAACAGCCGTGCTTTTCAAAAGCGTGGAATTCAGTTTCATGGCACCTGCCTGAGTTAATGAAACGAAAGGCTAGGAAGGCAAGGGGATTGTACAGAAATCGCGCGAAGGGTCAAGAATTCTTGGCGGGCGCGGGAGGTGCGTCGTTTTCCTCGGCTCATCGGTTCAGGAGAATCGCGGGAGAAACATTCCGGTGTGGCGCTTGTGTTCGGCGAAGCCGGGACCAAATTCCTGACTGAGAAACGATTCCTCGCGGCGGGCTTTGATGTAAAAGGAGAACCAAGCGACGGCCACGAGGAGGAGGGCGCGCACTTCGCCGATGGTGATACCCGTTCCCAAAAGGCCGAGCAAAATTCCGGTGTAAATAGGATGGCGAACCGCGCGATAGGGGCCGGTTCGAATCAGTTCGTGACCCACTTTGAGGGTAACCGTGCCGCTCCAATTGGTGCCGAGATGCCATCGCGCCCAGAACGCCACAGCAATTCCGGCAGCGGTCAGCAGAACGCCCATCCATGAAGCGGCAGGACTCGCCGGAACAAGGCGTTTTCTGAGCCAGGCGTAAGGAAGTTGTGGTTCATAGAGCAGATAAAAAGCCAGCGCCAGCGGAAGCATGTATCCGAAACGTTGCAGCCAAGTTTCGCGCTGCTTGGTTTTCTTTCGCTTGAGCGCGGAGGCCAACCAATAAAGACCAAAAAGAAGCCACAGCGCGGCAAGCCAATGGCGTGGGGAAGAGAAATCCATATTCCTGGTCGCGAGTTCCACTCCTTCGAAGATGGATCAACCCTGCGATCATTGCAAGTGCGACTAGAGACGCGCGTCCTTGCATGACCTGCGAGACTTCGGGGAATACCCGGAATCCGAGGATTATCCGGACTATTTATCCGCACTATCATGACTTCACCCGGGATTACCAAGATGCAGAGCAAATCTGATCGCAAGCATTTGATTTCGGCGACAGCGCTGGTGCCGGCGGAAGCGCGTCGCGTGTACGCGGTGATTGCGGACTATCACAATGGCCACCCGCACGCCTTCCGAAGGAATTTAGCGGCATGGTGGTGGAAAGGGCGGAATCGCAAGAGGAACGATCATCCGTTTTCAGATGAGCATGTTCAGAAGGAAGAAGACGTTTCGAGCAGCGATATGTGAGCCGAAGCCGGGACGCGTTCTGGTGGAAACGGACTTGGACACGAACGGCGAGGTCACTACTTTTATTGTTGACCGGAGACCGATGTTGCTGCGCCCGATCCATTTGCGAGAGCATCCGAGACTATAATAAGCGCGATGAAAACCGCTAAAGGACGCGCGAAGGCGGTTCCGAGGAGGCGCGCTGCTGACTCGACTCCGGCTCAAGTAGGCACGGAGAATTTTTTGAAGGGGGCCGAGAGCTTGGCGGATATCGGGAGAGGGTTTTATTCGCGGGGGTGGGTGCTGGGGACGAGCGGGAACTTCAGCGCGGTGACTTCGCGGAAGCCGCTGCGATTGGCGATTACTTCCACAGGATTGGACAAGGGAAGCCTGGCAGCGGGGCAGTTCCTGGAGATAGACGATAAGGCCAACGTGGTCCGCGGCGACGGGCGGCCGTCGGCAGAAGCGCTGCTGCATCTGGCGATTGTGCACGGCGCAGGGGCTGGGGCGGTGTTGCACACGCACTCGGTGTGGAGCACGGTGCTTTCCGGCTCGCACGCGCGGCACGGCGGGCTTGCGCTGGAAGGTTATGAGATGCTGAAAGGGCTGGCGGGCGTGCAGACACACAAGCATCGCGAGTGGCTGCCCATTCTGGAAAACTCGCAGGACATGGTGGAGCTGGCAAACCGCGTCACGAACACACTCCGGGAGAATCCCGAAACACATGGATTTCTTTTGCAGGAGCATGGGCTTTATACTTGGGGAGAAAGCCTGGCGGACGCCAAGCGGCACGTGGAGATTTTGGAGTTTTTGATGGAAGTTCTGGTGCGTTCCGGCGCTGCGCAGAATGCGTGAGCGAGGAAGGCCCGAACGGGAGAGCTTGCCGTGGCTGTGTTGCGGATTCCTGATGAACAAAGATCGCTGCGCGAACACAACGAGGTACGGGATTATCTTGAAGGAATTGGCATCGAGTATGAGAGGTGGGAGACCCCGGCGGATTTGCCAGAGGATGCTTCGGCGGAGCAGGTGTTGAGCGCCTACGCTCCGCAAATTGAAGAATTGAAGAGACGCGGCGGATACGTCACGGCGGATGTGATTGACGTGAACGCGGACACGCCCGGGCTTGACGCGATGCTCGCGAAGTTCAATATCGAGCATACGCATGACGAAGATGAAGTGCGCTACATCATCGCGGGGCGAGGACTGTTTCATATTCATCCGCCGAAAGGGCCGGTGGTGGCGATTGAAGTGGAAGCCGGCGACTTGATGCGGGTGCCGCGCGGCACGCTTCATTGGTTCGATCTGTGCGGTGACCGGCGCATTCGCGCGATTCGCCTTTTTCAGGACAAGTCCGGCTGGACGCCGCACTACACTGGCAGCGGAGTGGATAGGAATTACGAGCCGGTTTGCTGGGGCCCGCGTTACATTCCGCCCCGGACTGCGGCAAAATAACCTGCGTGCCGCATTTCGACGAAACGCAAGTCCGCGCCATTCTTCTGGACATTGAAGGAACCACCACACCCGTAGATTTCGTGACGAAGACGCTTTTTCCCTATGCCAGCCGAAAGTTGGAGACTTTTCTTCGCGAAAACGCCGCGAAGGAGGAGATTCGCACGCCGCTCGAGGAATTGCGAACGCAGCGGGGTGTTGATGAGCAGAACGGCTTGAAGCCGCCGAGCTGGCGCGATGATTCCGAAGAGGCGCGGGTAGGTTCGGCTACAGCGTACGGCCAGTGGCTGATCGCGCGGGACAGCAAGAGCACGCCGTTGAAGGCGCTTCAGGGGAGAATCTGGCAACAGGGATATGCGCGTGGGGACCTAAAAGGCGAGGTGTATCCTGATGTGCCGGCGGCGTTCGAACGATGGAAGCGACGGGGAAAAACCATTTGCATTTACTCCTCCGGGAGCGTCCTGGCGCAGCAGTTGCTATTTGGAAGCATTGCGACAGGAGATTTGACGCCCTACATCACGGCGTTTTTTGACACGCGAGTAGGAGCGAAGGGGGAGGCGGAGAGCTACCGGAAAATTGCGGCGGCGGTTTCGCTCGAGCCGAGGCAGTTCTTGTTTTTATCGGATGCCGCCAAGGAGATTGAGGCGGCGAGAGCGGCGGGCATGCAGGCGCTATTATGCGAACGCCATGAGACCGATGCCGCGCTGCGCGGCTCCGCGCAAGTGATCCGCGATTTCAACGGCATTTTTCCCAGGTAGGGCTTCACAGCTATTTTGCCTGCCATTCGGCGTGCAACTTGGTGATAGCCGGACCGATGGCGAAACCCCAGCCGTAGATGGGGAAATTCTTGAATTTGTCGGGCACCATGTAGCGGTGCTGCGCTTTCCCAGGGAACGCCGGCCTTGCACATTTTCTCCGCCTGACCGGCGACATCGTCGAAGACTTCGCGGATGGAAGAGACGCCTTCCTGTCCGCAAAGCTGGCCGTGGCCGGGGACAAAGAGGGTGTCCTTGTCAAAGGAAGCAAATTTCTTCAACGTTTCGCGCCAGGCTGAGATGGAGGCCTTTTCGTCGAAGCAAACCGGATACCAGCCGCTGAACAAAAGGTCTCCGGTGTAAACGACATTCTGATCCGGAATTTTCGTGACCATGTCCGTGCCGGAATGGCCGGGATACGACTCGAGCACGCCTTCAGCCCGCCCAGGTCGATGGACATGGGCATCTTAGCCGGGTCCAGCGGATAGTTGGGAAGGCCGAGGACGGTGGAATTCACGAATTGATGAGAAACCCACGGTTGCAGATGGTCGTCGGGCCCTTTGATGGATCAGAAACGGTCGCATAAAGGCCGTTGCCGATTTTGCGCACGGAGGCGAAGCCTTTGTCTACCAGCGGAGTTTGCGAGACGCGGGGAGTCACCGGCCAATTTCGCAGCGAGATTGGGCAGGGGAATGCGAGAAGCCAGAGCGTAGAAAGCTCCGAAGCACGAAGTGTGCGCAAGAAATTCGCGGCGGGAAAATCCGTAGGTCAGATTCATGCCAATTCTCTCCTGCGCCAAACCATGTTTTCGGGTGAACTGGACCGAGCAAGATTCTAGCAAATTCGACACTTACGCTGAATGAAGGAAATTCGCGGATTCCTTTTCTCTTATAATTTTGCAGTGCAGCAATGGGTGAAGGAGATTTTCCGCCATGAAGAGGATTGCGGGGCTCGCTGTTGTGATTATCGGGATTGCGCTTGCGCTCGTTTCCCAAGGGCAGGTCAGGCCAGAAGCCTGGAGGCAGGCCTGCGTAGAGCGGTGCTACACCGCGAACACGGACCCGGAAGTGCAACGGCAAGAGATTGTCAGCCTAGAGAGAGAAGGCGCCCGAGCCATCCAGGCAAGCAACGGGACCTTTTTCCGCCGAGTGTATGGCGATGATTTTGCCGGCACACTTTCTCATGGCCAGACCGTGAACAAACAGCAATGGATAGCGGTCGTGGAAGCCCCTGCGGTCACGTACCAAAGCTTCATCGCATCCGACATCAAAGTCCGCATTTACCAGGACATGGCTATTGCGATGTGTCTTTGGTCTTCGAGAAGCGTCATTAAGGGGCAGAACGTAACCCACCAGATGCGCGCCATGCACGTTTATTTGAACGGGGCGGGCGGCTGGCACGTGATCTCCGGGCAAAACACCAGCCTGCCGCCGGACGTGGGGCAACCGCTTTAGCCGTTCTATATCTGGCGCAGGCCTTTCGTTGACGCTATGTGGAGCGGATGCTACGCTCCCAACGCTTCCACACGCATGCGCGCCGTCGACTTGATCCGCAAAAAACGCGATTCCGGGGAGCTTTCCCGCGAAGAAATTGACTTCCTCGTGTCCGGCTACACGCGCGGAGAAATCCCTGATTACCAGATGGCGTCGTGGCTGATGGCCGCGTGGATTCGCGGGTTGAACCGCGCGGAAATCGCGGCGCTGACCGAAGCGATGCTGCACTCCGGAGAGGTCTTAAGCCACTCGGAAATTCCGGGAAAAAAAGTGGACAAGCACTCGACGGGAGGCGTGGGAGATAAAACTTCGCTGATTCTGGCTCCTATTGTCTCGGCGGGCGGGCTTACCGTGCCGATGATCAGCGGACGCGGACTGGGGCATACCGGCGGGACGCTCGACAAGCTGGAAGCGATTCCGGGCTTCAACGTGAATTTGTCCCTGGCGGAATTCCGCCGCGTTCTGCGCGAATGTGGCATGGGTTTGATTGGTCAAACGGCAGAAATTGCCCCAGCAGACAAAAAGATTTATGCGCTGCGCGATGTAACGTCGACGGTCGAAAATGTCGGGCTGATTTGCGCCTCCATCATGAGCAAGAAGCTGGCGGAAGGAATTGATGCGCTGGTGCTGGATGTGAAGACCGGCTCAGGCGCGTTCATGAAGAAAGAAGAAGATTCCGTGCGGCTGGCCGAGGTGATGGTGGAGACCGGGAAGCGCGTGGGGAAGAAAGTGGTGGCACTGATTACGAACATGGATCAGCCGTTGGGGCGCATGGCTGGACACTCCAATGAAGTGTGGGAATCGATAGAAGTGCTCAAGGGCCAGGGGCCGCCAGACTTGCGAGAGCTAAGTCTGGAACTGTCGGCGTGGATGTTTTTTCTAGGCGCGAGGACGCCTGGCGTGGAGGAGGGCCGACGCCTGGCGGAAACGATGGTGGCCACGGGACAGGCGCTCGAGAAATTCCGCCAAGGGATTCGCCTGCAAGGAGGAGACGAGCGCGTTGTGGACGAGCCGGGGCGACTGCCGCAGGCGCGGTTTCACGCCCAGGTCGTCAGCCCGGCCGCAGGCTTTATCGATGTTGCGAATTGCGAGCAGCTAGGAACGGCGCTGGCTATGCTCGGAGGCGGGCGCGAAAAGAAGGAAGACAAAATTGACCCCGCCGTCGGATTGGAATTTCACAAGCGCATTGGCGATCGCGTGGGAAAAAACGAAAAACTGGTGACGATTCATTACAATAGCGACGCGAAACTGACCGAAGCCAAGAATCTCATTGGAAACAGTTATGTAGTGAGTGAACGGGCGCCGCTGGAAAAGCGGCCACTGGTGCGGCGGATTATTGGCGCCTGAGTGTTTCGTGGCATTTGAATTGTTCAAGGCGGAGATTATAAAGGAGAACGAATGGAACGATTCGTGGGATTACTTGGCCTGGGCACCATGATTGGTTTGGCATACCTGTTCTCCACCGACCGCAAAGCCATACGCTTGAAAACAGTCCTTTGGGGGCTCGGGCTGCAAACTTCCTTTGCCTTTTTTGTACTGCGCTTTGATACCGGCCGCGAAATCTTTCAAGCGGCGGGCAACGCGGTAAACCGCCTGCTGAGCTTTTCCTATGTCGGCTCCGAATTCGTGTTCGGGGAAATTGGCAAAAAAGTTTCGTCGTTCGGTTTTTCGTTTGCCTTTCAAGTGCTCCCCACGATCATCTTTATTGCTGCGTTTTTTGCCGTGCTTTATCACATCGGAGTGATGCAACTTATTATTCGGGGTGCCGCCTGGCTGATGACGCGAGTGATGGGAGCGAGCGGCGCGGAATCACTGAACGTTGCCGCAAGCATCTTCATGGGGCAAACGGAGGCCCCGCTAACGATCCGGCCATTCCTCAACAAACTTACAAAATCCGAATTGATGTGCGTGATGACCAGCGGAATGGCGCACGTTTCCGGCGGCATCATGGCGGCGTACATCGCGTTTGGCATTGAGGCCAAACACCTGCTAGCGGCGGTCATCATGACCGCTCCGGGCACTCTGCTGATGGCCAAGATGCTGGTGCCGGAGACCGAGGAATCGCTGACAGCGGGACACGTGGAAATGCCAAAAATGGAAAAGGAGCCGAACGTTCTCGGGGCCATTTCCCGCGGCACAGGCGACGGTCTGCACCTCGCGCTAAACGTTGCCGCAATGCTGGTGACGTTCATCGCACTGCTTGCGCTGGTGAATGCCATGATGGGTTGGGGCCACAACCACTTCGCCTGGTTTCCTGACAGCTTGCAACGCGTATTCGGCTGGGTTCTTTCTCCGATTGCCTGGGTCATAGGAATACCCTGGCATGATTGCAAAATCATGGGCAACTTGCTGGGTACGCGCATGGTCATCAATGAGCTGGTGGCCTTCCAGCAACTGGGAACGCTGAAAGCTACGCTTGATCCGCGATCGTTCACGATCGCTACTTTTGCGCTGTGCGGTTTCGCGAACTTCAGCTCGATTGGCATTCAGATCGGAGGGATTGGAGCACTGGCACCGGAACAGCGCGGGCAGCTTGCCAGATTCGGCATCCGCGCGATGCTTGCCGGCACTATGGCCAACCTGATGTCCGCCTCTATCGTCGGAATGTTCACATGAGTCCGAAGAAAGGCCCGCAAAAAATAGTAAAGAAGAAAATCGTGTCAAAAAGGCGTGGGGATGTTTCGGAAAAGGACTCCACGATTCCAGGGGAATTTGAGCGCGCCAGCTTGGCCGCCGATTTTATTTTTTCCCGGACCCCACTTCGGCCGCAGATCGCACTGGTTCTGGGCTCAGGATTGGGCCCCTTTGCCGACGAATTTACAAGCGCCATGAAAATCCCGTACGCGGAGATTCCCTATTTCCCTCGGTCAACGGCTATCGGCCACGCAGGTAAGCTGGTTGTTGGAAAAGTGGGAGCCGTGCCCGTAGCAGGAATGCAAGGCCGCGTGCATCTTTATGAAGGATATTCGGCGAAGCAAGTCGTGTTCCCGATTCGTGTGTTCGCGCGCATGGGAGTGAAGGCAGTCATTCTGACTAACGCAGCGGGAGGCATCAAACGCGAATTCACGCAAGGGCGGCTCGTAGTCATCAGCGACCACATCAATTTGCAGGGCGTCAATCCGCTGACCGGTCCCAACGATGAGCGGTTCGGCTTGCGTTTTCATGACATGACCAATGCATACGACAAAAGATTTCGCGAGATAGCTGTGGGCGAGGGAAACCGCCTGGGCATCGGCATGTACGAAGGCGTGTACGCCGCGCTTCCGGGACCAAGTTACGAAACCTCGGCGGAGATTCGCTATCTGCGAACCATCGGCGCTGATCTGGTTGGCATGTCTACAGTTCCGGAAGTCATCGCCGCGCGGCACAGCGGATTGCCAGTGCTTGGCATTTCCTGTGTGACCAACGCGGCAGCGGGGATTCTGGATCAGCCACTCAACCATGTCGAAGTGCTGGAAACGGCGGAGCGCGTAAAGGGTCAGTTCATTAATTTGTTGAAAGCCGTGATTCCGCGCATTGCCGAAGAGATTAGATGAAGATCTGGGCGCAACTACCGTAACGAAGGAAGAGCGGTGGGCGAATATGACATTTTGATTTCCGCAGCCAAACAAGCGCGAGAGAATGCTCACGCACCGTATTCGAATTTTCGCGTTGGCGCCGCGTTGCGTGCAGCTTCCGGCAGAGTTTTTGGCGGGTGCAACGTGGAGAACGCAACTTACGGCCTGACGGTTTGCGCCGAACGCGTGGCCATTTTCAAAGCCATCAGCGAAGGCGAACGCGGCTTCGATGCCATTGCCGTAGTGACCGACACAGACACGCTGACGCCGCCCTGCGGCGCGTGCCGCCAGCTCATCTGGGAATTCTGTGGCGACGTACCGGTGATCCTGGCCAATCTCAAAGGAAAGATGGAAGTGATTCGAATGCGAGTTTTGTTCCCGAAACCGTTTGACTCTTCGAACCTCTGAGACCAACAACGATCCGGAGCGCCACTTGCTTCGGGCTACCGCTTAGTTAGGGCTCTTCAAATAGGCCACGCCGCAGCGAAAGTTCTTTTCGTTTTTTAGCTCATGCACGTGGACGATCTCGGCGGGGATAAACAAATTGAGTACCCCGGGCGTGTACGGCGCGGCAACTTCGATTTTGAATTTTTCGGGATACTCTTTCCGGCTCTTGAAGCATAATCCGCCGCGGGAAACGTCTTCACAAGTCACAATGTCGTCGCCGTGAGCGTGGCTCCGGACACAAGCCTTGAAACTCACCTTCGTGCGCACGTGCTTGCGGCGGTTTTCCCGGCCGGTGGCGGGCGCCGGCTCCGGGGGAGCCGCGACGGCAATGGGAGAGGGCGCCTGTTCCTCCTCGTCAGACCAGCCCATGCAGCGGCTTTGGACCATCTCCACCACAACCGGCGCCTCTTCGGCATCCTCCGAGGCGCGTTTCCAGAATGTAGACGAGCCGCATTTCTTGCAGTAGCGGACAATTCCTTCATTGACCAGATAAACGTCAGACTCCAAGTCACTTTGTTCGATGGTTTCGCGCGCCTGGCAGCTTCCGCATTGCAGCGACACGACACGCATTTCTTTTTCGGCCTCGGATGGCACAGGGAATTGGATGTCCCAGAAGTCTTGCGTCGTGTCCAGAAAGGCTACGCCATAGGTGTAGACGTCCGATTCTTCCCCAATCTGGCCCACAAGACGCACTTCCGTCTCTTTATTCGTATCCAGGCGGCGAAGAATCAGTTCCTGCTCGGCGGAAAGCTTGTAGCGAGAAACGATGCCCGCTCCGTGCTTGCTGAGGAGCACCGTCTTCGTTTTTTCCGAGAAGACCTTACCTTCGGTGTCGCTGCCAACCAAAAGGATATCCATCTGTTTGGGAATACGGCTGCTTCGGCGCACACCTTCGGGAGGCATGGGACTCTCTCTCTCTCTGAGAGGACTCTTGAAGTTGATGGTACGTTGGGAAAATTGTTTCCGTCACGGACTTTCTGAGGAAATGACACGCAAGCAGCAAGGTTCGCGCAGTTCTGCCTCCCAGGGATACAAGGGAGGATACAAGGGAGCCGGGTTCGAGCCGCAAACATTTGTCGGGACTGGGTTTTCCTCGGGTCCAGCCTACTGCTTTGGAGGATTGCCAGCAGGCGTTTTCCGCTTGCGATCCAGCGCCGCTGCATCACCGCTAACGGGCTTTGAGACTTGCCGTGCCGCAGCTAATTGAAATGCTGCACGTTGAGTGGCTTTCTGGCTCTTCGCCTGCAAGCCGACTTGGCGACAGCCTGCTTTTGGACCGGCGCATGAACTATCTGCGCTGGTGAAGCGGTCGATAGACCCGGACTTCTACGGTGTAGCCTAGTCATCAATAGGCTTCCCTACGGGCCAATCAAGAAACGTTGGCGAAAACCGCACCCTGGCGGCGGAAGGCAAGCGTAATTAGCGCGAGAGGGCGAGCAGGGACTCGTTTAACTTGTTCAGATCCGAGTCCAGGCGATAGTAGCCGGGGCGCCAGGCGGCCGTTTTCTCCTCAGGGTGGAAGCAGATGACCGCAAAATCAGCCGCGGTTGCCGGATCTTTGTCAAGCCGGGGAAAATCCTCGCCGACGTACGTCGCTAGATGCTGCTTGATGACAGCTTCACACTCATTCACGGAAAGAACAGCCCTTAACATTCCCTGGTTTTTGGCGTGCGGCTGGCAAAAGTAGAGATTCGGCATACTTCCCAGATCATGAGCAAATTTGCGGGAAACGTGAATAGTACTTTTGGACCACGGAACCCTAACGTGATGTATCAAATAAGACGGTTCGCGCCCCAAATAAGCTATTTCCATTCAGGAATTTAGCAGGGATTCATTCTTGCAGGCCTGTCCTTTGGTCTGAGCTCTGAACTCGAAGGACAGGTCAATTTTTGTTCGCTAACTGTTGGCATTGAGAATCTTGACGGCAGTGAGAGCGTAAATGCGGGCGCATTCAATAACCCGGCGCAAATCAACGTATTCGTTCGGACCATGCGCAACCGAGAGAAGGCCGGGGCCAAAGGCGTAACTGGGAACGCCTTGCGGGGCGTAAAAGCGGGTCTCCAGGAGTCCGGGGCATAACTCAAAGCGGGCTGGCGTGCCCGTCACTTCAAGAATTGCCTGAGCAAGAGCCTGGCCCGCGGTTTCCCTTTCGGGGCAGGAGGCGGAGTTCCCTTCTTGCAAAATCTCCCACTCCAGCGGTACCCCCTGGCTCCGGCACCCCTGCAAAACGTTGATTAACCTGGCCTTTTCCTCTCCCAGGTTTTCCTCCGGATTGATTCGCCGGTCGATCGTGAACCAGCAGTTTTCAGGAACCACGTTGAAGTTTGTTCCGCCACCGCTCTGGCCGCCAAGCATGAGGATGGAATTGCGGGCCTGGCCGGCGCCCACGTTCGAACTTGTTGTTCGTTGTTCTACTTCGCGCTTTAGCTGTTGAAGCTGCGCGACGACGCAAAGCATTCGCTCGAACGCATTTTCGCCCTGGTGTTGCAGTCCAACGTGAGCAGATTTGCCCAAAACGCGCACGCGCGCAGAAATCGCTCCGCGGTTGGCATTCCAGACGACGCCGCTGGTCGGCTCTGCCAGCAGCATGCCGACGCCTTTTCTTCCCAGTATTCCCTGCTGTGCCAACTTTGCAGACCCGCGAGCGCCTCCGGTCTCTTCGTCCGGAACCAGAATTAGATTGATCTTTCCGTTCATCTCGATGGCGCACTCCTTGAGGGCCAGTGTCGCGTAGAGCATGGAGACGATTCCGCCCTTCATGTCGCACGAGCCTCGACCGAACAAGAAGTGTTCTTTTCGCTGGGGAGTGAACTGCTCCACGGATTGGGCAGGAACCACGTCGTAGTGCCCATGAAAGTAGAACGTGCGTTCGCCTCGCCCATAGTTGGCGGAAAGACAAGCTGGAGCATTTTCGTCGCCGTGGGCTTGCGAAGACGCGTCGATTCGCTCAAATTTCAAACCCAGTGGCCGGACCCGGGTTTCAAGTGTCTCCACGAACTCGCGATGGTGCATCCCCGGAGGATTCTCTGTGGGCACAGCAACCAGGTCGGCCAGCAGACCGGCCATTTCGCCTTCGCGCTGCTGAAGCCAACTCAGGATACGTTGCGTGGTTCTGTTTTGCTGGGATGGAGCGTTCATGTTGCGTCATGCTGAGATTGCCGGTAGGAAAGTCCAAGCTCCATATTGGAGCCTATGGTAGCCTTTGGCGGACTTGGCGTCGAGGAGGCTATGCCGGGAGGGACAAGAGCTTTCACCGTCGCGCGGTGGATCGCCCTGATTTGGGTGCTGACCTGGTTCCCTCTCTACACCTGGTTTTGGGGCTGGAAAAACATGATGCACCTGTGCGATGTCAGCGTGGTGATCGCTTGCCTAGGGCTGTGGTTCCGGCAATCCTTGCTCGTTTCCAGCCAGGCGCTGCTTGCGCCTCTTGTTGGCGTGGTGTGGAGCCTGGATGTGCTCTGGCGAATCGTGACCGGACACCATCTCATCGGCGGCACAGAGTATATGTGGGATACACATTACGCACTGTGGCTGCGGCTCCTTTCTTGCTTCCACATTGGCCTGCCCGTCGCGCTACTCTGGGCGCTGCAAATTCTGGGCTACGACCGCCGGGCCTTGCCTCTGCAAACGGTAATTACGGGAGCGGTGCTCATTTTTTCGCGATTTCTTTCGCCGGAACTCAACATGAACTTTGTGTTTCAGGATCCTCTGCTGCACCGCGGCTGGGGACCTGCTCCCGAGCATCTGACGATTATTCTCGCGGGATGTGTAGCGGTTTTCTTCTGGCCAACGCACCTGATGCTTCTGCGGGCTTTTCCTTCGGCCCCAAGCCGCCATAAAGAAAGCGTTCAAACAGGGAAAAAGGGAATGGCCACCGACTCAGTTAGGGATGAAGAAGAACACGAAGCGATGCTGCAAACTGCGCTCAGGGAGGCTCGCGTTGGACTAGCCGAAGGTGGAATTCCCATCGGCGCCGCTCTTTTCACCCGTGAAGGAAAGCTCCTGGGTAAAGGCCATAATCGCAGAGTGCAGCAAGGCGACCCTTCCGCGCACGGTGAAACGGATGCGTTTCGCCGCGCCGGCCGCCAGCGAACCTATCGCGACAAAATCATGGTCACCACCCTTGCTCCTTGCTGGTATTGCAGCGGGTTGATTCGCCAATTTGGGATCGGGACAGTGGTCGTCGGGGAATCGGTGAATTTTCAAGGCGCAATCGATTGGCTTCGCGAGAATGGCATCGAGGTGATTGACCTCCACTCTGGCGAATGCATCGACCTGCTCGCGAAATATGTGAAGGAACATCCCGAAGTCTGGAAGGAAGACATCGGAGAAGAGTGAGGGACGTCAAGGCCGGGGCACCCTAGGCACCCTATCTGATGATGGACTTCCACGCTTATCTTTGGTATTTCTAGGGCGGCTCTCGCCCCGAGGCGGGGGACGCCCTTGGCGCGACCGCCACTTTCACTTGCAGAACGGCTCCTGGGATTTTCCTGTTATCTGGAACGAGCATGTCCTGCAGGGACTGCCGGGGCGGAGAGAGGGGGGGAGCTTATGTTCGACGCGACTCAAGAAGCAAGATCATCGGCATCTATGGGAATGTGGGCTGGCGTCGCTGTCGTTGCGGCAGCGATTGGCTTTGGCGGTTACATGTTCGTCTCAAAAGCAAAGTCCACCAGGCCATCGCCTGTGGCGGCGGCTGCGCCGGCTCAGCCCGCAGGCCCAGCAGATCCGATTCACGATCTAAAAGTCCAGCACGCGACGATGAGTAAGGATCGCACGGGCACTACCGCGGTATGGCTTGTGAGCATCGAAAACAAATCTTCGTCCCACACCTACAGCAATATTCAGTACGAAACCACATACGTGGGCGCAAATAACACGGCCATCCTAATCAACAAAGGAACTATCCCCGGAACCATCGAACCCGGCGGGCAGAAAAGTTCGGAAATCAACGATGCGCTGTACCCGGCTGGCACGGCCTGGTACAAAATTCGCATTACCGGAGCAACAGCGTCCGCTCAATAAACCAGTCAACAAAACGGACGTGGTAGCTAAATCAAGCGCAATGGCGACTTCCCCGGATAAATCTCTGCTTGCGGAAACACCGAAGCGGTTCAACATTGCCGAGTTTTTCCTGGATGCGCCTGCCTTCCGGCATCCGCACAAGACGGCCATCTTCGGCGAACCTGGCCGAGTGACCTACGCCGAGTTGTCAGCTCTCGCAAATCGCGTGGGGAATGCGCTTCTCGAACGAGGGATATCTCCCGGCGACCGTGTTTTGATTGTGCTTCCCGATTCTGCTGAGTTCATTGCTTCCTTTTTTGGTGCCGCCAAAATCGGCGCCGTGGCAGTGCCCGTAAATCCTTTCGCGCGGTTCGCGGATTACATCCATTACATTGAAGACTGCGAGCCGTGCGCAGCGATTGTTCATTCGGAAGTGCTCGAAGCTTTTTTGCCCGCCTCCGGCGAAGGCCCGCAAATGCCAATTGTTGTAATCGGCCAAGGCCAGCTCGAAACGCGCGGAGCGTCCTGCACGCGTTGGGCAGACTGGATTGCTTCTGCTCGGGATTCGCTCGCCCCTGCCAAGACTTCTGCGGCTGATCCGGCTTTTATGCTCTATACTTCGGGCAGCGGCGGAACGCCCAAAGCAGCCGTGCATCGGCATAGCGACATGCTGGTGACGACCCGGAATTACGCGCAAGGCGTTTTAGGATTGAAGGCCAACGACGTGACCTTCTCCACCTCGAAGCTCTTCTTTGCCTATGGCCTTGGAAACGGCATGTATTTCCCACTCGCATTTGGCGCGGCCACGGTGCTGAACCCGCGGCGCACTAACGTTCCTGAGGTTATTGAATTGGTGTCTAAGCACCGGCCCACTATTTTCTTTGCCGTGCCAACTCTTTATGCGGCCATTCTCAGGGAAGCGGAAACGGGGGGCCAAGCGCCCGATTTTTCCTCGGTCCGCCTCTGCGTCTCTGCCGGCGAAACGTTGCCGGCCGAGATTTTTGATCGCTGGAAGCGGACGACTGGCTTGGAGATTCTCGACGGCATTGGCTCGACGGAGATGCTGCACATTTTTATTTCGAGCCGTGCTGGCAATTGCAGGCCGGGGAGTTGCGGTATCCCGGTGCCGGGCTATGAGGCAAAAATTGTAGGCGACGCCTCGGACGACGCAGTTGCGGGGGAAATCGGGAGCCTTTGGGTGCGCGGCGACAGCGCATTTTCTGAATACTGGCGAATTCCTGGATTGAGCGCGCACACGAAACGCGGCGAATGGGTGGTGACGGGCGATAAATTTTTTCGCGATGGTGATGGTTATTACCATTATTGCGGCCGCGCGGACGACATGTTGAAAGTTGCGGGGATGTGGGTTTCCCCTATGGAAGTGGAGAACGCGCTTCTCGGCCACCCACGCGTTGCCGAAGCTGCAGTGGTAGGCGCCATAGATCCCTGCGGCCTGGCTTTTGCCGTGGCGTACGTCACTTTGCGCGCGGGATGCCAAGGATCAAATGAACTCGCCGAGGAAATTCGTGGTCATGTTAAAGCGCGCCTGGTTTCCCACAAAGTCCCTCGCGAGGTCCGCTTTTGCAGTGAGCTTCCCAAGACCGTGACAGGAAAAATCCAGCGCTTCAAACTTCGGGCAAGCATGCCACACAGCTGAACGCAAGTGTGATCCGGTGAACCCTGTATTCGCGCCGCTTGCCACGTGTTTGAATCTGAGAATTCAATAACGGCCTTCAACATCCCGGAGCACAAACGTCTCTGTCAAAGGTAGAATTGCACGACGCAAGTAACGCGGAGGAAAAAAGAATGCCGAAAAAGCCGACGGTCGAGGAAGCACGCTTGATTCTGGAGCTCTACGATCTCCGGCGTGAGCCCGAAATGCGCAAGGCACGCCAATGGTGGCTCACAACGTTTTGGCCAACCTGCGCCGATGATTTCATGAAGGTGGCCATGGATTTTGGCTCGCCGGAGAACAACTGGCTGCGCCAGGTGGGGAGCTACTGGGGAATTGCGACGACTTTCGTGTTGAATGGCCTCATCAGCGAAAAATTGTTCTTTGAGCCGGCTTTCTGCGGAGAGTTGTACTTCATGTTTGCCAAAGTGCGGCCCTTCTTAAAGGAAATCCGCGAAAAAGCGGAAAATCCCGACTTGTTTCTGCTTTCCGAGAAAGCCATCTATGGCTCAAAGCTGGGCCGCGCGCAGTTCGAAAAAGTAGAGCCTCGCGTGAACATGATGCGCCCGAAGCGGGGAGCCTGAAGTTGGTCCCCAGTGTTCCTATCCGGCCTTGGTTCGCTATCACCCTGCTTGCCGGACTCGGATTATTTCTATTTCCGCTGACGGTTGCCGCGAACGTTCCGCGAAACTGCGCCCCCGGGATAATTGTGAAGCTAAGCGCTCCGGCGCCGACTCAAGGCAGCTTGCTCCTGCTCGAGGTTCGCAGCCGCACAGCGTTATCGGAATTAACCGCGGAGTGGAATTCCCGAAATGTTCCCTTTTGGCAGCTCTCTGACACGCACTTGGATTCAAAGGCCGCTAGCTCGTCCGACGTGCGCCAAGCAATATTAGGGGTGGATCTGGAAAAACCGCCAGGCACTTACCCTGTGCTCCTACGCGTGCAAAGTGCCAATGGCAAGGCTGCCACTTGCACTCTCCAGATTCCCGTCCGAGCGGGGAAGTTCGCTACCGAGAAACTGCAAGTTGGCAAGGAATTTGTCGAGCCCAGCCCCGAGCAAATCCAGCGCGCAAACGAAGAGCGCGATAAATTGCGAGCCATCTTCGACCTAGCGACACCAGAAAAGCTGTGGACTGGAGGTTTTCGCGTGCCGCTCGACGGCGTCACCACCGGCGGGAATTTCGGCAAGCGCCGCATCCTGAACGGCCAACCCGGTTCGCCCCACAGTGGTGTGGATTTCCCCGCGGTGACTGGCACTCCCGTTTATGCGGCACAAAACGGACGCGTGGTCCTCGCACAAGAGCTGTTTTTTTCCGGCAACACTGTCGTCGTGGACCATGGTCTGGGCATTTATACGTTCTACGGACACCTTTTTGAGATCGACGTGAGAGTTGGCGACGAGCTGCAGTCTGGGCAAATACTCGGAAAGGTCGGAGCTACGGGCCGCGTGACCGGGCCGCACCTCCATTGGGGCCTGACGGTCGAGCGGGCGCGCGTGAATCCTCTCCAATTGGTCAAGCTGTTAGGAAGCGGGAGCGGCTCCCTGGCGAACGGCAGCAGGACGGTAACCCCGAGGTAGGTTTTTCAAAACAGGAACACCCCTTGAAACGAACAAGTGTTGCGAACCACGACCCGGTGAAGCCTAAAACAAGACGCCCGCAAAATCGCCGCTGCTGACGGCTTCTTTTGTGATGAAGCAAGCCGTGTGAAATCAAATGGTTACGAGATGGCTATTTTGTTTCTGCAGAGGCATAGCATTTCGTTGCCAGGCAGCTCATCCTTTCCTCGGTCCTCGGGAGCCTCCTAAAAATGGGGGAGTACAAGAGTACTGTCATCGGCAGACGTTTTGTGGTACAGTTACGCCATTGTCACCGGAGAAGTCGGTGCGCAGTATGGGGCTGTGTGGGCAAGATTCGTGCTACTCACCTCTGTGCTGTTGTTCTTTCGTTTTGGCACGCTGCTGACACGTTACGCCAGGCGAGTTCCTTCGGAAATGAAACGCACCGGATAGTCCCGGTGGAAGTGCTAAACCGATTGAGGTCGAGCAAGAAATGTCCCTGCTTCACTTTCGTGTCAAAGAACGCCGCCGCACTTTAAGGGTGGCGTTGACCGTACCGCTGAAGGTCCACGGAAAAACAGACACCGGCGAGCGATTCTCCGCCCATACCACTTCGCAGTCGGTCAATCGCCATGGAGCGCTGTTTCAGCTCGAAGAAATCGTGCTGGTGGGGCAAACGGTAATTTTGGTCAACGATCACACCGCCCAGTCGATGGAGTGCCGCGTCGTGTCGATCCACCGCGCGCGCGATAGCAAACAATATGTCGGTGTGGAATTTCTCTCCCCCGAAACGAATTTCTGGCACATGCAGTTCCCCTCCCCCGGAGCGAGGCCGCTGCGCCGCGTGCTCCCCAACAAAGCCTCAGCGTGACCAGTGTAAATGAGACTAGCCTAAGGAAGATCTAGTCTTTATTAGACTAGAGGCTTCGCCTAATTCTTCAACCGCAAGAAACAACCAAGCATTAGAATTTGTCCGTGCCAACTTCGCCGACGCACATTGGCCTGATCTCGGACACCCACGGCTTGCTGCGGCCACAGGCTGTGCAGGCACTGCGCGGCTCGGAATTGATTCTCCATGCCGGGGACGTAGGCAAACCCGAAGTCCTCACCGCTCTGCGAAACCTCGCTCCCGTGACCGCAGTACGCGGAAACGTAGATACTTCCGATTGGGCCCGAACGCTTCCAGAAACGGCGGTTGCAGAAGCGGGTGAAGTCCGCTTGTATGTCTTGCACGATGTGCTTGCCCTCGACTTGAATCCCGCAGCTGCGGGATTCCATGTTGTCGTCTGCGGGCATTCCCACCAGCCTGGAAAGTTCGAACGTGATGGCGTCCTCTACATCAATCCCGGCAGCGCAGGTCCACGCAGGTTTCAACTGCCTGTTTGTGTGGCGCGCTTGAACCTCGGACACACGCCGTTCGAAATGGAGTTCGTCGAATTACAAGTCTGACTTGCATCGGATCAATGCATCGTTCCAAAGGCTGGACTTCCCTGCTCCTGGGGTGTAAAAACAAGACAGAAATTGACGGAGCCTCCTAATGGCCAGCCCAAAGAAAAGCAAGAAGCGCGACAAGCACAAAAAAGCTGCTCGTCCTCGACGCGCTGCCAAAAAGAAACTCGCTGCGAAAGCTACGGCGACTCGTCGTAAACCCTCGCTCAGGGGAGCTGCAAAAAAGAAGAGGCCGGCCCGCGGCCAACCTGCGATGCCGGAGATAGCGCCGTACGAGGCACGCGGTATGGGCGCCCGCTCGGGCGGACAAGCAGGAGACATTCAAGGACTTCCCGGCGTGGAGGGCGCGGCTTCGGAAAGCGTGGAAGAACTGTTGGAAGAAGGAAATGCCTACGAGGCTGAAGTGGTCAAGGGCGTAGAAGATGCCGACCGAACTGGTGAAAAGGAAGTGGAAACCCACGAGGTGTCGGAAGACGACGTTCCGGAAGAATACCGGGAGCGGGATTGACAGCAGACCTGCACACCTTTCTTCTTGTCTTTCTCCAGCAGTGAATAGCGCTTCACCGATTTTTAATCGTCCAGCCTCATTTCCTATTGACTTCCCATAGGAGGGCTATGAGCCATAAGGCGGATGTTTGGGCAGGGCACACTTGCCCTCATGATTTTTGAAAACCCTCGAAACGCTCGGGCCTCTCCACGGCTACGGCATCGGCCGGCGCATCGAGCAAACCAGTGGTGGCGTCCTTTCACTCAATTAGGGAACGGTGTACCCGGCCTTGTTGAAGCTTGAGCAGGAGGGCTCCATCGAATCCGAGTGGGGTGTATCCGACAACGATCGCACGGCGAAGTATTACCAGCTGACGCGCGCAGGCCGAAAACAATTGGAGCGCGAAGTGCGAGATTGGCAACCAGCGCAAGTCATTCTGGCGAAGTTCCTTTCCGCGGAGCCATCCGCATGACCCGCATCTGGAAATTGATTCGCGCGTGGTTTCGGCGCTTCGCCAGTTTTCTCCGCAAGTCACGGCACGATGCAGAATTCGAGGTAGAGTTGGAGAGCCATCTTCAACTTCATGTTGAAGACAACCTCCGCGCGGGAATGACGCTCGAAGCGGCCCGCCGCGACGCGCTCCTCAAACTCGGCGGCGTGGAACAAACCAAAGAAAAGTACCGCGATCAGCGGGACTTGCCTTTCCTCGAGACCGCTCTTTCTGACTTCCGTTTCGTGTTGCGCACTCTTCGCAAATCTCATGGCTTCACGGCTGTTGCTATCCTCACTCTCACCTTGGGCATTGGCGCCAATACTGCTATATTCGCGGTTGTCTATGGAGTGCTGTTTCGTGCGCTGCCGTTTCCTGAACCGGATCGGATCTTCGAACTCGCTGAGATGGACCAGGGACAATCCGGCGAAATGGACTTGACAGCAACGCAACTGCAACGTCTGCGCGAATTCGGGCAAGTCTTCGAGCATGTCGCCGGCTGGACCGATTTAGGCTTCAATTTAGCGGTTGGAAACGCTGCTGAGCACGTTCGCGGAACTCCTGTATCCGCAGATTATTTTCAAGTGCTGGGAGTTCATCCCGCAGTCGGTAGAGAGTTTCTCCCTGAAGAAGACCGGGGAGGAGGCCAACGCGTCGCCATTCTAAGTCACGCGTTGTGGAAACGCCGTTTCGGAGCCGAACTCTCGGCGATTGGCCGAAAAATCCTTCTCAACGGGGAAGCCTATACAGTGACCGGGATAATGCCAGCCGGATTCGATCCTTACGGCTACTCGGATATAAACCCCGGCCTACCCGTGGATATTTGGGTTCCTTTAGCCCTCGTGGCAAAGACGGCCGGCAGCGGAGAGAACATCGAGGTCCTTGCTCGACTCAAGCCCGGAGTGAAGCAATCCCAGCTCGATGCGCAGATGAGCCTTGTCACCAAGCAATTCCGAAAAGAGTTTCCGGGAGATGTAGGGCCGAAGACGCGCATGAGCTTCCTGTCTTACCAATTTATGTTAGCTGCAGACCTGCGACCGTTTCTTGTTCTGCTGTGGGGCTCGATTGGCTTTGTCTTGCTGATCGCTTGCGCGAACGTGGCCAACTTGCTGCTTGCGCGCGGCGGATCGCGAGCCCGGGAAATCGCCGCGCGCATGGCCCTGGGCGCCACCCGGGGCCGACTCTCTCGCCAATTGCTAACGGAAAGCCTAATTCTTGCTCTCGCTGGCGGAGCTCTCGGTTTCGCCTTTGCCAGCGCAGGTCTCGGGTCGTTGCTCGCGATGGCGCCCTTCGACCTACCCCGCCTCAACGATATTCATTTGGACGGCTGGGTGTTTGTTTTCACTTTTTTGATTTCCGTTTTGACTGGTTCCCTCTCTGGACTGGCGCCGGCAATCTGGGCGACCAACATTGACCTCAACGAGATTCTGAAAGCGGCAGACGGCAGAGCAACAACCGGAGCTGGCCGCGCGAAACTTCGTCAAGGTCTGGTGATCGGTGAATTCGCCCTCTCGCTCGTCCTGCTTACGGGGGCAGGGCTGATGATTGCGAGCTTCATTAAATTAATGAGGACGGGCCCCGGATTTGATCCTAACGGCGTGCTCACCATGCAATTCTGGTTGAACGGCTCGAAGTACCACTCAACGCAGGAGGTCACGGCTTTCTATCGCGCTGTCGAGGCGCGCATTGCGTCTCTGCCTAGCGTCGAATCCGTCGGCATTGTGGCGGCGGGATTGCCACTCGAGCGTGGAGGGCATAGCAGGGTGAGAATTGCCGGACCGCACCAGTCGGAGTGGCGGCCTTGCGACTATCGCGAGGCCTCCCCGAATTATTTTCACGCCATGGGCATTGCTCTGCGCTCGGGCCGCAGCATTCTAGAAACGGATACGGAAAATTCCAGTCAAGTCGCCGTGGTCAACGAAGCATTCGTCCAGAACTATCTTGCCGGGCGCAGTGCTCTAGGCGAGCATGTTTTCTTGGACAACGTATCGCGCGAAATTGTAGGCATAGTTGCAGATGCGAAATCAAGCCTCGACCGGCCTGCTCTCCCAACCGCGTTCATTCCGGCCACCCAGGCTCCGTACGAAGGTTCGAAAATCTGGGAAGACTGGTTTCCCAGAACTGTCGTCCTACGTTCGAGCGTTGACCCGCTAAGCCTCGGCCGCGCAGTGAGGCAAGCCGTCGAGACCGTGGATGCGCTCGTTCCTACCGGGGCAGTTCGCTCGATGGATGAAATCCTGTCGCGTTCGCTGGCTCTGCGCAGTTTCCTCATGCGGCTGCTGGGAATATTTGGCGGTCTGGCCATGGTGCTCGCGAGTGTAGGACTGTACGGAGTCATTTCCTTCGTGGTTGCGCGCCGGACCCGGGAAATCGGCGTAAGGATTGCTCTCGGCGCGCGTCCCACCGACGTCTTTAGGCTGATCCTTGCCGAAGGATTGAGACTTGTGTTCGGCGGCGTGCTAATCGGAGTCTTGGCGGCGCTCGTGCTTACCCGCTTGCTCGAATCCATGGTGTACGCGGTAAACCCGAGAGATCCGCTAATCTTCGTGCTGGTCAGTCTTTTGATGATCGTTGTATCCCTGTTGGCGTGTTACGTTCCCGCGCGACGAGCGACTCGCGTCGATCCGGTGATTGCCCTGCGCTACGAATAGGTCATGGCTCTTTCGAGCCACAAGCGAACCATGAAAATATTCTGGAGATGGAGTTATGCTGGGACACCGTCTCTAAGCGGAGGAAGGCCGGTTCATTCTGGCGCGATTCGAGCCCGACTACGAATATGACCTGGACGTCGATGGGCACAACGAACTGTTGCCTCTGTCGCAAGGCAGAGAGCACG
>QHYK01000117.1:0-1058 GCA_003224085.1 Acidobacteriota bacterium | reverse complement strand
TGACCGATTGGCTGGGGAGTTGCGGAGTGACGCATGCGGCGATGGAATCGACGGGCGTGTACTGGAAGCCGGTGTGGAACCTTCTGGAAGGACAGTTCGAGGTACTGCTGGTGAATGCGCAGCACATCAAGGCGGTGCCAGGACGGAAGACCGATCAGAAGGACAGTGAGTGGATCGCCGATCTGCTGCAACACGGGCTGCTGCGGGCCAGTTTTGTGCCGCCGACTCCCACACGGGAGCTGCGCGATCTGACGCGGTATCGGGCCAGCCTGGCACAGGAGATCAACCGCATCGCCAACCGGATCCAGAAGGTGTTGGAAGATGCCAACATCAAGCTGGCCTCGGTAGCCACGGACACGTTGGGAGCCTCGGGCCGGGCGATGTTGGAAGCGATCAGCAAGGGCGAGCAGGACAGGCAGCGGCTGGCGGAGATGTCGCAGGGAAAACTGCGGAACAAGATTCCGGAGTTGCAGCAGGCCTTGGAAGGACGCGTGACCGCTCATCATCGATTTCTGCTGCGCGAATTGCTGGATCATCTTTACTTTGTGGAGTCCAAGATGCGGCGAATCGAGCAGGAGATCGCGGAGCGCTTGGGCCCTTACCAGAGTGAGGTGGCGCGGCTCTGCACCATCCCCGGCGTAGACCGTGTGACCGCCTGGGGGCTGGTGGCCGAGATCGGGCTGAACATGGCGCAATTCCCCGATGCGCAGCACCTAGCGAGTTGGGCGGGACTCTGTCCGGGCAGTCACGAGAGCGCGGGTAAGCGCAAGAGCGGAAAGATCCGCAAAGGGAGCCTGTGGTTGCGTCGCTGCCTGTGCCAAGGGTCCTGGGCCGTCTCCATGCAGAAGAACAACTATTTGTCAGCTTTGTATCGTCGGCTGGCAGCGCGGAGGGGAAGCAAACGCGCGACCATCGCAGTGGCCCACAATCTCTTGGTCATCGCCTATTACATCCTGCGAGACAAGGTCTGCTACCGAGACCTTGGACCCGACTACTTCGATCGCCTGAACCCCGAGGGGCTGCGCCGGCGCTTAACCAAACGCCTTGAAGGTCTGGGC
>QHYK01000116.1 GCA_003224085.1 Acidobacteriota bacterium | reverse complement strand
CTTGGTGACTGGCGGCGCCGGCTTCATCGGCTCGAACACGGTGGACGAACTCGTCCAGCGGGGCCACAGCGTCGTCGTCCTCGACGATCTTTCCGGGGGCAAGGAAGACAATCTCGCCGAGGTCCGCAACAAAATTACCCTCATCAAGGGCAGCATCACCGACCTCGAAGTCGTCCGCAAGGCCATGCACGAAGCCGAATTCGTCCTCCATCTCGGCGCCCGCACCTCGGTGCCGCGCTCGGTGAAGGATCCCTTGGAGACCAACCGCATCAACGTCGAAGGTACGCTCAACGTTCTCGTCGCCGCCAAGGAAATGAAGGTCAAGCGCGTCGTGTTTGCCGCGTCTTCCTCCGCCTACGGCGAGACGCCCACTCTTCCCAAAGTCGAGTCCATGCTGCCCGAGCCGATTTCCCCTTACGGCGTTACCAAATACCTCGGCGAACTTTACGGCGCGGCATTTCTGAAATGCTACGGCCTCGAAACTGTCTCTCTTCGCTACTTCAATATTTTTGGCCCGCGCCAGGATCCCAGTTCGCCTTACTCCGGCGTCTTGGCCAAGTTTTGCACCGCGTTTCTCGAAGACAAGCAGCCCGTCGTCTTCGGCGACGGCGAGCAAACCCGCGATTTCACTTTCGTGGACAACGCCGTCCACGCCAACCTGCTCGCTTGCGAAGCGCCCAACGTGGCCGGAAAAGTGTTCAACGTGGGCTGTGGCGACCGCATCTCTCTCAATCAGGTCCTCGCCGCTCTGCGCAAAATCAGCGGGAAGCCGCTCGAAGCCAACTACGAAGCGCCCCGCGAAGGCGATATCCGCGACTCCCAGGCGGACATTTCGCTGGCACGCAGATTCCTCGGCTACGAGCCCCAGGTCGGCTTTGAACAAGGCCTGCGCATCACCTTCGACTGGTACCGCTACTCGCAAGTCAAAGCCGCCGCCAAAGAATCCGCCGCGAAAGACGCGGTCAAAGAGCCTGCTACCGAAGCTGAGAGTTAAAGGGCTTCAGGTTTTTAGGTAGCCGGAATCCCAGTGATTCCCCTTAGTCAGGCGCCACAAAGGTCAGCTGTAAACTTTCAGCTCGTATCCTCCTACAGTCTTCCGTATATTCTTCCAAGTTGCATATGCTCTAAGTCCTTTGTATTCAGCACGAGACTTCGTTGCGAACGGCCCATTTTCATGCGCAGGCTGCGCCAATGGCGCGGATGCGAGTCCCGAGCGGGCGCAGCGAGTCGAAGGATCTCTGCTCGCCACTTCGCACGCGCCACTTTCGCCAACAAGGAGGTGCCTGTTTTCCGGTCCTGAACCGACAACTTAAGACTTAGAACTGAGAAACTGCCTTCAGCGCATCGTGGTGATTCGCGCGGAGACAGGTCTTTACCCGATTGAGGTTTGCGGCTTCGGCCGGGTTGTTTGCTTTGGCAGTTTCCACTATCTATGCTCCAGGTATTGAAGCAGTGGGAGCTGCCCGGTAGCCATAAAGGCGGCGAAGTACACGACATGGGGCGTGTCTAGTGGCGAGCCTTACAGTACAAGAAACGGCCGTCGCAGGCGGAGAGCGGCAGAGCGGATCGTATTTCCGCAGGCGGGCCTCGCGCGTGGCAACCGGCGAAGATCTTTACACTTTCTGGAGTTGCGACGGCCGAGAAGGCCTTTCGCGGATTCGGGATCTCAGCTTGAGCGGATTGTTTATCGAATCTCCGGTCGAGCAGGAGCTGGGCGCACCGATGAAGCTCGACTTCCTGGCGGGTGAAGGACCGATTCGCGCAAACGCCGCCGTGTGTTATGTAAAGCCGGGCCAGGGCGTGGGGTTAAAGCTGATCGCCATTCATCAGCAAGATTTCGAACGCTTCGCTGGGCTCATCCAGCGCAAGCGAACGAAGGCTGAGGCCTGTTGTGCATCGCAAGTCCAACAATAATCTACTTGGCGAGTAAGCAACATGGAGGGCCGTAAGGAAAAGCGGATCTCGCAGCGGATTCCCGTGCTGCTCTCGAGTCTGGCGCAACCCTTGCATGCGGAGCAAGCCTCGACAGAAGACATCACTTCGTATGGCGTGCGTGTGGAAACCGGGCGGCAGTGGGAGCTCGGCAGCATCGTGCTTGTGAAATCTCCCCAGGGCAGACCTCTGATACGTGCTCGAGTGGTTTATTGCAAGCCAGTCGAACCCAAGGCGTTCAGCTTGGGATTGGAATTTGTGACGCGCAACCCCGCGTGGATGACGCGGTGAAAGTCCCTTCCTCGGTCTAACAAACGGCACAGCCAGGAATGTCTATCCCACAAAAAAGCTATGGCCATACCAAGACTGTCACATTCGAAACGAGGATTGGCGAGGTAAACTCGCCGCTACAAGAAAAATGCACGGCTCTTCCCGGCCAGAATCGGGACGAAGAGACCGCGAAGAATCCGCCGCTACTTTTGGCCGAATTGCTGGAGGGTGACGTTGACGAGGAAGGGGCTGTCGAATTCCGTGGTTTCGCCCCAACCCTTGCCGACAACCGGCAGAAGACGGGCCGAGAGCGGCTTGTGCCACTTCACCGAGAGGCTGGCCATGTCCGCGATGATCAGCGAGAGCTGATCGGCGGTGGTGCCGCCCGGCAAGGGAATCGTGTCCAGGCCGGTGCCGCACACGGCGGAGTAAGCGAGCAGCGCGTCCACGGAAATGCGGCCTTCGCTCCAGCGCTGGGCCAGCCTTGCATCTTCGAGGACGGGCAGCATCAGCCCGGTGTAGCCTGTCTGCTTCACTTTCACGTCCTTGATGGCGGCGGTGATGGTGGCCGCCGCGGTCATTGTGCCGCTCAGGCCAAAAGGCTCCTTGGTCAAATTTTCGATGGCGACGCCAATGGACGCATCTTTTGCGGGCGAGGGCGCCGGGGAAAGATCGATGCCCATGTAGGTCCAACCGGTTTCGGAATCTACGCGGCCGGCATGGCGCTCGACGTCGAAGGCCACGTTAGCGAGCGCGTCCGTGAGGTGCTGGCGGGCCGAGGCGAGGTCCGGCGCATCTTTCAGCGCGGCGGCCACAAGGTTGGCGGACTCCAGCGCGATTGCGAACTGGTGGCCAAAGCCGGTGTGATACGCAGCAGGAAAAAACGGCGAGAGCGGGGGCACGTTGGCGATGGCAGCAAAGCGAAAGTTGCCCTGACTGTGCTCGGTGGAGGTTTCGAGTTTTTTCATGACGCGCGCGGCTGCGGCGATGGCGCCCCAGCGCACGCCGTCGTCGCTGGCAACGACCACCGTACCGTTCAACGTTTTCGTGTTAGCGAGGATTTCCGCTAGAATGTCGGCTTGAGAAGCGGGATCGTTCGCGTTCAGCATGGCCGGGCCGATGTCCATTGCAAATTTTTGCTGCTCCGCGAGCCCGTCCACGAGCTTGAAGAAGTCCACGGCCTGCTGCGTGTTCATTCCCTGGATGTAATCGGGGAAGGGCTGCGTGGCGATGCGGATGGTCTGGACTTGATAGCCGCGGGACTGGAAAGTGACTTGCGCGCGACGCAGCATTTTCAGCGCGTCGGTGATTTCACGCTGGTAGTCGCGCCAATCCAGGTTGACGAACGCGGTGATGGCGCGAATCTTGGGATTCGCGGGATTGACCGCATTGGCTGCCGCGGTCTGATGCGGCAAAGCGTGCGGCGGCCGCGCTTGCGTGAAGCGCGGCGAGGTTGCCGCTACGAAAGCGGCAAGCACGAGAAAAGCGAAAAACCGGAAGCCAGTTCGAGGTTGCATGAAAATCCCCCGGGAGGCACGATACATCGTGCGAAACCGGCTTACAAGGTTTCAATGATGACGGATTGTTCCCAAAGACTTGTCGGGTGAAAATGCCAGGTGTATGTCCCATTTGCATTTCTGGCTGTTGGTGGAGTTCGTGATTCTCACGAACGTCGCGTTTGCGGGAGCTGCGCTGTTCTATTGGGCCAAGCCAATGTCTCAACGATACAACGAGTGGACGATTCGGTTTCAGCAGAGACATCCGCAAATCAGCAAACCACCCAGCCTGGAAGCGGCGCCGCTGAACTACAAGGTTATGGTTTTCGTCTTTCGTGTTGTTGGAGCGACTTTGCTTGCGGAGGCGATTTACCTTTTCGTTCGCGCCATCGGACGGATTCCGCGCTGATAGAAAACTGAGTTCCTACACGAAGGCGGAGATGCCGGTGACGCGCTCACCGATGACCAGCTTGTGAATGTCGTTGGTGCCTTCGTACGTGTAGACGCTTTCGAGATTGTTCATGTGGCGCATGATGCAGTAATCGTCGACAATGCCGTTGGCGCCAAGAATGTCGCGGGCTTTGCGGGCCGTTTCGAGGGCAATGGCCACGTTGTTCATCTTCAGCATGGAGATGTGCGAGGGATCGACTTTGTTTTTGTCTTTGAGGCGGCCGACGTGCAGCGCGAGCAATTGGCCTTTCACGATTTCCGTGATCATCCAGGCGAGTTTTTCCTGAACAAGCTGGTGCGAAGCGATGGGCTTGTTGGCGAATTGCTTGCGCGTTTTTGCATATTGCAGCGCGGTGTCGTAACACGCCATGGCCGCGCCGAGCGCGCCCCAGCCAATGCCGTAGCGCGCCTGGTTGAGGCAGCTCAGAGGACCTTTCAGGCCAACGACGCCAGGGAGCAAATTTTCCTGCGGAAGTTCGCAGTCGCTGAAAGACAGCCCGGAAGTGACCGACGCGCGTAGCGACCATTTGCCGTGAAGGTCCCAGGATTTGAATCCCGGCGTACCTTTTTCAACGAGAAAGCCGCGGACTTTGTCGTCTTCGGCCTTGGCCCAGACGACCGCGATGTCGGCGATAGAGCCGTTGGTGATCCACATTTTTTCGCCGTTCAAGACGTACTTGCAGCCTTTTTTCAGCGCCCGCGCGAGCATCCCGCCGGGATTCGAGCCGAATTGCGGCTCGGTGAGGCCGAAACAGCCGATGGCTTTCCCTTGTTGCAACAGCGGCAGCCATTTGTTTTTTTGCGAGTCGCTGCCATAGGAATAAATCGGATACATCACCAGCGCGCCTTGCACGGAAACAAAGCTGCGCAAGCCGGAGTCGCCGCGCTCGAGTTCCTGGGTCATCAATCCATAGGCCACGTTGGACATGCCCGCGCAGCCATAACCGTGAAGATTGGCGCCAAAAAAACCGAGTTCGCCGAGTTGCGGAATCAGAGTCATCGGAAATGTCGCTTCACGGCTGTGTTTTTCGATGACGGGGATGACTTCGTTTTCGACGAATTCGCGCGCGGTCTGGCGGACGAGTCTTTCCTCGTCGTTCAATTGCGAATCGAAGTCGATGAAATCCACTCCGCCAAATTTGGCCATCCTTTGCTCCTTGGCACGCCGCATTTCCAGAGAGTTTGAGGAAAAAGCAGATCCCTCGCTACGCTCGGGATTACAACCGAGGGAGCGGGTAAGGCGTTGTTCTAGTGTAACAAATGCGCCGGATTTGGCAGCAACGGCGCGGCTTCCACACGCACTGCCGGCTTGACGGAGTGCGGCTTCGCGGCGAAACTTTTGCTTGAACTTTTTCATTGAAACGAAATGAGGAGTCGTGCCGAAAAAATCCTACCCGACAGGGAAAACGACAACACCAAGGCGCCAGAAGCTCCCAACACACCCCAAAATCCTGATTTTTGATGTAGATGGCGTACTGGTGGACGTGCGTGGCACCTACTGGAGGTCGGCCCTCGATACGGTGCACTGCCTGACGGGCAAGCGTGTGACTTATGCCGAGCTGCACCAATGGAAGAGCAAGCCGGGATTCAACGACGATTGGAGCATGGTAGCGGCGTGGGTGACGGCGCTGGGCAAGCCGCTTTCTTATGATGAGGCGCGGGCCGCGTTCGAGAAGTTTTATTGGGGCAGCGACGGGAAGCCCGGAAACGTTCGCAACGAGAAAATCCTGGTGAGCCCGCGGCAGATCGAGAAATGGGCGCAACGATATGAACTGAATCTGTTCACCGGAAGGACACGTCAGGAATTTTCGTATTCGTTCGATCGCTGGCCAGCCACGAAAGTTTTTCGAACCATCATTACCATGGACGACGCCCGAAAAAAACCGCATCCGGACGGCTTGCATCTGATTCTAGATGGCCGCGACCCAGGTACAGCACTCTACCTTGGCGACAATATTGATGATGCGCTGGCGGCGCGAGAGGCGGGTGTGCCCTTTGTGGCGATTCTTGCGCGCAACGAACACCGCTATCGCGAGCGCGCCGGGCGATTCCGCGAATTAGGCGCGCTGGCGATGCTTTCCCGCGCAACGGAACTCAATTCCTGGCTCCGATAGAGACTCAGAAAACGCGATGGCTCACAATGGGAGCGCAAGTGTGTATAGTTGGACAGGGGGTTGCACACCGGGGGCTCCGATGAGCAGGAAAACCTTGACGTGAACGAATCTCTTGCTCGAGACTGGACAAGTCCGACGGCTACGGAAGGCACTGCAATCGCGGAGCAATTCCGAGGCCGTGCGGCAAGCCATCGACGAGAAGTTGCGTGCCAAAAAGGTCTCGATGCTTTACGCCCTCTGAGCAAGCTAGGCTAGGCGGACTGGAGGACGTTTTGAGGCGTGCTTCGGCAAGGAAAAAGAGATGACGGCGCCTCCAGCTGGTCCACTCTGTAACCCGTCCGAGGAGCCTGGATGATGGAGGGTCTAAGAGGGAAACAACTGGTCTCTTCCGACAACCCATCCGCAAGCTGCGCTTCTGCCTAAAGGGAACCAATTCTCGATTGAGGCGGAATCCTATGTTCAGGACGGCGGGGATCGGGGGGGAAGAAATGAAAGTCGCGCGAAAGATTCTTGTAACAGGCTTTGCAGGCGTGGCGAGTTTGGCTGGGCTGGCATTTTGCACAGTGGCTGCGGCGCAGGCGCCGGCAGGACCGGTAAGCGCGCCACCGGGAACTGTGTCTGCGGTCAAGCCACGGGAAGTACCGCCATTGCCGCCCCCGCGGCAGACCATCCTGGGAGCGTGGACGCTGAACCGCGACGAGAGCGATGACATGCGCAGCTGGCGAGACTCACGGGAAACAGACGGCGGAGGCTATGGCCGGCGCGGAGGCGGCGGTGGCTACCCAGGACGGCGCGGAGGATACGGCGGCGGGGAGAGCGATGACGAGCGCCAGAAGATGCACGAGCTGCTAAGCCCGCCAGCGACTATGACGCTCTCCATGACGGGCGCGGAACTGGATTTCCTGGACGATCACGGCCGCAAGCGAGCCTTCATGACCGACGGACGAAAACTGCAGAAATCGAAGGACTACCGTTACCAAGAGATCGCCGCGAAATGGGACGGCAACCGGCTGGTTACGGACGAGAAGAGCCCACGCGGAGGAAAAATGAGCCGGACGTTTGAGCTTTCTCCGGACGGGCGACAGCTTTACGAAAATCTGCACATCGAGAGCAGCGGAAGAAATAGACGCTCGCTGGATGTGCATTATGTATACGAAATTCTTGCCGAGATCCCGAAGAACTAACCTTCCTCAAGCAAACCACTGTTTTGAATAACGCCGGATGCGCGGCCGGGATCAAACAACTCAACGGCGAAACAGTCTATTATAAAATTTCCTGTACACCGAGCGCGCTGAAAGAAGGCCCGGCGACGGAGACTGGCTAATGGAGTTGCAATTCGGCCTTGCGTCTCTTCCGGGCGCGCAGAAAAGCACCGAGACCGATCAAGAGAATGCACAGCAGAGCCAGAATCCATCGGTAGGAGCTGGACAAAACGAAAGGGAGCAACAGAGCGGCAACTTGGAAAGCGAGGAACAGACAAAGACCGGCTGTGAGGATCGCGGCAACAAGAACGAGCGGACGACTGGAAGGAGCCATGGCTCCTCGCGCAAAAATGACCCCGTTGCGAGTATAGCACCGTAGGGAGTCGCGTTGACGCGAGGCGCGACGGATGCTATAAAGAACATTTCAAAGCGGCGGCTTGAAGCCCACCGTATGCTCCTTGGGGTGAGCGAGGTGCGGCTGCCAACCTGCCTGCCCCGCGCGGATCCGGGTCAGAGGCGACGGAAAATTTAGGCGCAACAATTCGATGCCTTCCATCGGTCACCAACTTGGCGAACTGTTCCTTGGGGCTGCGCCCACAGTCCTGATTATCCTCCTTTTTTACTTCATCTTACGGACGCTTTTCTTTCAGCCGCTGCTGAAGGTGATGGCGGAGCGGGACGCGCGCACCATTGGCGCGCAAAAGGCCGCGGAAGCCGCGCAGGCAGCCGCCGCGGAAAAGGTAAAGCAATACCTGGAGGCATTGAAACAGGCGCGCGGGAAGGTGTATGCGGAGCAGGAAGCGGCGCGAAAGAAACTACTGGACGAGCGGGCGGCGCAATTGAAGGATGCGCGGAGCAAAGCCGCCGCGGAAGTCGCTGCGGCCAAAGAACGCGTGGCCAGGGAACTGGCCGCGGCGCGGAGCGACATGGAATCGTCGGTGGCGCAGCTGGCCGCGGAAATTGCGCGGCGGATTCTGCAAGCGCCGCCGCGTCCAAGCGCTCCGGCGAGAGAGGTTCGATGAGGGCGAAGCGCATCCTATTGGCCCTTGCCAGCGCCGTGATTGCGGCGCTTTTCTTAACTCTGCGCGCGCAGGCCGCGGAAGAAGGCGGCGCGGCGGGTGCGGAGACGGCCACGGAGATTTTCAAGTGGATTAACTTCGCGATCGTGGCGGGCGCGCTTTTGTGGGTGTGCTTAAAGAAGGCGCCGGGGTTCTTTCGCGGGCGCGCGGAAGTGATCAGCTCCGCGATTACGAAGGCGGGCAGCGCGGTGGCGGCTGCTGATGCGCAACTCCACGATGCGGAGACGAAGCTAGCGAATCTGGAAAAGGAAGTAGCGGAATTGCGCGCGTTTGCAGGGCGCGAAGCGGCGGCGGAAGTGGAACGGATTCGAATGGCGACGCAGTCGGAGATGGAAAAAATCGCCGCGGCGGCAAAAGCGGAAATCGGTGCGGCGGAGCGCGCGGCGCGGCTGGAGTTGAAAGCGCTGGCGGCAAAGCTGGCGGTGGAAGGCGCGGAATCGCTGCTGACCAAGCAGCTGACCGCGCAAGTGCAGGCGGGGCTGGTCAGCAACTTCGTAAAGAGCTTGGAAGGGGCGCCGAATTGAAGTCCGCGAGCCTGCAATACGCAAACGCGCTGGCGGACATTGCGCTGGAGCAGGGCGCGGCCGAGCCGGCGGCCAAGCAACTGGAGAGTTTTGGAGCGGCGTACGCGCAATCGGTGGAGTTGCGGACATTCCTTGCAAGCCCGGCGGTCAGCCTGGAGGCGAAGCACTCAGTGATCGAGAAGATCGCTGCGCGGCTGGGCGCGAGCAAGATCATCCGCAACTTCCTGTTCGTGATTGCGGATCACCGGCGCACGCCATTGATTCCAGAAATTATTACGGCGTTTCAGCAGGTGCTGCGGCAACGCCAAGGAATTGCAGAAGCCGAGATTTCCTCGCCGGTGGAGTTGACTGGGGCGCAGAAAAAAGAGCTTTCGGCGGCGCTGGCGCGCCTGACGGGAAAGAAAATCGAGCCGAAGTATTCCTTCGACCCGGCACTACTGGGCGGGGCGGTGGTGCGCATTGGAGACACGATTTACGATGGTTCGCTGCGCAGCCGTTTGAACGAGATGCGCGCGCGGCTGGCGGCCGAATAAAAAGTTTTTGAGAGCGGCGTTTTGGGCCGGCGTGTGAAGGGTGAAGTTTTCGGGGGAACGACGGAGCAGGCATGGCAAACATCAAGGCAGACGAAATCAGCAAAATTCTGCGCGAGCAGATTGAGAATTACGAGCAGGCCATTGCGGTGGACGAAGTGGGCGCGATTATCAGCGTCGGCGACGGCATTGCGCGCGTACACGGGCTCGAAAAAGTGATGGCCGGGGAAATGCTTGCATTTCCGCACGACGTTTATGGGATTGCATTGAACCTCGAGGAGGAAGAAGTCGGCGTGGTGCTGCTCGGCGAAACGACGGAGTTGAAGGAAGGCGACGTTGTAAAGCGCACGAACGCGATCATGTCGGTTCCGGTGGGCGATGCGTTGGTGGGACGCGTCGTAAGCCCGCTCGGGCAGCCGCTGGACGGCAAAGGCCCGATTGCCGCGAAGCAGCGCAACCCGCTGGAGCGCCTTGCTCCCGGAGTGATTGACCGGCAGCCGGTGCGCGAACCATTACAGACGGGCATCAAAGCGATTGACAGCATGATCCCGATTGGCCGCGGCCAGCGCGAGCTGATCATCGGCGACCGCCAGACCGGGAAGACCGCGGTCATCCTCGACACGATTATCAATCAAAAGGGCGGCGACGTTATCTGCATCTATTGCGGCATCGGCCAGAAGCGCTCGACCATCGCGCAGGTGGTGAAAATCCTAACCGATGCGGGCGCGATGGACTACACGATTGTGTTGGCGTCGTCTGCCGCCGAGCCGGCATCGTTGCAATATATCGCGCCTTACGCGGCATGCGCCATGGGCGAATATTTCCGCGACAGCAAGCGGCACGCGGTGGCGTTTTACGACGACCTGTCGAAGCACGCGCAGGCGTACCGCGAAATTTCTCTGCTGCTGCGGCGGCCTCCGGGACGCGAAGCGTTCCCGGGCGACGTATTTTATCTGCACTCGCGCTTGCTCGAACGAGCCGCAAAGTTAAACGACAAGTTGGGAGGAGGTTCGCTGACTGCGTTGCCGGTGATTGAAACGCAGGCCGGCGACGTTTCGGCGTACATTCCGACGAACGTGATTTCGATTACCGACGGGCAGATTTATCTGGAAGCGGATTTGTTCAACGCGGGCATTCGTCCAGCAATCAACGTGGGCATCAGCGTGAGCCGCGTGGGCGGGAACGCGCAAATCAAGGCCATGCGGCAAGTGGCGGGCTCGCTGCGGCTCGACATGGCGCAGTACCGCGACCTGGCGGCGTTCGCGCAGTTCGGCGCAGACCAGCTCGACAAGGTGACGCAGGGACAGCTGGCGCGCGGTCAGCGGCTTACGGAGGTTTTGAAACAAGATCAATTCGTGCCGTTGCCGGCGGAGAAACAGGTGCTGGTCATCTACGCGGGCACCAGCGGCGCACTCGACACGTTGCCGGTGCCGGAGGTTCGGCGGTTCGAACGCGAGTTTTTGCAGTTTGTGGAGACGAATTACCCGTCACTGCTGAAGAATATTGCGGCGAAGAAGGCGCTCGATGACGGCATCAAGGCGGAAATCAAGAAAGCCATCGATGCCTTCAGGGAACGCTTCACAGTAGCGACGGCGGCGGCCGCCAATTAAGGATCTCGACTGACGAAGCGCCATGCCCACACTTCTCGATTTCCGGCGACGCATCCGCTCGGTGAAAAACACCCAGCAGATTACGCGGGCCATGAAATTTGTGGCGGCGGCGCGTTTGCGGCGCGCTCAGGAAGCGGCACTGGCGGCGCGGCCGTATGCCAAAGAATTAATGCGCGTGCTGCATTCGACGATCAGCCGCATCTCGGAGCCTCGGCATCCGTTGCTCGCGCGCCGGCCGGAAGAAAGAGTGCTCGCGCTGGTCTTGTCCGGCGAGCGCGGGCTCGCGGGCGCGTTCAATACCAATATTTTGCGCAAAGCCCACGAATTCTTCCGCGCGAATAAGGAGCGAAACCTTTCGGTAATTCCCGTCGGCAAAAAAGGCCGTGATGCTCTGCGTAAGGCCGGCTTTCACCTCCTTGCCGAATACATCAATGTGCTGGCGCGGGTGGAATTTGGAATGGTGCGAGAGATTTCGAACGTGGTGACGGATTTGTACGCCAAACGCCAAGTCGATTCCGTATACATCATTTTCAGCGAATTCAAGACCGTGATGTCCGCGAACCTGACCGTGGAAAAGCTTCTTCCCGTAGATCCCGAACAAGTGCAGGAAGGCGCTCGAGGTAGCCAGGCAGGTTCGCAAGTGGACTACATCTACGAGCAGCCGGAAGAACAGTTGCTCGATCGGCTTTTGCCGCGTTACGTGGAGTCGCAGGTGCAACGCGCTATGCTGGAGTCTTCGGCAGCGGAGCACGCAGCGCGCATGACCGCTATGGAGTCTGCGACAAAAAATGCGGGCGAGGTGATCGAGGCGCTCACCCTGCACATGAACAAAGTGCGCCAGGCGGCCATCACCAAGGAGATTATTGAAATAGTGAGCGGTGCCTCCGGCACTGCTTAGGAGAAGGCATGGCGGAAAAATACGCAGCCGTGGGACACATCGTGCAGGTGATCGGGCCGGTGCTCGACGTGCAATTCGAGGGCGGGCATCTGCCTGCGATTTACAACGCGGTGCACATCACCAGTGACGGCTACAACGTTCCCGAACCGATCGACGTGACCGCGGAAGTGCAGCAGCACTTGGGGGAGGGACGCGTGCGCGCAGTAGCGATGGAGCCGACAGAGGGTCTCGTGCGCGGAATGAAGACGTACGATTTGGGCGAAGGCATCAGCGTGCCCGTGGGCCGCTCCACGCTTGGGCGCGTGATGAACGTTCTCGGCAAGCCCGTGGACCAGATGGGTCCTCTGGAAAGCAAGACAAAGCATCAAATCCACCGGCCAGCGCCGCCGCTCGATCAACAATCGACGACGCTGGAAATGTTTGAGACGGGCATCAAAGTCGTCGACCTGATTCAGCCGTTCTTGAAGGGCGGCAAAATCGGGTTATTCGGAGGCGCGGGTGTCGGCAAAACCGTTCTTATTCAGGAATTGATTCACAACGTCGCCATGCAGCACGGCGGCGTGTCCGTGTTTTCCGGCGTGGGCGAGCGCACGCGCGAAGGAAACGACTTGTGGCTGGAATTCCAGGAATCCGGCGTGGTTGTGCCGGGCAATTCCGAAAAGTCGCGTGCCGCGCTGATTTACGGGCAGATGACGGAACCACCGGGGGCGCGTTTGCGCGTGGGCCTGACCGGCCTGACCGTGGCGGAGTACTTCCGCGACCAGGAACACCTCGACGTGCTTCTGTTCATTGATAACATTTTCCGATTCGTGCAGGCGGGTTCGGAAGTCTCCGCACTCCTTGGGCGCATGCCCTCGGCCGTAGGCTATCAGCCGAATCTCAACACGGAAATTGGCGAATTGCAGGAGCGCATCACTTCAACAAAGACCGGCTCGATTACCTCGGTGCAGGCGATTTACGTGCCCGCAGACGATTACACGGACCCGGCGCCGGCCGCTACGTTTACGCACCTCGATGCCTCCACGAACCTAAGCCGCCAGATCGTCGAGCGTGGAATTTATCCGGCGGTCGACCCGCTGGCGAGCTTCTCGCGCATTCTGGACCCGCGCATCGTAGGCCAGGAACATTACACCGTGGCTCGCGCAGTGAAATCGATTCTGCAGCGCTACAAGGATTTGCAGGACATCATCGCCATTCTCGGCATCGAAGAACTCTCCGACGAAGACAAGCGCACAGTGGCGCGCGCGCGCAAAATCGAGAAGTTCCTCTCCCAACCCATGTTTGTGGCCGCGCAGTTCACCGGCCTCGAAGGCAAGTACGTCAAGATCGAAGACACCGTGCGCAGCTTCAAAGAAATCGTCGAAGGCCAGTATGACGATATTCCCGAGCAGGCGTTCTACATGGTGGGCACGATCAAGGAAGCTTTGCAGAAAGCGGAAAAGATGAAGGCTGGAGTTTAGAGGCATGCTGCCGGAAGCCCTAGAACTGGTAATCGTCACGCCGACACGGCAGTTGGTGCGGACGCGCACCCGGGAAGTGACTCTGCCCGGCGCTAATGGCTACCTGGGAGTTTTGCCTGGTCACGCGCCGCTCATGACCGAGTTGGGCGTTGGGGAATTGACTTTTCAAGCCGCGCAGGCGGAACGTCTTTCCCTAATTCGCGGCTTCGCGGAAGTTTTGCCCGACCGAGTAACCGTGCTCGCGGAAACCGCCGAGCTCGCCGCCGAGATTGATCTGGAGCGCGCGGAGGCGGCGAAGGCCCGGGCCGAGCAGCGCCTCGCCGAGAAAGATCCGAATATTGACTGGGATCGCGTGAGTGTGGCGCTCCAACGCGCCCTGATTCGCATCCAGGTCGCCCGCAAACACCGTGGAGTGCCGGTGAATGCTCATTGACCATTTGCCATTCACGGCCCCGCCCACGCATTTGTGACGTGAAAACGCAACCATTCATCTAATCTGGTTGTGGATACAACGCATGGAACCGATCACGATTTACACCACGACCTGGTGTCCGGACTGCCGCTATACGAAGACTTTCCTTCGGGAGCGCGGCGTGGCCTACCGCGAAGTTAATATCGAAGAAAACGAAGCTGCCGAAGAAATCGTTCTTAAAGCAAACCATGGCTTGCGCAAAGTGCCGACGCTGGAAGTCGACGGGCGCTATTTTGCCTGCAGCCCGTTCGATCCCGAAGAACTCGCTTCGGAACTCAATATTCCCTTAAATCCCTAATGTCCCGAAATTCAAGCGCTCTAATTGACGGGCACGCCGCGCGCCCAGACCTCGGTCACGCGCAAATCCTGATCGAGTAACAGAACGTCTGCATCGGCGCCGACGCGCAAAGATCCTTTCTTGAATTCGATTCCCAGCAGGATCGCGGGATTAACTGTGAGCATACGCGCTGCATCGGCCAAAGGAACACCGAGCTTCACGATGTTGCGAAGTGCGCGGTCGAGAGTGAGCGTGCTGCCCGCCAGGATTCCCGCGGCGTTGCGGCAGACGCCATTGGTCACGGTCACTTCGAAGCCGCCCAGCATGTACTTTCCGTCCGGCATGCCCGTGGCGGAGAGACCGTCGCTGACCAGGATGACGCGCTCATAGCCTTTGGCCTTCAGGAGCAGCTTCATCGCCGCTTCTTCGACATGCACACCGTCGGCGATCAGTTCCGCGTTGAGTTCCGGAGAAGTAAGAACAGCCCCAATAACTCCGGGATCGCGGTGCGTGAAAGGCCGCATGGCGTTGTAGGTGTGCGTTGCGCTGCGGGCTCCATGAGCGATAGCAAACCGCGTTTGTTCGTAATTGGCGTCGGTGTGGCCTATCGAAACGACCAAACCGGCTTTGCGCGCCGCGTCGATGCAAGGGGCCGCGCCGAGCACCTCCGGTGCAATCGTTATAAGGCGCGCATTTCCCGCCGCTGCCTGGAGCAAGCGATTCAGCAATTCTTCTGATGGAGACTGAATCCATTCAACGGGATGCACGCCGCGCCTTACTTTGCTGATGAACGGGCCCTCGAAATGAATGCCCAGGACTTCCGCGCGGGATTGCTTCCCGGTGCGCTGCTGCGTGATATACAAAGAGATTCCCGCTGCCGCCCGGCAAGTGTCTTCGGGACCGGCCGTGACGGTGGTGGCCAAGAGCGACGTGGTGCCATACTCGACGACCTTCCTGGTGACCGCTTCCAGAGCGTCGCGGTTTGCTTCCATCACGTCACGCCCGCCCGCGCCATGGATGTGAATGTCAAGGAAACCTGGAATCGCTATTTTCTCGAGTGCGGAAATCTCGGTTCCGCCGGCGGGCACGCTCAAGCCGCTGCGCGGTCCGATCGCGTCGATCACATCGTCACGAATGAGAATGCCAGCGTCATGGACCTCGGAGGCGGGGGTCAAAGCCCGCCCGGCGTGGATAAGGGTGGTCGGCATGGCGTGCAACATCGTAGCGGAAATGAAGAGCAGGACAAAACACTGCGGGCAGACTAACTGTGTTAGCCTGCCCGCCGGTCAAATCAGAGAAGGATTCTGCTTACTTGGCCGCCATGGTGATGTCGGCCAGCTTGAGCGTGTCGCCTTCCACCGTGCCCTTGACGGTTACGTGATGGCCGGCATGCGCCGCTACTTTGTCCTGCGCGTCGACCACGTACACCTTCTTGTCGGCGTCGTTCACGAAGACGTACTTGGCTCCATGCTCTTTGACGCACTTCACCGTACATTCCGCAGTGCCGGCCTTGTCGTTTGCCCCCTTTGCCCCGCACTGGCTGTCGGAAATCCAGCCGGTCATGGAGCTGTCTGCCGCCATCGCGAGTGCCCCAGCGAAAAGCGTCGCTGCGATTGCCATTGAGAATCTAAGTTTCATGATTTCCCCCTCCAAAAGTCCTCTTGTGGTGGTTGAGTTACCGGGCCGTGGCAGTAGCTTCGCACAGCCACGGCTTCGGTGTCCAGTCACTTCCTAAAGTTCTGGAGCCCGGTCCTTGTTCGAGGATGAGGACAAAAGAAAAGAGGGAGGATCCAAAGAATCCTCCCTTCATGCTCTGCACTTGTCGAATGGCGTGCTTACTGGCCGGAAGTCGCGACGCTCGCCGTGGCTGTTGGCGCACCTTTCGGAATGCTCAAGTACCCGGTGGCGCCGGCTTTCGTGACCTTGTTGACCACGAGCTCCAGCGCAGAGCGGCCGCCGCCCGTGTAGAAGAAGATGGGCTCGTTGACGGAGCGGTTTTTCTTCTCAAAGCTGTTGTCGTCGGCAAGGACGTTCATGGTGTACTGGTTCTTCTTGGGATTCGTATCTTTCAGCACGAGCTGAATGCTGCCCACCTTCGTGGCGCTGCCCTTGCGCTGCACCGTGAATTCAAAATAATCGCGCTGGCCGATGCGGCGAAGCTGGTCGATCTCATCGTGGTTACGGGCAATCAGAGTGCCCATCTCGCTGCGGGCCATCTGAATGCTGTTTTTGGCGGCGTCGAGGTCACCTTTGACTCCCGTGACATCGCCGTTCAGCTTGGTTAGGTCGTCCGCGCTGGCCTTGGTGGCCAGTTCCGTCTTCATGGAGCTGGCCAGGCTGTCCACCTTTTGGTCTACGGCATGGGTCGCGGTCTTGTTTTGCTTTCTCGCGGTGACCAATTCACCCTGCGTAACGTTCAGCTTGTCGGCGATGACCTTCAGGTCGCTCTGTAGTTGTTGATTGATCTCGTCTTCTTTTGCGAGACGTTGGCTGAGCGCGTCGCCGGCCTGCTTGGAGGCCACGGCGGTCTGTTCCAAGCTCTTGGCCTGGTTAAGGGCGCTCCACCCCAGTCCCAACCCGATAAGAGAAAGCGCGCCGAGAACACCCACGGCAAGTCCTACCCACCGAGGGGTCCCCGGAGTGCCAGTGTGGGAAAATTCTTGGAATTCGTTCATAGAGGTTCGTCTCTCCTTTGGGCAACACAGCCCTGGCCAGAGAGATGAGCAGCCTAGCCGCCAAAGGCCTTAGTGGATACTAGTACTATGTAAATCCTGCAGAATCTATATGCTAGGTGAACTGCTCCTGGGGAACGGACAATTTCTCTAGGTACTACGACATGTAAAGATTACACGATTGGGTAGAAGACACAGCAATGGCGGGCGCAAGATTGCGAGGAAGCACGCATCCGCGAAACGCGGACTAAGTTCTTTAGATTTAAGTGTTTATAAGATGGACTCGGTTAAGCAACCCGGAAAGCGTGTGCAGTTGCCTCAGCGCGTTCAGCGTTGAAGTAGCAGTCCAAGGTATTCACGGCGGCTTCAAGAACCATGCGACAGTCGGAGCAGCCCTCAAGGTGGCGCTTAATCTCAGCCTCGACGACCGAAGAAAGCCTACCCTCCAAATACCAGCATATCAAATGAATGGTGTCACGACAGCTCATGACTGTGTGCCTTATTTTCGCCAAAGCAATAAACTAGCTGCCCGGAAGCAGTGCACTTGCAGCACCAAAGAAAACCAAGCGGGTCAGATAAAGTAAACGAATTGAAAACAACTGGCTTATGGATATTCTCCGGCCAGTCTGAGGATGCGCCAAGGCCCTCCCCTCCTGAAAAGATTACACCCGGAATGCACAAATTGAGCGCCGAATCGACACGAATCAGGCGCTTACCGTTGCGGGATGATGGTCATTTCGCGGAGCTTGGCAATCCTGTCCGCGAGAGCTGGATGGGTACTGAACAGGGTTGTGAACGAGCCCCCGCCAAAAAGCGGCTTGACGATGCAAAGAGAAGAAGTCGAGGGCGAAATGGCCGTGGTCGGAATGCGGTTGTTATAGGTGCCGAGCTTTTGAAGGGCACTTATGAGGCCGTAGGGATTGCCCACCGTCCGTGCACCGGTCGCGTCGGCAGAATATTCTCGCTCACGGGAGAGTCCCAACTGCAATAGGAAAGCGGCGAAAGGAGCGAAAATAAGCATCATGATTGCCGCGATCCCGCCCCCGCCGTCACGGTCGTCGCGGTCACCACCCCAACCTCCAAAAATCATGGCCCAGCGGCCCATCGAGGCGAGGTGAAAAATCGCACCGGCAATGGTTGCAGCGATAGAGCTGATGAGGATGTCGTAATTGCGGACGTGCGAAAGTTCGTGGGCGATGACGCCTTCGAGTTCCTCGTCATTCATCAATTCGAGCAATCCCTGCGTCACAGCCACAGAGGCGTGGCGAGGATCTCTTCCCGTTGCAAAGGCATTGGGCGCGGCGTCGGGAACGAGGTACAGTTTCGGGACGGGCAAATTTGCTTTGGACGCGAGGCGTTCCATGACGGCGTAGAGGCGCGGCAACTGTTCGCGTGATACCGGCTTGGCGCCGCTAGACATCAACGCGATCTTGTCCGAGAAAAAGTAAGCGAAAGCGTTCATGACTACCGCGAACCCGAGTGCAAGGGTCATGCCGCCGCGGCCGCCGAAGTACCGCCCGATCAGCATGAGCAGGAGCGTAAGAGCTACCAGCAAGAAAGTGGTTCGAAAGACTCTCATAATTTCCTTCAATTCTGCGCGCGCGCCATGCGCGCACCAGAAAAAATCCCCATCCTTTGAAGCCGAGCTATGTGAAATCGTTCCTTCACACCACGACTTCCCTAAATTAGATACGCGCCGCGGCAGCAGGTTGTTTCGCAGGTTTGCGCTCGAAGCGCATGGCGTCCTTTTGCCCATCGCGATCGACGATTACACGATCCCCGGGGAGCACTGCTCCTTCAAGGATCTGTAACGCGAGCGGATCCTGAATCAGGCGTTGAATGGTGCGGCGAAGCGGCCGCGCGCCGTATGCCGGATCGTAGCCTTCGCGCAAAAGCAGTTCTTGCGCTGCGGGTTTCAACTCCAGAGTAATCTGCCGTTCGGCAAGCAGTTTCTCGACATTCCTCATCAGCAGGCCAACGATTTTCGCCAGTTGCTCTTTGCCCAGCGGATTGAAAATCACAATCTCGTCGATGCGGTTGAGGAACTCCGGGCGGAACGATGCACGCAGCGCTTCCATGGCTTCCTTTCGGGCGCGCTCCGGCTCTTCCCCGGCCAACTCCGAAATGGCTGCCGAACCCACGTTACTGGTCATGACCAAAACGGTGTTGCGGAAATCCACGGTGCGGCCCTTGCCATCGGTGAGGCGGCCGTCCTCGAGAATCTGCAGGAGAACGTTGAACACATCCGGGTGCGCTTTCTCGATTTCGTCAAAAAGGATGACAGAGTACAAATGACGCCGCACCTGCTCGGTGAGCTGCCCGCCCTCTTCGTAGCCGACATAGCCCGGCGGTGCGCCGATGAGCCGCGAGACGCTGTGCTTCTCCATGTACTCGCTCATGTCAATGCGGATCATCAGCTTCTCGTCGTCAAAGAGAAATTCCGCTAGGGCACGCGCGAGTTCCGTCTTGCCCACGCCCGTTGGCCCGAGAAAGATGAACGAGCCGATAGGCCGCTTGGCGTCCGAGAGCCCAGCGCGGCTGCGGCGAACGGCGTTTGCAACGCGCGCGAGAGCATCATCCTGACCGACCACGCGCTGGCGCAAGCGTTCTTCCATGTGCACCAGTTTTTGCGCTTCGCCTTCGAGCAGGCGGCCTGCCGGAATGCCGGTCCATTTGCTGACAATTGTCGCGATGTCCTCTTCGTCGACTTCCTCCTTCAGCATGGGAGCGTCTTTCTGCACCGAAGCAAACTTTTGCTGGGCTTGCTGTAGTTCGCGCTCCGCCGCAGCGATTTTCCCGTAGCGAATTTCGGCGACTTTGGCCAGTTCGCCGGCACGTTCGTTGCGCTGTTCTTCCGCCTTCAACTGCTCGATTTGCTCCTTCAGTTTGCGAATTTTTCCGATAGCCTCTTTTTCCGCTTCCCAGCGCGCTTTTTTGGCGTTTGATTCTTCCTTCAACTTGGCGAGTTCTTTCTCGATTTGCGCGCGGCGCTCCTTGGAATGCGCGTCGGACTCTTTCAGCAGCGCCTGGCGCTCGATTTCGAGCTGCAGGATGCGGCGCTCGATTTCGTCAATCTCGACGGGCATGGAATCGATTTGCATGCGGAGGCTGGCGGCTGCTTCATCGATCAGGTCGATGGCCTTGTCGGGCAGAAAGCGGTCCGAAATGTAGCGGTTAGAAAGCGTGGCGGCGGCAAGGATGGCAGCATCTTTGATGCGCACGCCGTGATGTACTTCGTAGCGTTCCTTTAATCCGCGCAAAATCGCAATGGTGTCTTCCACCGTGGGTTCGGGGACAAGAACGGGCTGGAAGCGGCGTTCGAGAGCCGGGTCCTTCTCGATGTGCTTCTTGTATTCATTCAGCGTGGTAGCGCCAATCGCGCGCAGTTCTCCGCGGGCCAGGGCCGGCTTGAGCATGTTGGAAGCATCCATGGCCCCTTCCGCAGCGCCCGCACCCACAAGGGTGTGAAGCTCGTCGATGAAAAGAATGACCTGGCCTTCGGCCTCAGTGATTTCTTTGAGAACCGCTTTCAGCCGGTCTTCGAATTCGCCGCGGAACTTTGCCCCCGCCACAAGCGCGGCGAGATCCAGAGCGACGATGCGTTTTGTCTTCAGGACGTCCGGAACGTCACCGGAGACAATTCGTTGCGCCAGGCCTTCGACGATGGCGGTTTTGCCGACGCCCGGTTCGCCGATCAGCACCGGATTATTCTTCGTGCGCCGCGCAAGAATCTGCATGACGCGGCGAATCTCTTCATCGCGGCCGATGACCGGATCGAGCTTCTGTTTCCGCGCCAGTTCCGTCAGGTCACGCGCATACTTCTCCAGAGCATCATACGTGGCTTCCGGATTCTGCGACGTTACGCGTTGCGAGCCCCGCACTCCGGCAAGAGCCTGCAGAATGGCTTCGTGGGAAGCTCCTTGCCGCTTTAACAATTGGCCGGCGGGCTCGCGGTCGCGCCTGGCGATGGCCAAAAAGAGGTGCTCGGTCGAGACATACTCATCCTTGAAGCTATCCGCCTCTTTGAATGCCTGCTCGAGGACGTCGTTAAGGGCGCGGCCCATGTGTTGCTGGGCAAAGCCCTGCACTTTGGGCAGGTGCGCGATCTCGCGCTCCATTTCTTGCCTGAGAGCTTCGCTATGAATCCCCAGACGCGCGAGCAGGGGAGGCACGACGCCATCCGCCTGCGCTACCAGTGCGGCCAGCAGGTGAATCGGCTCAATCTGCTGATTCTCGTGCTGGGCCGCCACTTCCTGGGCGCTTTGGATTGCTTCCTGCGCTTTCACGGTCATTTTTTCAAATCGCAACATAGGCCCCTCGATCATTTCTGCCGGAGCAAAAAGGGGCTGGCGCCGGCCAGCCCCTATTCTTACACCTCGACCTTTCCGGTGCAGCCTTTTCGCTGCGCCGCCGCTTAGCTGCCGGAGGCAGCCGCGGCTACTACGGCCGGAGCGCTGACATTGACTTTGATCTGCTTCGGCTTGGCTTCCTCACGCTTGGGAATGCGCAGCGTCAGAACACCGTTCTGATACTCGGCCTTGATCGCGTCAGTATTCACGGTATTCGCAAGCGTGAAGCTGCGAGCGAAGGAGCCATAGGAGCGCTCGACGCGCAGGTAGTTCTCTTCGTTCACCTTCTTCTCGAACTTGCGTTCACCGCGAATGGTGAGGATGTTGTTCTCCACGCGAATGTCCAGATCCTTGGGATTGACATCGGGGAGATCCGCCTTCACTGCGAGTTCGTTCTCGGTTTCGTAGATGTCCACGGCTGGCGCCCACGCGCTGAGGCTGGAATCCTCGCCCGAACGATCAAAGGTCTCGTTGAACAGGCGATTGATTTGGTCCTGCAGGGTGGTGACACCGCGGAAAGGTTCCCATCGGGCTATTGTTCGCATAGTTGTAAGCACCTCCGTAGGTGATTGCAATGGGATCATAGAATATGAGCGTATATTTGTCAAGTACAAATTTGAGCTGGCCCGGCCTTTCATGCAAGTTTTTTATAATGAATGAGATATAAAAGTGACGCCACTTTTTGGGCAGTTGCTGCCATCTTAAGGACACGGAAATGATGCTAACTCTCTCGTCGACCGGAAAGCCACCATGGAGTCACTGAGATAAATTACTTTGCAGTTCAAAGCAAAGAGCGTCTAGGGCAGTTAGGAGTCCAGACAACGCGCGGCGAATGACCGCGGTTGGTTCCACTGCGCAGGCCGAAGCTTGGCTCTTGCTAGACTATGGCTGCTCATGCGCCTGGACGAACTCGATTATCACCTGCCTGCAGAGCAGATTGCGCAGCAGCCCTTGGACCGCCGTGACGCTTCCCGCCTCCTGCTCTTGAATCGTTCCTCGGGAGCGTTCGAGGATCGGCAATTTGCGGAATTCCCGGAGCTCCTCACTGGCAATGAATTGCTTGTTCTCAACAATGCTCGCGTAATTCCGGCCAGGCTCTTTGGACGGCGCGCGGGCGTGCGCTCGCAGAAGCCTTCGCGAGCCACGCGAGGCGGGCACTTGACGGGAAAGGTGGAAGTTCTGCTGACGCGCCAAATCGATGTTGATACATGGGAAGCCCTGGTTCGGCCCGGCCGCAAAATGCGCCTGAGGGAGCGCGTGCTCTTTGGAGATGGAGAGCTGGAGGCCGAGATAATGGCCCGCGGCGAGTTCGGGCTGCGCACGCTGCGGTTCGTTTCTCATGACCAGTGCTCGATCAACGCGCATTTTGAGCGCTTGGGACACGTCCCTCTTCCTCCCTACATTGATCGGGAAGACGAAACAGTGGATCGCGAGCGCTATCAAACGGTGTTTGCAAAGCGCCTTGGCGCGATTGCTGCACCCACGGCAGGTCTACATTTCTCCGAAGAGATACTTAAACGAATCCGCGCTCGCGGAGTGGAAATCTGTGAGCTGACGTTGGACGTGGGCCTTGGCACGTTTCAACCCGTCCACAGTGAAACGCTGGAAGGCCACGTGATGCACTCCGAATCGTACGAGATCCCTGGTGAAACCGCGGACCGAATCAATGCAGCTGAGGCCGCACGACGGCCCGTTTTGGCAATCGGCACTACTGTCGTGCGCGCCCTGGAGGATGCGGCATTGCGCGCAAAGGAAGCTGGGTCTTCTCATATCGTGGGTGGCGGCAAAGCCGAGGCGCGATTGTTCATCACGCCGGGATTTCGATTCCGCGTCGTGAACGCGCTGCTAACCAACTTTCATTTGCCACGGTCCACGCTGCTGGCGCTTGTCTGTGCGTTTGCCGGACGCGAAAGCCTGCTGGCGGCTTACCGGCACGCCGTCGAAGCCGGATATCGGTTCTACAGCTACGGGGATTGCATGCTGATTCGCTAAAATAGGAAGAAAAACTCTCGAAAGACGGCCATGCGTTAACGGCGAGTCATAAACATCAGCGCGGGGAACCCATTGAATGGTTTCCGCGCCTGGAAAAAACTGCCTGCAAGGAATTTTCTTTGCAGCGGAAACAGAGCCGGCGGACGAGCGGAGGGCGCGGCCGGTTTGCAACTCCCCTCTCGTCCCCAGGAAGCAAATCAGCGAGAGGCTCGACTTACTCGCTGAAAACGAACACGCGAGACTGGCCAGAGAAACGCACTTCCTTCACCTGGCCATTTTCGCCGATGAGCAGGGAATCATAGCTGGACTTGGCGCTGCGATCTTCCCAGCGGCCCTCGGATTCGGCAACCACCTTACCGCCTTTCTCTACCGTGGCCTTGCTGCCGTCGATCAACAAACGGTATTCGCCGGCTCGCAACTCAGCTTTGCCGACCTTGGCGGTTTGGGCAAGATTGATGGTTTTGGAGAAGGGCTTGGCGAAAACAGGCACTGCTAGTGCGATGGCGGCCAGCAGCGCGAGCGAGCGGAAAAATAAACTGTTTCTCATGTGTGTCAATTCCTTTCTGGACAGGATCGAGTCAGCCGATAGCAGACTGCCGCCGGCAAGATGGAGTTGACACGGGAGGGCCGGGCGAGTAGTCTCGCCCGTGAAGACACCTCTTCTTCCTGGACTAACGGCCGGAAAAACTGCGTGTCAAGACCCCGCGGCTGCCACCGCGGGGTCTTTTCTGAATCTCGCCTTGAACAGCGCTATGAGCAGCTGCGCCTGTATAGACGAAAGGCCAGTGAGGAATGTTTCGCCACGACGCGATAAAATTTCGAAAGAGGGAAAAATTCCCGCTAGAGATGTTTATTTACGCTCAAAAAGGGACTGCTCGCATATTCCGGATGTAAATTTCTCCTGAAAAAGCGGAAACTGGCCCACAACTTAACTTATCGCAACACGACAGACGTCACATTTTTCGCCAGCATGCTGACGTTTCGTGCATCGGTCAGCTTGTTCATCTATACTCTAGGTCATTTTTCCCGGTACGACGAATGCGGATTCTGATTCTCAGCGATTTGCACTCCAATGCCACTGCGCTCGATGCGGTCCTCGAAGCCGCGAAGGACCGCTGGGATTTGTCCGTCTGCCTTGGCGACGTGGTCGGCTACGGCCCCGATCCCAATTCCGTCACCGCACGTCTGCGAGAACTGGGCACGACGACGATACGAGGCAATCACGACAAAGCCGTGACCGGATTGATGGCCACGGAAGATTTCAATCCCGTGGCGAAAGCTGCGGTCGATTGGACACGAGCCGAGCTCAAGCCGGAACACATGGCCTGGCTTTCGGCGTTACCTAAAGGGCCGCTTGAAACGGACGGCATTGTGCTTGTGCACGGCGCGGTTCAAGACGAAGACGAATATGTGTTCACACCGGAGCAGGCCCTCGAAGGGCTTCTCGATTCCAATGCGGGGGTCACTTTTTTCGGTCACACGCATCACCAAGGGGGCTTCTCGTATCAAGACGCGCATCTTGAGATTGTTCAGATTCGTCCGCGCGCAATGGAATCTTTTGCCGCATTACGGGTAGAGGCGGCTCGTCGTTATCTTCTGAATCCGGGTTCGATTGGGCAACCGCGCGACGGGGACCCTCGGGCCGCTTTTGCCATTGCCGACTTAGAGCACAAAGTGGTGGAATTCTGGCGCGTTCCGTACGATGTCCAGGTGGTGCAAAAGCGCATGCGGTCTGCCCACCTGCCGGAGCCCTTGATCCAGCGGTTGACCCTCGGGCGGTAGTCCTGCCGCCAGCCCTTAGTGATTCCCTAGCTTAGCTAAAGGCTGTTGAAAAACCCCGAGTTTGGATTTGCTCTCTGGAGACCCGGAATTTCGTCAGAGATTTGCTCTGTTCGTTCTCTACGCTGCCCGCCTGCCCAGCAGCCTTACAACCCGTAACCAAAAGGTGACGAAACCCAGGAGGACGCGGTGATCCCCGATGGTCCAGC
>QHYK01000049.1 GCA_003224085.1 Acidobacteriota bacterium | reverse complement strand
GTCGGCGTCCCGGAGGAAGGTTCTTACGCGGCTGAATACCCGGCCCGCACGTTCCCCTGTCAACGCTTCGACGCTGCCCTTGCGAGCAGCTCCGCATGACTCGGGGCCGATGTGGGTCGCTAATCCACTACTACCGTATGACTTTTTCATTCACTACACCTCGCCGGTTTAACCGGCGCACAAGGAGAAAGTACGATGAAAAGCATGTTCTCAGTGAAGGCAATTCCCATACTGGCCGCGGCAGTGCTCGCACCGCTCGTGAGTCTTGCGCATACGGGCAGCGAGCAGAAGACGTTGACCGGCGTCGTAAGCGATGCAATGTGCGGCCAGACCCACATGATGAAAGACAAACCCGCCGCCGAATGCTTGCGGTACTGCGTCAAGCAGGGAACCAACTACGCCCTTGTCGCGGGCAAGAACGTGTACACCCTTGAAGGGCATGAAGCGGAACTCGACAAATACGCCGCGCAAAAAGTCACCGTGAAGGGCACGTTGAAAGGCGAGACCCTGACAGTGGAATCCATGCTTCCAGCAAAGTGACCTAGGCCACTATCTGGAGCATTCGTCACAGGCTTTGCCCTGCAATCCTTCGATTCCTTCTTTCGCAATGATGGGAACCATAATGAGGGCCGCCACGGGGTCGGCCCACCATAGGCCGAGGAAGGCGTTGGCTAGTAGCCCCAGCAACAGGATGGCCGACAAGTAGGTGCAGAATTCCGTCTGTTTGGCATCCGCGTGCATGGCGGCGCTGCCCAGGGCGCGCCCCACCTTTCGCTTGGCTCTGGAGAGAAGGGGCATTACGACCAAGGAGACGCAGGCCAGAACGATTCCCGGAATGCTGTGTTCGGGAGCCCGACGGGACTAAACGTCCAACACAGATTCATAGGCGATGTAGACCGCCAGCAGGAGAAAACAAACGCCGACAATCCTTAGGGCCCGCCTCTCATTCAGCTCGCGGCGCTGCACTTCTGCGTCAACAGACATCCTCCACAGTAACACCGACCCGGAAGTCACTTCGATGAAGCTATCGATTCCAAAACCTACGAGCGAAATGCTACCGGCAATTGCACCTACGACGACGGCCACCAAGCCTTCTAAGCCATTCCACGCGATGGTGAAATATTCGAGCCTTCGTCCATGGCGCACGACAGCGGCACGTTCCAGAACGGCAGTGCGCTACCAGATGTTCCGCGGAAAATGCGAGAACGTCACCCTGGTTTTCGATAAGGGAACCAATTCGACGGAAAACTTCAAAGAACTGGACGACTCTCCCTACCATTTTATTGGGTCTTTGGTGCCCTCCCAGCATCAAGATCTACTGGACATTCCTTTGCAGAAGTTTCATGCCCTGGACGATCCCGCCTTCGCCGGGGTGCGCGCGTATCGCACCGAGAAGGAGGTCTTTGGGCGGAAGCGCACGATCGTCATCACCCGCAGCCGCGCCTTGCTTCGAGGGCAGATCCGGGGCATCCGGCAGCATCTGACCAAAAAGATGCGTGCCCTGCGCGATCTTCAGAAACGAATCGTCCGCAGCCATGAACCCGGCTGGCGGGGCAAGCCCTACACGGTAACGAATATTCAGAAGAATCTGGACACCATTATTTCCGGCCAGTACATCCAGGGTTTTCTTTGGGGCCAGGTAACGCGCAAACGCCAGCGACTCGGGATTGCCTTTGGAACGGATGAGGAAGCCTACCGGAAACTTAAGGAGCGTGTTCTGGGCAAGAGGATTTTGTTCACCGATCGCACCGATCTCACCGACGAGCAAATCATCTTTGGCTATCGCGGCCAACATCACATCGAGCGAGCCTTCCGAGAGATGAAAGATCCCTACTGCATTCGCTTCTCCCCGCCCCGTCATTGGACCGACCACATGCTCCGCGTCCATCACGCTGGTCTCCCTGCTGCACCGCCGCGTGAGCCAAGCGGGAGTCGCAATTACGCAGTCCCGTCTGATGGAGCAACTCAAAGGGATCAAGGAAATCACGAACTACTATCCCGCGCAAAGCGGCGAAAAGCTTCGTCAGGGAGGCCGGCCCCGCTCCGAGTGCACCCTGACGCGCCTGGATCCTCAACAAGAACAGATTTTTCGCACTCTTCAGTTGGGCCGTTTCCTGGCCGGTTAGTATAGTGCATTTCATTGCTGTGTTCCTCGAACAGGTTGAGCTCACACTATTTGATTGCATCATCGAACTCGGTCAACATACCAAGACCGCGATCATGCTGCGGGATACTATCATGACGATGCAGACTGGCTTCTTGTGCATAGAAAACAATCGCTAAGGCAGCTCTCCAAACGCACGAGATTTTGAGTCTGAAAAAATACACAATTGGCAATGAAACCCTGGGAACGCTGGCTCGTCGCAGCGTTAACCCGACTCCTTGACTCGCGTCGCTAATCCTCCTAAAGTCTCGGAGACATTGTCGCTCAGGGATGTGAGACAACCTTCTCTACACGGCATAGCATGAAACGACGGATTCTAAGCAGTATGTTCCTTCTTCTCCTTATACCGGCCTTTGGGTTGGCCCAAAAACCGGCCGAGCCAGCGACCGCCCACGATGCACAGATTCTTTGGGAGTTTGACACCGGCGGCTGAGTGTTCTCCACTCCCACGGTCGTGGGCGACCTGCTTGTCGTAAGTTCCTGCAACGGCATGATCCGCGCACTCGACAAGAAAACCGGGGAGTTGAAGTGGGACTATGACATCCGCAAGGACGGAGAACAGAGCCAGTTTCATGGAGACCCACTCGTCACCGACGAGCTTGTGATTATAGGGACCGCTGGCAAGATCGGGCATGTGTATGCCTTCGACCGGTCGACAGGAGCCGTACGCTGAAAATATCGAGTAGACGACTGGGGCGTCGTATCGGACGTCCTTCGCCTCAAGAACAACGTTTACGCAGTCACTCTCGGTGACGAGCTCGTTTGCCTTAACCTAGAAAACGGAAAGGTTAAGTGGACTTTCCGCAGCGGCTATTCCAATCAGACTCAGAATTTCCATTGGACCTCTACACCAGCGCTCTTGAACGACGATATATATTTTGGTGGGCTCGATGGAATCGTTTACGCCCTTGATGCGAATTCCGGCAAGCAGATTTGGAAACGTGACTTGGGCGCACGGGTTACGACATCCGTAACGGCCCATGAACACGATCTCTACGTCGGAACATCCAAGCGCCATATTTATCGCCTAAACTCGAGCTCAGGTGCTGTGTTAAGCGATTTTGCGACGGATTCCGAACCAAGATGGAGCTTCATCCTACTGGATGACTCGCTTGTTTTTTTCCTCGGCGATGAAGTTCTGGCGAGCATCGATCTCTCACTCAAAAAGGTGCGCTGGTCCGCTGAAGCTTCCAAGGAGTGGACTTCGGCCAGACCTTATCTGTGGCACGGGGCCGTGGTGGCCGGCAGCAATCGTCGCGAATTGGTGGCAATTCGCTCCTCGGACGGCGCTCGTCAATGGTCACACCAATTCCCGGAAACTGTTCGTGGGATCGGGACATCGCCGGACGTTCTCTATGTTGGGACATTGAAGGGGCCCATTTTTGCCTATTCTCCTAATCCGTAAGAGGTAGGTAAGTATGGATACGAAGACACATTGGGAAAAGGTTTACAGCACAAAGGCAGCAGACGCTGTCAGTTGGTACTGCGCGCACCTTGAAACATCGCTTGCGCTAATCGAGCGCGCGGCTGCCGGATATTCGACATCCATAATTGACGTTGGCGGAGGCGAATCTACCCTCGTTGATGACCTCCTTGCACGGGGCTATGAGAACATCACCGTCCTCGATGTTTCTCAAACCGCTATCGACGTAACCAAAAAGCGGTTGGGTTCGGCCGCAGAACAGATACATTGGCTCGTCGCCAATATCACGGAAGCACAGCTCGAGCCCGGAGCTTATGACGTGTGGCACGACCGTGCGGTGTTTCATTTTCTTTCTGCGAGCGAGCAACGTGCTGCTTATGTTCGACAGGTCGCCCACGCCGTCAAGCCTGGTGGTCATGTAATCGTCAGCACGTTTGGACCAGAGGGTCCCACAAAATGCAGTGGGCTCGACGTTATTCGGTATGACGCCGAATCATTGCACGATCAGTTTGGCGTTCGCTTCCGCTTGGTGGAGAGCTCCAAAGAACTGCATCGCACACCGTTTGGCACTACCCAGCAGTTTCTGTTTTGCTACTGCAAGGTCGAATGAGCAGAATCACCCGGAACACCCCGTGACCGCAGCTACATCATTCGAGCTGCCTGATGTCTCTCGGCGCGTTCTTCAACTTCAAATTTTCACCATCGTCTGGATGACCGTGGAGGCTGTCGTTTCGCTCGTGACAGCTTGGCATTAGGTTGGTAGGGGCGGTGGGGATCGAACACGACCCCCAAATTACAAAGTCCCGTGGAATGAAGGCGTTGCAGCCGCCCGCCAAATCCAATTGCTGATTCTGCTGACTGAACCGTTGTTGCCATGAGTTTTAGGTTCGCAAAAAGCAGACTCGGTCAGCCCAGTCCCACTTCGCAGTTTTACGCCAGAGGTTGCTAAGGGCTCGCACAAGGCTTCCTACATCAGGCGGTGGGATAGTCTTTTCGTCGACAAAGATTACTCCGCCGTGCCTCCGGCCTTCTTCCGCCCAGGTCTTAAGCAACGGCGGAATCGTTCTTCGGTCATAGGTGACAAGCGTTAGCCCTTGCGTCGCAGCCTGTTGCAGACAGGCTGAGTCTGGCCGTCCTAGGAATTCTCCGTTCCCCCATTCGACCATACAAACAACCGCTAGATCGCGATGGCGGCGGCGAAGACCACCTGCCACCACTGGCGAGATGTGCTCATCCAAAAGCAGCCTGAGCATCTCAACTCTTTGCGGCTAATGCGAAACTGAATTTGGCAGCTTGAGGCAACATCCGCTTTAGCGCCTCAAAGTCTGTAGCAGCGTTCTCTGAAAGCGCGCTTTCGATCTCTTCTGGAAAAGCCTTTGCGTAGTTGATGGCAGCTTGAACCTTCGCCTCCGGCCATTCTAGGTGCCTGGACACGCCCGAAACGTTAGCCTTATAGCTGTGAACGAGGAGCATTACCTCCCACACCGCGAGGCTGCTCCCTTGCATATAGGCTTGTCGACCAGCAGCGGAATCACGAAAGTCGATGAAGGCGAATTCCGACCGTCTCAGGCCCTCCTCAACCAGACGTGCGCTCGCATCGCTGGGTGTCCATCCGTGCCGATTGGCCAGACGCTTAAGGCGATTCCCGCTCTCTGTCGGCAAGCGCATACTGACGACCATCGAACGAGTTTTTCGCACGCGATGCCTCCTTCGTAACTTTTGTAACTATTGTAGCACTTTCTTAATGCCAGGATGTACCCTCGGCCCATTCCGAAACTTCACGAAGTCCAGCAAGCAGGTTTACGCCGAGCGGAAAGCGGCGGGGACTTGCGTTAGCTGCGCTGAGTTCAAGCGGCGAAAGACAGCGAGGAATGCCCAGTGTGCAAGGCAATGAAAAAGCATTGCGCTGCCGCGAAGAGAGAAAGCGGTCGTGGAGCCGGGCGGACTTCTTCCGGTCGAAGGCCAGTATGGCGGCACTGAAAATAGCGGCGGAGATCGCCTTTCTGATGATGCCCAAGTCCGAGGCCGCTGGCCTCTGTAGTCGAATCAGTCATCCGGTAGCCGTGCAAGCCTGAGATTCCCGCGCTTATGAGTGGTAGCGCCTAAGGCTAAGAAGAAACTTTGTGTTATCGTTCTCGGCATGGACGCAACGCTCATCCACTTCCCTACCCATTCTCTCGCCCCTCAATTGGGGACAAAGCCTCATTTTGAGTTTGAGGACAAGAGGTGTGAAAAAGCCCACTATTTGCAAGGACTTGGTAGGGGCGGTGGGGATCGAACACGACCCCCAAACTACAAAGTCCCGTGGAATGAAGGCGTTGCAGCCGCCCGCAAAATCCAATTGCTGATTCTGCTGACTGATTTAGCGGCGCAGGTGGAAACAAACGCGCGAATGTTTGAACCACCGACCTCCTGGTCCCGAACCGTAAGACAAACTCTATATAGTAACTCGGCGACAAAACTAGATCCCCAACTGAAAACCCAGGATCCCCATCCAGGCGTACCAGGAACGAATTTTACACCTACATACTGCGCAAACACATTCAATGGCAACAAGAGCAAACAATAGGTCAGCCAGAATCTTGGCATGATCGACCAGCTTTGGCCCCAGCTGGCTGCGTAGAAACCTTCGGCACGGTCGCGCATTTTCTGAACCCATTTACGATCTAGAAGAAATACCAGTACTGTGAATTCGTAAAAAACACTGAGAAAATAAAGAAACGCCACCCACAGGTATTTCCTGCGTGCCTTCTGTTCCGTTTTAGGAGGTAGTTGGTATGAGACTACGCCCTCGGACCTCGGAGTTTTTGTTTTTCCATCATCTGATTTAGAGCGGGCGCCGTGGTGCTTGAATGCGCCTCAGAAGGTGAAGCAAAACTCCCAAAAAAAACTAAAGCAATACCGACTATGGATAAATAGCCGCTGAAGGGACCCAAAGTGGTCCGACCAGATGTACCGGACATGCCAGTATTCTAACCAGAATTTGGATTTTATCCGCCGATATTTTGACATGCCCGATGAACGCGGCGGTCTCAATGGGTCGACGCAACACTAGCTCGAAGTCTGCGGGCAGCGGACTCACAGCTAAAAGTCGTTCGCGAGCGTTCGATCAAGCGGAACGCTACCCTGGCTAGGTTTTGACCGAGTACAGCCAAATAGATCGGTTCTCCAGGGGAAGTATTGTCGGATCAACTGATTAGATGGTGTTGCATCGACCGGTTGAGCTGGCATATAGCTTATCGGATACGGAAACTACATCAGAACAAATTCGGCTTTGCAATGATCTATCTCGAAGAACAAATGATGGCAAATCCCTTGAGAGCTGAAGGACCATGGAAGTGAGTGAAGCATGGACATCCGCGATTGCGCGTCTCAATCCGATGGGAGGAGAGAGTGATCCCTACGAATTCTAGTGCGGCACAAGTTACAGAAGGGCCAAGGCTGAAGAGCCCATCCTTTCACAACACGTACAAAAAGGCCTTAGATAGCGGCACCTTTGTTCGCTAGAATTTCTGCATTCTTGCATTCAGTCTGACTCGGTTCGGCTTATCGCGCGGATTTTTCGGCGTCGAAAAAATAGAAAGGGCAGACGGTGAGTTGGGAAAGGAAGCAAATGAAGCAAAGGAAGCTTCTGGCTGCAAAACGGACGGAGCGCAACACACGTACGGATAGACTTTACTGGTTGGTTCCCTGTCTGTTGGGATTATTTCTCTACGTCCGCACGCTCGGCTTTGGTTTCATCTTTGACGACCGTCCCCTGATTGCTGACAACCCCCAGGTGCAGTCGTGGGATTATCTGCCGCGCCTGTTGACAACGCACCTCTGGAGCTACAACTCGGAAGACAGCCCCATTCCTCAGTATCGACCAGTCTTTTCGGTTTGGCTCCTTGCGGTTCATACCTTCGGCGGGCTAAGCAAATGGTTCTGGCACCTTTGTAGCCTTGGACTGCATGTCCTTGCCACTTACCTAGTCTTCTGGCTGGCACTGCGACTTCTGAAGAACACTCTTGCGGCGAGCGGGACGGCCCTAGTCTTCGCAGTGCATCCGATCCATATTGAGCCGGTCAGTTGGGTATCATCCTCCAACGAACTGCTTTACACAATCCTCGTCCTTTCGTCGCTAGCCCTCTTCTGTCGCGAATTGCACAACGAGCAGGAGCCCGAATCATCTCGGCAGTACTGGAAGCCTTTGAGCGTTGCTCTTTGGACGGCGGCAATATTTACAAAGGAAAGCGCTCTGCCAGTCTTGGCTGCATTCTTCTATTTGGCTTACAAAGGACTCGATCCGTCCCTCCCTTGGAAGGAACGACTAACACACACCGCGCGTTTTGGCCTGCCGTATTTCGTGAGTGTCGCCTTATATTTCGTTACGCGATTTCTGGTTATTGGTCGAGTCGGGCTGGAAAAGGGCGAGCATACTTGGACGCAAGTGCTTTGCTCCACACCATCGATCTTCACCTTCTATGTTCGAAAGCTCCTATTCCCATTTGGGTTGAGTCCGTTCTATGTGAATTCCGTGCTGTCATCACCGACCGCAGATGTGTTGATTACGAGCGGGCTGGTCCTACTGGGGCTTGCGGTCCTAGGCTGGCTGAGCGCGAAGCGGTCGGCCACGATAGGCCTTGCATCCATTCTTCTGCTGTTTCCAATGCTTCCTGTTCTGGCGGGCATCAGAACCTTCTTCGACGGTGAGCTAGCCCATGATCGGTACATGTATTTGCCATCCGTGGGATATTGCCTGTTCGCGGGTCTGATTGCGTGCAAGGGCTTCACACTTTCGAATTGGTCCAGAACATTAACTCTCGTGATCGGTTCTGTGCTGGTTGCGCTTTTCGGATCGCTAACACTTACTCAGCAAAAGTTCTACGCGGATGATGAAGCCTACTTCAAGAGGGGCATCGATGTTGGTCCGAACAACGTCCGTGTGATTGACTACCTCGGCGAATTCTACGCAAGCTCAGGCCGTATGAAGGAAGCGTTAGCAGAGTTCAATCGTGCCCATGAACTCCAACCCGGCAATTCTGATGCGAAATTCCAACTAGCTATGGGACTATTCAACAACCATCAATTCACGATGGCAGAGCCTTATCTAGTGGAACTTGCCAGCCAGAACGACAGCCCGGTTGATCGCCGGAGAACAGTCTTGTTTACACTGGGCCAAACTGAGATCAGCCTGAATCGGTTTACCCGGGCAAAGGAAGTTCTCACCAAGCTTTCGACCGAGGACGAATCTTATTCCGGTCTTCACGGCACACTTGGCTATCTGTATCAATTGCAAGGCAACATTCCGGAGGCCCAAAAAGAATTTGCGCGTGAAGTTGAAGTTTCCGGCGACCCGGTGGCTCGACAAAACGCCGCGTACCTCGATGCCGTAATGCGAGGTCAGGCGCCGCCTCCGCCAACTTCGTCGGCCCCAAAGGAAAAGGCCCCGTAGTCTCGATTACTTCCGAATGCAGTTCAGCGGCTGCGAGACCGCCTTCGCCAGAAACCGGAGATACGCGAGCCCTGTTCCGATACCGAATTTGCTGCTGCCACGTTGTCGTTCCCGGAACGTATATGGGGTTTCGGCAACGCGGGGTGGAACTTGGCTCGCAGCAAGAAGCTCCAGCAGGATCTTAAAGCCCGTTCCTTTCAATCGATCCGCGTTTTTTTCAAAGAATGAACGACGCAACATAAAAAATCCACTCATGGCGTCCGACAACTGGCAGCTGCAAACTAGGTGCGCCGCTTCCGCCCCCAAACGGCTTAGCAGTGCGCGCCCTTGAGAGAAGGTACCCATGCTCCCACCGGAAGTCGAGCGACTACCAACCACAACGTCCAGAGATTCCGACTTCAATCGCGCCAGCATCACCGGCAAGATGCGCTCATCGTGCTGCAGATCCGCATCCATCACAGCGATATAGGGGGCTCCAGTTGTACGCATCCCCTCGATGCAAGCAGAAGAAAGGCCGCGCCTACCGACCCGTTCCAAAAGCAGCACGCGGGAATCCGTGGAGGCGGCTAACCGAATCTGCTCAGCGGTCCCGTCCTGCGAGTCGTCATCCACGAACAAAATCTGCCATTCAATTCCGGTGATTGCTGCATCAAGGGCAGTGATCAGAGGAGTGATGTTCTCTCGTTCGTTGAACGTGGGAATGACCACTGCCAAGTCTATCGTTGGTTGAGAGGTGGTCATCGAAGCAGCGGGGCTGAGTTCGGAGTCCATGAACAGGACAGTTAGTTCACAGGCTCCTGAGACGGAAGCTGAGAAAGGATCATAGAATTAGGTTGCTGTGACCGAGCGGGCTGCGGGTCCGTTGGACTCCCTCGTATGACTTGGGCGAGACGTAGTGCTTTTTGCCTAGAGAGTAAACTTCCGGAAACTTCGAACTCACGCTCATATTCGTGCTGGGCTTCTGCGATCTTACCTTCCGTTTGATAAAGAGCACCCAGTGTGTCATGAAGGCCTCTGTAGGATTCATTCTGGCTTTCGAGCTGCCTTAGCACTTCTTCAGAACGGGCTAGATAGTTGAGTCTCATTTCCGTTTGACCCAAAGCCAGTAGGACGGTCGCTCTTTGGCCCTCTGCGAGGTCACGCAGGCGAGCAAGCTGCTCTAAGTAAGGCTGGGCAGCAGCATATTGGTGGTCCGTGAATAGCCCCCTCGCTAGGCAGAAAATCGTGTACGTGTGTTCTGAATCGATTTCGTGGGCGCGCTTGAACTGAGCAAGTGCCCAGTCCATGTGGCCGTGCATCATGTAGTAGTCGCCGAGATAATCTCTTGCCAAGACATTGTTGGGATTGACTTGGACTCCCCTTCCAAAATACGACGCGTCATCTTTGTAGTGCCACTGTTGAGTCAGCGTAAGCAAGGCGAAACTCACTAAGACGGCTCCACCAGTTGCGTCGACGAAGACCTTCGATTTTTCTGTCCTGAGGTGTTTCACCACGGCACCGCACAAAATGCACAGGCCCACCGAAGGCAGATACATATAACGGTCGTGAGCGAGATCGCCTTGCCAAAAAACTTTAACTCCCGCAAGCACCGGCAGCATCGGCAAAATAAGGAGCATCGAACCGAGACCGACCGCGACGTATTTCAGACTCAGCCAAGCCAGAATCCCGCAGACCAAGAGACTTGCGGCTCCCGTGACCCACATCATGGTTGTGGGACTTGAGATTAGCGGGTTTACATAGAATCCGCTCATATTCAGAGGAAAAATCAGCTTCTTGATGTAGAACGCAATGATTGAAGGTGCAGAATAAAACACCTGCGCCCAGGTTTGGGCACCCCGTTCCAGCCCCACGACGCGATTAATCGCAAGGAAGCGTGCTCCGAAGTAAAATGCTACGGAAATGAGATAAGGCAGGCTACGGCGCAGAGCCTGTTGTGCGCGAAGTCCCCAGGCGAGAGATGGGTCAGCCACTTTGTAAGCTACGTAGGAAAAAACAGCCAGAACTGGGAGGGCGCTTTCCTTTGTAAATATGGCGGCCGTCCATAAGCCGACGCTCAACCATCTCCAACTTCTCCGAACTGGGTTTCCTGGTCCAAGCGTCGCAGAAGTAGGCGTACGCCCTGTCGGCAGGCTATAACAAAACAAGGAGAGAGAGGAGAGAACTAGCGTCGTATACAGTAGTTCGTTGCAGGACGAAACCCAGCACACGGGCTCGATGTGGATTGGATGAACGGCGAAGAGCAGAGCCGCACCGCTCGCAAAGAAGGCGTTTTCGAAGACGTGGAGAGAGAGCCGAAAGACAAGGTATGTCGCAACGACGTGAAGAGTGATGCTGGACAGGTGCCAAAACCATTTCGTCAAGCCTGCTAAAGAATATACCGTCAGAAGCCAGATGGAAAACATCGGCCTGTATTGTGGCAAGGTTGAATCTTCGGTCTTCTGACTCCACAGGTGGGTGGTTAACAAGCGAGGCAAATAGTCCCACGATTGGACCTGCGGATTGGTTGCGATCAGCGTGTGGTCGTCGAAGATGAACCCAAAGCGGAGTGCAGCGACGTAAAGAACAAACGCTGCCAAGCAAGGAACAACCCAATAGATTCTCTTGATTCGTGGTGAAGGAGTGGACGCGGTGTTTACTGGGGCCGCTTTCCGTTTCTCCTTGTTCTGCTTTACCATAAAGCGTGCCTGGCCGCTTCTCCCAATCCGGTCGATTCCGCACTTCGAGTTCACATTATGGCTTGTCTCGATGCTAATTCGGCTGATAAGCGTGGCCGTCGAACTGGTATGTTACGTAGGATGGCTTGAGCCCAACAAGTGCCCCCGTCCTGATGTCCCTGAGCCCATTTGTTTTGGTGTTGAGTATTTGCAAGCCAGCGGCGAGTGTGCTAAGAACAAGACTGTGGCCATCAACTGTTTCTCTAAAAACCCAAAAAGGTCCGAGATTAGGTCCCATCATGCATGCGTTTCTTGCCTTTACAAGCAGGTCGGCCTCATTTGTTCCATCGAGGTGAATTTGTGAGGCCTCATACCATGTTTCGGGAACTTTGTCACGTGAACCACCTTCGACGTTACAGGTTTGAAGGTCCGATTTTTGACGAAGAATCGTGAGAACATCACCTGGTATGACTACTGGCCTGTGGACGCGTTGCTCCAGCCCAAATTTCATTTGTTCAGTGGGGGTTGTTTTCGACTTGGATTGCACGTCAACGCCCCAAGCGAGAGCCAGTCCGAGTACGACCAAAGTGAAGAGCTTCTTCATACTTGTTTATTCCATTCTATTGTAAATTACTGACATTCTGGGCGGTTTTTCAAGGCGTCATGAAAAGCGTCGATTGTTTCAGCCCAACTCTTAGTAGGTTGGTTGGCAGGAGAGTCGGGTAAGCTCGCCCACCTCCTGTTTCCGTCCCAGATGGCTTGAACGATTCCCTCAGAAAATGGTCCCGACATAGCATCCTGAATCATACCTAAATAATCCATAAGATTGTTCATAGCTTGGTCTTGTGCCGCTGGGGTCATCCCTCCGCTGCCAAACTGTCTCCAAGTATCAACAGTAAACATATAGCGGCCGAAGGCAGTACTGTTTGCATAACCTGCGTCAACTAAGATATCTGGATGTCCGGTTAGGGAAGAAACATCCGCAGCGGGCATGTTCCATGGGTGATTCCAGCTAAAAAATCGCCCCTGTATCCAGTGGAAAGGATGTGGCGCGTTGCGCACGGTCCCCCCAACAAGAGTCCCATAGCCACCGTTTGGCTGGGCCGCCGTTCCTTCGTCGTCGGCAACCATTTCGCGCAATGCCGCCGCGATGCATTTTTCGTAGCCAGGGGGAGGAGCAGGCTGGGGCAAAGGACCCAAGAGACTGCCGAACGTGCTGCCACCGCCAACCGGGCCACCGCCGATATTGGGCGGGCCACCGCCACCTTGCCCCGGGTCAGGGTCACAGCGAAGAACCATGCCATCGTCTATCCAGTTGCTTGTCGTAGTACCATCACTCCACGTGCCTGTCTCCCAGTGTCCTGTCGTATCGAGCGAGCACGATAGTCCAAACGGATCGACCAGGTTTATGGGGTCGTTTTGAACGTACGAAAACCGATTTAGGGATTGTGGATTGGCGGTGCTGCCTGCCATAGGATCAGGCGAGGCAAATCGACCGAGGCGAGAGATATCGTAGCGGGCCGCGGCGTAGTCGTTCCCCGATTCCGCATCCCGTTCGTAGGAGGTGAACTGCCACTTTGTTGTAGGGCTCGCGGGCGGCACAGGATACCACTGTTCACCAAAGGGGAAGTGTCCCTGTTCGCCAATTTTGTTGCCGCTGGAATCGGTGGCAAGGCGATTCGAGAGATGGTCCTGATGGTAGTACCTCGTACCGTTTGAATCGATTTGGGCGATGAGCTTTGCGCCCGAATAGATGTATTCGCGAGAGGCAGACGAAGCCGACGCCCCGTTGTCGTATTCGGCTATGACCTTCGAACCTGAAAAGACATACACGGTCGTGGTTGTCGTGCTGCCGAGAGTTGAAACCTTCTCTACGCGGAGCCCATTGCCATCATACGTGTATGTGCCGGAGCTGCTGCCACTAACGGCAGCTTGAGTCACGCGGCCTGCTCCATCATAGGTCAGCGCATTCGATCCATCGTCTGTCATGTTTCCCGCGACATCATAGGTGTAGGGGGAACCAGTGATCTGGTTTGTTGAAGTGGAAATGGTCACGGAGTTCGTGGGGCAAGTGATGCCGCTGCAGCCGGAGTAAATCTGTTGCGCTTTACGGTTGCCATAAGAGTCGTAAGTCCACTGGAGGCCCCATGTCGGGTAATTTGTTGATCCAGTAGTCGCGGCCTGCGTCAAGCGATAAAGAGAATCGTAGGTGTAGGTGGCGTTGCGACCGTTGTCGACACTGTCTGTGATGCTGGCGATCTGGCCGTTGTTGCTTCCCGCCGAGCCGTAGGAATAGCTGAGGCCAAATTTCGTTGTCGAGTCATGAGCGCAACTTCCATTGCGGTTCGAAGTGGAATAGTCAAGACATGTGAGTTGCAAACGGTCGGCCGAAAATCCGTAAGAGGCAAACAATCCGTTGCCATACTGAAACCCCGTGGCTTGCTGAGCGGTGTTGTAGAGGAAACCGGACGCATAGGTTGTCTGCACGCTGTTGAGCGTGCCCACAACCGAACCGATCCGGCCGATTGCATCCAGATTTTCCTGGACAACTCGGCCCGAGGGATAAGTGATCTGGATAAGCTCGCTGGCCAGATTGTAGGCGTAACTCGTCGTGTAAGTAGTGCTCCCGATTGCTTTGGCGAGCTGAGTCACGTTTCCAAATTGGTCGTATGTATACGACTCGGAGCCGGAAGGATCGGTCATGCTCGTAAGGCGGCCGTTGTTGTTACCAGTTGCGTTCGTGCCGTAGGTAAGACAGACGTTTGCGTTGTTCGTGGTTCCGCTAGTGGCGCAGACGTTGGGCATAGCGGAGACGCTGGAAGGGACGTTGCTGTAGCTAATGCCGACCAAGCGGTTTAAGCTGTCATATATGTAATTAGTCTGAACGCCCCGGGCATCCGTCCGGTAGAGAAGGTTGTCAAAGGAATCGTACCCGTTCGGCTGGCATGTTGAGCCCGAAAGAGTTCCAAAGCAGACTGTCCCGGCTTCTGGGGTAGTAGTGCTAGTCACTCGGCCGAGCGCATCATAATTGTATGTTCGGGTTTGCGCCGTGCCTTGAGTGATCGTCGTGAGTCCATCGAAGACGTTGTACGTGTAAGAAGTTTGTAAAGTTAGTGAATTGCCGCTCGTTGGGTCTGGTTCATACACGGAAGTAAGACGCCCCAGCCCGTCGAAAACTTTCTTACGCTGCTTGCCCGCAGGATCGGACATAGTGGCAGTATTGTCCGTGTAGGAGGCAGTGCTGGCGCTATTATCGGGGAGCGTCGTTTTTGTGACGCGACCCAAAGGATCGAAGGTTGTCTGAGTCCAGTAGGAAGCTGAGGTTGTGTAGGGATTACTGGTTTTGTATGCACGGCCGAGCTGATCGTACTGCGTGTCGGAGGCTGAATACAGCGTTCCGCTGCCGTCGAGAAACTGATTTGTAGTTGGCCGGCCGAGGCCATCTAGGATTGCCTTTTGGCATGCCGTACTGGTGCCTTGAACCGGCGAACAGACCTGAACAGACCAGGAACCAGAATCGTTGTAGGTATATTGGGTACCTGGATTGCTTCCTGGAACCATGCTAAGAGGGCGACCCATGCTGTCGTAGGTGAAAGTTGTCTTAACGGAATTTGGGTCAGTCGATGTTAGGATCAGCCCCATGTTCAGATCGTAGGTCATGCTCGTGGTCACGGACGGCGTTCCCGATCCACTCGTAATTGAATCCGCGTAGGAATACGCCGTTGTTGAAGAATAAGCCCAAGTCTTTAGCTGGCAGCAGTTGAGCTGGGCTGTCCGCATATTCCCGAGCGAATCGTATGCGAAGGTTTTCGTTATAGCGCCACCGGGCGTGACAGGGTCAGTGTATTGAACAATCGAAGTGAGGTTGGCACGAGTGATGTACGAGCAGCCGTAGCTCGTGTCATTGTGCTGGGGCGCACCAGTAATGCAGTTCGATCCTGTAAACGAAACATATTGGTCGTAGTTTTTGTCTACTCGAGATTTGATATTTCCACTGCCATCCAACACCTTCACCGTCTGAGTGAATGAGTGCAGATAGCCCCCGAGATTTGCCATGGTGATCAGGGTCTGTCGTAGGAGAGGCGGGGTCGACCCACTGACGTACAGATTGTACTCATCAGTTTCTATCAGATTTCCGTAGCTATCGAACTTTTGTGTACGCTGCGATTGAAGCTTGCCTGGCCCTGGAAGCGTGGCAATAACGGTTTCTTGCAAGATCGGCAGACTGACCGTCGTTCCTGTGCATGGTAAGGTAGCCGCGTTGTAACAGGTTTGAATTTCCTGTAAAAGGCTTGCCGTTTGAAGCGTGCTTTCCGCAATCGGCACTGAGGTAAAAGTTGGTGCAGAACCTTGGTACAGGTCGCGCTGCGTCGCGTAGATGCCCTGAAACTGAAGAATGGTTTGGTTGCCCAAAGGATCGGTGGTGAGTGTTGCGGAGGAAGAACCAGTGCCCATGGTGCGGGCGTAAGTCGATGTGCCATCCGGTGTGATCCGCTGTAAGCAAGCAGCGCTGCCGTCTTTGAAGATAGCAGTTGTGCAGCCCGCAAAGGAATAAGAATAAGAAATCTTGCCCCCTGTGGGGAGCGTAACAGAGGCGATTCGAGCTGTAACGCACGTTGTCCCGGAATATGGAGTGCAGGTGCCCGGAGTGGACTCATAGCTGAAACTATATTGAGATCCATCCGGCAAAACGACGCTGCTCACGAGAGGTACCGCAGCGCTTGATTTGTATTCGCTGATTCCTGACACGCCGAAATTGGTGGCAACGGTGTAATTCGTGTAGTTTATCTGGTAAAAGGCTGAAGTCCCTGATGGCGAGGTGTAAGTAAATTTCATCGGACTGGCTACAGTGCCAGAGCCGGACACTGTGAGGGCGGTTTTACCTAGGGTATCGGTGAAGACACCTCCGCTGCTCGCACTTATTATGTTGCCGTTCCGGTCAGTAAACGACCCGGAACCAGAGGTTTGGTTATATGATGGATAGATATCAGTGCCGCTTGTCGTATGAATGATTGCACTTGGGTCCGCGCTGAGGCTGAAAGTCAGCCCCGAACCATCATTCGCCGTGACCGTCTTACTATAAGGATAAGCAGGATTGGGCGAGCACCCAGTAAACCCAGGAATCAACTGTTGGCTCACCGTGGCATTTACGGTGTGCCCCGCTCCAAACTGGTCATAATAGGTCGTGTAAGTGTACTGATTAATGTAATACCTCTTGTAAACAAATCCTCCGGTGGTGGTACAGGTGATTTGAATTTGAGTCGTATTATAGGCAATGTATCCGGTCGGACCTTGCGTTTGCGACGCCCAGCCCCAATTCGAAACTGGTTGCCACAGTTGGTTAGGGCTTACTCCCACTGGATACCACACGGAGCTATCGTAGCTTAGGCCGTAGGTGAAATCCGTGCCGCGACCGGCCTTGTGGATGATGGGAATCGTGTGATGGTCATTTAGATTGGCGAGATTGACCACGTCGGGGGCTCCTCCGAAACTTCCGAATGGCGGTGTCCCCGTTGCCACCTGAGCGAAAGAAGCGGGCGCAAGAGTACATACGGCCGTTGCGACCGAAATCAGACATAGCGACTTACCGAACGAGCAGAACAGGGACCGGAGCATTGGGGGGTCTCCTCGTTTGTTGCTAGTTTATTGAATATTGAAAGAACTTCCAGAAAGGCCAGAATTGACGAGTGCGTTCTGGAAATTAAGATCGAGAACCAAGCCGTTGTTTAGAAATTTCTGGACACGAAATGGGATTTTGATGCCGCTCACGGTGCGGTAGTCGGAGAACAGTAGCTCGGCGGGAATATCGAGAGCCCCGTCATTATCAGGGTGGGCACTAAAATCAAAAGCAACCGGCAGCAGCGTTGAAACGTCGAGGAAGATTTCCATTTGCGTCAGGTGTTGCGTAAGAGCGGCAGCGCTCGGGGCCGAGTCAGGAAATTGCTGTGAGCCAGAAACGTGGTATACGGAATGGCCGTTTTTCGTTTCCTGGCCGATGAACGTAACGACGATGTTTTGCCCCGATGCGAAGCCGGCGAGGCTGAACGCTGGAAATATCCCTGCATTGTTCATGACATTGTGCAGGGAAATCGGATGCATGGTGCCGTCCGATCCGGACCAAGCGCCCGACGGGCCAGTGTTGCTAACCGCCCGAATCTCACTTCGCAAACCCGAGGGATAGCTGAAGTCAAAGCGAGCGGCACCGGCCGAGAGCGCCTCGAACGTAACCGTCCCGGTTTCATCTTCGGAGCCAGCAATTCGGCGGGACGTGCCGGAAAGAGTGACATCCGTGACGGATTGCCCGCCAGTGAGTGCGGAAAGTGAGTTTTGGAGAAGAGACAGCGCTTGAGGAGCGCTCTGCGTTGTAGAAGCCGCAGCTTGCTGGCCGCGCATCGAAACTCCGAGGAGCAGAGCAAGAAATATCGTCACGTAAGTTCTTGGGAAACGCATAGGCCCTCCGAGTTGCAGGTCCCGCGCGCATCCGACGGATCGGAACGACCACCGAACAGTGCGGCGGGACCACCCATTGACTCCTCGTCGGCGCTGGGTGGCAAGCCGTTCGATGAGATTGACTCGGAGACGTTGGCAGAGCAGATGTCAAACAGCAATAGCCAACAAGGGGCGGAATGTGCAAAAAAGGGGCAGGTTGTGAATTACTTGCATGCCGAGGGAGACAAATCATCCCGGCGACAACAATAGATTAGATGTAGTAAAGATGGTAAAGATAATTTCGCCTAATCCTCGAAGCGGATGCCTTTTTGAAGTTGGAGAAGCTGGAAGATCGTGCGAGAACGGAGTTCGGCCGGGGAGGAACCGCAAACCCGCTTAATGGCGCGGGCGAAAGAACGAGGAGACTTGTAGCCAAGTTCGAAGGCCAATTCCTTAATTGCTCGTGTCGGGTGAGATTCTAAAAGGCTTTTGACTTGCTCGACCAGCATCTCTTCCCGAACCTCGCGGAACGTTTTTCCTTTGGCAGTACTGACGACTTTCTGGAGTGTTCGTCTGCTGACACCCATTTCACGCGAAAGGTCTTTAAGGAGCCCCGAAGGAGCGCGGTCCAGGCGTCGCAAAACGGCGTTCAAAAGTAGCGTCTGTTTGTCAGACATGGCGACCCCCAAATGCGGTCAGTGGATTCTATCAGAAGCTCAAATCGGGGCGTCGATGACTTGTGAGTTGATCGGAATAGGAATCAGGTGCGTTTGAGGGGTCGCGGGGAATGCCAAGAGAAGAGAAAGGAACGTGGGGACGTACGTTCTTATGAAGCGCATCGGGCCTCCGAGTTGCGGATCCACGGACCAACCGACCAGGAGCGTGGAGGCTGTAATTGTCGTGGGCGTGGGGTACGACCTGCGGGAAAATACACCAATTACCTCTAGCGCGTCCACCGGGGAAATCTCTTAAAAGTGAGTCAGATAATTGCCTGAGGAAGGTAATATCGGCCACCCAAAGCTGGTCGAGACTGGTCAAGGTCATCTCCCGCGCCAGATTTGGATACACTGGCAAGTCATGCTGCGAGTCAGTCGTAACCACGAACTTGCGTTTCCCCGGCGAGATCCCGACCGCATAGGTCATGCCCCGACGAGGTGACGTTGATGGCCGACGGCTCCCTGGAGGGCGGATGTTTCCTTGGCTGGCTGTCTCCAAATTGACACGCTCGCTCCCTGAGCTTTCCTAAGACAAAAGTTTCTTGAGGCAAGGCGCTAGATTTTGTCGAGTCGTTGTGCATTAGGCTTATGAGGGCTGGTCTGGAACCCGATTTGCTTGGGGGCCGCGACTGGCAAGCGACGGCCACAAGAATTTTTTGGGCCACGTGCAAACTTTTGCTGACTCGGTGCCCATTAGGGGATATGAGGGGCGAACAGACTCCCTACCGGGGAAGATTCCGTCTCGCCCAGTGGCTGGAGGACTCGTCCTTGATCACCGAGGCTGGCCCCTCGGTTTTGGGCCGCTCCCCCGCAAGAAATGTTTGCCGGACGAGCAACTTTTCCAGAATCGGCGTGTTCAAACGGCCAGCCCAACAGAACCACACACGCTGGACTGCACCACCCACTTTGCAAGGCTCACAAATTTCGAAAACCCACCTCGGAAAACAGTCTGTATGGGGGCTACCATGGTCTCTTTCGCAGTAGGCGCGCAGCGCCAAGGCCAGCCGAGGCTTCCGCCTCGCCTGCAGCGTGGGTGGTTACCGCCGCAGGTGGAAAGGAAGAACGGTGAATCTTCGCCGAGATTTCCGGCTCAAGGAGTCACGGCAGAGATTCCTTTATCCATTCCGTTACCACCCATCCCTAGGGATGGGTCATCGGGGATGTCAACGGGGATGGGTGACCCATCCCCAGCGAGGAGGAGTCAGGGGAACGATGCAGTCAGTTGAAATCATGACAGAAAGAATTCTCTACTGGCTCTCGCTCGACATGCAGGTTCGGGCGCTGGCTGAAAGGTTGCTCCAGAGGTTTGCCGTAACAGTGGGCGATCTGCCAGCCAGCGCCCTGCACCACCACGCCAAACCTGGCGGCCTCGACCGGCGGTCCATGGAAGCACCCGCTCTCTGTGGCCGGCGCCCCCGAATTGACACGCTCGTGTCCTCTTAAGACCTCCCCAAGCAAAATCTCTTTGGGGCGCGGCGATCGTTTTTGCCAACTCTATGGGCATTAGGAGATAGAGGGCCGAGTTCGGCGCACTCAAGCGGGTACCAACCGGGCATCCTGGGACCGCGCAACAATTTTTTTGTGGTAGGCGCAAACTTTTGCCGACTTGATGGACATTAGGCTAGATATGCGGGGTGGTGGTCCCGTGTGAATGATGTCGTGAGGTGGCGCCGACGCCGGAGGTTGACTTGATGGTGTTCGGCCCGGTGCATAAGAGCCGTGGAGCCTCAGCTTGCGATGTTGGTCGATATCGCTGCCGGAGGCGAGAGGGAAAACCGGTGAATCTTCGCTGAGATTTCCGATCCCAGGTTTGGAATGTGCTTCTCCTTTATCCATTCCGTTACCACCCGTCCTCAGGGACGGGTAAATGGGGACGGGAGCGGGGACGGGTTACCCGTCCCTAATGGGGGAGTAAGACGGTCATGCAGTCAGTTGAAGCTACCTCGGAACGGACTCTCTACTGGCTGTCGCTCAACACGCAGGTGCGGGCGCTGGCTGAGAGGCTGCTCCAAAGGTTTGCCGTAACAGTGAGCGATCTGCCAGCCAGCACCGCACACCACGACGCGAGCACAGCGGCCTATATCGGCATTCGCTCCAAGTCGCGCTCAAGGCTGCGGAGGCTTTCTCCTCTTTGGCTCGTCGTCGGAGCGAAGGATGGTACAGTAAGCCAATTTCGGGCCGTTTGGAGGAAAGCGTGGGGAGGCGGTCGTTGAAGATAGACGTAGGAAGTGTCAACCCTCAGCTGGACGTTTTGCGGATCAAAATTGTTCTGCTAGGAACAAAGCCACCGATCTGGCGGCGAGTATTGGTACCGGCCGAATTCACCTTGGCGCAGTTCCACGATGTCGTGCAGGCCGCGATGGGCTGGGAGGATTGCCATCTGCATCAATTCTGCATTGGCAAGCAGAGGTTTGGCGTTCCTGATCCAAACGAGAGGTTCCTGGGCGGATCGCTCACCCTCAACGAAAAGAACACACGCCTTGCGAATTTGCTGAACACGGTGGGTGCCAAGGCGACTTATATCTACGACCTCGGCGATTCCTGGGAACACACGCTCAGCGTTGAGAAAATCCTGCCTGCCGAACTCGACGTTCCTTATCCACTCTGTATTGAGGGAAAGCTTGCTGCTCCCCGGGAAGACTGCGGCGGAATCCCCGGCTTCTACCACATGCTGGTGGCCCTCGCCGATCCGAACCACGAAGATCATGAGCATATGCGGGACTGGATCGACAGCTTCGATCCCGAAGTCTTTTCCATCGTCGCCGTCAACAAAAAACTCCGCAAAATCTTCCGCGCTCCGCGCAAGCCAAATTCAGCAGGTGCCGCAAAATGGAAAGCGATTATGGCCAAGCCCAACATGGACGACTTACGCGCTGCTGTTGAGGTCCTGCAAGCAGCATTTGACCCTTTCCCCAGCAAAGAGCGTCAGCGGATTCGGCCTGGTCAAGAAGTGCCGCTAGAGTTGAGTGACCGAGAACGAGAGTTGATTTTGGAGCACGCCTTCGCCGACGAAGCTTTGCTTGGCCGCTTGCGCGTAGCTCCAGCCTCAAACCAACGAGCGGTTTTTCACTTTACTTTGGACGACTTGGACGACCTGGCTGGGTGCGTTGCTGCCGAGGCCAACCACGCCAAGGACAAAAAGCTCCGAAAAGAGTGGGATCGCGTCTTCGCCCGAATCGGCGATGTGCTGGATTCCTACGTCGCCCTGGACGACTGAGGACACGCAAAAATGGATGTACTTCACTCCGAACGACGGGATCAGCGGGCCGAAAGCGGTTAGCCACTACGCATCATTTGAGAGCCAAGCCCTCAATCCCAAAACGTCGGTCTGACCGCTCGAACTCCCACCCACAACAGTAACCACGCACGCGGTCTTGCCACCTCTGTGCTGAGAGGCGGCAGGCCTGCCGCCTCTCGGTCTGTTCCACGAAAGTAACAAAAATCACAAACGTAAATTGACGATTGTGAGTTTCGTGATTTTGGAGGGGCGACATGCTTCCCGAGCCCAATTTCCGCGTCAGACCGGATGAGTTTGTTGGCCGAACACGGGAGATCGACATTTTCTGCCAAGCCTTACAGCAGGGCTTAATGACGGGCAGAATTGCTTCATTCGCCATTCTGGGCGACTGGGGAATCGGCAAAAGCAGCTTGCTGCTCAAATTAGCCGCTCTCTGCTCTCAATCGTCGTTCGCGATGCTGCCCGTTTTCGTTTCGGTTTCAACCGACATCCCCGACTACTTGCGACTGGCCGAGGTCCTTCTCGGCCAATTCGCGGATGTTTTGCTTACGGCGCCAAAGATGCAAGCTCGCTTGCGCGCCAAGCTTCGAAATTGGAGATTCGAGCGGGTCAATTTCGGCGGCCTCGCCTCGGTGCGTGAATCTCCGCGCCTGTTTCTCAGCTCGGGAAGCTCTCTCCTCAAACACATGCTCACAGAGGTCTGGGATCACTTCTTGCGGTCGCCGGGACTGAATGGCGCGATTTTCTTCCTGGATGACTTTCAGAACATCACCAGTATCAGCAAAGAAGATCTCGCACTGATGATCAGAGACCAATTTCAGTGGTTCGGCATCGAGGGCATGAATTACAGCGTTTGCTTCTCAGCCAAGCCCGATTATTTTGCCCGAACAAAGGCCCTGGCCGACCCAGCAGTGCGGTTTTATACAAAGTTCTATCTAGAGCTTTCACGTTCCAAGAGACACTCGAATATGCACGTTTAGTGTTCGGCCTCCCGCTCGACATCTCGGAGAAAGTTGCTGGATGGCTCCACAAAAAAACGTTCGGCCACCCGTATTTTCTTGCTTGTATCTGTAAGTACTTGATGACCACAGAGAAACAGATTGAGGCGCACAAGCTCGAAACAACCTGGCCTGCGATACTCGACCAATTAGACCGCGAGAAGTTCCGTTCGGATGTTTCGAAATTGAGCGCGAAGGAATTGGAACTGATCCATCACTTCGCCAGTTTGGGCGAGGGCGAAGTGTCAGCCGACCATTTCGGCGGCAAATTCCAACGGGAATACTTCGCACGGCTCGTTGGGAAGGGCCTACTGATCCGCACTGGACGAGGGCGATACAAGCTCTACCACCCTCTGTTTTGCGAGTTCCTACAACAAACCAAATGAAACAGCGCCCACAAAAACGAGAACCATCAGCGCCGTAACGCGGCGGCCAGCTGGCCGCCGCGTTACGGCCTCCCTTGCAGCATCCACAGGGCGGACTCCATTCCCCTACCCATTCACCAATTCCCATTCTCCCTTACCCATTCCCCTTATCCACTCCAATTCCATGTCCTTGGAGTGCAAAGAATGTCGAACGAACGCGTGAAATCCGATGGCTTGCCTAGCCATCTCCCTAGTAGTACAGTTTCGCTCGCAACGCCGTCTTTCACGGGCACGAAAGGAACTCGCATCGTGCCAAAAAGACGGTTTCAGAAAGGTACGTTTGTTAAACGAAATGGACACTGGGTGGGCATGTGGCGCGTGGACGTGCTACAGCCGGACGGCACCATCAAACGCCAGCAGCACAGCAAAACGTTTGTGGGCCTATCCGAGCGGGCGGCGCGGGCCGCGTTTCAACCCATCCTGGACTCAGTGAATTCTGCGAGTGGGGCAACGCCGCCCGTTCCCAAGAGGACGGCGACGCTTAGCGCAGTAATTCGCGAATGGCGCGAACAGGTAGCGGGCACCTTGAAACCGAGCACGCGGAAAACGGCGGAATCGCACTTGCGGCGGCATATTGAACCGATGCTGGGCGATTGCGCTCTACCGGAACTGACGACCAAGCGGTTGCAATCGTTCGTCACTGCGCTTTCTACTACGCGCATGGCAAACGGAAAAGAGCGGACGCGGAAAACCATCGAGAACATTCTACTGACTTTATCCTCGATTGTTTCCACGGCTCGCGCTTGGGGCTATACGATTCCGAAGGTTTCCCTACCGGAGTTGTCTTTGCCTCAAGATACGCCAAGGAACCCTCGGTTCTTTGTGCTGCGAGATATGCAGCGCATTGTCCGGGCCGCCGACGAGCCGCTCAGTACGATCTGTTTTCTGCTATCAGTGACCGGAATGCGCATCGGAGAAGTGCTCGCGCTTCGCGTGCAGGATTTGGACTTTCATCGCAAGCTGATAAAGGTCCGCTGTTCCACGTACGCGGGGCAGATTGGGACGCCCAAGAGCAAGGCGAGCATAGCGGATTTGCCGATGCCGCCCGCGCTCGAATTGCGCCTCAAGAAATACCTGTCATCGCGCCACTATCGTGAGAACGACCTCGGCCTGCTGTTCGCAAATCGCCGAGGCCGTCCTTACTCCGCGAATAAACTGAGGGAGAAGAAGCTGCGCCCCCTGCTCATCAGGTTGCGAATACCACTGGCCGGATTTCATGCCTTTCGCCATGCGGTAGCCAGCGAACTGATTGATAGCGGCGCACCGATTACAGTTGTGCAGGCACAGTTGCGGCATAGCGATCCGCGAATCACGCTAGGGCTGTACGGGCATGTAATCCCACAATCCCAGCGCGACGCCTTGGGAAGCTTGGCCGCGCGCCTGGCAAACACGAGGCGAAGGACTGGCCTCCAATTGCTGACTCGGCCTCGAATTGCTGATTCGGCAGCGTAAAAGGGCCGTTTTTATTGGGTTTTGGTAGGGGCGGTGGGGATCGAACCCACGACCTTCGGCTTAAAAGGCCGCTGCTCTACCACTGAGCTACGCCCCTAATGTAGCGCGGTTCCGCGAAGTAGTCATTGCCGTTGGGCTTGCTGACGCCGCCTTATATCATCCTTGACGAAACGCAAAGCAACGCACAGTTGCAAAAAACTCGCTTCCGCAATCCCTCAATTCTAGCAGCAGGACCGTCTCTGTCCAAACGCAAAACAAACCCAACTAACCGCACCCGCTTCCGCAGCTTTGGTCAGAACACTGGAAAGCCTAGAGGAAGTATCCTTATGGTATGGGCCACGTTGGTGGGCCAAGCTAAGCGACTTACGTCAACCGGACAATCAACGGGCAACTCACTCACCATGAATTGCTTCCTATACCTTAGTGGGTACATTAGTTCCGGGTCTTTCTAAACGATTTGAATGGGTGTCCAAAGGAGTATAATCATGCCATTGGAATCCCTGCGGGACCGCTGGGGGATGTGACGCCGGACCCTCCTCGTTGTCACGGGTAAGGCACCTCATCTTTCGCACTATGGGTAGCGTCGCCGGAGTACTTCTGGTTCCATTCACTCTTCGGGCCTGCCGGGAAAGAGCATGTACTCGCTTCCGATGGGGGCCGGGATCACGAGTCTCGGCAGGAGCCTGACATGGCATTTGAGATCTTGCGTTGGACAGTTCTGATTGTTGCGCTTGCTCCTCTCGTCTATTACAGCATCGCGACATACTGCGGCTGGTCGTACTTTCGCTCCCTGCGCAAAAGCCCACCGCCAGCTCCCGACTTCACACCACCCGTCAGTATCCTCAAGCCGGTGCGGGGCGTGGATCGGGAAGCTTATAAAAACTTCGCCAGTTTTTGCCGCTTGGACTACCCCGAATACGAAATCCTGTTTGGCGTATCCGACGCGGATGATCCTGCAATTCCCATCGTCAAAACTTTGCAGCGGAACTTTCCTCATCGCTCCATCCGCCTCTTGGTGGGCGTGCCTTCTCTTGGTGCAAGCCCCAAGATGAACAATCTTTGCCGCCTTGTCCGCGAAGCGAAATACGATCTGCTGGTTATCAATGACAGTGATGTCCGCGTCGAGCCCGACTACCTCCTCCACGCCGCCGCGCCGCTCAAAGATCCGAGCGTCGGCGTGGTCACGGCCTTTTTTCGCAGCATCACCGAAGGCAATTTTGCAAGCGACCTCGACGCTGTCGGCGTCCCCAGCGACTCTTCCGCAAATGTGCTTGTAGCTCGCAAGTTCAGCCGGATTGATTTCGCTCTGGGCTGGACCATGGTCATCACGAAAGAGCGGCTTGAAGAAATTGGCGGATTTGAAGCCATGGCCAGCCACCATTCGGACGATTTCACGCTGGGGCACAGAATTGCAGAACGCGGCTACCGCGTCGAGTTGATGCGCAAGCCCGTTTGGATGGTTTTCCCAAGAGAGGGGCTGCGCCAATTTTTCAAGCACGAGTTGCGATGGTCCATTATGTTGCGAAATATTCGTCCGTTGGGTTACGTAGGCATCGCTCTAACTTTTGGACTTCCTTGGGCCCTGCTTGCCGCTCTGGCAGCCCATTCCTTCGCTGGATCCGCAGCCTACCTTTCCGCATTTCTGTTCCTAAGGCTAACCATGGCTTGGACCGTTGGTGTGTGGGGTCTTGGCGATCCCGTCGTTCGCAAAAAGATTTGGCTGATTCCCCTGCGGGATGCCGCGAATTTCTTCGTCTGGGTGGCGGGATTTTTTTCCAACACCGTTTGTTGGCGCGGAACAGATTACCAGGTAAAGAAGAGTTGCCTGATCCCTATGGCGAGCTTGCGAGACGTGCCAAATGCCAGTATAGGCGTAGCCGCACCCGCCACGCTAATCTCTGCTAGAAGATAAGAGCGCGCGCCAGCCAAGCTTTCGCAGACGAGCATCACCTAGGCGTTCAAAACGAATCCGCTGGCACGGATTACGTCCACGGCCTCACTCCGGCTCCCGGCGTCCACCTGTTTCAAGATCCGGTGAATGTGGTTCCTCACCGTAAATTCAGACAGGTTCAGCCGCGAAGCGATTTCCTTGTTCGTCAGGCCCTTGGCCACAAGTGCCACCAATTGCCGCTGACGCAAAGTGAGTTCCGGCCGGGGAGCCGGGCTCGCGAGCGGGGCCTCCTTGGCCATCTGGGCCACAAATCGGAAGAGGGCGCTGCAGAGCTGCGGGGGACAAACAGCCTCGCCGCGAAACACTCCCCTCACAGCCGCTATCACTCCCGAGGCCGATGCGTCTTTCAGCAAGTAGCCGGTTACCCCGGCTCGCACTGCCGCCAGGAATTGTTTCTCGTCGGCGTCTACGCCAATCAATACAATCCCGATGCCAAGTTGCCCTAGCGACCCTAGCCCCTCAAATGTGAAATTAGCCGGAAGCCAACTCGCTAGAGACGCTCCGATAACCAGCACATCGCAGCTGGATTCCACAATGTCTTTTATCGTTAAGTCGACCTGCCCGCTTTCTCCAACCACTGTAACGTCTGGACGTTTGCAAAAAAGGCGCACCAAAGCCTCACGCAACAGGCGGGTTTCAATTAGCAAGAACACCCGGATAGGTTCGTTGGGGACAGCGTTGGTCATTGGGGCCCAGGTGGCTTGGTGCAACGAACATCGCCGAGGACTAATGGTTTTGACGCTCAGTCACAAGGACGGGTGCTGTGTCTGGCCGTCAAATTTGAAAAAATAAAGTAAAACTCCTCTTCTTCGCTTGTCAAGGCTTATTTGCTGATGGCTTATTTGCTGATGGGAGATAGTATTTCTTTGCACATAAATTCTTGCTGCGCCTGTCCGGAAAATTCCTAATCGAAATCTCGAAGGAATTCCTGCTCTGCATTGCCCACTTGCTACAGCGTAATTCTTCATCTATGTTCCGTGTGCACTGCCGTGTCTGGCCGCCAACCGCGGTCTCGACGAGCAACAACTCTCTCAGAAGTAAAACCGCAGCGCGAGTTGTAGGTTCCGCTCGCCTTGCCCCGAACTGCCACTGCCTTTAAACGTAACCTTACCGAACGTGGGACTTGTCGGGTTGAAATCCACGCCGCCTCCGCTGTTGCCGCCCCAGTTCGGGTGATTCCACACGTTGTAGGCCTCGGCTCGGAACTGGAACCCCCTCTTCTCGTTCATCGGGAAGGACTTGAACAATCCCATGTTCCAGTTCTGAAATCCCGGCTGATAAATAAGGTCGCGAACAAGCTGCGTGTTGAACGTGCCTGCCGGGGGCGCTGTGAAGATGGAGGATCCGTCGGGGTTCGTTGTCGCAAACCACTGATTGGGATCTTTCGCCCCGTTCGCGGCAAACTTCCCGATGATGTAGGGATGGCCGTTGACAACCCAGTATTGGCCATTTACTCCACATCCGAAGTTCGGGTCCAAACCCACACCAACGTAGTCCTTAGGCCCGGCAACGCTGCATGGCGTGCCCGTCTGGAACTGCGAAATGCCGCTGATTTGCCACCCGCCGAGCGCCTTACTGACGAAACCCCTTTGGTGACGGAAGAAGGGCAATTCGTAAAGATAATTGACAGTCAAGATATGGCGAACATCGAACTCTGAGGGGCCCCACAACATACCCGGATCGTAGGTATCTGGAACCACGTCCCGCTGGTTCGATCCATTGTCCATGCTCTTGGACAAGGTATAAGCAGCGCCAAATTGAAGGCCATTCGAGAAACGTCGAGTCCAGGAAACTTGCAGCGAATGATAAATGGAATTAGCAACGTTGTCGGTCTCGCGGATCGAGCTGAAACCCTTGTACGGCCGGAACGCATTGAGATTGCATGCCGGCTTTGCCCCGGGGAGAAGGCATGGGTTTGCCGCAACAACGGCTGCAGTCGGTTGATTGATATCCGCCTCCCGTTGCAGATGCAACCCGTGGCGGCCCACATATCCGATGCTGAGAAGCGACTTCCAGAATAACTGGCGCTCCACCGTGAAGTTCCAGTCCCACGCCTCTGGATTCTTGAAGGCTTTACTCTGTGTCGTTACCACCAGCGGCAAGGCGTTCGTTCCATTTCCTCCCGGATTGTCTACCGACCCGAGTGTAACGCTGGCATTTGGCTGAAACGGCGGATTTCCGCCAAGAAAGATCGAATCGCTTACACCCAGCCGCGTAAAGAACCGACCCCCGCCCACCCGCAGCACAGTGTTCTTGTTGAACTGGTAGGCAAATCCCACTCGCGGCTGGATCTCGCCCCACTGAATGTCCGAGTAATGATTCGGAACTCCGGGATGGAACAAGACACTGTATAAAGTCGTGCGGGCTTCGGGCACGCGCCCAATCGCTGAAGTGGGAAAGCCCGTTCCCGGTATCACCATCCCGTTGTAAAGCTGATCAATCGTTGGACTCCCTGTGATCAAGCCTGTCGTGGAATCAACCGTGACCGCTTTGCTCGGATCGTAAAAGCTGGGGTCAAACACGATCATGTTTCCCCACACCGCATGGTAGGGCACGACAACTGTGTAGCGCGCGCCGTAGGTGATGGTCAGATTCTGACGGGCTTTCCAGGCATCCTGACCAAAGCCCTCAAACATATTCGACCGAAAGATCGTGTACGCGCGGTGGCCGATTTCCGAATAGGTATCAAACAGTCCGAGAGCCGCATTTCCGACGGCGACTCCCGTTCCGTTGGGGCGGCCATCTGTAAACAAAAATTGGCCGTTTTGATTGTTCGTGCAAGTCGGACACGCCTGCACGTTGATTTCATCGTTGTCATTCTCTCCCGAGTGCTCCACTAATCCACCAAACTTAAATGTGTGATTCCCTTTGATCCAGCTGAAGCTTTCCGATAAGTCAGATATGGGTCCTGCCGAGTGCGAGGGATACGGCCCACCGTTGATCTGGGAGAAGTTGCTCATGTTGATTGTGGGAATGCGGTTGGGAAGGAGCTTCTCGCTTACGGGGAATATATATGGATAGTTAAGTCCGAAGTAGCCGGTGCCCTGCACCACACCCTTCGTGCGATCCAGGAAGGCCGGCGCGTTTACCGGGATGTGAACAACGTCCTGTGCATAGGTTAGGAGAATCTCGTTCACCCTCGTCGGGCTGATCGTCCACACATGGTCGATCGAATATGTCTGGTTCGGCCGGTCGAAATACTTTGGCGTTTCGTTGGTGTTTCCATCGAGCGGCTGGTATTCCCAAAATGAGTAATATAGGTGGCGGAACCGAAGGCGTTGGTTTTCCGTCATATTTATATCAATCGCGATCGTATCCTTGCGCTGGTGTTGCGGGTGCTGTGCTGAAAAAAACCAGTTGTTGCCGTTGGAAAGCGGTGTCGTGAGATTGGGCTGAGGAAACACGTTTAGAATCCCAAGACCATTTGGGCTGGCTGTCGTTCCCGTTGTCGTGCTTCCCGGCTGCGGAATGATATTACCGGGGAAACATCCGTTTGTGTTGAACGCGCCCGGAGAGGTCCCCGTAGGAGGAGTAATTTCCTGGCCGCATTGTGAGGCCAGGGGCGAGTTTGGATCCGTTATAAATGCGGGAATCTTGTTCTGCAGGGCGTCCTTACGCGTGATGAAAGTGTTGTTCGGATCCAGCAGCTCGCTGAAATCGCCCGTTCGCATCTTGACGCTTGGAACCGTCAGGCTCTGCGTGTCCGTGAAGATGTACCTCACCCACTCCTGGCCCCAGTACCAGAAGACCTTAGTCTTGTTCGTGTTGAAATGGTTCGGGATGTACAAGGGGCCTCCGATGTTATATCCGAACTGGTTGTAGTGAATTGGCGCGGTGATCTTCGTCGTTGCGGGAACCGCATTGCGTCTCCAAGGGTTCGCGTCAAAAATCGTATTGCGAACGTATTCGTAAGCCGCCCCATGAAACTCCTGTGTGCCGCTCTTTGAGGTGATACGAATTTGCCCGCCGGAGGATCTCCCGAATTCCGGCGCATAATTCGCGGTCAGAACCTGCACCTCCTGCGTGGAGTCAAGATCGGCAGCTCCCAGGCTGGTACCGTTTGAACGCGTGCGCACCGCGGGCGCCCCATCATAGGTGATCAGGCTCTCCGGCGTTCTTGCTCCGTTGATGTTCGACGGGCCCTGGCTGAAATTGAAAGAGAGATTCGCCAGGGTTCCTCCCCTCATCCCCGGCAGCAAATTCGCCATCAGGACTGGATTACGCCCCATGAGCTCCAGCGAGTCAATTTGTTCTCGCGTAACCAACTTCTGCACAGCTGCCGATTCCGTTTGCAGCACCACAGCTGATGCCGAGACCTCCACGGTTTGATTCGCTTGACCCACCGTCAGCGATGCGTCAATCACCATATCCGCCGCCGGGTCCGGTTTGTTGTTCGTGCTCTCGAACTTCTGGAACCCCGACGCCTCCACCGTCATCGTGTACAGCCCCGGCGGCACGTTCGTTATGACGTAATACCCTGATTCGTTTGTGGTCGTCTGGCGCTCCACGCCAGTATTGCTTCGAATGGTCACCTTCGCGTTCGGTACCGTCGCACCCGAAGGGTCCTTCACAAATCCGGAAATCTTTCCCAGGTCCGACTGCGCCAGCAAACTCCCCGCCCCCCCCAATATCCCGCAAAGCATCATGATTCCCGTGATCAACGCAAGAAAAGAGACATGCCCGTTTCGAATTGCCATTCGAATCATCACCCCTCCTCAGACGGGCTCCCGCCACGGCGCAAAATCTCTCAATTGTACGGATTTGCTATCACTCGGTAGAAAGACCACTTGCTCATGGAGCGTCTGTGGCAGCTACACCACCACTCCACCCGAGCACCACGCCAGCCCGCGCCCGTGAGTTTGCAAGATGCTGCTGTGAAATAAATCAGGTAAACCCTTGAACGCGCCTCAGGTGAATTACTGACGTTGCGAAATCTGAGGAAATATTTCAAAAACTGGAAGCTAGTGACTTGAAAGGAACGTACAGCGGCGTCTACTGGCGCGATGCAACTCCGTGCTGCACTTAACAGGGCGCCAGAACAGAAATTGAACCGATTCCACCTTGAATCTTTCTAGTTGTTAGCGACGGCGCCGCTTTTTCCACAGGGCCCTTTGGGGAGCGCGGAGGCTAGCTCCCGCTTTCCCTCCTTAGTGTTCTCGTAGAGCGCGCCACTCGGTGCGCCCTCTACGGTCAAAATACTCGGGCTCCAATAGGCACATGACTGCACTGGCTCCAGCCATGGGCTTCAAATGATTGCAACTTCGCGCACGCGAGGGCGTTTGCGCTTCCACTCGTAATCCTTGCGCAGCTTCTCCTGGTGCTTCTTTACCTGCGCTTCCAGTTCGCTGAACGCTTTCTTGCAACTGGTGCGCACCGCAGCCGCTTCCCCGGTGGCGCGCAGCGACCCCGACGGCAGCGAGAGGGTTAGTGCGCAGGAAATTTCCTGCGTGCGCGGGTTCACCGAAAACCCACCGTGTAACTGCACCAGATCCGGCGAGTAGCTCTTCAACAATTTCTGCAATTTGGCTACGTGACGCGCAACTTCAACTTCCACCGGTTTGTGCGATTCGACATGCTTGTAATTGATGGAAAGTTTCATGTTTGCACCTGTGGAACTTTCTCGGAAGGGGCGGGCAAACGGGGATAGGCAAGCAGTACCGCATCGGGCACAGCATAGCAGCCTGTCGCGGCGGGGGCAACCGTTCTGCCATTTCTTCCATTTCTTTTTTCAATGCGTTGCAAAGTCTATCCTACCCATATATAAGGTCCAGCAGAGCGACTATGCCGCCACACCGACGAAAAACTCCCCTCCCCGCCAGCGTTTTCCATGTGCCAGGCCCTCAAGATCATCCCGGCACGCCCAATACCCTGGACGTTCCAGAGGCTCAAGCCGCCGCAGGCGAAGCGCAGGGCGCCTCGTCCCCGCATGCCCTCCGCATCGGCCCCGCCGGCTGGTCTTATCCGGACTGGCACGGCTACGTTTATCCCTCGCGCCGGCCGCGCGGCTTCCACGAAGCCGCCTATCTTTCTGAATTCTTTGACACCATCGAAATCAACACTTCGTTTTACCAGCCGTTGAAACCGGAGACCGCCAAGCAATGGGTCGATCTCGTTTCCGGGAACCGCAATTTCGTCTTCACCGCAAAACTTTGGCAGCGCTTTACGCATGACGTTGCTTTCGCAATTTCCGGCTCCGCCACGGACGACGAGAGCGCCGTCCGCACCGGCTTCGACGTCTTGCGCGCCGCCGGAAAGCTCGGCGCCGTCCTCCTGCAATTCCCTTTTTCCTTCCACCGCACCAAGGAATCCATGGCCTATCTCTCCGCGGTGCTGCTGCGTTTTCGCGATTACCCGCTTGTTGTCGAAGTGCGCCACGACACCTGGAACTCCCCCGAAACTCTGGCGCTTCTGCTCGAGCACAGCGCGGGCATCTGCAACATCGACCAGCCCATCATCGGGCGCTCGCTCGCGCCTTCCGCGCAGGCGACCTCACCCGTCGGCTACGTCCGCCTGCACGGCCGCCGCTACGACACCTGGTTCACCGACGACGAAAACTTGCCGTCGCACGAACGCTACAACTATCTCTATTCCCAGGAAGAGCTTGAACCGTGGATCGCCCGCGTCCGCAAAGTCAGCGAGCACACGCAGCGCTCCTTCGTCATCACCAACAACCATTTCCAGGGCAAGGCCGTGGTTAACGCGCTCCAGCTCATCAGCATCCTGAAGCGCAAAAAAGTGAAAGTGCCGGAGCCCCTCCGCCAGCACTATCCCGAACTCAACGAAATTGCCGACCAGCCTCCCGCCGAGCCCACCCTGTTCCCGCTCGATCGCCCCAAGGACCTAACGAAGTAGGTGTTGTAGTCGCCGACCGGAATTTATACCGACTTGGTCGGGGAGTCGGTTCTTTTTTTTCTAACAAGTTCTTTACAAACTGCTCGGGGCTTTCCTTGCCATTCCAGCATCAAAGCCTGAACTGACAGGCGCGGCCGCAAGGAAACAACACCAAAACGCAACTCGGCCGATCAGCCTCCCGCCTCGGGCCCACTCCGTTCCCGACCGATCGCGGTAAGGGCATAACGAAGTAGAACGCTGCAATGTCCGCCCTTTCGACTCTTTGCTTTTTTCGCCCGACTCCCTTACCCCGGTCTTCCCTTGCAACCACTGCGCCTCGGTCGGCTTGCCCAAAATCATCTCGTAATCGGTGAACACCACGTCGCCGCCGACCAGCTCTGGAGACAGACTCGAACTGCTTTACCGCCGCGACCCTCCATGGCGCGCCTGCGCTGCGCAGTCTTCAAAAATAAAAAGGTGCAGAAAGCGCGTCGGGTCGTTTTTCTCCTGCCATGCCAGATACATCTTTGTTCCGGGCTCGTTTCCTTGCACGTACCGGACAAACACCTTGATCGCCTGCTTGACTTTCTCCACCGGGGACGGCTTCACGCGGTATCCCCCGGTCTGATAAATGGCCATCCGTGCTCTCCTGTTTTGAAGTGGCTACCCTTTTTGAAGTGACACCCGTTCGCAATAGGAGACTACCAAATGGCCTGTCGTATTCCTCCTCAAGAGAACCGACATGTCTGTTTCTTATCCACTTATTCGCAGTCTTCTGTCGCGTGTCCGCTGTTCCGTTGACTGAAGCTCGAAGGCCCATCGGCGCGTCGTGGAGGGCAAGGCTCAGTTCCGCGCAGTCCTCACAATGTAGTCGTTGGCCCTGATTGCCGTGGCCCGTCGACAGTGGGTTCGAAGCTCAGAAAGCCAGCGATAGCGGCAGCCTCGGTCGGAAACGTTTCAAAGATGGGCAGCAGGCGGGCGATTTCCAGGGCCTGCTTGAAGTTCGGGCGGAGATTCGAGAGCTTAAGCTGTCCACCTTTCGCTTTTGTCTTTCGATGCGCTTCGATCAGTGCGCCGAGGCCGGCGCTGTCCACATAATTGACGTGCTCCAGATTAATCACAATTCTTGTCGCGCCGGAGGAGAGGAGATTGTCAACCGTGGTGCGAAACCCGATGCCCTCATCTCCGAGCACCAAGCGCCCTCGAAGCGCCAGAAGGTAAATCCCGTTCATTTCTCGCTGTGTAATTTCTAAGGACACCGTGACCTCCCCATCCGCCACTATCTGGATTGCCTGTTCGTCCATAATAGCTTCCCGATTCCACATACCAAAAGCAAGACCCGAAGTGGTGAATTAACCGGATTGGAGCGGTCTATCTTAAACCGTAATGCTAGCATGTATTTGAAGAATACATATCATATCATTGATTATGCGCGGGTTAGAGGGTGGGGCGAGTGGTGTTTCAAATTGAGAAAGGGAAATCCTCCCTTTCGCCCCGCAGAAATCATCCAGGGCACAAAAACCATGCTGCGCGAAAGCGTCCCCGGCTAATTCTTTCGCGTGGGTTGCAAGTAAGCCTTAACCTCCCGCCATATCTCTTCCAGGTTTCTTTTCATCTCTTCCTCTGTTGCACACGCGGCCAAGGGATTTCCGCAAAGCATACATGCCAAGAGCGCGTAGCATTCCCCGTCCCCGTCGCATGCCTTGTACGTCCTCATTTCGCCCCCGCAACTAGGGCAAAGAATCGCCTTCTCCACTAGCTCGCCGTCCTCAAAGCGCACCTTTAATTGGATGTCAATCGAATCGTGCATCTCGTCGTTCTCCACTTGAGTCCCCTAGACTCATTGGCCGGAATTACCAGACTTATCGAGACTTGGGAGTTTTCCATTTTGCGGCGGTTACGGCTGCGCTCGTTATCCACCGTTGCGTCGTTTTCCGGTCAACGCCATGCATTTTCATGAATACCTCAATGGCGACCTGAATAAGATCGCCAGCCGTTCTGCGCATCTCCTCGTCAGGTTTGCGTTGCCCCTTCTTTCGTCCCATGTGAGATTCTTTTCGTTTTGGTTCATTTAGGCCAGGCCAAGTCAGCCCGCGTCTACATGAATGGACTATTCAGGACGCGCTTGGAATGCGAGAGGACAAACACCTGGTAAATTCTTTGTAAGCTACTTGTAAGAAATTTGGCTAGTTGCCGATAGCGCCTGCCAGATAGCACCTTGACGGCGCTATCTTCGTGGGTCTATGCTCTGCGCCAACTAGCCTCAGCGCAAGCAGACGTTGAAATGGTTTGAAAACTTTCCGCACGGGCGCTGTGTCCCTTCGCCGAAAACAGGATCAACTGCGCCACAACTCGGTTTTCCAACTCCCCGGGATCTGCCATATTGTGCCCTATAAAGGGAAAAGAACCGCCCTGACCGCCCTGAAGGTCGGCTGCCGCACAGAGAGCGGCGGCGAGTATAATCGGGCCATGATGACCATGACACGAAGAGATACGTTTGCCGGAGCGATTGCCTTGTTGTACCACCTGGGAGCGGCCGAGGTGCAGGCACGGACCGGAGTGGCGGGTCGTGCTTCTACGCTGGAACTCTCAATGAAATCGGAAGCTCCGCAAGCTGGAACGCAAAGCGGGGAGCGATCCGGAGCCGACTTGGTTTTCAAACATGACTTGCCGAATCTCACGATGGACGATTGGGAGGTGACGGTCAGTACAGTTGACTACGCGCCGGGAAGAGTCGGCAAGGTGCACCACCATGCAGGCTTCGTGCTGGCGTATGTGCTGGAAGGGAAAGTGGTCTCCAAGGTTTCCGGCCAGGAAGAGAGAACCTATCGGCCGGGAGAGATGTTCTACGAGGCGCCAGGAAGCACGCACGAAGTGTCGCGCAATGCGAGCGAAACTCAGCCAGCAAAGCTGCTGGCGATGATTTTCGCGAAGAAGGGTGCTCCACTGACGATGCCGGGGCCGGCGTAAGGGGTTGGCGAGTCATTGAAGCTCGTAGAAGATGGCACGCATCGCGTCGAAAACAGATGACGGTTCGCGCCTAGGGCGCTTGACCGTCGTGAGGCAGAGAAGAGAGGCAAGGCGGCATCGAGCTTGCCTGCGGCAAGCAGCCCGCACTCCAAAAGGGCGCCGCTTCAATATTGTCCGGGACTTAGTTTTTGCGTGCAGCGGGGGAATAGATTTTGGTCTCAGAATGGAATTCCGACCAGGCAAACCAATACTCCGGCTCCAAGATGAGCGATTCGAGTTGTGAGCCTTTCAACGGGCCGGAAAGACATTTTCCATAAGCGTCCCAGCGCGAGCCGGTTTCCTTATCGGTGAGTTCGGTAGCGTCCGCATTGGCGGCCCGGAATTGCAGCGTCTTCCCTTTTGCGCGCGCTATGAAGGCGGTAGTAGTGTCCGATAACGGCTGATGGACGATGAGAACCGGCTGGCGGCTAAGTTCGTCGTGGATGACGCGGGCTTCACGAAGCACGGAGAGCGGAAACGCTTCGCTGGAAGCACCGACGTCGAGGCCGAGAATCATCGTGCGCGGCGGGAGGCGGCGGTCCACGCGAAGCACGCCAGGAGGCGCGGAGCCTAGACCGGAGAGGCCGCGGCGAATCATTTCATTCTTTTCGGGGATGCGGTCGGCGTAACCGGGAAGAGGCTTAAGCACCAGTGTGTCAGGATGCAGGCGGCGCCATTCCTGCCAATCGGTAAGAAGAAACTGATAGAGCTCAAGGTGCTCGCCTTTGAGCGGCCCGGAAATGGCTTGCAGGCTGGATTGCTGCCAGCGGCTGCCGGTTTCGCGGTCCCGGAAAACTTCGTTGCCGCCGACGACGCCGGCATTGTCCATATAGAGGTCGCGTCCCTTGCTGGCGGCCCTGAACACGAGGGCCGTGTTGCAGTAGCTTCACCAGGTGACGGCGATCGGACCGGAGGGGGATTGATCTTCGACAAGGCCATGCTGCGAGAGAATCGCGGCCGGGTAGGCTTTGGCGACGGCGCCTGCGGTGATGCCGATGACGCGGTCGGGATCGTGCAAAAACGTTGCCGAGGAAGCAGGGATGAATTGCGGATCGTGGACCGCGGTGTAAGGCAAGCGCGGCTGTGCTTGCTTCTGCGCGGCCAGGCTTGCGCCGGAAGCAATCGAAGTGATGGCGAGGACGAAGATGGTCTTCGTGTTTATCAATGAACACGCCTCTTTCGTGCAGCAATTCGGCACATTCTGATTCCATTTTGCACTGAGAAAAAGCAAAACGCCACCTCGCCAACGAAATGGCGGCGATTCGAAGAAGGGCAAGACAAGTCGCGTACCAGAGAAAGAAGTCAAAAGCACCGGGCTAGAGACCTGCCGCTACGGAACCGAGGATAAAGACATGGCTGTGGATGGCCGATGGAGTGATGCCGCGTCTGCCCAACGATCACGCGGCTCCCCCAATGATCTTCAAGACGGGATCAGAAACGGAAATTTAGAGAGCAGAGACGAGGAGGTAGAAACTAAAGAGGGGAGCTGGCCGAAGTTCGGACGGCTCCCCTTGGTCGGATCCATAGAATGCAGCGATGGAAGACTGCTTTTAGCTGTGGCCCTTGGCTTTGTGCTGGCCGTTTTTCGCCCAGCCTTTATGTTTGCCGTGGTTCTGGGCGGCTTTGGACTTGTCCTTATCGCCCTTCTTGTTCGCGTTCTGAACCTGCTCGGCACGGGCCTGGCCACGCTGCTGGCCAGCACCATGGTTGTTGCGCGTGCCCTTTGCCCCTTGCTTGGCGGCAGCCGGTATCGCGAGCAGAGAAATGGCAACCAGAGCCAAGCCCAGGTTTTTCATAGTCTTCACGGAGGCCTCCTTCAACCGCGCGCCCTTTCACCACGCCCAGGCACGCGGATGCTGGGGAGATTTGGGGCAAGTGTGGGTCCACAGCGTAATTGGCTGATGCTTTGGGACTTACTGGCTCGGGTAGGTATGGGAGGAATGGCCTCGCGGCTCAAAATGTAACCGTGCAGGTGAGTAATTCCCTGGGCGAGTTGAAGAGTGGAGGACAAGGAAAGCTGTTACCGAAGATCGCGCGAGGTCGTTTCCTTAGGTAGAAGCAGTTCATCGGGGTTGGAAAATTAAAAATGGACACTCGAAATTCGGAAGGGCACCCGAAGAAAGGGGTGAATCATGATGCGCGCACAAGCTGACGCACCGGCACATGCGGGGAATGATGCGAATTGGGCGACGGCGGCGGCGGAGCTGCGGGTGGGAGCGGGATTCTTTGCGCTGTGGTTTGGGATATTACCGGTGTGGTTGGGCTTCCATGTGGAGCCATTCTCCTCGGGCGGTGCGGCGCGATGGCGCTGGATCGCGGTGGTGCCGTCGGTGCCGGGATTTGCGGTGGCGCTGCGGTGCGTATGGGACTTTGGGCGTACAGGACACGGAACGCCGGCGCCCATCGCACCGCCGAAGCGACTGGTTGTGGTCGGCTTCTACCGCTACGTACGCAATCCCATGTACGTGGGATTCCTTACAGGATGGACTGGGCTGTGGGTCGTGTTTGGGCGGGCGAACCTGGCAGCCGTCATCGTGGCCTGCCTGGTGGTGCTCGGTGTCCATTTGTTTGTGATTGGGTATGAAGAGCCGACGCTGCGGAAGATGTTTGGCGCGGCGTATGAGGAATATTGCCGGAATGTGCGGCGGTGGCTGCCGCGCCTTCGGCCATGGGAAAAGAGATGAAGCAGAAAGCAGAAGGAGAAAAGACAAAGAGGGATTTCATCGCGCAAGAGCCGCGCGATGGCGCAGAGGTCCCGCTTTTCATTCGAAATGACCGACGTGCCTGGCGCTACTCAAGGGCTGAACAGAGGGCGCCAGAAGGACAGCTGTCCGCGCTTCCTAGAAAAATAGTACTGAAAGGCTATTACAGCTAAAAGTTAAAAAACACATACTTCATGGTCTCCTAGCCCTCTCATGCGAACGCCAGCCGAAAAAGTCAGCTCCACCGGGCACGAGACGCATGTCCCCGAGCGCCACGTCAGCGGACGCATAGCAAACCAAGCAAGAAGGCCGCGTCTGTTTCGGGTGACCGTCGAACGATTCCAGGAGTTCGCGGGACGAATGAAACTGCGCAGCAAGTTCTTGCTATCGCTGGTGCTGGTCATCGCTACGATGACCGGCGGGACGCTGTTGGCCGTGCGCCAATCCATGCAGGGTCAGGCGCAGCGGCAGGTCGAAGAAGACGCGCGCAATTCCATCCTAACATTTCGGGTCATGGAGCAGCAAAGGCGGCTGGTGTTGAGCCGCAAAGCGGAGCTGCTGGCCACGCTGGCATACATGCGGAACGGCGACCCGACCGTCATTCACGACGTGAGCCACGATCCGTGGCAGTCGGAGGAGTGCGACCTGTTCGCGCTCGTGGATGGCAAAGGAAAAATCACCGCGTTGCAGAGCCGGATTGCGGATTTTCCGGCGGATGTGGCAAGCGAAAGCATTCGCGAGTTGGTGCGCGGCGCGGGGGGCCGGGATTGGTGGGTCAACGGGAAGAAGATTTATCAGGTCGTAGTAAAGAGGTTTTACAAGGATCCGCCGGTTAACAGCGTGCAGATGGGCGAAGTGATTGTGGGACGCGAGATTGATCCGGCGCGAGCCAAGGATCTGGGACGGATTCTAGCGAGCGAGGTGGTGTTTCAGAGTGGCGAAAATGTGGAGGTGAGCTCGCTGCCGCCTTTGGAGGAGCAAGAAATTGCGCGGCAGCTCAAGGGCGAAACCAAGCCGCAGGACGCGCAGCTCGACAAAAAGCATTTCTATACCGGCTCGCTGGAGCTGCTGCCGGGCGCGCATCCGAATCTGAGTTTTATTGTGCTGAAGTCAGATGAAGAGGCGCTGGCGTCGCTCGGTCGGCTGAATCATTTGCTGGTGGGATTGGGACTGATTGTGGTGCTCGCGGGCGTGACGCTGGTTTACGTGATTTCGGATACGTTTACCAAGCCGCTCGGATCTCTCATGGAAGGCGTGCGAGCGCTGGAAGAAGGAGATTTCGGCTATCCGCTGACGGCGGCAGGCGGCGACGAAGTGGCCCGCGTGACGCGAGCGTTCGAAAGTATGCGCAACACGCTGGAACACAACCAGCAGCAGCGGGAACAACTTGAGGAACAACTTCGGCAGGCGCAGAAGATGGATGCGCTGGGACGGCTTGCCGGCGGCGTGGCGCACGACTTTAACAATTTGCTGACGGTGATCAAGGGAAACAGCGACCTGGCGCTGGAGCGCATCAAGCCGACCGACGCGGTGCGCGGGAATTGCGAACAAATTCGGCGAGTCGCGGACCGCGCGGCGATGTTGACACGGCAACTGCTGGCCTTCAGTCGCCGGCAAATGCTGCAGCCGAAAATTTTGGATTTAAACGAATTGATCGTAGAGATGGGCAGGCTGTTGCAGCGGCTGTTGCGAGAAGACATTGAATATAAGACGCAGCTCGGCGAGCCGCTAGGGCGCGTGCAAGCGGATCCGGGGCAAATGGAGCAAGTGCTGCTGAATTTGATGGTGAATGCTTCGGACGCGATGCCAAAGGGCGGAACGCTGACCATCGAAACGGAAAATGTTTGCGTGGATGAACGCTACGCACAGTCGCGCCAACCGCTAGCGCCGGGAGATTACGTGATGCTCGCGATAAGCGACACGGGGCACGGCATGGAGCCGAGCACGAAGGCCCGAATTTTCGAGCCTTTTTTCACGACCAAGGAGCCGGGCAAAGGCACGGGGCTGGGGCTGGCGACGGTGTACGGCGTGGTAAAACAGAGCTCGGGGTACATTTTCGTGGATTCCGAACCCGGCGCAGGAGCGCGGTTTCAAATTTACCTCCCGCAAGTGCCCGACAAGGCGGAAGCGGTTCTAGTGGAAGAACGCGCGGCAAAATTGCGCGGCGGTCAGGAGACCGTGCTGCTGGTCGAAGACGAAACCGATGTGCGAATGCTGACGTGCGAGTTCCTGAAATCGGCCGGGTACCAAGTTTTGACCGCGGCGGACGGCGAGGAAGGGCTGGACATTGGGAAAAGATTCGCGAGCGAAGTCGACATTCTGGTCACCGACGTGGTGATGCCGCGGATGCGCGGCCCGGAACTGGCAAAGCACCTGAAGAAGGAGCTCCCGGATTTGAAAGTGGTTTATATGTCCGGATATACGGAAGAGTTCAGCGAAGTCCCCAGCCATTTGCAAGGCGTATATTTTCTGCAAAAGCCGTTCTCGCGCGACGGACTGTTGCGCAAAGTCCACGACGCGCTGAAAGGGAAACCCATCGAGCCAATCGACCGCCCTGCGTTCTCGTTGCGGATCAACTGAAACGCAATTCCTTTCGTCAACTCAACTAGGCAGCAGCGAAAGGTGATCTTTCTACTGGCACGGCAGATGCGGGTAGAGGGCTTGGTCCAGACGGTGGCGATGCTTTAGGTATGGCGCTTTGGCAATTGCTCATTCTCATGGGCTTCGGCATGCCCGCTGGAACTTCGCTGGCAGCCGCTGAACACGCCAGGGGCGGATGGGTCGGTTATGCACTGGCTATCCGCGTTGGTCTAATTGTTGGAGGGTTTTGCGGATGGACAAGGTGCATCACACATCACACATAGAGCTGTTGCCCCCAAGGCCCTGGCACCTCATGATGACCGGCGGCTAGTGTCACAACATGAGTGGTTTTTTCGCGGGCTCTATTTTGCAAAGTTCTTGTGGGTAGCGTTTGCAGGGTTTCTCGCGTTTTACTTGTCATCGGTGATTTTGCGACTCGTGTCCTGAAGATCAAACCGAGACATATTGACAGTAAGAAGAGCCGTAGTCATAGTGCGGGGCTATGTTTCTGGGGCACTTTGCACTGGCGATAGCAGCGAAGAAGTTTGCGCCAAAAGCTTCGCTCGGCCTGCTGGTCTTGTCGGCCCAATTTGCGGATTGCTTGTGGCCAGTGCTGCTCTTGTTGGGTTTCGAACAGAGGGGCGATTTGTGGATCGCAGCGGGGCGGTTATCGAGTCGCAATCGGCGCCGGGATTTTGCATCGATCACGCGGCCGTGCGCAAGGAGGTGACCAGGTTCGATGCACTTTCGCGCGCGGCGAACCTTTCGCCGGCGCTGTATGGGTGGGACGTCTGGAGCGAGCCGCACGTCGTCAACTGGGCGGAGTTCCCATCATTGACCAATCCTGAATTTTGCTACTGCGATTCCAGTCAAGCGCGATTCCGGGTGTGGCTGAAGGCAAAATACAAAACGCTAGGTGCGTTGAACGCGGCATGGTACCGGAACATCACTCTACCCCAAGCACTCAGAGTCAACCCGACCGTGGTCTTACGCCATGCTTTCGACTGGGCTGGATTTTACGCGTTCGGCAGGACGCAGCTTCAGCAAGGGATTTTGGATCGGCGAATTGCAAGCTGGCCAGGGCGCCACGGGAATGCGCATTGCGGATCCCGTGGCGCCCCACGAGGAAGAATTCTGGATGTGGGAGGCCGTGGCGCACGGGGCGCGTGAAATTGCGATCTATGCGTGGTACCCAATGAGTTCGGGATTCGAATCGAACGGATACGGGCTGATCCATCTGGACGGATCGCTGACCAACCGCTCGCAGGCGGCGGGGAATGTGGCTCGCATCATCGCGCGGCACGGAGCGGAAATATTGAACGCGAAACCGGCGCCGGCGCACGCGGCGATTCTCTACAACCGGCTGTCTTACATGGTGGGCGGTTCGCAGCCGTCACTTTCGAAACTGGGAAATGCAGAACGCGACTCGCTCATGGGTTTGCATAGCGCTTTTTCCGCACAACAGATTCCGGTGGATTTCGTCCATCCGGAAGATGTGATTCACAATAAGCTCGGCCAGTACAAAGTTCTGTTTCTGCCTTTCCCGGTGATGATGTCGAGAGAAGTGGCGGAAGGCGTGAAGCGTTACGTGCAGAGTGGTGGGACCGCCGTGGCGGAGGCGCGGTTGGCGTGGAATGATGAGCGGGGCTTTGCAAGCGAAGTGATTCCCGGTTTCGGCCTGGCGGAGGCTTTCGGAGCGCGAGAGAAGATCATTCATCCGGTCGACAATCCCCTCATCAAGACGGAAGTATTGTCTCAGCTTCTGGGGTTGACGGCGCCGGTGGACGTCGGTGGCGAGGCGTTTGAGGAAGAGCTGGAGCCGCTTTCTGATGCACAAGTGCTGGCACGGTTCGCAGACGGCGAAGCTGCATTAGTCGAGAAAAGCTATGGGAGGGGGAAGGCTGTTTTGGTGGGGTCGTTTCTGGCAATGGCGTATCAGAGACGGCATGAAGAGGCGACAAGGCGGCTCGTGACTTCGCTGGCGCAGGCGGCGGGCGTTGCTTCTGAAGTTGATGTGTCTGGCTGTGGGACTTCTGAGATGGATGTGCGGCGGTTGGTGAGCGATCAGCGACAGATCGTCTTTGTGTTTAATCATTCGAAAGAACTCGCGGACATGACCCTTTCTTTGCATTTGCCGTGGCAACTGGGGAGAGCCCGCGATTTTGACAATGACGGCGCAGTTGAATTTCAGTCAAAGGATGGAAAGTTTTTGTTTCAGAAGAAGATGCCGGCAGACGGGATTTGGATTTTTTTGCCTGGAACGCCAGTAAAGACGTGTTCCGTAAGAGTTCCCCCAGGAGCCCCAATGAGAAAAATCGCAATGCTTATCGTTTGTGTTTTGGGAGTTGCTGCGGTCACGCCGGGCAGCAAGCTTGCAGGAGCCGACGAAATAGATGCAAGGGTGGACGCGTTTGTCCAAAGCGAGCTGCAAAGGCAGCGCATTCCGGGCGCGGCGCTGGGGGTCTATCGCGACGGAAGGATAACTAAAGCACAGGGCTACGGCCTGGCGGAGGTGGAGTGGGATGCCGCGGTGACGCCGGACACGATTTTTCAGTCCGGATCCATGGGAAAACAGTTCACGGCAACAGCGGTGATGATGCTGGTGGAAGAAGGAAAAGTGGGCCTGGAAGATCCCATCAAGAAATATTTTCCGTATGCGCCGGAGGCGTGGAACGACATTAAAGTGCACAACCTGCTGAGCCACACTTCGGGGTTGGGCGAATATGAAACGGGAGCGCGGACAAAGGTTGGCGGGCCATTCTACATTCGGATGGATTTCACGGAAGACGAGCTTTACAAGAAAATTACCGAGATGAGGATGGATTTCAAGCCGGGTGAAGACTGGAGTTACCGGAATACGAATTACGTGCTGCTGGGGATTTTGATTCACAAGGTGACGGGGAAATTCTACGGGGATTTTCTGCAAGAGAGGATTTTCAAGCCTCTGGGAATGAGCCGAACGCGCATCATCAGTGAAGAAGACATTATCCCGAGACGTGCGGCGGGCTACCGGCTGGTGAAAGGCGAATTGAAGAACCAGGAATGGGTATCGCCCACGCTAAACTCGACCGCGGATGGCGCGCTGTATTTCACCGCAGAGGATCTGCAAAAGTGGGATGCGGCGCTGTACACGGAAAAGCTAGTGAAGAAAGCAAGCCTGGACCGCATGTGGACAGTGGAGAAGCTGAACAATGGCAAGCCGAACAAGGCAAACTACGGATTCGGCTGGGAAATAAACAACGTGAACGGACATCGGGTGATTGAGCACGGCGGAGCGTGGCAGGGATTTACGACCTATATCGCGCGATACCTGGATGACCGCTTGACGGTGGTGGCGTTGACGAACTTGGATTCGGGGCATGCAAATCCGAAGAAGATCACGTCGGGAGTGGCGGCGATTTACAATCCGGCACTGAAAGCGCCCGAAGAGAAGCCGATTGCGGACAAAGAGCCGCAGGTGACGCAGATGGTCAGAGAGCTGCTGCGCGCCATTGCCGATGAGAAAGCCGAGCCGGAGCAGTTCACAGAGGAGTTGCAGAAAAAACTCTTCCCTGACGGGATGAAGGAGTTGGGGCCGGCGCTAAAGGAATTTGGAGAGGTGAAGTCGCTGGAATTGATGGAACGAACGGAAGAAGGCGAGCAAAGGGATTACCGGTACCGCGCGACGTTTCCGGAAATGACGATGATGGTTTCGATTGGGCTGACGAAAGACAAGAAGGTGGCGAAATTGGAGTTTTCGGCGGAGTGAGCAGTTGCTGCGCTGGCAAAGCTTCGGGGACGCGCTAAAGCGCGCCCCCACAAGAACTCACGCGGCATTAAACGATGCGGCGGGGGAGCAAGGGATTGAGGTGCATGGTGAGGTCGTAGACGGAGGCGCCGCAGGATTCGGAAACATCTTCCGGGCGGGAGCCGGGCTGAGCGTCAAAAAATGTGGCGACGTCGCCGATTTTGAGTTTCTCTTCTGAGCCAATCTCGACAATGCAATGGCTGGCGGAAACCGTGGCCACGACGGGATAAAGATCGCCGTTGACGCGGACTTTTGCGCCTTTGGCGGCGACCCGCGGCCAGCCGTCAGCATGGCCAACGGGAATCGTGGCGACCCAGACGTCATCTTTAGCCATATAGGCGCGGTTGTAGCCGGCGCTGTCCCCCTTGCGCAATTTTTTCACGTAGATGACCCGGGCTTTGAGGCTGATGGCGGGACGAAGGTCAAGAATGTTGGTGCGGCGAAACTCGTTTTCGGAGTAGATGCCGTAAATGGCCATGCCCGGGCGGACCATGTCGAGGAAAGCGTCGGGATGCAGAAAGAGACTGGAGCTGGAAGCGGCATGCTTTTTGCCCAAGGCGACGCCTTCTTTTTCGAGCGCGGAGCAGGTTTCGCTGAAGCGACCAACCTGTTCTTTATCGAAGTCGGGATCTTCGGTGAAGGTCATCATGGTGCCCTGGATGCGGACGGACTTGCGGGAGGAAAGATCGCGCACGAGCGGAGCGGCTTGATGATAAGGCACGCCGACGCGGCCGATCCCCGTGTCCATGCAAATATGGAGCCGAACGGGCTTTTGTGTTTTGGCGGCGATTTTGTCGAGCGCGGGACCGAGGGGCGTGTAGACCATCGGAAGGATGTCGCGCACGACAGCGTCGGCAAGGTTTTGCTCGTCGAAGGGGCCGAGAAGAAGGATGGGCTTGCGAATGCCGGCGTCGCGGAGGGAGAAGGCTTCGTGAAGCTTGACGACGGCGAAGCCAAAGATTTCCGGCTGCGGTTCAAGAAGCTGCGCGATGTTGGCAACGCCGGTGCCATAGCCGTTGTTTTTGATGACGGCGAGAACGGGGCGCGCGGAAACGCGGCGGGAGATTTCGGCGATGTTGTGGCGAAGGTTTTCGCGATGAATTTCGACCCAGGGATCGAAGGAGGAGTCTTGCGGCGAGACGGCTATAGGAGACTGCGTCGTAGCAAGCTCTGGAGCAGAATGCAGGACCGCGGGCAGAACAAAGCCAGCTTCGAGAAAACAGCGGCGCGAGTGCTTCATAGTTGAGACTCCTGACGCACGAGGATAGCAGTGAAAAGTAAGTGTAGGCCAGTCTCCGCTGAAAAGGTAAAATCCCAGTTGGTTCCTTCCGCGCCGGGTCCTTGCCAGCCAAGCAAATTGGATTTGTCCTCTTTATCCACGCGGACAACAGAGCGCAGTGTTGGAGACTGCTTTTCGAGATGCACTGCCACGATGCCCCGCCTGTTCTTCGGATCGCGGTAAACTTGAAATCGTCCACATCGTTCTCCGGGTCGATCGCCGCAGCAAAATTCCTACCCATCTCGGCAAGATTGGCTTGCAGGACGGTGTTGTTTGGCGCTTGTTCATTGCTGCTGACTTTCACCGCGGCGGCGGGCGCCCGCTCGAGGGTCCTACCGCCTACCAACTTAGCAAGTTGCCCTTCGGTGTTTGGAGCCGCACTTGCCACCTCGCTGGCCTGAGCGGCCTTCTGGTCGGAGACCTCTGTAGGTACCGCGACTCGTACGTAATACCTGCGAAAGGGGAGCGCTGGGACCCGACCAACGAAGCGGGCCGCCTTAGAATCCGTAATGCCCAATTATTTTTTAAACAGGTCTTCGAAGGCCTGGCGGGCGTCGCTGGAGCGCGGGGGCGCAGGCGCGATGGAACCGGTGGATTGGGCGTAAGAAGTAGGAGCGGTGTCTTTTTCGACCGTCATGCGAAATTCGTAGAAGGTGCAGTTGTTCTTGGCGTCTTTGGGGGAGATACGCTCGCGAATGGGCTGCGTGCATTCGAACTGCGCGCCAGTGTCGAAAAATCGGCACTGCTTGCAGCAATGGAGCTCGAACTGACACTTGGGACATTTGCCGTTGGGATCAAAACCTGGAGCGAGAACGGCGCCACAATTGGAACAGCGGGCGCGAGTGACGGTTCCGACCATGCGCGGGGTGCGAGGGCCGAATTGATCGGCGCCGCGGGGTCCGCCGGATGGCGGCTTCTTTTCGTGAGAGCGCTCGCGCTTCTCACTCTTTTCCGAATCGCGGTAACCGCGATGACTATACTTGCGATCCACAAACGCCTCCGCCCGCCAGTCCTGGCGGGACTGCAACGGCTACAATTAAACTTTAAGGCAATCGTGTGCCAACTGGCTTGTGTCCATTCGGGTTGCTACACTCGGCCGGACCGCGCTATGCCTACCTGAATTAGCTTTGCAGAGTGACGTACGTCCGAGAGCAGGAGATGGGACCTCTATGTTTGTAGCGCTCTGGGAGTTCGAAGTCAAGCCGGGCTGTGAAAAACGTTTCCAGAAAGCCTATGGCCCCGGAGGGGACTGGGCCAAATTGTTTCGGAATGATTCGAACCACCAGCAGACTCGATTATTGCACGATCCCGAGCATCCTGCAATGTTTCTGACCTTGGACTTTTGGGCCTCGCGGCAGGCGTACGAAAGCTTTATGGCAGAGCATGCCGCACAATACAAGAGGTTAGACGCGGCGGGAAAGAAATTGACGCGGAGAGAGCGGAGCATTGGGTGGTTTGAGAGCTTGGAGCATTGAGAAGGGAGTAGGGGAGCGAGCGATCAGAGAACAGAGATCAGCTGACACGACTATTGCCCAACCACATTGCGATGAAGCCGTCGGGGGCGAGATCGGGCTGGAGAAAGGCGTTGGGCGCGCCGGAGGCGCGCAGAAGGGCTTCCGCGGCGAGGTAGCCGCTGCGGACGGCGCCTTCCATGGTGGCGGGCCAGCCAGTTTGCGTCCAGTCGCCGGCAAGGTACAAGCCGGGGATTTTCGTGGTCTGCGAGGGACGCCAGCGGTCTACGCCGGGTTCGGGAGAAAAGGTAGCGGCGGCTTCCTTGATGACCGTGGCTTTGAGCAGTTTTGCATCACGGGCTTTGGGAAGAGCATGCTTCAGTTCGGCGAGGCAAAGGTCGATGATTTCTTCGCGGGATTTTTGCAACAGATCGTAAGAGGCGCTGATGACGAGTTGAAGGTATTGCGAGGAGTGGCGAGCGGCAGAAACGGAGGAGGCATTCTTTGGTTCGTCTTGCGCAGGCGTGCTGGGAAAGACAGAGCTTAGAGATTGTTCAGGATGCTCATAAAGAAGAGTTTTGTTGAAAATCCATTGGATGGCGGCGTCCAGGAGCGTGAGGAAGGGCTCGTCCATCACCTGGCGATCGAACCAGAAGTGAACTCCGGTGATGGGAGAGGTTTTGATTTTGTCGAGATGCGCGAGGGCCGGATCCGCCTGCTTCAGGCTCTCGGGGAGCAGCTCCGCAAGGGCGATGTGCGGGATCGCGAAAATGTAGGCATCGGCGGATTCTTCGCGGTTTTCGTCGAAGCGCACGCCAGCAAGCTGCCCAGTTTCGAGTTTCAAGCCGCGGACAGGTGAGCGCAATATGACTTCCCCGCCGCGGCGCTCGATTTCCGCTTTGCAACCGTCGTAGAGATTCGAAAGCGGAACGGCGGGAACGCCCATGCGATAGCCAGTGCTGCTGGAAAGAAAGGCCTTCCAGAAAACGTCGACGCCGAAGCGTGCGTCGGTGCGGTCGAGTTCTTCGTCGAGGGCGCTGACGAGAACGACGCGCCAGAAGCGATCGATAGCGCCCTGGCTTTGCCCGCGGCGGCGAAGCCATTCGAGCATGGAGATCCCGCCCGGTTCGTGAAGCTCCGGCGGATCGCCCGCGTGCTGAATGACGTTGAGCATAGCGCGAGCGATGGAAAGTTTATCGAGCCAGGTGAGCGGGGCAAAGGAAGCGAAAGAGCCAGCAAAATGAAACGGAGCAACAAGCGATCCTGCTCTTATTTCGCCGCGGCGGCCCTGAGGATCAAGGAAAGCGAGGCGGTCGAAGAATTTGATTTTGTTGGACGCGCCAACGCGTCGGTAAAAATCTTCGAGGTTGGTGCAGCAGCCGAGAGTGACGTGCTGGCAATTATCGACGTGCTCGCCGTCGGGTAACACATAGGAGGTCGCGCGGCCGCCGAGGAAGGGCCTCTGCTCGAATAGACGAACGCGCCAGGCTGAGTCAGCCAGCGCGACGCCGGCTGCCAGCCCCGCCAGCCCGCCGCCGATCACGATCACGCTTTTCAAGAATGTTCTCTTCCGTGTGGTGGCCGAAACGGGCCTGGGCCATGAATACCATCTTTTCCGCTTTGGAGAGACGGATTTTTTCGCTGAAGACGGCGAAATCGAGCGCCTCGACTCGGCCGAGTAGTGCGCTGTACGTATGCACGAGAAGCCACAGAGCGCTTCGACTATCCGGTTCAACCAGGGCGAGCAAGGCCGAGCCTTCCTCGTAAAGTTGCCAGGAGCGGTCGGCCTCGAAGCAAAGCAACTCGCGAATTCCGAGGGTGGCTCCTTTGCGCCCAAAATCTTCGGGCGAAACCCCGTAGCGCGCCAGGTCTTCTTCGGGAAGGTAGACGCGGCCGAGTTTGAAGTCTTCATGGACATCACGAATGATGTTGGTGAGTTGGAAGGCGAGGCCGAGTTTTTCGGCAAGATCGAGGGCGCGGGCGTCACTAAAACCGAACACGTGCGTGCAGGTCAGACCTACTGTTCCGGCCACGCGATAACAGTATTCGCGGAGACGGTCGAAGGTCGGATAACGGCGAACGGTGAGGTCCATTTCGGCGCCGCTGATGAGATCGTGGAGATAGCGCGCGGGCATGTTGTAACGCCGCATCGCGTCAACCAGTGCGGGCAGGACATGCCTAGCGCCCGCCAAAGCGGCGGCGGCAGAAGCCACGGCGGCATTTCCGTCGAGGACTTGCTCTTGTCCCGTGATGGCTTGGTCGAGAGCTGTGCGCCAGCGGGCGAGACCACGCTGCTTGGCCGCCAGGTCCTGGCCTTCGTCGGAAACATCATCGATGAGACGCATGAAGGCATAAAGAGCAGCGAGGGCATCGCGCTTGGGCTTCGGCAGGAGGAAAAATGCGTAATAGAAGTTGCTATTCGAGGCGCGCGCGATGTGATGACAGTGGTCGTAGGATTCGGCAACCGTTGTCGCCAAGTCTGGCGCAGCATGCGGCGCTCCTGCTACCGAAGGCATGGATGAAATTGTCGCTGACCGAGAACCACGAATAACAAGGTTTTTGAGCAGAGTGCGGCCGAGCAGGCGAGCTTGTTTGATTTTGCTGATAGCAGGGCGCTTGTGAAGCGTGTTATAGCCCATGGCTTCAATGGCGTCGAGAACGGCGAGGCCGCCGCCGCTGAACATTTCCAGGTCAACGCTGAGGCGCTTGTCGACGATTTTCGCGAGAGGCAAGCCCTCGGCAAAAAGAGCGCGCGTGCGAGCAATGAGATCCCGCATCAAGCGCACGTAGCGGTCGTCAAAGCGGCGCTCGACGATATCGTTCTCGGTAAGCCCCTGAGCGGCAGCAGCATCGAGCGGAATGTAGATGCGGCCTTTGTCGAGGTCGCGCGAAACGTCCTGCCAAAAATTTGCAAGCTGCAAGGCGGTGCAGGTGGCGTCGGAAAGGCGCTGACGTTGATGGTCGCGATAGCCACAAAGGCAGAGAACCAGGCGGCCGACAGGGTTGGCAGAATAGACGCAGTAACCGAGAACCGAGCCCCAATCCGGATAGCGTTTCCTGGTTTGATCCTGGCGAAACGCTTTTAGCAGATCAGCGAAGGGCTGCTTAGGGATGTCTTTGGCGAGAACGGTTTGGCGCAGTGCGACAAACACTGGATGAGATGGCTTGCCTCCGTAGCAAAGATCGAGTTCGCGCTCCCACCAATCGAGAAGCTGAAGCGCCCGCATAGGATCGGGCACTTCGTCGCCGAGATCGTCGGCCCAGCGGCAGTAAGCGTAGACGTTATGGAAATGCTGATGAAGGGACTTGGGGAGAAGCCATGAGACCACGTTAAAGTTTTCGTAATGGTGGGTGGCGAGCCAGCGAGTGTACTCTTGCGCGGACTGCGGCGAGCAGCCGGCTGTTGGCGCGTTACGCATGATTTCGAGTTCGCCAGGAACAAGCATTAGAAGGGAGATTCCTCGCTTCGCTCGGAATGGCGGGTGGGCACGGTGTGCACGTGCAAACTAGGGCCGGACGGCCAGCTTGATCTCGCCGCTGCGGGTCTTCATGCGCTCGAAGGCCTGCGGCAAGTCCGCCAGACGAATTTCTTCGGTGACAAAGTCATGCGCGGAAATGTCCCCGTGGCGAATGGCTTCCAGGGCTTCGCGGAAAAAGCGAGGTGTGTGATGGAACGTGGAGATGAGCTTGATTTCGGAATAGTGAATAGCGGCAGGCTCGATTTCGACGTGGGTGCCGGAAGGCAGCCCGCTGAAGAAATTCACCACGCCACCGCGGCGCACCATGGCCAGCGCCAGACTCCAAGTCGCGGGATTGCCGGCCGCTTCGACCACGGCGTCCGGGCCGCGCTGATCTTCCGTAAGATTCTTCACCGCCGCAACCACGTCTTCAACCTCATTCACGTTGATGGTGTCGACGGCGCCGAGTCGTTGAGCCACGTCGAGAGGCGCCGTGCGGCGCGCAACGGCGATAACGCGGATCCCGCGCCGCGAAAGCATGCGCACGAATTTCAGCCCAATTGGCCCGCAGCCAATCACGGCAACGGTGTCACCGGTGCGCAACTCCATTTCGTGGATGCCACGAAGCACGCAGGCAAGAGGCTCTGCAAGCGCAGCGCTTTGATCATCCACGGAGTGGGGCACTTCGAGCATGTTTTCCACGGCGATGCGGCCGGGGATACGCATGTATTCGGCATAGGCGCCGTTGTTGAAGAGCAAATCGTCGCAAAGATTCTCCTGGCCACGCCGACAGTGGTAACAGCGCAGACAGGGCGCGGAATTTGCCGCGACCACGCGCATGCCGATTCGCCATCGAGGGTCAACGCGCTTGCCAAAGGCGACGATGTCGCCGACGAGTTCATGGCCGAAAACTGCCGGGGGCTGGATCATGCGGGCGTGGTAACCGCGCTTCCAGACTTTGAGATCGGTGCCATCTGTGAGCGCGAGGCGCACGCGGAGAAGCACTTCGCCGGCGGCCAGCGAAGGCACGTCGATCATTTCGATACGAAGATCCTCGCTACCGTAGAGAACGGCAGCGGTCATTTTGGATGGAACCGCGGCGCGTGTGGCAGCAGTTTTCAATTCTTCGCCTATTTCCGTCTTCTTGGTGGTGATCCTCATTTGTGTGTGATCAGAACCTTGAGTGACTCCTCCGTGGGCCGGGCCGCTAGCTCCAAGGCCTCTTGAATTCTATCCAGAGGAAAACGGTGCGTCACAATATCTATGACTGGAAGCTTCTTGTGGAGCACCAATTCCGCCGCCGCCTGTTGGATGTCCACGGCGGCGCTATAGCTGCCCAGGATTTCTTTTTCGTCAATCCCCACAGCGGCTGCAGGAAATTCGATCTTGGTGACAGGATCGTTCGCGGCAAACAAAAGGACTCGCCCACCGGGCCTCGCCGCAGCCAGCGCCTCCACGACCACCGCGGGATGCGCCACCGCCACCAGAACGGCATCAGCCCCCCGGCCCTCCGTACGGGCCTTTATCTCCTGCACCAGCTTACCACCACTGGGGTCAAACGACTCAATCGCTCCCAGGGTAAGACTCTTGGCACGGCGGACGGCCATGGGGTCGCTGGTGTAAAGAAGAGAACCGGCGAGCTTCGCGACCATGAGGAGCTGGAGGCCGATAGGACCGCAGCCGATGACAAGGACCGTTTCTCCGGCGGCGACGCGAGCCTTTTGGACGGCTTTCAGAATGGTGTTGATGGGCTCGATGAACGTGGCTTCTTCGAAGGTAACGCTATCCGGAAGCACCACGATGCCGCGTTCGGCGACCCAAGGCATGGCCTTGACGTATTCGGCGAAGCCGCCGCCGTTGGGCGTGAAACCGGCGGTCAGGCCAGTGGTTTTGTATTGCTTGCATTGGGAGAACAGGCGACGGTCGCAATAAAAGCACTTGCCGCAAGGGGTGTGATGAAAGCTCATGACGCGGTCGCCGGGCTTCCATTGCGTGACCCCCACGCCGACTGCGACGACGGTGCCGGCAAGCTCGTGGCCAAGGATTTGCGGCGGCTCGACATAGCGATGGAAAATCTTCTTGATGTCGGTGCCGCAGACACCGCAGGCGGCAACTTTGATGAGCACTTCGCCATCGCCAACTTCGGGCACAGGAACTTCTTCGACGCGCACGATGCCCTTGTCACGGAAGACGCCAGCGCGCATGGTCTTGGGGATGGGACCGGGTACACCCGATTCCGTGGCGATGCTTGAGGCGCTACTCATTGGGCGGCGACTCCGATATCTTTCCTAATTGCCTCGGGATTGAGCGCGGCAACAAAAGAGTCTAAGAATTCGGCTAGATTGCGGGCGGCTCTTTTGCTCCTTACACCGAAGCCAACTAAATCAACAGTCTTCGCTGGCCGCCTCAGCAGACGCATCAGGAGCGGTAAAGGCTTGACGTTGCCTTCTGTCGTCAGGCATGCACTGAAATCAATCGGCAGATCTTCGTCGCTTGCATCACTGACGGCGCGGATAGTGACAGCAGGGATTCCTTCGCCCGAAAGATCGCGCATAATTGCATACGACTCCATGTCGACGGCGTCTCCCCAAGATGCCAGTCTGTTCTTCTCCTCGCTCGTCTCCACGATGTGATCTGCCGTTAGTAAGACCTCAACCAATTTTGAGCCGCTGTGCGCGGCAATTTGCACCAGACCAGCATGCGCCTCTACACCAGCTGCATCACGGAGAGTCCCGACGCGGCGCGGAACAATGACCTCTCCGACTTCCAGTTCCTTCTTCAAAGACCCCGCCAACCCGGAAGAAATGAGCACATCTACACCAGCTTGTCTCGCACAAATGCCGAGCGGGAACAGGCCCTTACGCATTCCTGCACCAATGCCCGTGAGATGGACCCAAACGGTGTTGCCGCCCGATTCCGCCTCATACACTTTTAAGCCGCCCGACCCCTGGTCCGGGACCAACCTTCGCACGTGAAACTTGCGTAGGGCCAGCCAAGGGGCGAATTCGCCTTCCACGGCAAATGTTACGAGGACTCGCATCGGGCTCCGCAAGAGAAAATCAACGGTCTTAAAGACCGGCCACTACAAACCCAGACCACCCATGGCCGACAGAAGTAATAAATTCCGCGCTGATGGTGCTTGGGCACGGCCCGGGCCGAACCCTAGGCGGCGCGGGCGCGCGCACGGGCCATCCGCTTGGCGCGATGCGGCAAAACGTAGCCATTCCTTTCGTACCAGCGCACGGCGCGCTCGAGCCCGGCCGCGACCGGACCTGCCTTGAAACCTAACTCGCGCTTCGCGCGCGAGCAATCCACAAACATCAAGTGCCGGGCAATCTTCACGCCTTCGATGGGGATTCCGGGCTCGCGGCCGAGAAGTCGGGAAAAAACAGTATTGGCATAGGCTACACCTAATGCGAGGCCATGAGGTATTTTCATCCTGGGCGCGGGCAGGCCAGCGATTCGAGAAAGTGTCTCAAGCAACTGTTTCAGCGTCAGATTTTCGCCGCCAAGGAGATAACGCTCGCCGACTTTGCCTTTTTCGGCCGCCAGTAAGTGGCCGGCGGCGCACTCTTCGACGGCGACGAAGTTCAAACCGGTTTCCACGTAGCCCGGCATTTTGCCGTTGAGAAAATCCAGGATGATTTTGCCAGTCGGCGTGGGCTTCCAATCCCAAGGGCCGACAGGCGTGGTAGGCATCACGACAATAACGGGCAAGCCGGCCTTCGCGGCTTTGAGCGCCTCCTGCTCGGCCATCCACTTGGAGCGCTTGTAGTGGCCGACCATTTCTTCCAGGCGGGCGTCAGTGAATTCGTTGGGATGCTGCGGACGGTCCACGGCGATTGTGGCGACGGTGCTGGTGTAGATGAACTGCTCGACCCCGGCGCGCATGGCAGCGTCCAGAAGATTTTTCGTGCCACCTACGTTGGAATCGTAAATGTCCTGTTTGCACCTGGCCCACAAGCGGTAGTCAGCGGCGACATGGAAGACGCGCTTGGCTCCCTGCATGGCGCGCGCGACCGAAGCTGCGTCGCGCAAATCGCCGGTGACATACTCAAGGGACAGATCCGCGACGGCGCGATTGGTGCTCGAAGGGCGCATGATCACGCGCACGTCTTCGCCGCGCGCCACGAGCTGTCGCGCTACGTGGCTCCCCAGGAAGCCCGAAGCGCCCGTGACCAGCGTAGTCATGCGATCTCCACGCCTTCTTCGTGCACCTCTGCGGGCGAACTCTCCGCGAGCGGAGCAGAAGTAACGCGCGATTCCCGACCCTGGGTTTGTGATAGGAGCGCCTCTTCGACGTGCTTCGAGAATTGACGCCAGAAAGTGCTTGGGATCAAGCCACGAGCTTCAATGGTTTTGCGGGTGGCGGCTTCGGCCGAGGATTCCGCGGTAATCAACCAACCGTCTATGTCCTTCTCGAAAACAAATGTGCGGAGAGCTCGGAGGGGCGCAGGGTCAGAATCTTCGCGAACAATCGAGTGGATCACCGTGAAAAAGCCAGACATCCGCGCCGCGCGCAGTCCCTCGATAGCAGGGGCATGCTCAGGGCTTTCGAGTGCGTTGAGGCGAACGGTCAAAAACAATTCAGCGAGCGGCTGAAATTCGTGAACGCGGCGCCGCAGGAGGGTCCCGTCGGTCTCAAGGAAAACACAGTGCCGGCTCTGCACAATCGCGCGCACAAAGTGGCCAACACCCGCGTGGAGCAGCGGTTCGCTGTCGCCAATCCAGATTACCGGGGCCGGGTTCGCGACAAGCTCCCGCATTTTTTCGCGGGAAACCGGCGCGTTAGAACCGGGATGGAGAACTTCCGCAGGATCCACGCCATAAACGAGAGGACTCTCCGGCGCAGAACCGAAAATCCGCGAGACTCGGACCTTCACCAGTTTTGCCGTAAGTCGCGCTGGCAAGCGCATCATGTATTTTAGATCCCGCTGCGCTGCCGGAACTCGCTGGGTTTGAACTTCACGGCCGCGTAGTCTTCCACTTTGCGCGATTGATTGGAGTAGCGTGCGAGAGCGTAAACCGGAAACGAATTCCGGTAAAGATGGTACTTCAGGTAAAAGACGCCGGGGAAACCGGTGCCGGTAAATTCCGGCTCGCTCCAGGAACCATCCGCTTCCTGGCGATGAACCAGGTAAGCCACTGCTTTCTTGACCGCAGAGTCTTCCACTCCCGCGCTCGCGAGCAGGCCGATGAGTCCCCACGCGGTTTGCGAGGCGGTGCTGGGGCCCTGCCCCTTGGCGGCAGGCAAATCGTAGCTGAGAAGCGATTCGCCAAAGCTGCCGTCCACTTTCTGGACGCTGCGGAGCCAGTTGACCGCGCGCTGGCAGAATTCTCGCGTGGCGAGCGAAACGGTTTCCAGAGCGCGCAGGACCCCGCTCGTTCCGTAAATGTAGTTGACGCCCCAGCGGCCGAACCACGAACCGTCTTTGCATTGATCTTGCAGCAGAAACCTCACCGCGCGCTGAATGACGGGGTGGTCGGCAGGCCAGCCATAGCGGCCGAGGCACTCAACGACACGAGCGGTGACGTCGGCTGTCGAAGGGTCAATCATAGCGTTGTGATCGGCAAAGGGAATGTTGCAGAGGAATTTTCTGTCATTGTCGCGGTCGAACGCACCCCAGCCACCGTCCCGATTCTGCATGCTGAGGAGCCATTGAATGCCGCGGCACATCGCGGCTTCCATGCGCGCAGGCTCGGGATACTTTACGCGCTGGAGAGCCATCAGAACAAAGGCGGTGTCGTCGACATCAGGATAAAAATCGTTGCGAAATTCAAAGGCCCAGCCGCCGGGCTCGGCGTCTTTGTCCTTGACCTGCCAGTCACCAGGGCCGAGCACTTGTTTCGAGAGGAGCCACTCCGCGGCCTTGACCAGAGCCGGATGGTCCGGCGGAAGCCCCGCTTCTTCCAGGGCGACCATGGCGATGCAGGTATCCCAAACAGGTGAAACGCACGGCTGCATACGAATCGTGTCGCGCTCTTCAATTTCAAAGCGCGAGAATTCTTTGATCTCGCGGTAAGTGAGAGGATCTTCCGGGCCGTGGCCAAGCGCCATCAGGGCGAAAATCGAGTTCATTATCGCAGGGTAGATGGCGGCGAGCCCTTCCGTGCGTTCAAGATGATTCAGCATCCAGGATTTGGCTTCGCGAATCGCTCGACTACGGAATGGCTTCCAGGGAAACTTTTCGTACAGTTTGAATCCGCGGTCCACGGCCAGGAAGACGTTTTTCCAGGAAAGGAGTTGGTCGCTCCAATCCAGAGCAGCTGTCTTGTGCTCAGGATCCTTGAACAGTTCGTCAACGTGAGCGCGCTCCGGCAACTTCCAGTTGGGGCGCAACACCGACAGAATTGCCATGGGGATCACAATGCCGCGAGTCCACGAAGACATCTCGTAAATGTTGAAGATGAACCAGTGGGGAATCAGCATTAATTCCGGAGGAATCGACGGAACGAGGTCCCAACTCACCGCGCCCACGAGCGCCAGGTAAAAGCGAACATAAGAATTGGAATGCTCAAGACCGCCAAGGCGATGCACCATTTCGCGCGCGCGCACCAAGTTCGGCGCGTAAGGCGACTCTCCCGCGAGTTTCAACGCGAAGTATGCTTTGCAAGTGGCATTCAGCTCCGAAGGTCCGCCGGGATAAATGCTCCAGCCGCCGTCGGGCAGTTGGCGCTGGCGGACATAATTTGCGAGCTTGGCAATGCGCTCGGGATCGGCCTTGCCCAGAACGTGCAGGTAGTAAATGTAATCGGATTCCAGAGTGGAATCGGCTTCGAGTTCGCCCTGCCAGTAGCCCTGCTCGGCTTGAAGAGAAAGAAGATGATTGGCGCCTCGCTCAATGGCTTTTTCGATGCGCTCGGCCCAGTCTTGCTCTTGCAACGGCGCCTGCGCTGGCGCGACCGCCGGTTCCTCTCCGATGCGGGCAAATGAGGCCATAAATGCTCCCCCAGAGCATGTAAGATTGACGGGCATAACTAGGCCGGTCGAACCCGCCGCGCGTCAACTTCACCCAACTACATAACTGATCTAACGGCCTTGATCCCTGTCACTTGCACCGGCCAAAGCTAAGAAGCGATAAGAGTTCCAGTAACGTTGGTACTCCTGATTATCGCCGCCACGACGCTGGGGGTCAACGCTTAAGATGCAGTCGGGTAAACGCTGAGTTGTCAAAATGAGACGGTCCCGGGCGACTCCAGCACGCGCTGAACCAGGACGTGCAAAGGTTGCGGAAGCGGCTCGCCCTCTTGCTGGGTGACGGAAGGCTTTTCGCGCAGCAGTTGCGAGGGCAGCCGCGTCCATGCCGGAGCAGCCGAAAACCTGCCCTGAGAGCCGCGAAGTACCAGCGCATCCGCGCGATCCAGCGCCACTCGAGCAGAATCCTTGAAATCTTCCTTCGCCGGATCGAGCACAGCGAAATACAGGCTAGGCTTCAAAAATTGCAGCAAGGAATTGCTCTCCAAAATAAGCGTCGGCAGCTCACCGTACGATGCCGTTTGCGCTTCCTTGACCGCAGCTCTCAACAAAGGAAGCCCTTCGGCCAGGTATCCCTGTTTGGTGCGAAGCCAAAACGAGCGGCGTGCGCCGGCACCGAGAAAGCGCGCGCTGTCGGTACCGCTGTCCGACTGCCTTTCCCAGTCCAGCGCGCAGGCATGCTCCGTGGGCGCGCAGGGGCAATTCTCGCCGTTTTGCGCGCAGACACCGTGGCCATATTGCGTGATTTTCCCAGCAATCCAGTTGGCCTCGGGAAACGCAGCAATGACGTCGCACACGAGCTGGGTCTTTCCGATGCTGCGCGTGTGGCCGCCAATGACAATTACGCGCCAGCGTGGCGAGCCGTCTTTTTCATTTGGCGCCAAGTTTGGCCTCAAGGTCTTTGATGCGCGCTGCCAGCTCGGGGAGGCGGCCGTAGAAAGCGTACTGCTCTTTGAACTTTTCGAGCGCACGAGCCGGCGTTCCCCAGACGGTTTGTCCGGCGCGAATGATCTTCCCGCCGAGCACTCCCGATTGTCCCCCAATCACCGCGCCGTCTCCCAGTTCACAGCGCTCGCCAAATCCGGCCTGTCCGCCGATGACCACATTCTTGCCGACAATGCACGAGCCAGAAAATCCCACTTGGGCCGCCACGACGGTGTGTGCACCGACCTGGCAGTTGTGGCCGACGTGCACCAGGTTGTCGAGCTTAACTCCTTCGGCAATTCGCGTGTCGTCGAGCGAGCCGCGGTCAATCGTGGTGTTCGCGCCAATTTCGACGTCGTCGCCAATCTCCACAATCCCAGCCTGTGGGAATTTCCAATGCTTCCCTTCCCCGAAAGCGTAGCCAAATCCGTCTGCCCCAATTACCGCACCGGAATGAATTTCCACGCGATGGCCAATACGCACATGGTGATACAGCGTCACGCGCGGGTGAATGCGGCAATTTTCGCCAATCCAACAGCCCGCGCTGATGACGCAATGCCCGCCAATCTGCGTGTTTTCACCAATGTGCGCATCTTCACCAATCACGGCGTAGGCCCCGATGCTGGCGCCCGTTGAAACCCTTGCCAGAGGTGCCACAACTGCAGTCGGATGAATCCCCGAAGCAATCGGGGCGCGATCCAGGAGCAGGGCGGCAGCTTTGGCAAACGCCAGCTTGGGGTGCGCGCTCCGCAGGACCGTCTTGGCCGGGAAGCGCACGCCCTCGGTGGCAATCACGCAAAGCGCGGCAGAAGCAGCTGCTCTCCCGGCGTACTTCGCGGAATCCACGTAAATCAACTCGCGTGAGGCGGCGCGCTCCGGAGCGGCCACTCCGATGATTTCCAGATTGCCGTCGCCTTCGAGTGTTGCGTGAATTGCTTCCGCCAATTCTTTTGCTGTTCGTTTCATGCTCCGCCTCGCGAAAAATCGTAAACGGGCGGCTCGCCGCTCGGCCGCGTGTTCCACCGCCCATGCACCCAAATCCATTGGTCCGGGTATTTTCGAATGATATCTTCCAGGATTTTAGTAAATTTCTGCGTGTTTTCGAGGATATCGCGTTCCGCATCCCCAGTTCGAATGAGTTCTACCGGAGGCTCGAACCGCAACCGATATTTGCCCAGACGCTCATCCCAGACCGCATAACCCGGCACCACGGCAGCGTCAGTATGCAGCGCGAGGCGGGCAATCCCCGTGGTAGTGCTGGCCAGCCTTCCAAAGAAATCTACGAAAACTGCTTCCGATGGCATTGTATTGTGGTCCGCCAGGATCCCAATGGTTCCCGCTTCTTTCATAACTTTGAGTGTGAGGCGCGCCGATTCGTTCTTGAAGATCGGCCTGTTCCCTGATAGACAGCGATTCGAATTCACAAACGCATCGATTCTGCGATTTTCGATGGGGCGCGCCATGTAATGCAGCGGGAAGCCGTAGAGAGCATGGGCAAAAGAGGAGAGTTCCCATGCGCCGATGTGCCCGGTCAGATAAAGCACGCCTTTACCACGGCGCTGACCTTCGAGAAAGTTTTCATGCCCGTCCAGAACGATGATTCCACCAACGTTTTCCTTCGAATATTTGGGAAAGCGCGCGAATTCCGCCGCCATCCAGCCGAGGTTGCGGAGCATCCCGCGGAGAACGGACTTGCGTTGCGCGTCACTCCACTCCGGAAAGGCAATGCTCAGGTTGATTTGAGCTGTCTTCTGCCATCGCGGAAGAAACACATAGACCGATTGCGTGAGAGCAGCGGCAAACCCTCGCGCGGTTGGCCGCGGTAACACACCCAGCCACTTTACGATAAGCCACACTGCCGCGTATTCGAGCCATTCTTTCATCGCCGCGCCCATTCCGAAGAAGTGAACCATTGCGCCACAGTATGCAAGAGGTCCCGCGGCGGAAGAAAGTCTTTCAATGTTAGACTCAACGCTTTGTGACGAAACCACACAGGCCCAGATTCGAGAATCCGCCCATAACCAGGGGCGCCTTCATTGCTTGGAGCGTGCTCACTTGCGCCACGCTGTACGTCTGCTACTTCAGCCATCTCGGTGTACCGGGATTTATCGGCCCCGATGAACCACGCTACGCCTGGATCGCGCGCGCCATGATGGAGACGCGCGATTGGGTCACGCCGCGGCTCTATGGAAAGCCGTGGTTCGAGAAACCTCCGCTCTATTATTGGGGCGCCGGGCTCTGCTTTAAGTGGTTTGGCGTGCGGGAGGCCACGGCGCGATTGCCCAGCGCAATCTCGGCCCTGCTGGCCACCTTGGCTATGGGATGGCTCGGCTTGCGGTTTTGGGGCGGGCAGGCCGCGCGATGGGTTGTGCTTTTGCTGCCCGCCACCGTGGGCATGATCGGCTTCTCACACGCCGCGGCAACCGACATGCCGTTCAGCGCCATGCTCACCATCGGCATGGTCTGCGCCGCCGAAGTCCTGGGCCTGACACGCAACGAGGACATGCCGATTCTTCCGCGCACACCATGGCTGGCGCTGACTTTGTTCGGTTTCTTCCTTGGACTGGCGGTTCTTGCCAAAGGCCCTGCGGCGATTGTACTGTGCGGCGGAGCCGTGCTGCTTTGGGCGCTTGGCACCAAACACTGGCACGACGCGCTTCGCCTCCTCCATCCCCTAGCCGTTGCTGCTTTCTGCGCAACAGCTCTCCCTTGGTATGTTCGTTGCGCCCGCCGTAACCCCGACTTCCTCCGCGCGTTCCTCATCGAGCACAATTTCAAGCGCTACTTCACACCCGAATTCCAGCACATTCAACCTTTTTGGTTTTATGTCCCGGTCATACTCATCGCCATCCTCCCATGGACGGCCCTATTTCTCTGGAACACCGTGCACGGTGCCATCCAGCTCTTAAGGACGCATCGAGTGAGAGAATCTACGTTGTTTCTGACCTGTTGGGCCGCCTTCTGCCTGCTCTTCTTTTCTTTTTCCCAGTCCAAACTTCCCGGCTACATCCTTCCTGCGCTTCCCGCAGTTGTTTTGGTATTGGCCCATTCGCTGACCGCTATGACAAAGATCCCACGGTGGTTGCTCCGCATAGCGTTGTCGCTGTTCGCGCTCTCGCTCGTACTTCCTCTCGTGTTTGTCGAGCTCCGAAAACCGAACTTTTCTGGAGGGAACGAAAGGCTTGTAATCGGCGTATTTGCCGTCGTGGCCCTTATGGGGACGGCTAATCTCCTCCTGGCCTTGTTTGGCACGGCAACCGGACAAAAGCGCTTTCTCACCTTACGCGCTGCGGGCTGTGTCTTGCCGATCCTGGCTGCCACCGTGCTCGCCTATCGTATTGCGCCGTCGTTTTTCAAGATAGATCCATCCGGCAAAACCATCGCCAAGCAACTTCAACTGCAAAACATTCCCTTGAGCGAATTGGCCGTCGGCTGGATGAGCAGAGGCCAGCATTACAGCTTGAATTTTTATCTCCGGGAAGAGATTAAAGACTGGAATCAGGAGAATATTGGCAAAGAATATGTCCTGACGGACGTGCGCGGCTGCAGGAATTTGACCCCGGTCCCTTTCGCGTGTGAACCCGTGCCCTTCAATGAGCAGGCCACGGGCATGTTTCTCTATCACATCGTCACGCCGGGTTCATTGGAGAGGCTTGGCGGCGGTGGGGGGCAAACGCAGCAGAAAAAATGACACAACGCGATTCTCGTAATCGCGCTTTTCCTGATCGCTCAAACTTACAAAATCCCCGTGCGGGAGGATAGCCTGCTCGCGCGGCTCGGGCGCCTGCAGAAACATCTGGCGCGTGGTCGCGCCCAGTTCTGGATCATCCTGCGCCTGAATGAACAGTTTGGGAACGCCGTTGAGCGCAAGAAGCTGGCCGGAAAGCGGCGGATCGTTCCGGTGGCCGTTGTTGAGGTATTCGAAACTGATCTGCGTGGAACGAACCATAAGCGGAAAAGTGCCCAGGCCATTGCGCTCGACTCCCACCTTGACCATCTGCTCGGGTTCGTCGTACACGGAATCCAGAATCAGGGCGCGGATGCGCTTGTCGCCCTCGGCCTCGCGCAATGCAGCATAAGCACCCAGGTTGTAGCCCCACAAGCCGAAACGCGCGGGATCCAGGTCGTCCCGGGCTGCGAGCGTATCGACAGCTTTACGCAACTCCTCCGCTTCGCGGTAACCAAGCGTGGTTACACCCGCATTGGCGCCGTGCGCGGCAAAGTCAAAAACGAACACGTTGTATTGGTGGTCTTGTAAAGCAGAGACCAGCGTCAGCAATTCGCCCCGGCTGGACGCATAACCGTGGCACAGAACAATGGTGGGAGCACGCCGCAAGCCCGGGAAAAACCATCCTTGGCGATGGCCCAGCTCCGGCACCTGAAAGTCCACGATTTCCGGACGCCCCGGAAAGCTGCTCAAGCTGATTTCACCGCTGCTGCGCTGCGGTTTGACGATGCGGTAGACCAAAAACCCAGCGATGGCCGATATTGCCAGCAGCGCAAAAAACGCCAGCGCTAAAAGAACCATCAATATCTTTGTGTACCAGCGCGATGGATACCGCAGTTCCGAAAAGATTTGCATGCGTCGCTTGAGCCGCTGGGTTTGCGGCCCTCTTGCGTTTAGTTCCTCTCTTTTTTAGTTCGACACCTTCCTTGATGGCCACATCGTAGCACAACGTCTTTTGCGCGCAGCGGGAAGCCTTTACCTTTGTGTCGGATTCGTATCAGCTGCGCCCAGGGCCTTTCCCACCGCCCGCGCGCGAATCGGCTATGATAGAGGCAGCCTGGCAGGGGCTCACCAAATCCGAGCACCCATGAACATCGTCGACTTGCGCCAGACCACCGTACGCCAGATCGAACCGCTCCTCGAGGAAGAGGCGCGGCACTGGCGCGATGAACTGCATTGGGACTATCGCGGTGCCCTCGAACTGATCAAGCGCTTCATGGAAGCCCGGGCGCTTGCCGGCTGCGTGGCTTTCGAAGGCGGCACCGCGGCGGGCTACTCCTTCTACGTCCTGGAAGAACAGAAAGGCCTCATCGGCGGTTTGTATGTCTCGTGCAAGTTCGCCCAGGAAGCTTTAGGACGAAGGCTGCTGGAGGAAATGCTCTTCTCGATGCGGGCCATTCCGCATTTGATGCGCATCGAAGCGCAACTCATGCCCTTTAGCGGCCCGGTGGATCCGCCGCTGCTCAGCCATGGTTTCCGTCTCTACACGCGCCAATTCATGCTTTTGGATTTGCACAGAATGGCGGAGTCGAAGGCGGGCGCTTCCGGGAGCTTGCGCCTTGCGCGTTGGAACGACCGTTACTTCGAACCCTGCGCAAAGCTCATTTACCTGGCCTATGCGAATCACGTAGACGGCGAAATCAACGACCAATACCGCAGCCGTACGGGCGCGCTGAAATTCTTAAAGAACATTATCCTGCTGCCGGGATGCGGCCAGTTCGTTCCCGGCGCGTCTTTTGTCCTTCACGACCCGGGCAGCGATGACCTCGTAGCTGCGGTGCTGACTAGTGAAGTTTCCTCCGGCGTGGGTCACACCACGCAGATCTGTGTCCTGCCTGGATTTCAGGGGCACGGGACCGGCCGCATGCTCATGCAAACGTCCGCGGAGGCGCTGCGCTCGATGAAATTCCGGGAGCTGACACTCACGGTCACATCGGAAAATCGGACAGCCGTGCAACTCTACGAGAAGCTCGGCTTCCAGACCATCAAGTCCTTCACCGCCGGCGTCTGGCCGCGCTGATGCGGAAGACCGGAGAACAGAGATCTGAAATTAGACAAGGCCGTTGTGTCACCAATCGGGCTAACGCTGCCCGCTGAATCTGCGCTACAAGCCCAAAACGTTCTCCATGAGGGAAGTGGGCCGAAGCCTTGTACGAAGCCTCTGCCAAATCAATAGACCTCTTTCAGATCTTCAAGTGCTTTACCGTCGGTGGCTCGGCCATATTGGGCCCGTGACTCGGCCGGTTGTTTCTCACACTCTAACAATAGAAGAACTTGCTCTGAACTGAGCTCCGATCTCTGGTCTCCGATCACTTCTTCACCGCGTGATCTTTCAGCAGGTTTCTCAGTTCGGTCATGAATTCTTGAACGTCCTTGAAATCCAGGTAGACCGAGGCGAAGCGCACGTAGGCCACCTTGTCGAGCTTTTTCAGCTTAAGCATGATCATTCCGCCGATTTCCGTGGTCGTCAGTTCGCGCTCGGTCGATTCGTGCACCACAGCCTCCACTTCGTCCACGAGGCTTTCCAATTTCGGGGTGGCCACGGGGCGCTTCTCGCTAGCCTTCAGAAGGCCCTGCAAAATCTTTTGCCGTTCGAATCGCTCGCGCCGCCCGTCTTTCTTGATGACCATGTAGGGGATTTCGTCGATGCGCTCATACGTGGTGAAGCGGCGGCCGCACTTCAGACACTCGCGCCGGCGGCGAATGGTATCGCCGCCGCGGCCTTCGCGTGAGTCGATTACTTTGTCATCCAGGTGCGCGCAAAAAGGACACTTCACGAGGCTGGGTCTCCTTGTCGGGCTGCTTCGCCCTCCCGGTCTTTTTCCTGTGCAAGTTCGCGCAATTTTCCGAGCGACAACCCTTCTTGAATCAGCAACGGCACACCCGCAAAACAGCACGCCGCGAAACCAATCAGCCAGATAACAATGGCGGCGGCGGTTGCCGGTTCCGTTTCTACCCCAAATATCTTCGTAAACACAAGCGCGGAGGCCAGCTGCGCACCTCCGCCGACCGCTGGCAATTGCGCAACGGAGCCAACGAGCGAGAAGGCCATGACCAGCATCACCTCGCCCAGGCTCAGCATTCCGAGTCTTCCCCCAAAACTGCGGGACCCCCAGTAATACACCAGCAGCACAAGAAACCAATGAACGCCGGAATACAAAACCGCTAGCAACAGCTCGCCCGTGTTGCGGATGGCCTGGACTCCCCGGACGAAGCCAAGCAATATTCCTCCAAGGGATCGCCGCCAACCGTGTGTTTCGCGCCAGCCCTGGAGCCGTCTTTCCAATGCCGCTGTGCCATGCAGTCGCAAATACACCAGAAACATCACGGCGCCGGCCACTCCGGCAAATAGCATAACGGCTGCTGTTTTTGCCGCTGCTCCCAGGGCCGTCATGGTGTCCCCAGCGCCTCCGTTCGATTTGACAAAAAACAGAGCCAAGGCCGCAATTACGGCGGTGCTCGCGAAGTCAAATATTCTTTCCAGAGCGTAAATGCCGAACATATCTGCAAAAGGCAGCTTCTCTTTTCGAGAGAGCAACAAAGGCCGAACAGGTTCCCCGGGCCGTCCCAGGATGAAAATGGCCGCGAATCCCGCAAGCGTCATTTTGTAGATAATCCAAAAACGGGAAGACCCGAGATTGCCTTGAAATAATTGCCAGCGCAGCGCTCGGAAGGCATAGCAGACATAAATCACGACGACGGACAGCAGCAGCAGCGAGACTTTTGCCCCCGCGACGGCGTGCAACAGTTTTTCTCCGCTGAAATTGGCTTTATGAATGAATCCGAAGGACTGATAAACAACAAACCCGGCCAGGATCAGACCGGCCAGGACAATCAGAACTTTCCTCGATGATGTTTGCATCCGCTGGCCAGACTATCCGGAGCACTTCATCGCGTCAAGTTTGGCTCTGGTATGTCAGAGTACGATTAGCGTTCCGATTCGTTTCCGTTATTGATCAACCGGCCCACCTGTAGTGAAAACTCGATCCAGAGTATCTCTCCGGCGTCGGGAACCTACGCTTGCTTCACCATGCTTCCTGTCCAACCGGCTCTCCCCATTCCTGTGCCGGTTTTGCTCGGTAATACGCTGAACTTGGTGATCGCGTGTATGCAGGCGCTTTCCGCAAGGAAACGGGCATTACCTTTCCCCTGCTGATTGACGAGAAGCGTGAAGCCTATTCCGCCATGGAGCTCAAAAGCGCTAACTTGCTTCACTTGCTGCGAAGCGACAATGCCGAGGCGCGCGCTCGCGCTAAAGCCGCCGGGCATTCGAATCATAAGCTCGGGCGAAATCTTTTTCAGTTGGGCGGTAGTTTTGTCTTCGGCCCCGGTGACGTGGACCGGTTCGAGCATGGCAGCAAGACCTTCGGCGACAACGCCCCTATTGAAGCGCTGCTGGCGGCCTTACCCTGAACTGGGTGGCCGCCCCTTGTGGAAGTCTCATGCCCTGAGTAAGATGCCTGCCAATGACGGTCGAATTCAGAGGGAACATTTTACTAGCAGTTTTCGTTCCATAGTTGGCAGGCCGGGATGGACTGCCAGCGGTTTTTTGAAAGAGAAGCCGGCTCGCAGACACGCCTTGCACCGTAAGTAGGTTTAGAGGCTGATGATACGTTGGAGCAGGACGCCCAACTTGTCCAGCAATGCCTCCAGGGCGACGGGTCGGCCTGGGAGGAACTTGTGCGTCGGCATACGCGGCGCATCCTTAACATCTGCTACCGGTTCACCGGCAACCGTACGGAAGCCGAGGACCTGACGCAGGACGTGTTCCTCCGGGTCTACCGAACTTTGGGGAGTTATCGGTCGGCTTATGGCGGTTTCGCAACATGGATGACCAGCGTGACGCGCAATTTGTTGATTGACCATTACCGTAGAACGAAGAGGGATCGCATGACGGACTCCCTCGACGATGCCATGCCCGTTGTGGAGAACAAGGAGTCGGTAGCGCGCAGGCCCGATGAGCAGGCCTTGATTGGCGAACTGAGCGGGCAAGTGCAAAGCGCGCTAACGCGGCTTTCGCCGGAGTTGCGCGAGGCGGTCATATTGCGCGACCTGCAGCAATTGGAGTACAGCGAGATTCAGAGGGTCTTGGCGGTGCCGGAAGGAACGGTGAAGTCACGCATCAATCGCGGACGAATCGAACTGGCCAGGATCCTCCAGCAGATGGGAGTGCGCCCGTCATGAGATCTGTGGTGAACACTTTCGGAGCGAGCGGCGGAGCAGGGCTATGACTTGGACTTGCGAACAAACCGAAGCGCGTTTGAGCGACTACCTCGACGGCCTTCTCGAACCCGCCGAGCAAGCCGCGTTCGATCTCCATGTGAACGCGTGTGCGCGCTGCACTCCGCTGGTTGCGAGCGTTTCACATCTCCTCGGCAGTTTGCGCAAGCTCGAGCAGGTCGAGCCTTCTCCGCGGCTCGTGAACTCGATCCTTACTGTCACCCAAGGCCCAGAAACCTGGCGCAACGCAAAACGCTGGCTGCGTGGCTTGCAATCGCCGCGCTTTGTCTACAGCGCCGTCTCGGTAGCAGCCACGTTCATCCTGCTGCTGACGGCCTCAGGCTTCAACTGGCGCAAGCCCAAGCTGGCCGACCTTGCTCCCGCAACGATTTACCGCAATGCGGACAGCCGGATCCATCTGATCTACGCCCGCAGCGCGAAATTCGTCAGCGATCTGCGGGTGGTGTACGAAATTCAGTCGCGCATCAATGAAACGGAGCAAAACCCCGCTCTGCGCGAAGAAACGATTCCCCAGTCCTCTCCCAAGAAGGAGCCGGGCAGCACCGACAATACGAATCCGTCTTCCCCGAAGCAGCAGAACCGCGCGAATGAAATTGGCAGAAATCTCCGCGTGCTCGCTTGCGAATTCCCGGTCTTGAGCGGCTCACTGGCGGACAGGAGAGTGCCATGAAGTGTGCCGTCCATTCCGATGTGGACGCTGTCGGTTACTGCCGCAACTGCGGCAAGCCTATGTGCTCAACGTGCGTGCGCCCGGTGCGCGATGTTCTTTACTGCGAAGATTGCCTAGCCAGCATCATGGGAATTCCCGGAGCGCCGTCAGCGGCGGCGGGCGGGGCCGTTCCGCCTGCGGGCGCTTTGCCGCTTCCGCCTGCGCCTACTCGCTCGCCAGGCAGTCCTGGCGTTGCTTTTGTCCTCGGTCTTTTCCCCGGGCTCGGCGCGGTTTACAACGGGGAATACAACAAAGCGCTGATTCATATTGTCGTATTCATTTCCATCATTGTTGGCCTGAATAGCGATTACGTTGGCGACAGCGGGCAGCTCGTGCTTAGCCTTCTTCTGACGGGTTTCATCCTTTATATGGCCTTTGATGCCATGCGTGTAGCGAAAGCCAAAAACATGGGCGAAACTCCTTTCGATCCACTGGAATCCTGGAGCAAGAACCGCCCTATTGGACCGATGATTCTGATTGGGCTGGGCGTTCTGTTTCTCCTAAACAATTTTGTTCCGATTTATCGAATTTTTCGGCTTTGGCCATTGGTTCTGATAGGCGTAGGTGTGCTTATGTTTCGCAACCGGCTGGGCCGCCCTTGAGGCGGGATTGGAGAAGATGAATCTCGATGAGTGATCGCGTTCGTTGCAATTGCCCGCAGTGTGCCATTCGGGGCCTCATGGGCCCGGCGATCCTTGTGACTCTGGGCATCTTGTTTCTCCTCGACCAGCTTCGCGGCGGATACTTTTCCTTTGGGAATACGTTTCCCGTCATACTGATCGTGATCGGCTTGATCAGTCTCGCGAGTGCCCTTGCTTCGACTGAGGGCCACGTTTCGGATTCGGTTCCACCGGCGCCGGCAGCTGCGCCCCCTCCGCCGCAAAATCCTTATGCCGGTCAAGGACAGGCGCGCTAGCCCTCGATGGCCAATGCTCTCCCACCCCGCCGATCGCTCTTTCCTGGTCTAGCCCTGATTTTTGTTGGCCTGCTCATCTTGGTGCACAACTATCGCGGCTTGGATATTCCCCATCTTCTGTGGCGTTGGTGGCCTCTTCTGATCATCTCTTGGGGCGCCATCAAACTCTACGAGCGGGCTGTAGCCAGCCGCTCAGGCCAACCGAGCGCTTCGCCGATTTCTGGCGGCGAGGTTCTGCTTGTCATTGGCCTGCTTTCGCTTCTTGGCTTTGTTGCGGCCGTCGACTTTGCAAAAAGCCGCATCCCGGGAACAGTGGTGGACTGGCCCTCGGGGGGCGAAACCTTCGACTTCGACCTCATCGCGGAACCGAGGCCCGTTCCTGCCGATGCGCGAATCACCATTCACAACGCTCGCGGCAACGTCAGTGTGCGCTCCGGAGACGATGCACAAATCCATGTGGACGGCAAGAAAAAGGTCAAGGCTTGGAGTGAGACCGATGCCGAACACATTTCTTCGGCCGTCTCCGTCCAAATCACGAAAAACGGCGACGGATATGACGTTCAGCCGGTGAACGCGGGCAGAGGCGACTCGCGCGTTAGCCTGGATTTAGACATTGCCGTACCGAAAAACGCCTCGCTTACGGTTCGCAACGATCGGGGAGATGTGACCGTGTCCGACATGGGCAAGCCCGTGGTCGTCAACACTACGAGAGGCGATGTCGAGGTTCGCGACACGGCTGGCGACGTGACCGTGGAAACCCAAAGAGGCAATGTGAACGTCTCTGATGCCAAGGGCAACGTGAAGATTTCCGGCTACGGCCGGGAAATCAATGTGTCGTCAGCGACAGGCCGGCTGACCATTGACGGAGAATTCTTTGGTCCCATCCGCGCCGACAAAATTGCCAAAGGCGTGCGCTTCGTCTCCCAGCGTACCGATCTCACGCTCACGCAGCTCGCCGGCCACATGGAAACTGGCTCCGGAAACATCGAAATCGCCGACGCGCCCGGCAATCTCAACCTGCGCACGAATTCCTACGACATTTCCGTCGAAAATGCCGGCGGCAAAGTGAAACTGGACAATCGCAACGGCAACGTCGAAGTGCGCTTTTCGCTTCCGCCCAAGGAAACCATCGAGATTACTAACTCCTCCTCGCCCATTACTTTGAGCCTTCCCGAATCTTCCAGCTTCGACATCGCGGCCGACTGCCACTCCTGCGACATCGATTCCGAGTTTTCTGCGGATTCGCTGAAACAGACAACCACCGGCGGCGATTCGCATTTAGAAGGAAAATATGGCAAGGGCAGTGGCCCGAAAATCACACTGAAGACCAGCTACGGGGCAATCTCCATTCGCAAAACGAGCTAGCCTGCGGCTTTTCGCGATTCTTCGTTCCGGCAGCCCGTGAGGGAGGGCGCCGCTTTGCGGCGCGCGGCAAATTACCAGATAAGCGGAAAACCGAGGCTGGCCGCGGTCTGGCTCAGTTGCTGCCACTCGGACAAAGAGAATGAACCGCCGCTACGCAAAAAGCCTCCAACCAAGTTTTGCAGGCACGGTGCGGCAATCAGCGGAGTTACCGGAGAGGGTAAACTTGGCACCGAGGCGTCGGGTCGGCTGAAATTCATTGTGTACGCCAAATTTTGGATGTCGTTGCTGGCATCACGGGGCGTCAGCGGCGCTAGCCCCCAGCGCCATTCAATCAGCTTCAGCACGGAAGTGTGATCGAACACCAAATCGTTCACTACCGGATTATTGGGGTTCCCTTTTGTGAACGGTGAAGCGACGACCGTGGGCACGCGCATGCCCAGCAGCGTTTTTCCATCCACCGTGTCGGTATCCACTTGATTGGCCGCGGTGGCGCGCGGCGGCGTGACGTGTTCGAAAAAGCCGCCCCACTCGTCGAAGTTCACAATAAACACCGTGTTCGCCCACTTCGGCCCGTTCGCGACGGCTTGGAATGTCCGGTGCAGGAATTGATCACCTTCGCGAATGTCCGCGTGCGGGTGGTCGTCGTTCCCTGTGCCATCATCCAGAACGGTGTATTGGGGGTCCACGAAAGAAACAGCGGGAAGAGTTCCCGCACCCGCAGCCGCGAGAAACTCGTCATAGAGCTTCGATATCCCGAGATACTTCGTTCCCCACAGCGCCAGGAACGGCACGTTCGAATAGTAGTAAGCGCCGCTCACGCCGGCGGCGGCAAGTTCGTCCCAAATCGTGGGCAAAGAACTGAAGTCAGTGGTATTGCTCAGGCGATCCGTTTGGGCGGCGTGGAGAAAAAGGCGATTCGGAAACGTTGGGCCGAGAATCGAAGCAAAGTAGCGATCGCAGACCGTATAGTTTTGCGCCAGCGCGGCATAAAACGGAATGTCCGCTTGGCCATAATAACCAATGCAGTACACGTCGTTGCTTCCAGCACGGAGAAAACCATCCATCGCGCCGTTGTCGTATTCCACGCGCCCGCCGCTGTAGGAATGGTCGGGATCGGGATGCGGGCAGCCGGTGTTATCACCTGAGAGCGAATACGTCGGATGCAAGACGCCGCTGCTGTCCGTATACGTTAAACCGGCTTGCATGCCGTCGGCATTGGGAAGCCAGCCCAGAAAGTGATCGAAGCTTCGGTTTTCCATCGTCACCACTACGATGTGCTCGATCCCGGAAGTTGTGGGATCGGGCAGGATCGGTAGAGTTGCCGAAACAAATCGTTGGCTCTGTGTGCGGCAGGCGGCTCCGAACATCAGGGCGCCCGAGGCCAGCCCTGCAGTTCTCAGCAATTCGCGACGATTGATCCTCATGACCACACCCCCTGAAAAAAAGAGATTTGGATTTCTTGGGCGTTCAACAGCGCCCCGAGGCTGGGAGCTGGATGGGAAGTGGAGGATAAATCATCGGGAAAAACTGGCAATCGGGTGTAAACCTGAGAAGAAATTCTTCAAGAATAGAACCCCCTAGCGTTATAGGAACTTTACCTGAGGCTAGCGCTCGGCCAAGCGGTTTAATTCCGCAAAAAATGTGGGAAAGGACACACCAGCGCAATCGGCGTCGCGAATGACGGTGTTCCCTTCGGCAGCCAGCCCGGCAACGGCGAACGCCATGGCGATGCGATGGTCGCCGCGCGGTTCAATTTCTGCTCCGCGTAGTTTTCCCGCCGCGCGCCCCGCCACTTTCAAACCGTCCGGCCGCTCTTCCACACTCGCGCCCATGCGCCGCAAATTCTCCGCCAACGCGGCAATGCGGTCGCTTTCTTTGACGCGCAGTTCCGCGGCATCACGAATCTCGATGCCTTCTTCGGTGTAGGGGCCGAGCGCCGCAAGCATCGGCAGTTCATCAATCACCAGAGGAATGCGTTCGCCCGCAATCACACCACCCTTCAGCGAAGCGCCCTTCACCGCGAGGTCGCCGATAATTTCACCTTGAGAGCTTTTCAGCCCGAGCATCTGATTCGAAGCGCCCATTTCAGCAAACACGTCGAGAATCGCCGTGCGCGTGGGATTCAAGCCGACGTTGTGAAGCAGCACATTCGAATCGGGAAACAGAGAAGCCGCAGCGAGAAAAAAAACCGCCGAAGACAAGTCCCCAGGCACGTCCAACGATTTCGCCGTCAGCTTTCCACTGCAGCTTCCAGCACCTAAGCCGTTTACGCGGATGGTCCGGCCATTTTTTTCGACGCTCGCGCCAAATTCTTCCAGAGCGAGTTCGGTGTGATCCCTCGTGCGTGCCGGTTCCGTTACGCTGGTAACGCCTTCCGCGAACAAGCCTGCCAGCAGCAGCGCCGATTTCACCTGCGCACTGGCCATGGGCATTTTGTAGTTGATGGCGCTTAGTTTTGTCCCGCGGATGTCCAGGGGCGCGAAATTGTCTTCCCTGCCCCGGATATCTGCGCCCATTTCACGCAGCGGGGCGATCACGCGCTTCATGGGCCGCTTTCGCAGGGAATCGTCGCCGGTCAGTTTGGAGGAAAAATTCTGGCCCGCCAGAATTCCTGCCAGCAGGCGCATGGTCGTCCCCGAATTTCCCGCGTCCAGAGCCCGCCAACTACTCTTCAGCCCGCGCGGGCCGTGCCCTGTTACGCGCACCGTGTCGTTGTCTGTCTTTACGTCTGCGCCCAGCGCGCTTATGCAGTCAAGCGTGCTGCGGCAATCCGCCGCGGCAGAGAAATGCCGCAACTCGCTCGTTCCTTCTGCCAAGGCAGCCAGCATCGCGTAGCGGTGTGAAATAGACTTGTCCCCGGGCAGCTCCACAGCTCCGGTCAAGTACTTTACGGGCTGGATAATTTCTTTCTTCACGCCAAAATTCTATCACGCGAAATAATTTTGTCTGTACTTCGCCTCAGGCACTCAATTTCCATTTTCTCGTTTCCATTTTCTAGCGTTTCCCTGTCCCTTCGGCCAGTTTTGTCTTGCCGCACCGCCTGTACTTCGCCGTGAAATCCCCGGACTCGCCGCAACGTATTATCCCGTGAGGAGAATATTCGAATGTCAGCGCGCAGTCAGTTCCTGCAACTCGTCACCAAACTCGGTACCCTTGTTGGCGCTCTCTTTGTTGTGACCGTTTTGCTTGCCGCGATGCCCGGTCACCACACACCGGTAGCGCAATCTCAGGAGCCACCGCACCAGCCTGCTTCGCACTCGCAACAACAATCACCGGGAATGGATTCGAGCATGCCCGGGATGGACATGGACGATGCCAAGGCCAATGAAGCCCACGCCGTTCACGACATGACGCCCGGCCATCACCAGGCGCACAACCCGCACATGCACATGACTGCGCCGCGCCCACCGACCCCTGAAGACGTTGCGCGCGCCGAGCAAATCGTGAACCAGCTCCGCGAGGGAATCGCCAAATACAAGGACTACCACGTGGCCCTTGCCGACGGTTATAAAATTTTCCTTCCAAATCTCCCTCAGCCTGAATATCACTTCACGAATTACGTGAACGGTTTCCTGGAGGGCTTCACCTTCCAACCGTCACGTCCCACTTCCCTGCTCTACAAGAAAACCGCGACGGGCTACGAACTAGTCGGCGCGATGTACACCATGCCCAAGCGCGCAACCGAAGATCAACTCAATGAACGAGTGCCGCTGAGTGTTGTGACCTGGCATCTGCACACCAATCTCTGCATACCTTCTCCGGCGCAGCGCCGCAGCGCAGACTGGACCAAGTTCGGGCTGCGCGGCTCCATTGCCACACAAGAAGCTTGCGACGCGGAGGGCGGACGCTTCCAACCCGTCATTTTTGGCTGGATGGTCCACGTCTACCCTTACGAAGATGTGGCCGACAAAATCTTCGCCATGCACCATCACGACTGAGGTCCCCAACGGAAGCGAGCCGAATGAAACTCGCGGCGCGAGTTCCGGTTCGGCGCCGGAGTTTTTTTAGTCGACGTTTGAAAACCGAAGCAACATGGCCGAGGATTTCTCGGTTTCACGGAAGATTACAAATGGCTTCGATGCCAGTGTGAATTATTTCCAAACGCTCTCAGGGACGGGCCCGCACGTGAGCAATCTCTCCACGTCGTTTCGGGAAACGGTTCTCCCCGGATGAGCCTACTGCAAGTCGCCAAGGATTCGCCAGGGCCGGTCAAACGCTTGCGCTACGTGGTCCGCAGCCGTGTCCAAGATGAAAAAGGCGAACCCATGGAGGGAGCTGCCGTCCTGGTGGGCGAGGAACTGGTTCTCACCAGGGTTATAGGACGCCTAGCTGAATCTTCCCACCAAGGCAACTTCCTGCCGTCCAATTGCCTCTAGTACGTGTGCCGCGTATTATGGAAGGTTCATGCATACGGTCGGGCCGCATCCTTCGAATAGCCAAGTTCCTCTATTCCTCGCTCCGCTCGCGTTCCTCGCGGGGCTGTGCCTGATTCCCCGCGTGCTTGAGGCACAGAAACCCCTGGAAACGCTTCCTCTGAGCCAGGTTCGCCCCGGTATGGAGGGCTACGCCTACACCATCTTTGCAGGGGACCACATCGAAAAATTCGATCTGGAAGTTATCGGCGTCGTGAACAATTTCCTTGGGCCGAAGCAATCTATCATCCTTGTCCAACTCAAAGGCCCTAAAGTAGAGCACACCGGTGTCGTCGCCGGAATGAGTGGCAGCCCGGTTTATCTTGACGGCAAGCTCGCGGGGGCGCTCTCGCTGAAGCTAGGTGTGTTCACCAAGGAGCCTATCGCTGGAGTCACACCCATTCAGGATGTGTTGAATCCTCCGCCCTCAGCAGCGGCGGAATTCCCAAGGCAGCAGTTTGGAGTTCCCACTGAGCCGGCCGCAAGCACGGGCCTTTCTTTGGATTCCGCTCTCGAGCCAATCGAAACGCCACTGGTCTTTTCCGGGTTTCAGCCCGCGACCCTCCAGCAATTCGCCAGTCAAATTCGGGGCTACGGCCTTGTCGCCACACAAGGCGGCACAACCACTCCCAGTCCGCAGGACAGCCATCTTGTGCCCGGCGACATGGCTGGTATGGTTTTAGTGCAAGGCGACGCTTCCATCAATTCTGCTTGTACGGTCACGGCAGTCGAGTCAGATCGCGTGTTTCTTTGCGGCCATCCGTTCCTGAATCTTGGCGACGTGCAGATTCCCATGGCGCGCAGCAAAGTGGTTATGACGCTGTCGTCCGATTTGGCCTCTACGAAAATCGTCAACGTCGCCGGTCCCATCGGAACAATCACGAGTGATCATCTAACGGCCGTCACCGGCAAGCTCGGGGCGCCTCCCCCAATGATTCCGTTGGACCTGTCGCTCCGCGGTGCAAATTCCGAAAAAAAGCTGCACTTTGAGATCGTCAACCATCCCAAGCTGACGCCTCTTCTCGTAGGACTGACCACATTCAATGGCCTGACACAGAATTCGGCGTATGGCGAAGGTACGACGCTTCATTTCAGGGGGGAGATTCGTCTCCAGGGCCACGCGCCCGTAGAAATTGAAAATACCTTTGCGCCCGGCGATTCCCTGGCGCCCGATGGCTTTCCGATTGCTCTCACGATGCAAAATGTTTTTGGCCGACTTTTTTCCAATACGTTTGAGCCCGCCAAAGTCGACGGCATTTCTCTGCATGTCGAGAGCGTTCCTGGACGCAAATCGTTTAGCATCGAAAGCGCCTGGCTGGAGAAAGGAGAGGCCGCTCCGGGCGAAATGCTTCGGGTACGTGTTCTTCTTCGGCCCTATCGCGGCGCACCTCAAATTGAAGAAACAACCGTTCGCATTCCCGAGCAGGTTTCGCGGGGAACCACCCTCCGCGTCCTGATCAGCGACGGCGACATGCTCAACCGCGCCTCGCGCGGCTTCGCTTTCGGAGGAACCGGCGGCGGCCCCGCTGGCCTAGACCAGCTCATCTCTTTTTTGAACCGCGAGCGCCGGAACGACCGCCTTTACGTTGGACTTTTTGTTCCAGCGCCAACAATGCTCTGGGACGACAAGGAACTTCCCAACATTCCGCTTTCGCAAATCAACATCGTGGATGGCCGCCCTGCGCCGGGCAGCGTGCAGGTGCTTCGCGAATCTCTTGCCAGCGAAGCTTCTATCCCGCTCGGAGGCCCCGTTTCCGGCGTCATCTCGCTGAATCTCCAAATCCGGTGACCAGAATGTCTACGATCAGCCCTCGTCAAAGCAAAAGTACGGCCCTGACTAGCCGCCCGCACAACTCTGCTTTACGCTTTGTCCGCCTTCTTTTTTTCTCCTCACTTCTTTGTCTTCTTTCTTCTTTACCTCTTCTCGCGGAGCACACGCGCCGCTGGCGCCAATCCACCTACGAAGAATTCCTGAAGGGCACGGCCCACGGTGTCGCAGTGCGCAGCGATGGTCGTCTCGAACTTGCTCCCAAATTCACTTTGCTCACCGACGCCGACGCCTCTTATCTCTGGGCCGTTCGCCTCGACCCGAAAGGTGCGCTTTACGCAGCAGGCGGTTCTCCCGCAAAAGTGTTTCGCTTTGATTCCAATGCGAAGCCCAAGGTCGTGTTCGATTCCACGGACCTGTCTGCGCAAGCCATCGTCTTCGACTCGAAAGGCGCGCTTTACGTCGGCACCTCTCCGGATGGCAAGGTCTACAAGGTTTCTGCATCCGGTGAGAAGTCCGTTTTCTTTGACCCCAAAACGAAATACATCTGGGATTTGGCCTTTGCCCCGGATGGGACACTTTACGTCGCCACGGGTGACAAAGGCCAGCTTTTTGCCGTGACGCCCGACGGCAAGGGCGAACTGTTTTATTCTAGCGACGAGGCGCACATTCGCGTTCTGGCCTTCGACGCGAACAAGAACCTCCTCGTCGGCACCGAACCGGGCGGGCGCATCCTTCGAATCTCTCGCTCCGCGGGACAAAACGCAGCCAAGAGCTCGAAAACCGGCGCTTCGGGTTCTGGAGAAGGGTTCGTTCTTTACGAGACGTCGAAGCGGGAGGTCACTTCGCTCGCCGTAGCTCCCGACGGGAGCATATACGCTTCCGCGATCGGCGAAAAACCACGAGTCGGCGCGCCTGCCCCCACGACCGTCGTTGCCACACCCCAAGGAACCACCTCCATTGCAACGGGTATCGGTGCGGGGCAAGCGCAGGTGCAAATCCAAGCCCCTTTTCTTCCCTTCCCTAATCTTCTAACCAGCAGCATTTACCGCATCAGCGCCGATGGCGCTCCGGAAGAACTCTGGGCCTCGCGCGAAGACTTGGTCTACGCGCTGGGACTCGCTTCGGACGGGCGCCTTCTGGCGGGCACCGGCAACAGCGGCGCGCTTCTCGCGATTGATGGCCGCGGCGTTTTCGCGCAGCTTGCGAAAGCCGGTTCTGCGCAAATCACCGGCATCGCGGGGAACTCTTCCGGAAAAATCTTCCTGTGCACGTCCAATCCCGGAAAAGTCTTTTCTCTCGGCCCGGAGTACGAAGCCGAAGGCACATTCGAATCGCATTCCTTTGACGCGCAGCTGTTTTCGCAATGGGGCCGCATCCAATGGTGGAGTCCGCCGCCGACTCCCGCGGCAAAGTCAAGCGCAGGTTCTGCCCCAGCCGCGCACGGGAACGATCCGAGCATCGAGTTTTTTGTGCGCAGCGGGAACACGGATGATCCCGGAAAGGAATGGTCGCGCTGGTTTGGCCCTTACACCAAGTCGGGCACAGCCTCGGAAGCTCCGTCGGCGCGGTTTGCGCAATGGAAAGCGGTCATCCACGACGGCCGCCCCGGTGACGGCATTGATTGGGTGAGCCTGGCGTATCTTCCGCGCAATGTTGCCCCGGTGATTGATGGCATCGCGATTCAGGACCCTGGCATCCGCGCGCAGAGCCAGCAAGCGATGGCCTCTGGCCAGCCATCGCCCGTTACGATAAGAATGCCCGCTCCCCCCACTGTCGCCGGAGTCACCGTCACGCAGAGTTCTTCCTCGAATCGCTTTGAACAGCCGCCGCAAGGTTTTAGGGAAAAAGGCTATCGAACGGTGGTCTGGACTGCTCATGACGACAACGAGGATGAACTCCAGTTTGCCGTTTACTGTCGCGGAGAAAATGAAAGCGCGTGGAAGTTGATGAAAGACAAGCTGGACCAGAGGTTTTATTCCTTCGATACCACGGCGCTTCCGGACGGCGCCTATTATTTGAAAATCGTCGCCTTGGATTCTCCTGCAAATCCGCCTGCCGCTATGCTTACGGCCGAACGCGAAAGCGAGCGTTTTGCAGTGGACAATACGCCGCCGGTAGTAGAGGATCTGCGCGTCGGGACGGCTTCGGGCAAGATGAGCGGGGGACATCCGGTCTCTTTCACGGCCCACGATGCGACGTCCGCCGTAGACCGCGCGCAATATAGTTTGGATGGCGGCGATTGGATTCTCGTCTCGCCGAGCAACAGCATCAGCGATGCACCGGTCGAACACTACGACTTTGGAATTGCAGCGGTTTCTCCCGGCGAGCACACCCTCGCCGTCCGCGTCTACGACCAATTCGAAAACGTCGGCAGTGCCAAGCTCACCTTCACCATTCCAAAGCCGTGAGCGCGGAGTCGACGCCACGTTGCGTCATCCTGAGCGAAGCGCACATTTTGCGCTCCGAATGTTTTTGCGGAGCGAAGGACCCGAGCCTCAGCCGCGATCCGGCTCGAGCGCGGCAGCTTTTCTACGCGTCCTCTTTCTCGCAGCGCTTGTCACTCAAGTCCACCCTTTGCGCAGCCTGCGCGCGGATAACGGTTACGACGCCTGGCTGCGTTACGCCCCGCTCACTGCGGTGGAGCGTGCCAAGTACGATTCACTTCCCAAGGCTGTGACTGTGTTGGGCGATTCGCCTCTGCTGCAAACCGCGCAGGCGGAATTGACGCGCGGCATAAGTGGAATGTTGCAGCGCAAGCTTCGCGTGGAGAAAGGACCGCCCCAGGAAAACGCCATCGTCTTGGGAACCCTGGCAGACCTGCATTCCACCGCTCCTCATTGGCACGCCTCGAAGGAGCTTCGCGAGGACGGCTATTGGCTGGCGAACGGCCGCATCAACGGACACAACTGCGTCATCATCGCAGGCGCGACCGATCGTGGAACCCTATATGGGGCATTCGCTCTGCTGCGCAAAATCGTATTCGCCGGAGACTTGACCCACTTGCGGGAGGCTCAGGAGCCCGCCAATCCCATACGCTGGGTGAATGAGTGGGGCAAACTCGACGGCACCATCGAACGCGGCTACGGCGGGCGCTCCATCTTCTTTGAAAACGGCAGCGTTCGCGCGGACCTCTCCCGCGCGAGTGCTTATGCGCGCTTGCTCGCCTCGGTCGGCATCAACGCGTGCGTCGTCAATAACGTGAACGCGGACCCTCGCCTGCTAGCTCCCGATTTTCTCGCGCAACTTGCCCGCATTGCCTATGCGTTTCGTCCCTGGGGCGTCCGGCTTGGCATTTCTGTGGATCTGAGTAGCCCAAAGTCGCTTGGTGGGCTGGACACGTTTGATCCTCTCGATCCGCGCGTGCAGTCCTGGTGGAAGCAAAAGGCTGATGAGATTTATCGCTTGATTCCGGACTTCGCGGGGTTCCTTATCAAAGCCGATTCCGAAGGCCGTCCCGGCCCATCCCGTTACGGGCGCACCCCGGCGGACGCCGCGAACGTTGTTGCTCGCGCTTTGCAACCGCACGGTGGCATCGTCATGTATCGCGCGTTCGTGTACGACCATCATCTCGATTGGCGCAATTCCAAGAACGACCGCGCCCGGGCCGCTTACGACATTTTTCATCCCCTCGACGGCAAATTTAACGACAACGTCATCGTGCAAATCAAGAATGGCCCGATAGATTTTCAGGTTCGGGAGCCTGTGTCTCCGCTCTTAGGCGGCCTCGAGAAAACCAACGAAGCCATCGAACTGCAAATCACGCAGGAGTACACGGGACAACAACGCCATTTATGTTTTCTCGTTCCCCTGTGGAAGGAAGCGCTTGATTTCGACATCCGGGTACAAGATCCCAGCACTCCCGTGAAAAACATTGTATCAAGCCAAGTCTTTCACCGCGCGCTCGGCGGATTTGCAGGCGTTGCAAACGTCGGCCTCGATGCCAACTGGTTGGGCAACCCCATGGCGATGGCAAATCTCTACGGCTTCGCGCGCCTCGCCTGGAATCCGAATCTCTCCTCCGCAAGCATTGCGGAAGAGTGGACACGCCTCACATTCGGGAATGACTCTGCGGTGGTCCGCACCATTGGCACCATGCTGTTGGCGTCCTGGCCCACCTATGAAAGTTACACCGGTCCGCTCGGCGCAGGTACCCTCACGGACATTTTGGGCAGCCACTACGGTCCCGGTGTGGAATCCTCCGAGGGAAACGGCTGGGGCCAATGGCACCGCGCTGACCACGAGGGCATTGGAATGGATCGCAGCGTTGCCACTGGCACAGGTTTCGTGGGCCAGTATTCGCCGGCGGTTCAGAAGGAATTCGAAACTCCGGAGGCCACTCCCGATTCCCTGCTGTTGTTCTTCCATCATGTGCCGTACACCTACCTGCTGCACTCCGGCAAGACTGTCATCCAGCACACCTATGACTCGCACTATGAAGGCGTCGAACGCGTGCGCGAATTTGTCCGTCAATGGCAGTCTCTTCGCGGCCACATTGACGATGAGCGGTATGAATTTGTGTTGGCACGGCTGAAATACCAGGAAGGGCACGCCATCGTCTGGCGCGATGCCGTCTGTAATTGGTTCCTACGCATCTCCGGAATTCCGGATTCCAAAGGTGGCGCCCGACATTACCCAAATCGCATGGAAGCAGAATCGATGCAGCTCACCGGCTATGTGCCAGTAGATGTTGAGCCATGGGAAAACGCGTCCGGAGGGAAAGCCATCGCCTGCAACGCTCCCGCGCGAGAATGCGCTGCAACGTTCCATTTCAAGGGAACCGCTGGAAGATACGAAATGAACGTCCAATACTTCGACCAAAACAATGGTAAAGCGAAGCTCCTCGTGTTGTTGAACGGACATGTGTTGGATGAATGGGTTGCTGACGACACTCTTCCCAGCGCGAAACTTGGAGGCGACACTTCCACCCGCCGTCAGATTGCCGGTGTGCTATTGCGTCCCGGAGACGAGATTTGCATCGAGGGAATTCCTGACGCCGGCGAACTGGCCGCGCTTGATTACGTGGAAATCGAGCCAGTGGTCGAGTAGCGCCGCACGCAGGCTGTCACCAGACATGCCGTTTTGAGAGAGTGGACCTGGTTGCTCGCTTCCTGTGACCTGATTTTTCTCTGAATCTCCAATGGTTTTGCATGATTGACCCTCATGCTATCTGACGCTCTATAATGCGCCACCTAAATTTGGGGTGAGGCCTCGTCGGGCAAGCGGTGCACGCATTTCTCCCGCCGGTGCGCTTTCCGCATCCCTCTGTCGAGAGGACTCTATTCAGCTCATCCAGCGCGCTTGCGCCGCCACGGTCTGATACTTCTCGATTTCCACGCCAAAGCCGATGCGGCCATCCCCGTAGGGCTCATTGCGCACGTGAACCACGCGCGCCGTGCAGCGCATCTCCTGGGCCGAGTTTCCGGTGACCTCGGCAGGCATACTAATGGCGGCTTCGATGGGCATCCCGACTTGCAGGGGAGCCGAGGACGCGAAGAAAAACCCACCCCGGGAGACATTCAATGCTTCCGTGAAGTGCTCGGTCCTGTCTGCGGCTACCCCCACCGTCCGAAAGCGCAAAGGCGTGCGGTGGTTTATCCGGGCCAGCTGTCGACGCTCAGTAGATCTCATGATGTCCGCCTGCACGCGAGTAAAACGTTGTGACGAGGACTCGCGAAAACGGAGGTTAATCTAAGCGTATCAGAGAGTTACGCGGGGTCAAGTACCAAAGATGGCCTGGCCAAGGAATACCAGTACTTTTTTACAGCGAACCGGGCAGCTTCTAGAGCAATCCACATTTTCTGCAAACCTGCCATAATGCCTCTTTTACCCAGCCGTAAATCACGATAACCATGGTAGTTGGGAATTCAGCCAGAACCGACAGCCAAGACCGAGCCGAATGAGCACCGCCCTTTCGTTTGAACCCACGAATTACCAGCCGCCCGCGTGGGAGGCCATTGTCGATGCCCACACGCGCATCGCGCCCCGGATTCACCGCACGCCCATCCTCGCTTCCATGTCGCTCAATGCCCTGGCTGACGCGCGCTTCTTCTTCAAATGCGAAAATCTTCAGAAAACTGGCTCGTTCAAGATTCGCGGCGCCGCCAACGCCATCCTGTCCCTTTCGAACGAACAAGCCGCCCGCGGCATCGTCACGCAGTCAAGCGGCAACCACGGCGCGGCAGTGGCCTGCGCGGCCGCTTGGCGCGGAGTTCCCGCCTACATCGTCATGCCGAGGAATGCGCCCAAAGTGAAAATCCAGGCCATCGAAGCTTACGGCGGCAAAATCACGTTTTGCGAGCCCAAAGTGTCCTCGCGCAAGGAAACCTGCGACCGCGTGCAGGCGGAAACCGGCGCGCACCTCGTTCATCCCTATGACGACGACCGCATCATCGCTGGGCAAGCCACTGCCGCCAAGGAATTCCTCGAAGAAATGCCGGATCTGGATGCCGTGTTCGCGCCCGTAAGCGGTGGCGGACTGCTCAGTGGAACCTGCCTCGGTGCCATAGGCATTCGAAAGGACATTCGAATCATCGGCTGCGAGCCTGCGCGCGCCGACGACGCCTACCGCTCTCTCACCACGGGAACACTGCAATCTCTGGAGTCTAGCGACACCATCGCCGACGGCCTGCGCGCCTCCCTTTCGCCGCGCACCTTCGCGATCCTGCGCAAGCATGTAGACCGCATTCTGCTGGTCACGGAAGAAGAAATTATTGCCACGGCCCGCCTCGTTTGGGAGCGCATGAAGATCATTGTCGAGCCTTCCAGTTCCGTAGCTCTTGCCCCTCTCCTTAAGCCCGCGGCGGTCAAATCGCTCAACCTGCACTCTCGCGCTGATGGGCAACCACCCAAACTTGGTGTAATCTTCTCAGGCGGCAACCTGGACCTCAACGCCCTCCCCTGGCTTTCCTAGACCTGCAGCGAGCAAACGTTGTATGCACACCGGCGATAAACCGCCACCCAAAGAAGGCTACGCCTGTGGACGGATTGTGCAAAAAAATGAACACTCTTGCGTAACCAACGAACGGAGCATCTCGTTCCTATTGAAAAACAAAGACTTAGGGTTCACCCTGTTTGGCTTCTCGCTTGCTCAGTTCAGTATCGTCGGCGAAGTTGGTCCAGTAACTTTGAGTCTCAGATGGACGGACACAGCCAAGATCGCGTGGACGAGCATCGCGCGGCGATACTCCTCGGCATACCGGAGTCGGAGCTTCGCCGTTATTCCCAGCTTTCCGGCCTGGGGCACATCGAGAGCGACAGTAACGGCCAGAAGAAGTTGATTTTCACTTACGAAGAATTGCGGCGCATTTGCTTGCTGGTGGCGCAATCTCCCAAGTAAGCGTTCGCGGTTCGCTTGGAGGAGATTTTCTACTTAAGGAGTTTTGAGTCTTTCCTGCCAGTAACTCGCCTAGGTTCCGGGCGTCTACCCCACAGACGCCCGGGGCCCCTCTTCCTCTTCCAAACCCAGCGCGAGAAACCGAGAAATCCAGCAGCAAAGTTTGTGACGTGGATTTAGTAGCTTGTTTTAATTTAATAGACCCACCGCGTGTCCTTCGAGCCTGCCTGCCCGAGGCAGGCGTCGCGAGGGATCCTCGCTGGACTTGAACGTTGGCATAGTGGCTGTGAGTAAGGTGGATTCTCGTGCTGCCTATTTCTCTTTGAGCTTCAGCTTGCCTTCTACCTTGTTCTCTTCCAGGAACTTGCGCAGATCGGAAGCAGCGTCCAACAATCGGACCCACTGCTCGTAATAAAGCGTGACGGGAAAACGCCCGAGGCCATAGACACTCACGCCGCCTTTTTCGCCCACCCGGAACTCCAGTGACCCGGTGCGGCGGCCGGTGCCTTTCTTCTCCAGTTCGGCGACGCGCGCCTTGAGTTCTTCATAGCTTGGCTCGGCCATATCTCCTCCAAGTCAGGATCGGGTAAGCGATTATACACTGCCTCATGAGCTTGAAGGCTTGTCTTAGACTCCTTCCAGACGGCCCGGGGCACATAAAACCCTTTGGCAACCACATGCCATCGAATTTAGAGGAATACAAAAATAAATTGTGGTCCCCTCGCGAGACAGTCTCATCTCATTGTCGCGGCTTTGACTCGCGAAGAAGACCAAAGGAGACTTAAACCAACTGGCAAAGCCTCTTAGCTCCGGCTGAAAAAACACGCAAGGCCGGGACACGTGACGCATCACGCGATCAATACTCCTGCCGCCTTACCTTCGTGAAAAGGAATGGTCGTTCATTCATACCGCAGGGCCTCCAGAGGATCGATTCGCGTGGCGCGGTGCGCGGGGACCCAACATGCAAAAAGGGCAATCGCGGTGAGCAGGCAAACGACAACCGCGAACGTTAGGGGATCGGTTGGCTTAATGCCAACGATAAGCCCGCTCAACGCGCGCGTGCCCGCCAACGCAAGAGCCAAGCCCAGCGTCAGGCCGATGCCTACCACGGTCAGCCCTTGGCGCAAAACCATTTTGAGGATGTCCTGCGGAAAAGCGCCCATCGCCACGCGAATCCCGATTTCCTGCGTGCGCTGCGTGGCCGCGCAGGAAACTACGCTGTAAATCCCAACGACCGCAAGAAGCAAACCGAGAAGACCCATTGTTGAGGTCAGCTGCGCCCCAAAACGGAAAAGAAAGAAACCGTTGGCGCCCTCGAGGGCTTCGTTCATGGTTTTTACTTGGGTGATGGGCACATCGGGAACGGCCTCGTGGATGACTGACTGAATCTGCAGGGCCAGAGATTCAGGCGGCACAGTTGTGCGCACATGGATGGTGCGCAAAGAATTGTAACTCTGCTCGAAAGGCACATAGTAGAAAGCGCGAGGGTCCTCCGCCAGGCTCTGATACTTCGCCTCCTGAACGATGCCGACGACCTCCATGAACGGGCCATTGGCGCCTTTGGTGCCGAAATGTTTGCCAAGCGCGTCCTCGTTGGGCCAGAACTTTTTGGCCATGGTTTCGTTGATGATGGCGACCGGCGGAGCCTTTTCGCTGTCGGCATCGGAGAATTTGCGGCCACGCAAGACTGGCATCTGCAAAGTGTCGAAGTATGACGGCGTGACCTGGTTGTAGGAGACTTCCGGAGGCTGCTGGCCGGCCGCGTACGGATGCTCTTCAATCCAAATGCGGTCATCCGCGCCCACGTAGCCCATGGGAACGGTGAAGGCTTCGGCGACGGACTTGACACCAGGAAGGGCGCGAATTCGGTTGTCGATATCGCGGTAGGCTTCGCGAGCCCGGGGTTCTTTGTACCCCATTTGCTGGACGTCCACCGCGAGATCGAGCACATGGTCGGGATTGAAGCCAAGATTCATTTTCTCGGCCTTATCGAGACTGCGGATGAAAAGACCAGCTACGATCAGTAGCACGAGAGAACCCGCCACCTGCGCAACCACCAGGACACTCCTTGCGAATTGACGGCGTGGGCCGGACGACGACCCGCGCCCACCTTCATGAAGGACCGCACTAACATTCGCGCGGGCGGCACGCAAAGCCGGCATCATCCCCACAAACAAGCCCGCAGACAAAACCGCAGCGAAGGCGAAAAGATAGACCCGCGCGTCAGGCCGGAAATCGAATCTCAAAGGCAAGTCCGTGCCGAGAGAAAGCGAGCTCAGGAATCCCGAAGCCCACGACGCGAGCACCAGTCCTGCGCCACCGCCCAAAAGCGCAAGCAGGAGACTTTCCGTCAAATACTGCCGGACCAGGTGACCCTGGCTTGCACCCATTGCGGCGCGAATGGCCATTTCGCGCTGGCGGATCGTCGCGCGCACCAGGAGAACGTTGGCGATATTGAAACACGCAACCAAGAGGACCAGCAGAGCGAGGCACATAAAAGCAATCGAGGTGGCGGGAATGGGGTTTTCCGCATCTGGCTCAGGCCGCGCCAGCCTTTCCGGGTAGAGCTGCACGGTCATCCCTTTCTCGGTGTCCGGATGAGCCTGCGCAATGCGGTCCGCGACGACATGGAGCGAAGCCTGGGCTTGCTTGATGGTCACCCCGGGTTTGAGACGACCCATGACGGTAAGGCTGCGATAGCCGCGGCTGGTCCAGATTTTCTCTACCGGATTGTCCGGATCTTCCCCGGTTTCCGCGCTGAAAGGAACGTAGGCGTCCATATCCATGACCGAAAACGTGCCGTGAAATTCGCGCGGAGCGATACCCACGACGGTGAAAGGATGATCGTTTAATTCCACTCTTTGACCCACGATGTTTGGATCGCCTGCGAATCTTCGCCGCCAGTACGCGTGCCCAAGAACAAGAACGGGATCTGCACCCGGAGTGCGGCCCTCAGTTGGGAGGATGAAGCGTCCGTAGGCAGGCTTGACGCCGAGGGACGAAAAATAATTATTGGAAATCCGGCTAATCAGGCAGTGGTCGGATTTATGGTCAAGGGAAAGCCCCCCAAGCGATACCCGGTACGCGAAGACGTCGCTGAAGGAGTCCGTTTGATTGCGCAAATCCTCGTAGGTGGGATAAGAAAATCGGTAAGTGCCGTTGGCTGACGCTTGCTTCAGAGCCAAGACCGCAATTTGCTCGGGATGCGGTACCGGAAGTGGGCGCAGCAGAAACCCATTGACGAAGCTAAAAACCGTTGTGTTCACGGCCATCCCGAGCGCGAGGGTCACAATTCCAATAGTGGCAAACCCAGGATTTTTCGTGAGCGTGCGGAGAGCGAAGCGGATGTCCTTTAGAAAGTCGGCCATAAACGGGCCTTTCGAGAGGATTTAAGTTTTCAGCGCATGTAAAATACCCTGCCCCATAATATCGTAACCCCTTTAAAGTCTGGCGCTTAGATCCAGGCGCGAGCAGTCAACCCGGCCTGTCTTGTTCGCTCATGGGATTTGTGGTCTCGGATGCGAACATCCTCCTCATTGGGCGGGCTTCCGGTGTATCTTGGAGGCCTCCTTGGAGGGGGCAAATGTCGGCGATGACAAGAAGAGAGTTTCTGAAAAGCACGGCGAAACAGGCCGCAGTGGCGGGATTGGTTTCTGCAGGAGCTGCGCGGGCCTTCGAGCTGCGAGCGAATCCGCTGGGGCTTCCCATCGGATGCCAAACGTGGCCGGTGCGGCAAATGATCAAGAAAGATTTTCCCGGCACGCTAAAGACGCTTGCCGAGTCGGGATTCCAAAACATCGAGTTGTGCTCGCCGGTTGGCTACGCCGATTCGGGCTTCGCGGGCCTCGCTAGATACTCCGGCGCAGAGCTTCGCAAAATCATCACTGACGCCGGGCTTTCCTGTATCAGCTCGCACTTCGGCATCGATGAGTTGCGAAAAGATCAGGGGGGCCGGATCGCTTGGGCGAAAGATCTCGGGCTGACGCAAATGCTTGTGCCCAGCCTCGACGGCCCCAAAAAGCCCACGATGGACGACGTCAAACGCGCCGCCGACGAATACAACAAAATGGGCGAACTTGCAGCGATGTCGGGCATCCAGCAAGGCTTGCACAACGAAACCTTTGAGACCTCGACCGTTGATGATAAGCGCACTTACGACGTGTTGCTGGACCTGCTCGACCCAAAGCTTGTGCAATTCCAGTTCCAGGTTTCCACCATCGCCGAAGGCTTCGACGCGGCGGAATATTTCGCGAAATATCCGGGCCGCTTCATTTCGATGCATGTGCAGGGTTGGTCCGCGCCAAACAAGAAAATCGTTGCGCTCGGACAAGACAGCCTCGACTGGAAGAAAATTTTCACCGCGGCGAAAATCGGCGGCGTGAAGAATTATTTCGTCGAAATGAGTCTGGACCTGATGAAGGCCAGCGTGCCCTACCTGCGGCAACTGCAGGTGTAACAAAGCCTCTCGCCTCAGGGCCCATAGCATGCGCAACCTGAAGAGCAGCTCATGGGCATCTCCCAACAACTAATGCCCATCGAACGGGTTAATGACAGAAGGGCGCTGGCACCCAGCGCTTAAATGCCCAGGTCCAGGGAGAGCGTCATGAAGAACCAACCGAAACGGTCTAGGGGGTTGGCCTATTTAGGACGAATCGGCGGGGCGCTGGCCTTAGCCGCGTGCCTAGGGGCCATCATAAGGGCGCAAAAGCAGGGGCAGGAAGGGCAAAGTCAGGAGCAGGGACAGAGCCAGACCCAACAAGCGCAAGGGACACAATCTCAAGATCAAAGCCAGTCACAACAGCAACAAGCCGACACCCAGGAACCGCGCTCGAAGCCGAAATACCCGCCGCAGGATGCCGATAAGCCCCCTTATTCCAAGGACAAACGAGCGCCAATCTCGCCAACCGGACAGGCGCAGCCAGATCAGCCGCAAGCCCAGCAGATGGATACGGATCAGGCTCAGGCAGCGAGGCCTGCCCCGGAGCTACCTGATAAGTTAGTGATTCCCGCCGGAACGATCCTGCTGACTCTCACCAACGACTTCCTTTCCAGCGACCGCAACCAAATTGGAGACCAATTCTGCGCTGTGCTGGACCAGCCTGTTGTGGTAAACGGCTGGGTCGTGTCGCGCCGCGGCCAGACGCTCATCGGGCAGGTGAAGGTGGCGCAGAAGGCCGGGCGAGTGAAAGGGGTCTCCCAGCTCGGCCTCGAACTCACCGACTTAAGCGTGGTCAGCGGCCAGCAGTTGCCCATTCTCACGGAATTGTGGAAAGGTTCTGCCGGGACGTCGCACGGCCAGGACGCCAACACCATAGCTGGGACGACCGGGCTGGGCGCCATCATTGGCACAGCCGCAGATTGGGGCCGCGGTGCCGCGATTGGTGCTGGCGTTGGCGCGGCAGCGGGCATTGCCGCCGTGCTTCTGACCCGCGGCCGACCGACCGAGATCGAACCCGAGACGCCGCTAACCTTCCGCTTGGTAGACCCCGTGACTGTGGATACGACTAGCGCCCGGATGGCCTTCTTCCCCGTGACGCAACAGGACTTTGATGGCCCGCTCCGCGAGCATCGTCGGCCGCGCAGGGCGGCCGGTTACCCGCCGCCCTGGTGGAGGCCAGGCTGCGATTACTGGCCGTGCTATCCCTATGTGGCCTTCTACGAAGAATCTGGATATCGCAGATTCCATTGACAATAATTCCATTCCACAAACGGTTGCTTCGCTAACGCGACAAACCCAGGCCCCGGAAATGAGAACGGATTTGCTTTCGGAAGGGCCCGCCTCGGCGTCGAATAATTGCGGGAGGCTCTGTTAAGTGCGCCAATTCAAATTGCAACTTGGACCGAAATGAAAAAACCACATTCGTTGGCTCGGGTTTTGTTGGTTCGCACTTTGCCGTTTCCCGCTTCCCTGCTCCTTGCGCTTGCCCTGTCAACCTTCACCGCGCATTTGCAGGCGCAAACCCCTGCGATCGACGCGAGGAAAGCGAAGCAGTACTTTGAGGAAGCCAAGGCGCTTTCCGAAAAAGACAACGGCGCGCTTTGGAGAGTGCCGTTGTGGGGGCCTTTGCTCTTTGTGGACCCCGAAACGCGCTACACCGTCGCCAATCAAGCCGACCCGGAAGGCAAGCTAAAGCCGCTCGACGGCGTCTTCACCGGAACCGCGCCCGCGGAGTTGGGCGTCGCGAATACCGCCACGAACTGGGCGCGCGTCCACTGGACCATGGTGGGGTGGCCGCTGCCGCAGTACAAGCAGCCGCGCTTGCGCCTCATCATGCACGAATGTTTTCACCGCGTGCAGGAACAAATCGGATTGAACGCAACGGATGCGCAGAACGGCCACCTGGATTCTCTGGGTGGGCGCATCTGGCTGCAGATGGAATGGCGCGCGCTCGAGCGGGCGTTCTGGCAGCAGGGCGAAGAGCGCAAGCGCGACGTGGCTGACGCAGTTTACTTTCGGAATTACCGGCGATCGCTTTTTCCCGCGGCGAAAGCCAATGAAGATGCGCTGGAAATGAACGAGGGAATGGCGGAGTACACGGGATTCAAACTCAGCACGTCCTCGCCCGAGGAATACGCAGTTGCCGTGGCGGCATGGCTCCGCGCAGCCCCGACGCGTACACCAAGTTACAGCCGGTCCTTCGCGTATACTTCGGGTCCGGCGTACGGCGGATTGCTCGACGCCCTGGGCAAGAATTGGCGCACCGGCCTCACGCCAAAAACGGATCTCGGGCAATTGCTGGCGAGCGCCCACGAAGTCCAGATTCCCGCGCCGGACAAAGCCGAAGCGATGCGCCGCGCGGAACGTTACGACGGCAGTGAAGTGATTGCCATCGAAACGGCGAAGGAAGAAAAGCATCAGACGCGCATCGCGGCAGCGAGAAAGACTTTCGTGGATGGGCCCGTACTCGTGTTGCCGGTGGGCGAGGAATTCAATTACACCTTCGATCCGAACGCCGTGCTGGCGCTCGACGACAAACTCACTCTGTACGAAGGCGACATCCAAGTGTCGGATTCGTGGGGATTGCTGAAGGCGTCCGGCGCGCTCTTTAGTCGCGAAAGCGGCAAGATTTTGCGCGTCCAAGTCCCCGCGCCCACCGATGCCAGCAAGACTCCCCTTACAGGCAAGGGCTGGACTCTGGAGTTGCAGCCGGACTGGCGAGCGGTTCCTGAAGGTCGCTCCGGCGATTTTGCGGTTCGGCAAAAAAGCAGTCCCTAGAGCCGGCGCAAGCAGCGCGCACCCTCGCTTGCCATTTATGCTGCACCCGAACAACTTTTCACAAGACTGTGGGAATAAGCGAACATCAAAACAGGCTTTGGTAACGCGTTTGTGTGGTCAACGCCGATGACGGCGTTCCGTCGAACCAGCGTCGTCATTTTATAAACTCCGGAAGCATCCGCAATAGCGCGAACCGCATCGGAGTTAGCATGACGGAATCGGCATGACGCCGCCGGGCGAGCGGACTCAACTCAATCGCGTGCTGGCCAATTAAGCAATTCTAAATCCTGAACTACTAGGGAGTGCTCCGGTGAAGTGTGATACGCTTTTGGTGCAATACGGTGAGCCGTTTCCGTCGCGCTTCCCAGTTCGCGAAATGTCGCCTCGCAAAACATCATGCCCTGTGAGCGCGGCCGCTCTCCCGCCGGAAGCGTTTTGCTGCGGTCAACTTCAAATCTACTGCGTGGGTAGACAATGAAACTCCGATCCTTGCTCGTTCGCACTGGACTTCTGTTTTCTTCGATGTCGCTGTTGATCGCCGCTCCGCAGGTGGCCGCGCAATCGAACGCGCAAGCCGCAGCCGGCGAATCCGCGTCCGCAAGTCAGTCCGCGCTGTCGCAGGCATCGGCGGTTCCCGCGCGCATCACGCAGACCATCGACGAAACGCAACTCGCGCGCCTGAAGGGCAACGTCCATCCACTCGCCCGCCCCGAATTCGACCAAGGCGCCGTGTCTGATTCCACGCCGATGAACCGCATGTTGTTGTTATTGCAGCGAAGCTCCGAGCAACAAGCTGCCCTCACGAAACTGATGGATGAGCAATTGAGCAAGGATTCGCCCAACTATCATAAATGGCTAACGCCGCAGCAATTCGGCGCCCAGTTTGGGCCGGCGGACACCGATATTCAGACGATCACCGACTGGCTCACCCGGCAAGGGTTCCATGGAATCAAAGTGAGCAACGGCCGCACGACGATTGAGTTCTCCGGAAACGTTGGCCAAGTGCGGAATGCGTTTCACACCGAGATACACGGCTACCTGGTCAACGGCGAGAGGAAGCAAGCGAATTCGGCTGATCCCCAAATACCCGCCGCCTTATCACCGGTGGTTGCGGGAATCGTTTCGCTCCACAATTTCCGCAAGAAGTCCATGAAGCGTGACGCCGGAACTTTCATAAAGACAAAGGACGGCATCGTGAAACCTCAGTTCACGACTTCGTCGGGCGACTATATCGTCGGTCCCGCGGATTTCGCCAAGATTTACAATTTGCCGCCCACAACGACGGTCGACGGCACGGGCGTAACCCTTGCGATTGTCGCTGATTCCAACATAAACCCGACGGATGTTTCGGATTTCCGAAGCTTGTTTGGCCTGTCCGCAAATTTCACTTCGGCGAACATCATTGTGGACGGACCAGATCCGGGGATCTCAGGTCCCACAGGAGACGAGGGCGAAGCCGATTTAGATGTGGAAACCGCCGGAATGGTCGCTCCCGGAGCGATCATAAAGCTGGTGGTTTCAGAACCAACGCTAACTGCTGAGGGAGTTGATCTCTCCGCGCTCTACATTGTAGACAACAACATGGCGGATGTAATGAGCGAGAGTTTTGGAGCCTGCGAGGCCGCGCTCGGAACAAGCAACCCGTTCCAAAACCTCCTATGGGAACAGGCGGCGGCCCAGGGCATCACCGTCATGGTTTCTACGGGCGACAACGGGTCGGCAGGCTGTGATAACTTTACGACGGCAACAACCGCTTCGAACGGCCTGGCCGTGAGCGGAACCGCTTCCACGCCGTTTAACGTCGCCGTGGGTGGAACTGATTTTGACGACGCGGGCACGCAAACAACATTCTGGAGCCCGACAAATGCGACGGGAACTCGGGAATCGGCGCTGGGCTACATTCATGAGATCCCGTGGAATAATTCCTGTGCGGCGACAGCTACAAGCTCGAATCTAAATACTGTCTGCACCACGGCAAACGGCATCTCGGCCGGCAGCGGTGGACCAAGTTCTCTTTACGCGAAGCCCTCTTGGCAGAGTGGCCTGACACCAGCCGACAGCCACCGCGATTTACCAGACGTTTCCCTTTTTGCGAGCGACGGTCCGCAGAGCAAGAGTTTCTATCTAATTTGCGAGGCGGACGCGATCTCAGCGGGAAGCCCGCCTTCGTGCGCGCCAGGGCCGAATGGCTTCAGCTTTTTGGGCGCAGGAGGCACCTCAGCGTCCTCCCCCGCCTTCGCAGGTATCATGGCCCTTATCAATCAGCAGCAGAACGGGCGGCAAGGGAATGCAAATCCCGTCCTTTACACCATCGCAAAATCGGAGACCTTTTCCAGCTGCAACTCGACAACGATGCCCCTCACCGGCTCCGCGACCTGCGTCTTTTACGACACAACCAAAAACACCAATGCGGTTCCTTGCGCAGGAGGCTCCACTAACTGCAGCAGCGCCACAACCGGAACCAACGGTGTGTTAGTCACGGGTACGACACCGGCTTTTACTTCCTCGACTGGCTACGACATGGCTACGGGACTGGGCTCGGTAAACGTGACGAACCTGGCCGCTGCGTGGAAAATCGCTGCGGGCGCCTTTAATGCCACAACCACGGCCACAAGGGTCAACGGCGGAACCGTCACGGTAACGATTACTCACGGCCAGTCGGTGACTCTCTCTGCCACGGTCACTTCCGCAACTGGAACACCCACGGGCGACGTCTCGTTCCTGGCTCCGACGACAGTAAATGGCGGAATCGGTGCCGCGACACTCAGCGGCGGTACTGCAACCCTGACCACTCCATCAACAACCGCCTTTCCGCTGCCGGGCGGCAGTTATAACCTCAAGACCCACTATGAAGGCGACGGCACATTTGCTCCGAGCGACGACCCCACGGGCGTTCCCGTGGTTGTGAATAAGGAAACCAGCAAACTACAAATTGGCATTGTCACTTCAATCGGACAGGTAATCAACGATAACGCTACTAACTTCGCGTATGGGTCGCCCTATATTCTCAGAATGGACATCCTGAATAGCACTGGAACCACCAGCAATTGCCATCCTGCTCTTGGGGGGCAGACGGCAGGCTGTGCCGTGGATGCTACCGGGACTATCACACTAACGGACAATGGAGCCCCGCTGGACGGCGGGACTTTCGCCGTGAATAGCGAGGGCAGCGCCGAAGACCAGCCAATTCAACTAACGGGCGGGCAACACACGCTTTCCGCAACCTATTCCGGGGACATCAGCTACAGCGCCCCAGGCAGCGCAGCGACAGACATGGTGACGGTCACTCCGGCCACCACATCCTCCTCCCTCACGGCTAGTCCCAACCCCGTGCCTACAAACCAGGCGGTAACCTTGTCGGTGGCCATTAGCTCGCAAGCCATCAGCACCCAAGGCCCCACTGGAACCGTGACCTTCAACGATGGAGGCACCTCAATTGGGACGGCAACCGTCACTCCGGCGAGCGCTACATCGAGCGCTGGCGCAAGCGGCACCGCTTCCTTGACGCACACTTTCACCACCGCCGGCTCTCACTCCCTCACGACCGTTTATGGTGGAGACACAAACTACGCTACTTCGACTTCCTCCGCCGTTTCCCTGGCCGTCGGCCAGAGCACTACGACCATGGTTCTCAGTTCAGCCACGACCATCTCCTCGGGCGGCAATGTTACGCTGACCGCGACGGTCGCCGGCGCCGGCACAGGCGCCAGCCCGACCGGGACCGTGCAATTCATGAATGGAAGCACAGCGCTCGGGACGGCGCAAACGTGTTCCGCCGTTTCCGGGGCGACGCCGCCAACCTGCAAGGCCACGCTCATGACCACTTTATCGTTCTTCGCGCCGCCATACGGGCCGAATCGCATCCCCACGCTCCGGGTTAGGTGGATACTCCCGCTGGCATTTGCGCTTGTGATCTTCTTTTTGCTCAGTCTCAAGCGCGTACCGGCAAGGTACCGCCGCGTGTACGCCTGCGCGGGCCTCGCGTTGCTGGCAGGACTCGTGGCAGGCTTAGCTGCGGGCTGCGGCAGTAACTACGGTGGCGGTGGAGGAACACACTACGACACCATCACCGCCGTTTACAGCGGCGACTCGACCTACGGGGGATCGACTTCCCCCGCAATCACGATCACCGTGCAGTAGACGCGAAGTTGAATTTTTGGTCCGACTTGTGGCGCAAAAAATCGGTCATTTCGACCGGAAGGACGGCGCTTTTGCCGTGGCGAGGGGAGAAATCGCTCTTAACTTCCGGATTCAGGCTAATTCTGGATGGAAAAATTTGTGCTCACCCACTATGAACCTATGAACTTATTTTAGAACCAACACTTGCAAAAGTGGTTGAAAACAAAGGGCTTTAACTACCTTTAACATCAACACTTTTTCAGAAGCGCTAATTTGTGTTTGTCGGGAAGAAGATATTCCAGAACTGCGGCGCAGACGCTAGAAACTCGACCGCGACCAATGAGCCTTCCGGATTGATTTGCGAGGGCCGCTGGACATGCACCTCCACCTTCTGATGCGTCCGCGGATTCTCCAGGGTGAATTTTGTTCCTGCTGCCAAACCCTGAGCAAGGATGATCGTCCCACCAGTGGCGTTGACCGTCTGCGTCATGCCCTCGATCGGTTTGGGCTTGTCTTTCAGGTGAACAAGGACCGGTATACGTAGCAGCACGCGTTGTGCGCGTCGCCTCTCCTCAGCCGTTGGCTGGCGTTGCAAAGCGGGGCGCACGGCCGGTGTCTGGCCAGGCTTCGCATAGTGCATTCCAGGCTTTGCCCCGGGTTGCGGCGGTTTCACAGTTCGAGTCCCCAGAAATCCATTTCCGGAGCGACCAGTTCCACGCCATATTCCCATCCATCCGGACGCGACTGGCCTTTCCATACGATGATGGCCGCGTTGCTCGAGTGCGTAGACAGATTGGTTAGCGCCACACGTTGCTCGAGAACCAAGGAATGCGGGAGAACCACCATACACCCGTAAGGATTAATGATTCGCGTATGGGCTTCTGCGCTCGACCGCTTTCCGCCAGCGTCGTCCCATTCCAACCGTACCGGAACGCGCGAATTCATGCGCCGGCCGCGGCGCCGTTCCGTGGATTGCCCATGCGCCTGTTTGCTTTCGCTTACTTTTGTGGGCATTCGTCCCTCTTAGGGGCCATGCTAGAGTTGACGAGCAACCCGGTCAATGGTACCAAAATGTCTGCACGCGCAAACGAATAGCTGTACAAAGGGACAGGCGAAATCGCCGGGAGCGGGACAGGTGGTAAAGAACCTGATTGTGAACGCAGATGACCTGGGTTGGACGGAAGGGGTGAACCGGGGAATCCTGGAAGCTTTTCAAGGCGGAATCGTCACCAGCGGCTCACTGCTGGCAAATGGCGTGGCATTCGCAGAAGCCGTCAAGGCCGCAAAGTCAGCGCCCGGCCTTGGTGTGGGCGTACATTTGAATTTGAGCGACGGCGCGCCCGTCGCGGATCCGGAAACCGTCGTAAGTCTGTTGAACGATGACGGCCATTTTGCAGGCGGGCCGGAAAAGTTGCTCCTCAAACGGGTACGGCGCCGCCTCGTTCTTGACGAAGTCGAGGAAGAATGGGACATCCAGATTCAGACAGTACGTGACGCCGGCATCCGCCCGACCCATCTGGACGGACATAAACACGTGCACATGCTTCCTGGACTGTTTGAGATTGCTCTGCGCTTAGCAAAAAAACACGGTATCGATGCGATCCGGGTTTCACTGGAAGATTCCGGGCTGCGCGGCGCTCTCTTTGCTGGTGCGAAACAGCGCCCTGGCAACTTGATAAAGCAAGGCGTGCAGGCTCGCGGCCTCAAACTGCTCGCCCGCAACGCGCGAACACAAGCCGCGAGCGCGGGGATTGCCACCGCTGACTACTTCTGCGGCATTTCTCATACCGGCGAGCTTACGCGCGAAGGCCTCGAACGCTTGCTGATGAACTTGCCTGAAGGCACTACCGAGCTGATGTGCCACCCCGGATACGCAGACAAGGCTCTGCAAAAGTCGCCGACGCGGCTGCAAGCTTCCCGCCAGAAAGAACTGGAGATACTTACTGATCCGCGGGTTCGGAATCTTGTCGCTTCCCAGGGGATTCGCCTGATAGACTATGGCTACGTCACCCAGACCCAGTAAGCTTGCAGCGGGTAGCAATAAATCAGAATGAGAAGCGATTCGCCCATCCAATTCTCGATTGTCGTTCCTTTCTTTAACGAACAGGAAAACATCCCGCCCTTGTACATGAAGCTGACCGAAGTGATGGACGGAATTGGCGAGCACTATGAGCTGGTGTTTGTGGACGACGGAAGCAAGGACAACACCTTCAAGGTGCTTTCCGACATCTACGAGCATGACCGCCGCGTCAACATCGTGCGTCTGCGCCGCAATTTCGGCCAGACCGCTGCCCTCAAGGCAGGATTTGATTTCGCGCGCGGCGAAGTCATCATCTCGATGGACGGCGACTTACAGCACGATCCGGGAGAGATTCCGCGCTTCGTCGAAAAGCTCGAGGAAGGCTACGACCTCGTCAGCGGCTGGCGCTACCAGCGCAACGACGCCTGGCTGACCCGCCAGCTTCCCAGCCGCGTCGCCAATTGGATGATGGCCAAGCTTTCGGGAATCGACCTGCACGACTTCGGGACGACTTTCAAGGCCTACCGCCGCGAGATTATCCAGGAAATTCAGCTCTACGGCGAACTGCACCGCTTCATTCCCGCTCTTGCCAGTTCCAGCGGCGCGAAAATCGCCGAAGTGCCGATCGAAAACCCCCACCGCAAGAATGGAAAGTCCAATTACGGAATCGGCCGTACCATCCGCGTGTTCCTGGACTTGATGATCGTGAAATTCTTGCTGGATTATTCCACGCGCCCGCTGCAGTTTTTCGGCCTGTTGGGCATGGGCGGCGCCTCCGCCGGGGTGCTGATCGCGGCTTATCTTGGAATTGACAAGATGTTGCATCACACCGACACGATCGCGGAACACGGACCGCTGATGCTGCTCGCTGTTGTATTGTTCCTCAGCGGCGTGCAGCTCGTGTCCCTGGGATTACTGGGAGAAATCAGCTCGCGAACCTATTACGAATCGCAGAACAAGCCGATTTACGCGCTGCGCGAAGTCAAAAGCCACCGCAAAGAAACAGGTGATTCCGCCGAATCCCCACGCGCCTCCGGAAGTTCCGAACGTTAACGATTCCGTCTTGAACTCTTCGACTCCTGGACCCCCTTCCGGATAAAATTCCCCACGGCCATGTCGCCGGCAGTTAACGGCGGTTGAAAAGTGGAAGGTCCAAGCGCCCGGCTCCCTGTTTTCTTGGATTCTTGAACTCTTTGACTCTTCCACTTCCTCCAGGGAGGTACCGTGAATCGGGAACATTTTTACGAGTTGATGGGCGGCGAAGGCACGCTCGACTACGAACTATACCTGAACACCAAGACGCTCCTTTCCTGCCAGGGCAAATTCCATGAGTTCTGCAACAAGGACGAACTCCAATTCCAGATCGTGCATCAGGTCGAGGAATTGTGGATGAAACTGATTGCCTACACGTTGCTGGACATTGACGAATACCTTCAGCAGGAAAACACCAACCGAGTGATCACTCTATTCCGGCGCGTGCACATTGCACAAAAGCTGATGAACGTGCAACTCGCGCTTTTGGAAACGATGTCCCCTAAAGAATATCAGGAGATTCGCAAGCGCCTTGGCAACGGAAGCGGCCAGGAATCGCCGGGATTTCGCGTGCTGCTCAAAATACATCAGCCGCTATGGAATTCATTTGAAACGCACTACCTGAAGAAGCATGGGCTAACGATCGAGAAGATCTACGACACCGAATACTCGCACAGCGACGCATATGTGGTGGCTGAAGCGCTGGCGGAATTCGACGAACTCTTTCAGAAATTCCGTCACGAGCACATGCAGCTGATTCACCGGACGATCGGGTTTAACGCCAAATCGCTGAAAGGCCGGCCCGTGGAAATCCTGGAAGAGGGCATGGGGCAAAAGTTTTTCTCCGAACTCTGGGAGATCCGCACGCGCATGACCGACAAATGGGGCGCCGAATACGGAGTGAAGCGCAACCCCCTTGGCGGCCACCACTGAACACTGCGCCCGCGTTTTGCCCTCCAGGACACTAAACCCCACTGCTCTTCCAGTTGGTCTCTGCGATGGCCGCGAGGCAGCCGGGGACGAAAGCCGCATGCCTGGGAAATTTGATTGAATATTTCTTGCCTTGTCATTGGGATTCCCTCCTTGAAGGAAATGCCGAAGGGATACCACGCAATCCGTAAATGGGTCGGGGTCTCCGTTTAGGATGCGGTGATTGGGCGCGAGTATACTCCCGGCCGCCACCGCAGACCATGCTTTTGCGCACGCCTCTGGGAGCGAATGCCTCAAACTTGCAAGAGCCGGGGTTTAAAAAAGCCCAAAGATTTTAAAGATTCGACTCTTGGACTCTTTAACCGTTTGACTTTTGATTTGGTTCTACTGGCGGGCAATGTGCCGGTACTCGCCGCGAAAAAAAAGCAGCGGTTCCCCGCCCTGAATTTCCGCGTCCTCGACTTTGCCAACGATAATCGTGTGATCTCCGGCGACATGCGTTGCAACGACGCTGCAACTTAATTGCGCGACAGCGTCCTCCAAGACCGGAACACCTTCCGGCGTCCAGCGATAGCGCAGAGCCAGGCGCCGCTCCGCTTCCGCGTCCTGCTCCGGTTGAGCGAAATACTCGGACACTCCTTGTTGGCTTTGCTTGAGCACACTGATGCCGAAGCGCCTTCTCTTGTGCAGCATCGGCAGGATTCTTGCGCGTTCATCGACACAAACCAGGATGAGCATGGGATTCAACGAAACGGAGGTGAAGGCGTTCGCGGTCATGCCGAAAATGGATCCCGGTTCGCGCTCCACGGTAACCACCGTGACGCCCGTGGCGAATTGGCCGAGGGCGTTGCGAAATTCACGCGCTGTGAGTGCGGTCGCCATCATCTTGGAATTTTTGAAGATCTCACATTCCTCTCCTTTGTCCTCTTCAACTTGAGCCGCCCCCAAAAAAGTTCCGGTAGAGCCTGAATCCGCAACCTTCCACTATTCAGCTCTTTGACTCTTCAACTTTTGACTCCCACCCCGTGAAGTGTCTACAGTTCCAGAAGGGCCCGCGCCAATTGCCGTTTCTGCGCCTGCGTTTTCATCACACTAGGTAAGATCGCAACTTTCATTCCCAGCGCCGTAATGGCCGCCGCTCGGCCCTTGTCCGCAGGATCGATGACCAAGGTCCCCGTGAAATCGTTGTAGAGCCTTGCCACACCCAACGCCGTCGCCTCATACCCAAGTTGCGCCAGCATTTTGTCTGACGGTCCTTTGAGCGACTTGCCGCCGACGATGGGACAGACCGCAAAGACGTCCGTCCGGCGGGCGCGCAATTGTTCGCGCACCCCGGGGACGGCCAGAATCGGCCCGATGCTGATCAGAGGATTGCTCGGGCACACGATGATCCGCGTGGCCTCGCGGATCGCTTCGAGCACCCCGGACGCCGCTCGCGCCGACTCCGCACCGGCAAATCGAATCGCCTTCACGATAGGCTCCGCCCGACGCTTTACCAAATACTTCTGAAAATGCAGCGTTCCCTCGTCCGACTCGATGATGGTTGGCACGGGATTATCGGACATGGGCAAAATGCGCGCCTTCACCCCGAGCGCCGCGCGAATGGATTCCGCCGCGTCCGACAGTCTCCTCCCTTCTTCGAGCAGAGCGCTGCGGTGAATGTGCGTAGCCAAGTCCCGGTCGCCCAGGTTGAACCAGTCGGCGCGGCCGTAACCAGCCAGGCCTTTCAACGCATGAAAAGTGTCACCCCGAATCCCCCAGCCTTTCGCTGGGTCAACAATTCCCGCCAACGTGTACGTCACGATGTCGAGATCCGGCGAGATTTTCAGCCCGTGAAGGACGATATCGTCCCCAGTGTTGACGATGATGGTCAGCGCCTCCGGCTCCAGCACTTCATAAAGCCCGAGAAGCAGTTTGGATGCGCCCACTCCACCGGCAAGCGCCGTTATGTTTTGGCCCCGGATCTTTTGCTCTTTGGCTGGAGGCATGAAATGGCCGAGAAACACTCAAACGAATCTAGCACAGGACACAGAAGACGCACAGAAACACGAAAACTAGAGAAGCGCTCTCCGTTTTCGGGCTGAGGACGTGCGCCCTTACCACCTTGGGTAACGCTTATAATCTCGAACGGAGGCATCGAATGAACGTCGAGGAGATGATCTGGCCTTGGATAGAGGAGTGCCGCCAGGCACGCACTCCTCTATTCTCAGCGGTGAGAACCCACCCGGCTGTTTTGCCTTGGCGGTTCCGCAATGGCTACGTCACTGTGACCGTCGCCGTTGCGGAGCCTCCGTTGCTGCTCGTCGCCGTTCCGACGTACGTGCCGGGGAGATTTGGCACTTGGATGCTAGTGCTTACGGGATACGTCTGGCCAGGTTGCAGCGGAAAGCTCCTTGTGTAGGAAGCCACCTGGATCCCGTTGCGCGTAATCGTGAGAGTCGCGCTGATTGTAGCCGGTTGCGTGCCGCAATTGCTCACGCTTCCGGCTATCGTCACCGTGTCGCCGGGGTTTACGGTCACGTTGCTGCTGCCGTTCACTGTCAGGGTCAGCGGAGTGCATTGTGCATGAGCGGAATGGATCGGGATGATGAACGAGAGCGCAAGAACTGCTGCCATCAACAAGATTCTGCGAATCATTTTTCTTCTCCTCATCCAACTAAGTTTCACCCCGTGTTGCCACACAAATACCGGCCTGCGATTTCCCTGTCAATTCCGCAAGAATTTGTCGGCCTGAGTCTTGCAATTCGGCTCCGCGCCAAGCTTGTTTTCCTATGCACTGTGTGTTGATTTGAGCTATGACTCGAAGCCCGCCGTCGTCTGCGGAAAAGGGTGTCTTTTTCTCTCTATTCTTCCTATCCCTTCGAGGTGTCGCTTTCTGCTTTCTGATCTCCGGTCACTGATCGCTGCTCTCTGATTGGAGGAGTGCAGCCGGGTGTGCACTCCTCTGCCTCAAGAGCAGGAACTCGCGCCGCGGTTTGCGGCCGTGAGTCCTTCCCTTCACTTCCCGCTTCACTGCACGTTGACGGTTGCGCTGGCTGTTCCTCCGTTGCTGCTCGCTGCCGTCACAACATACGTGCCGGTACCTGCTTTCGACATCTCGAAGGAATCGCTGATCGGACGGCTTTCTCCCGCCTGCATCCGGAACGTGTCCGTGTCCGTACTCACCGTGGTCCCATTGTGGGTAACGGTGAAGGTCACGGAAACGTCCGCCGCCTGCGAAGTGCAATTGCTTACCGTACCGGCGAGCGTCAGCTTGCTCCCTGGACTTACCGTTGCAGTCGCAGCGCCGTTTGCCGTCAGCGTCAAAGCACTGCACTGCGCATGAGCGGGATGGGCTAGAACGAGGAATGCAACCGCCAGAACGGCGGCGATTAAGAGGCTTTTGAGTTTCATTCTGTCAAACTAAATAAATTGTCACTTCTTTTTTCCCAATAGCCTCGCGCCACTGACTTGTCAATTCCGTACGAACATTTATCCTCGCTTCCCGCAAAAATTGTAAGTTTCCGTCTTGCAATCTTTGCGTAGCGATACGATAGAGGGTCTTCGGATGCGGGCTATGATCTGCGGCCGCTTTTCTTAAGCCAGCTTGTACTTGTATTGGCGGTCCCTAATTTCTCAGTTAGGGTGTGCTTCCTCCCTGATGGGCCCGGGATGCGGAAGCTCCGCACCTTCCTTGAGATAGCCCCCGATCGGATACTCGCACGTAGCGACTTCGGGCCTATGATGAAAATACCAAGCTAGCGCCTCGGGGTTACCTACGTCGCTGTAGAGGGTGGCTGAGTGGCGGCAAGCAGAGCGACGATCATGCATAGAGAAAAAGCATTTCTCATGGGCGGGTGGCGCAGGGATGTTCTTTTGACGGGAACACACGAGAGGCATAGCACTTTTGCTTTGGGCTAACCGAGCCAAGACGAGATGACGGGGTGCCGCACCCTTCGGGTTTAAGGGTGCGGTTTTTTGTAAGTGGAACTTCTCGAAAATATGCGCCATCTTCTCAAGCGCCATTGCGCGCGAGGCGGACCTCCACTTCGTCACCTTTACCTGAAGAGATCTTCAGAAGCGGGACGAATGATGCTCGCCGCTTTTTCAGTTGCGGATTTGTAGCGGTACCCCCGGACGAGCACTACGGGTGTCCCCTCCGACTTGCCCATCAGCAGTCCAGCAGCAGCCGCCAACTCATCCGCCACCGCAAGAACTGTTGCCGTAAGCAACTTCCCTTCCCGGTCTCGCGTGCCCCGCAAATCCAAAAGCACCGGCAGGCCTGACGCGCCAATCGCCACATTGGTCAGACCCAGGCGCCACGGTCGGCCAAACGTGTCGCTGATGATGACAGCCACGCGCTTCCCCGTTTTCCTCCGCAACGCCGCAGCCAGCTCTTCAGCGGAACGATCGGGATCGCGCGGAAGCAGGGTCACCCCCTCCCCCGGTACGTTCGAATGATCCACGCCCGCGTTCGCACAAACAAAACCGTGATGCGTCTCGGTAATCAGCACGCGCTCGCTGCGCAGAATGCGCCGCGACTCCCGCAAAACGAGTTCCATCGCACGCGGATCTTTTTTTAAATCCGCGGCCAGCTTTTGCGCCTTCTCCGACGGTTTTACTGTCTCCAGCGAAGCCACTGAGCCTTCCGCCTTCGAAATAATCTTCTGAGCCACCACAAGAATGTCGCCATCCTTAAAACCGAGGCCACTTTTTTTCGCCGCGCCCACAATCTGCTTCGCCAGGTCCTCGCCCTTTCGAATTTCCGGCAGCCCCGGAATTCGAAACAGGCTTAATTCCCGAGCGCCGCAGCTCCCTGTGGCGGAACGCCCGCGCGTTTTGGCAGTTTTTTTCATTGTTGCGGCTCAAAATACTACGCGACCCAACCACATCTTTCACGCAAGAAACTCGGACGGACTGCGCGCGGGGTCTAAGTCTTTAACTTTGCACTCGTGGAGGTTTTTCGAAAATCCGAAATATTACGTGATCCACAATCATCCTGTACGCGACCCTGAAACGAGAGAGGCGCCCGCCATTTTAGCGGACGCCTCTTTCGAAAGCCGCGTTGTTCTCCGCTGGGCCTAAGCTTATTGCGCCGGTCGGAAAGCGTCGCCGTCAAATGTGATCAGTGATGCGGCTTATCTGACTTGTCTGGTTTCGCAGGCTTGTCCTGTTTGGCTGGCTTGTCCTGCTTTGACTGCCGCTGGCGTTCTTGCTGCTGTCTCTGTTCTAAGTTTTGCTGCTGCTGTTCGTGTTTTTGTTCGAGCTGTTGGAGTTGCTGCTGCTGTTTTTGCTCAATTTGGCGCTGTTTTCCCTCGGCCTGCTGCTGTTGCCTTTGGTCGGCGTTCTGCTGCCGCTGCGCATCGGAATTTCTCTGCTCGATTTGCTGCCGCTCGCGAACCTGTTGCTGCTCGATTTTCTGGCGTTCCTGGTCCTGTTTCATGCGCAAATCTTCGAGTTGTTGTTGGTGTTTCTGATCGAGTTGCGGACTCGAATTGCCGGCGTTGCCTGGCCGCGATGAGGGGGGCCGATCTGTCTTGGAATTTCCCTGATTCGAATTTTGATTCGCCGGAGTGTTGGACGGCCGATTCGAATTGCCCTGCATGGTGTCAGCCCGGTTGCCTTGATTCGGCGCATCTTGCCGGACTGACGGATTCGGCGGGTTGGCGTTTCCCTGCGGCGGACGATTCGAATTGTTTTGCTGTTGCGTCGTCACCGGCCGATTCAAATTGCCTTTTATTGCGTCCGGTCGGTTGGCCGGTACGTTCTGCTGAGGCCGCTGCAGGACGGGAGGCGCAATTCGAACGCTTGCATTCGCGCCGGCGTTCCCGCGCGCGGTCCCCGGAACTTCCGGTTGTACCTGCCGGATCTGAGAGATCGCGGGCGGCCGGCCGCCATTTTCACGCGCGATCTCTTGCTGCTTGGCGAACGGCACCGGGGCCGGCGGCGGAACAGTTTTGGCCACAACCGGCCGACTCAGAATAGGGATCGGCGGTCGTACACGGGACGCGGCGCCTGCACCAAGGACGCTGCGCTGTTGCGGAGCAACCGTCGGAGTCATTGGAGCAACTGGGGCCGAAGCGATCTCGCGCTGGTTCACACGAATCATGTTGTTGTGCACGGGCTGCGCCGAGGTGAACGCCTGATGCGAGGTGGCGGTCACGGCTCCGGTCACGTTTTGGTTCTGATAGGCGACGTTCGTCACGTTCACGGTCTTGTTCACGTAAACGTTGTTGTAGACATTGGTGACTTGCGTTTTGTTGATGATGGTGGTGTTCGTGATGTTGACGTTGGTCACATAGGTCTGGCTTACGCGGTACGACGGGCAATACACGTCACGCGGTCCCAGGGGGAACCACGCAACACCTGCAGGCGCGCCGCCAACGGCCACTCCAACGCCCCAGTGCGCGCCGCCAACCCATGCTACGAGCGCCGGCGCGTAGACCGGGCGCACGTAAGCCACGGCAACCACCGGCCGCGGTGGACAGGGCACCCAACCCCACACTCCGCCAACGGCTACCCAACGGCCGTAGTGGAATGGGGCGAATCCCCAAGGAGCGTCGTCCACCCAGGTCCAGCCCCACGGCGCAATCCAAACCCAATGACCGTAGCGATACGGCGCCCAGCCAACGATGACCGTGTGCGGGAACCAAACGGTTCCATATTCCGGAACTGGTCGCCAGCCGCCATATTCATCGAGATCTTCATAACCGACCACGTCATCCGAAACGTAGCGCGCCGAAGTGGAACGATCGGCGCGGCGATCGCGGTCGAGACACCACTGATCAAAATCGTCCGCATCCTCAAGCCCTTGTTGGATGTCGGCGTTCAACTGATCGGTTCCGTTGAACATGCCTTCTTCGTGTGCACGGATGTTATAAGCGGAACCGCCGCCGGTGATTTCTCCCTGACCGTCGCGAACGGCGATCAGGGTGGCGTCGCCCGCTTCGTTCACGTTGATGCGGTAGCTGCCCGGGCGAAGAATGGAGAACGCGAGATTCGGAGTGTCCACTTCAAAGTTTTCATCGTCGCCGAGCCGGCGGACGCGAATGTTCAGCGTGCCCTCGGTCAAAAGGACCTGCGTAACTTCGTCGGTCAAATTCAAAAACGAAAACCCAGTGTGGTCAGAAAGCCGGATGGCGGCCGAGCCGAGATGCAGTTCCGCGCGCGAGCCATCATCGGCCCAGAGTTTGTCACCGGTGGTCATCGGGCGGTTCACCACGGCTGAAACCCAGTCGTCTGTGCCCGCGGGGTTGAAAGAAACGTTGCCGCGCAGGAAGGCCAGGCGCGCCACGCGGCTCGGAGGATCGTCTTCATCGGCAGCGGCTCGCTGCGCAGTAAAAAGAAATGCGGCAAGGGCGACGCCAGCTGCACTGATCCCTCGCAGTATCTGAGGGCGCAGCATCTGGAGAAGAACCTGTTTTCTCATGGCCAATCTCTCCTGAAATACCAGCGGCAGTGCTCATTTTTGCCGTGTTATTCGCACATCCTCGGTCACATCATGAACCCGTTTGTATCAGGGGCCAGTTGCTTGGGTTTGCTCTTGAGCCTAACACTTCGTTTTTCGGAGCCTTTGTCCGGCGACTTCCCTCATGTCCAATGAGGAAATAGCGTTTGCGAATGGCCCTCGTGCATCTAACACGGGCGAAGAAAAAGAGTTGTGCCGGTGGGTCTACGGTAAGGCCTGGGACACGAGCCAGTGCCAGGCTCACCGTAGAACGGTAAGGATAAGCGCAGGTGTCCCCCCTTTGAGACATTCAGTGCGCGCTGATTGCTAAAGCTTTAAGAGAAGAGATCGAATCTACGACTTCATTTCTGGTCAAAATGGCGCTGGCGTAGTTTGGGATATTCACGTCGAGGGCGGTCGCCTCTTTTAGCATCGTGACCTCGTAGCCAGCTCAGCGACAAAGCGCACCGTTGCCTCCACGCGCCGCCCGGCATTCCAGCGCCGTCAAGATGTGAAGGTTCAAAAGTTCAGGGAGCAATCCGTTTGGGTGGTTCTACTTAGACGTGCTTGCCGACCTGCGCGGAGCGCATGGTTTGGCACGCCAGTCGTCAATTTTCGTCTCGCCTGGGACACCTCGGTTCGGGGTGATTTGGTACGGAGGATTGAAGGTTTCACTGGATTGTTATTTCGAAGAATTGCAATAGTCTATTTGGACATACTCGCGAAAGGAGTGTAAGACGAAGGGAGGCCGCACGAAGCAGTAATCCATGCACGACAACTGAGCGCAGACCCTCCGTAAGTTGGCCGTCCAGCCCTAGTGCAACGTAGTAAACAGAACTTGTCCGGCAAAGGCGCGTTAGATATGGCTCTGGACAGCCGTTTTACCGGCAGAGAAGAAAAAAGGCTCCCCGTCGTGATGGAGGCGAAGCTCGCGCCTGCGGAGAGGGCAAGTGAACGACAGGAAAGAGCGCAGGTCGAGAACATCAGCGCACTCGGTGCTCGCCTTTGCGCCAGCAGCCCTTGGCAACCGGGTGAGCAAGTAGAGATTGCTCCGGTATTGGGGAAACAGCTGGTAATCGGCGATCAACCCTTGCGGGGCGAAGTGGTTTATTGTCAGAAACAGGCCGAGGGTCGTTTTGTCGTCGGGTTGAAGTTTCGGCGCAGCCCCGGGATGTCATCCATGCTGGAGAAGTTGAAGGGCCTGATCCGGTGATGCGTTCTCGGTCTTATCAGCGCTAAGCTAAGTGCCCGAATTTTCGCGCCGCACGGTTTGCGTCCCCCGGACGATTCTGGGGGGAAGGTGAGCTTTTTTTCGTCGAGCGAGACGTTCGCAAAGGTGATTTAGCAATACGGACTACCGATGCGGATGGCCGCCCCCACCTCCATGAGAGCCACCACCTCCGCCGCTGCTGGCATGCCCGCCACCTCCGCCGCTGCTGGCATGCCCGCCTCCTCCACCGCCCGCGCCGCCGTGGAATCCACCGCCCCCTCCTCCGTGGTAGCTTCCGCCTCCGCCACCATAACTGCGGCTGGGCGGAGCAGAGTAAGAGCGAGACGGGGCCGAATAGCTACGGCTCGGAGGTGAATACGAGCGGGAAGGCGCTGGATAGCTGCGGCCTGGCGAGGAATAGGTCCGAGGGGTGTAAGAGGGCTGCTGAGCGTAGCCACGGTTTCCTTCGGATGGGCTGCTGTAGCTTCGCTGCGGCGAATACGACCGTCCGCCGTTTGAATAATTCGGAGGGTTGGTGTTGTGCGGCACCGCCGGTACGCCGTTGCTGCTCGGCGCACCGCTGCCTGCCCACGGCGGACGATCGCTCATCACGCGGGCATGCGCCGGTGCATTCGAACCGCCGCCCGCTTGCGTTGGGCGATCGCCCATGGAACGAGGCGAGTTTTGTGCAGGCGGGTTGCTTGGCCGGTTCGAACCGAAGCCTTGCGGCGCGCGGCCGCCGTCGGTAGTGTTGCTTTGCGCTTCCCACGTGCGCGAATTGTTGCCGGGGCGCGATGAGTTATTCCCCGCCGGACCATTCACGGGCCGGTTAGGCGTCGCCGAAGGCGGCCGGTTTTGCGAAAGTTCCCGCTGGCGCGCGGTCATTCCGGAGTTCGCTTGCGCGTTACCAGGTCTGCTCTCAACGCCGGCGTTCGTCCTCGCCGAACCATGTATTGGCGCATTGCCGAATCGGTCAGCGCTCGAGCTGCCGTTCAAGCGCTGCACCGGGAGGTGAGAGGCGGCAGCTGCAGGAGCAGTGCGCGCCATCACGGTTCGATTCTGGACTCCGGCAGGAGGCCGGGGCGCGCGAGGATTGATATTCGCGCTGCCCAGCGCGCTGTGCTGGGTGGGCCGGATACCGACCGAAGTTGTGACTTTGGCGTTGTTCAAAGAGGCTTGCGTAATGCGCTGTGCGCCACGATTAATGGGCTGACCTCCCACGAACGCATTGCGACTGGCAACCGTGACGGCGCGCAGATTGTGCGCGTTCACGAAATTAATGTTCCGGCCGTTTCCGTTCAACACGTTCACATTGTTGATGAAAGTATTGTGGACGTTGATTACGTTGACGAAGGTATGGCTGCAGGGGAACCAAGGGAAAAACGGTTCACCCCAGCCCAGCGGGAACCAGCCCACGCCAAAGCCGAATCCAAAGCCCCAGCCTCCGCCGAGGAAGCTGACGAATGCAGGGCCATAGCACGGAGGACCAAAATACGGTCCCGGGCACCAACCCCACGCGCCGCCGATGAATGCCCAGCGGCCATAGTGATAGGGGGCAAAACCCCAGGGCTCGTAGCCTACCCAGGTCCAGCCCCACGGAGCGACCCAGGCCCAATTGCCGTCGCTGTAGGGCGCCCAGTCAGGCCCAACGTCATTGGGATACCAGACATGGCCATACTCGCGCTCATCGCGCCAAGTACCATTTTCATCGAGGTCGTCGTAACCGGGCATGTCGCGCGAAACGTAGTTTCCCGACGTGGAGCGGTCCTCTTTCAGGTCGCGCTCTTCGGCCCAGCGATCCAGGCCATCTGGACCCGGTGCGCGGCCGATGGAGTAATTTGGATTTTCCGCGCCGCTGAATTCCGCTTGCTCACCGGCATGCACTTCGTAGGTTTTTCGGTCGGCGGTAATCTCGCCTTGGCCGCGAATCACGGTGATGCGCGAGGAATCGCCCGCTTCATTGATGTCAACGCGAAACGCGCCGGCTCCTTTTACGATGAAGACCACATTGGGAGTATCCACTTCGTAGATGTCGCCCTGGCGCAGTTCGCGAACGCGGAAATTAACGGCACCTTCGGGGATGCGAACCTGAGTGATGCCTTCATCCAGGTTCAGAAAAGAGAAAGCCGTCATGCTGCCAAGATGGAAGGTCGCTTCTCCGGCCTGCAATTCGGCGCGAGAATCTTTGTCCACCCAAATCTTGTCGGCGATGGTCACGGGACGGTTGCGAACCGCGTTTCCCCAGTCCCCTTGCCCACCGGGCTGCATGGACACGGAACCATCGACCAAACTAAGGCGCGCGACGCGCTTCGGCGGATCTTTGGTCGCATCCTCATCATCCGCGCGCGCTGGTGGCGCAAACAAAACCAAAACAGAGGCAAGGCATGCCAAAATCCCAAACTTGTCTAGCCTAGTAAATCTTGAAAATGCGGTCGTCTTCATGATGACCAATCCCCTGTTCTCGGAAGGGACGTCCGACTTGCACCGGACCTGCTGGGAAGGTCCTTCCGACGGGAAGCCTAACACCTTTGCGGCTCCCATTCTCTTAAACCCCAAGCCGGGAAAGAAGTTGCCATACGGCTCGGGATGCAACTTCTTTGAGCCGCCAGGGCTTATAAATAAGACGCGACCAATGGCCTGGCGGGTACCTAGCAGTTGCCTGAAGGGTTGCACACCGCACACATCGTGATGATAGATCTCTATCTCGTTGAAAACAAAAAACCTCTTCTGACGTGCCACCCTTCGGAGACACAGAGGTTGGCCAGGACGGTGTCCGCAAAAGGCATTGGCCAAGGCCAAGCAGGTGCGGACGAGCAGCTAGATCTTGTTGACGCTGTGCACCCACCAAACTAGACTAGTCTTACACTATTCGAACCGGAGGCATTTGTGGGAGCGCAACAAGGCCGCAATACCGTCGGCGCGTATGAGGCAAAGACGCATTTGTCCGAACTGCTGGAGAGAGTGCAGGCCGGAGAAGAGATTACCATCACGAAGCACGGCGCACCCGTGGCGAAGCTCGTTCCTATAACAAAGGAAGTAAGCACAGAGGAACGCACCGCGGCCATTCAACGAATTCAAAAGCTTTCTAGCGGCCTATCCCTAGGCGAATGGAAGATCAAAGACCTGATTCGCGAGGGCCGCCGGTGAGTGCGGCGTTTGTCGTTGATTGCTCAGTCGCAATGGCCTGGCTATTCCATGACGAAGCCACGCCGAAGACCGCGGATTTGCTGAATCGACTGGCAAACGAGACGGCACTCGTGCCGGCCTGGTGGTTCATCGAAATTGCGAACGTTTTGGCAATGGCCGAACGCAAGGGGCGCATCACAGCGGCCCAGACTGATGCGTTTATCGCCGATCTGGAGAAACTCGGAATCGAGCGAGACCATGCTGCTCCTGATCGAGCGTTTACACACCTTCTTGCGTTGTGCCGTGTGCATTCCTTAATCAGCTACGACGCGATGTACCTCGACCTGGCTGTTCGGCGCAATTTGCCACTCGCAACGCTCGACGAGGACTTACGCAAAATCGCAAAGAAATTAGGCGTCAGCCTCCTGGGCTAGCGGCGCCTAGCGAAGTGCGCGGTACAGGGCCTGCTTCCACCGGGGGATGTCGATGGTCCAGGCCACTTTGGCTCTAACGCCCGCCTTTAGCACCGGAGCCCACACCTGTTTATTGCGGTCGTTCCCCGCTACGCCGAGCCGGTCGACCACAGTCATGCCGCGGGTGAGATCGCTTGTCATTTCGACCTGGACGTAATGCTCGGTTTGGCTTGTCACGATGGAAGGGTCGAGGGCGATGGACATGGCCACGGGATCAGGCAAGGAAATGCCGTGCTCGCCGGTTTGTTCGAAGTAGGCTTCCTGGGCTCGGCTATTGCATTCGATGGCGAAGCGCGCCAGCGCGGTGTCCAGGCTGAGCACGCGTTCGATATCGCTTAAGTTCAGAGCGGCTTCGCCGCGGCAAAGATGCCAACCGATCATTTCCACCGGCAGCCCACTCAGGAAGACCGTGCGCGCGGCCTCGGGATCGCACCAGATGTTGTACTCCGCGGCGGGCGTGACGTTGCCTTCGCAGCAAGGCGCGCCGCCCATAATCACGCAGCGGCTGACTTTGGCGGCGATAGTGGGCTTTCGTTGCAGCGCCAGCGCAACGTTGGTCAGCGGCCCGAGCGTTACTAAGGCTAAGCCGGGGTTCGCTTCGATTGTTTGCACCATGGCATCGACAGCAGATTGCTCTTCCAACGAACGGCGTGGCACCGGATAGCCGTGGTCGCCCAAGCCGTCGCGTCCATGAAACCAGTCGGCGCTTTGATGTTCACGTCGCAGCGGTTTCTCGGCACCAACATAAACGGGAGCCTTCGAACCGCAGAGTTCCGCAGTGTAGAGCGCATTTCGCGCCGCTTGCTGCACACCGACATTCCCAGCCACTACTGTGATCGCGCAAACGTGCACATTCGGCGTGCGCAGCGCCATGATTAACGCCACCGCGTCGTCAGAAGCGGTGTCGGTATCAATCAGGAAGCTGGGTTTCACGCCGCGTAAGCATAACAAAATAAAGCAACAAAATCCGCTTGCGCCGACAGCCGAAATTTGGCGTATGATGGGTGCGCCTAAGCCAGAATTTTGATATCTCCCGCAACGCTGGATTTGTCCCCGCCGGAGAAGGTCATGAACATCAATCTCAAAGTCAATGGGAAGAGCTATTCCCCCGACGTCGAACCACGCCTGCTGCTCATTCATTTCTTACGAGACGTAGCGGGCCTGACGGGCACGCACATGGGCTGCGAGACTTCGCTCTGCGGTGCGTGCACCGTAGAGCTGAACGGCAAAGCCATCAAGAGCTGCACGATGTTTGCGGTGCAGGCGAACGGCGCGGAGATCGTCACCGTGGAAGGCCTGGCGACGAATGGAAAACTCGATCCCGTTCAGGAGGCATTCTGGAATGAGCACGGACTGCAGTGCGGATTCTGCACCCCCGGCATGATCATGGCGTCGAAGCAAATCATTGAGCGGAATCCTTCGCCGACCGAAGAAGAAATTCGTCATGGGCTCGAGGGCAACGTGTGCCGGTGTACGGGATACCAGCACATCGTCAACGCCGTGAAAGCCGCGGCAGCCGGCGCGGGAAAGTAGGAGGCGACCATGGCCACCACAACAACCAAAGTCGAAACTTTTGTCGGAAAGCGTATACGCCGCCGCGAAGATCCGCGGCTTATCACCGGCACGGCGACTTATGTCGAAGACATCCAGATGCCGGGGATGCACTACGCCGTGATTTTGCGCAGTCCCCATGCCGCGGCGCGCATTCGCTCCATCGACACGAAGAAAGCAGAGAGCGCACCCGGCGTCGTTTGCGTCTTGCTTGGCAAGGAAACCAAGGGTGTAGGCGCAGTTCCCTGCGGCGTTGCGATGCCGGACTTGCGCGTGCCGCAACACACCATCCTCGCGACGGACCGCGTTTATTTCGTGGGGCATCCCGTTGCCGTGGTTGTTGCGCGCGACGGCTACCTGGCGCGCGATGCTGCTGATTTGATTGAAGTGGATTACGAAGTGCTTCCAGCTGTCGCCGATCCCGAAAAGGCGCTCGCAAAAGGGGCGCCCGCCGTGCATCCGCAGTGGCCGGACAATATTGCGTTTACCTATCACCAGGACGGCGGCAACGTGGACAAAGCGTTTGCCGAAGCGGACGTCGTGGTGAAACAGCGCATCGTCAGCCAAAGGCTTGTGCCGATGGCCATGGAAACGCGCGGAGTGGTGGCGGAGTGGCGCAACGCGGATCGCCAGCTCAACCTCTATACGTCGACGCAAATTCCGCACCTGGTGCGCACAATTGTGGCAGGCATGCTGGGCCTAGAAGAAAACCGCACCCGCGTAATTGCGCCGGAAGTGGGCGGAGGATTTGGCAGCAAACTCAACGTCTACGCCGAGGAAGCGCTGATGGGCTATGTTTCGATGAAGATTCAAAAGCCCGTCAAGTGGATCGAATCGCGGCGCGAGAATTTCACTTGCACCATTCACGGCCGCGGCCACGTGGACTTCTACGAAATTGCCGCCAAGCGCGACGGCACGATCCTCGGCATCAAATTGAAACTAATTCAAGACGTGGGCGCGTATCACCAGTTACTCACGCCGCTGATTCCCCAGTTGAGCGTCCTAATGATGCCGGGCATCTACAACACGCAGAACATTCGCGCGGATATCGTCGGTGTTTTTACGAATTGCGTGCCCACCGACGCGTATCGCGGCGCGGGGCGTCCCGAAGCCACGCACGGCATCGAACGCATGGTGGACATGTTGGCCGCCGAATTGAAAATGGACCCCGCGGAGATTCGCTTCAAGAACTTCGTTGCCAAAGACAAATTTCCTTACGCGACGGCTACCGGGCTTACGTACGACTCCGGCGATTACGCGGCGCCTCTCAAGAAAGCGCTCGACCTGGTCGGCTACGCCAAACTTCGCCAGGAGCAGGCTGACTTGCGCAAGCAAGGCAAGTACATGGGAATCGGCATTTCGACCTACGGCGAGATTTGCGCGATCGGCCCGTCTCCCGCAACACCTGCGGGCGGATGGGAAAGCGCCACCGTGAAAATCGAGCCGAGCGGAAAAGTCACCATCCTGACCGGTGCGTGTCCGCATGGCCAGGGCGAAGAAACGACGTTCGCGCAAATTGCCGCGGACGAACTTGGCGTCGCTCTCGACGACATTGTTGTGCTTCGCGGCGACACCGCGGTCGTGCAATATGGCATTGGCACGTTTGGCAGCCGAGCGACGGCCGTGGGCGGCACGGCGCTTTACTACGCGCTACAGGACTTGAAGGCCAAGATCAAAAAGTTCGGCGCGATGCTGCTGGAATCGGAAGACGTCACGCTCGCCGGAGGGCAAGTTGTTGACAACAAGACGGGCAAGTCGAAACCGTTCCAGGAAATCGCCGGGGCCACTTATCGGGCATTGAAGCTGCCCCCGAATACGGAGCCAGGACTGATGGCCACGCGCTTCTGGGAGCCGCCGAACTTCACCTTCCCGTTTGGCGCGCACATCGTGGTCACCGACATTGACGGCGAAACCGGGCAAATCAGGATCCGCCGGTATGTTGCCGTGGACGATTGCGGCAACATCCTGAATCCGCTCATCGTGGATGGGCAAATACACGGCGGCGTGGCGCAGGGCCTCGGACAAGCGCTGTGGGAGCAGGCCGTATACGACGATAACGGCCAGCTGGTCACCGGCGAGTTGACGGACTACGCGCTTCCTCGCGCGCACCTGATGCCCTGGATTGAAAGCCATCACACTTGCACGCCATCGCCGGTGAATCCGCTCGGCGTGAAGGGCGTTGGCGAAGCAGGGACGATTGGCTGCTCGCCCGCGGTCGTCAATTCCGTAGTTGACGCCCTCTCGCCGCTGGGCGTTCGCCACATTGACATGCCGCTGACGCCGGAAAAAATCTGGAAGCTGCTGGCGACGAAGAATCGAGATGTGGGTTCGAGAGGAGCAACGAAATGATCGCGCAAAAATTTGAATACACGGCTCCGAAGTCGCTCGACGAGGCGCTGCATCTGCTCGCCAGCGGCGCCAAGCCGCTGGCCGGCGGCATGAGCCTGATCCCCATGATGAAGCTGCGGCTTGCCTCGCCAGAGCATCTTGTGGATCTGCGAACGATCCAGGATCTGAACTTCATCCGCGAGGCCGGTGGGCAATTGCACATTGGTGCCACGGCGTCGCATTACGAAATCGAGAGCTCTGCCCTGCTACGGCAGAAATGTCCTTTGCTCACCGAAACCGCGGCGGCCATCGGGGACGTGCAGGTGCGCAACATGGGCACGATCGGCGGCAGCGTGGCCCACGCCGATCCGGCAGCGGATTATCCCGCGGCGCTGCAGGCGCTCGAAGCCAAGTTCGTGCTGAAGGGCGCGAAATCGGAGCGCACCGTGAGCGCCGCCGATTTTTTTGTGGACGCTTTCGCTACGGCGCTCGAGCCTGGCGAAATTCTCAGCGAAGTGATCGTGCCCATTGACGACGCCCGCACCGGAACGAGCTACCAGAAAATGGTTCAGCCCGCGAGCGGCTTCGCGATTGTGGGCCTAGCGGCGCGCGTGCGCGTAAACGCGGGCAAGGTTTCCTTTGTGCGCATCGGGGTCACCGGGCTTTCGAATCACGCGTATCGCGCTTCTGGGGCGGAAAAAACGTTCGAAGGGAAAACTTCCTCGCCCGCCAATATTCAAGCCGCCGCCGCTCTGGTTGCGCAGGGAGTTGACGCCAACTCCGACTTGCACGCATCGGCTGATTTCCGGCGGCATCTTGCGGTCGTTCACGCTGCGCGCGCGCTTAAGACGGCGCTCTCGCGAATTGCGTGAACAAGTAATGATTGGTTCATGAAAACGGGTCTGAAGCCTGCCATCACAACAAAGAACGGGTCTGAAGCGCCACGAAAAGGTCCTTTGCACGAACATGAAGATTTCCGGCTCTTATACTTTGCCCGTGGCGCCTGAGCGCGCCTTTCAAATCCTTCAGGATCCCGCGATTCTGGCGCAGGCCATGCCGGGATGCGAAAGCCTGGAAAAAATTGGTCCCGACGAATACCGCATGAAGATGAAGGTGCTTCTCGCCGCGCTCTCGGGCCAATTTGAGGGGAAAGTGCGCATCGCCGACCAGGCGCCTCCTACGAGTTTTCGGCTGATCGTCGAAGGCTCCGGCCGCATCGGCTTCCTTAAAGGCGACGGCCTGTTAAAGCTCCTGCCCCGTTACACGGACTACACCGGTCCCGGGGCTGAGGCCCGCACCAGTACAGAGGTCTCAACTCTTGTTTCGTACGAAGGCGATGCTCAGGTGGGCGGCACTATGGCTGCCGTCGGCCAACGACTTATTGACGGCACCGCGAAAATGATGATCAAAAAGTTTTTCGATAAGCTCGCTGGTCTCGCCCGCAACCTGACCTGGTGATTCGTCACTTGTGACTGGTGACCCGTGACGAGTGCGCCGTGACTGGTGGAAAAGCAAGCAGACAAAGGGCTTTCTTAACACCGATGACCGGAGAGAGCACGGAGAAGATGCCGGGGTAACGCCCGTCGCTACATGAAACCCTGAACAACCGTCAGTCCAAGGCCGGGGCAGCGGAGCGTTCGGCGCGTCGGCGATGCAAATAGCGCATCGCAATGTTCAGAAAAATGTCGCCGCAAGGCGTCTCGATGCAAAGGACCAGGGCTTCGGTGTCGGCGCTGCCAGCCAGGCCGGCTTCGTTCCTGTGCACTTCCGGGGGAAACACCTTGAAATGAAAGCCCTGGTCGTTGAGCAGGGTGACGGAATTTCCGATGACCATGTTCGCAAGTTCGCAAACTGTTTCGCGAACAACTTGCTCGCTGGCTTCCATTTCCGCACCTGCGAGGACGCTCGCCACTTTCACCGCGACTTCCGGCGCAATGTCCAGAATCACGCGGCCTTCGATGTCACCCCGGATGAGGATCAGCGCAGCCACGCCTTTGCGGCGGTAGGCGTCCTCCTCCATCTCCACATCGACGATTTTTGTCGGGCCTTGCAGCGATTCGGCAAAGACCGCGTCGGCCGCGTTGATAAACGGCTGAATCAGTTCCATTCTCATGAGCGGCTCTCCCCGGCCAGCGCTACGGGCGCACCCGCCGCGTTCGGGTCATCACTCAGGACGTAGCGGAGAATTTCGTACAGTACTTCCGGCTTAACCGGCTTCTGCACGAAATGCTTCGCGCCCTTTTGCAGCGCGGCGAGAATATTCTCCTGGTAGCCGACCGACGACACCATCACGATGCGCGCGTCGGAGTGCTGGCGCACGATGCGCTCGACCGCTTCGATGCCTTCCATCTGCGGCATGGTGATGTCCATGAGCACGATGTCCGGCTTGATGCGGTTGTATTCGGCGATGGCGGTCAGCCCGTCGCCGGCTTCGCCAGCCAGCTCGCCGCCGAACATCTCAATCATTTTGATGAGGTTCTTGCGTGCGAAGACGGAGTCGTCCACTACCAGGTAGCGGACCGGCTGATTGTCTTTTCTCAACAGTGCGGCGAATTGTTTCATGGCCTTCTCCTTGTCCCCGCGCGCGTTTTCACGAGCGATGGGAGGGTACGGGTGTCCTTTCGGGTTTATCGTGCTTTTCCGTTTTCTCGGGCTTCTCGTCTTTCTCGACTTTCTCCCCAAGATCTTTGTCAGCGAGATTCTTCTCCGCGCCGTAGTTATTCGCCAAAAATGAACCAAGCCCTTCGAGCGGAATCACTTTGTTCGCGTAGCCTTTCAGGATGGCAGCGCGGGGCATGCCGCTAACGACGCAGCTCTCTTCACTTTGCGCGATGGTCATGCCGCCGGCGGCCTTGATCGCGCCAAGGCCTTCCGCACCGTCTTCTCCCATGCCGGTCATCACCACGCCAACGGACATGAGGCTGAATTCCTGCGCGGCCGAATGGAAAAGCACGTCCGCGGACGGCCGGTGCCCATTGACGGGCGGGCCGTCGGAAAGGACCACCATGTCGCCGCGCGGCATGCGCCGCACCATCATGTGGCGATTGCCGGGACAAATCAGGACACGACCAGCAAGAAGCAGATCGCCGGAGCGCGCTTCGTGCACTTCCAGGGGGCAGCATTCGTCGAGGCGCTTGGCGAACATTTCGGTAAAGCCTTCGGGCATGTGCTGCACGACGAGAATGGTGGAAAGAAAATCGCTCGGAATCTGCGACAGCATGAATTGCAACGCGTTGGGGCCGCCCGTGGAAATTCCCACGGCGATGACCCGGCGCGGCGCGAGCGCCGGGCGAGCCGGTTTCTTGACGCCAGGCAGTTCTTCGGGGACAGTGACCGGCGGAAGCTTGCGTTGGGCGGCGCGTTTGGCCAGTTTGATCTTGGCAATGAGCTGGTCGGCAATGTCTTCAAGATGGCCGGCCGCCGCGTCTTTTGGCTTGGCAAGGAAGTCCACCGCGCCAAGCGCGAGAGCCTTCATCGTGGCGTAGCCGCCCTCTTTCGAATGCGTGCTGAACAAAATGATGGGCAGCGGCGCGCTGCGCATGATGAGCCGCAGCATTTCCATGCCGTCCATGCGCGGCATTTCCAGGTCGAGAGTGACAACGTCGGGCTGCAGTTCTTGAATCTTCTTTAATGCGAAGGCGCCGTCCATGGCGGTGCCCACGACTTCGATGGAGGAGTCGCGCGCAAGGATCGCGGGGATCAGTTTCCGCATGAGCGCGGAATCGTCGACGACCAGAACTCGAATGCGTTCGCTCATGCGATGGCTCCGAGCGGCGTGGCGCGAGAAAGGCGCGAGAGAATCGCCGGAACGTTGAGAATCAGAACGACCGTGCCATCGCCAAGAATGGAGGCGCCGCTGACGAGGTCGCTCGAAACGATCTCTCCCGGAAGCGCTTTGATGACCAATTCTTCTTCACCCACAAGACTATCGACGACCAGGCCGAAGCGTTTTTCCGCCGCGCCAATTACAATGACGAAACTCCTCTTCTTCGCGGATGGCGGATCGATACTTCGCAAGCGACTGAGGTGATTCAAGCGCACCAGCATGAGGACTTGCTCGCGAAGGCGGAGGACTTCGCGCTGGTCCACTTGGTGTATTTCCTGGTCGGTGACGCGCGTGATTTCGACGACCGAGGACAGCGGCACGGCAAAGAGGCGGCCGCCGACGCGGAAAAGCAAAGTTTGAATGCTGGCTAGAGTCAGCGGCACGCGAAGCTGAAACGTGGTGCCGCGGCCTTTTTGCGAGCTAACGTGAATGGTTCCCTTGAGGCGGTCCATCACCGTCCGAACGACGTCCATGCCGATGCCGCGGCCCGAGACTTCGGTCACTTCCTTCGCGGTGCTGAAGCCGGATTCGAAAATCAGATTCACAACGTCCTGCTCGTTGAGGCGCTGGACTTCTTCTGCTTTGACAATTCCCTTTTCGACGGCGCGGGCGCGAATGACGGCCAGGTCGATGCCGCGGCCGTCATCGCGGACTTCCATCACCACTTGGGTGCCCTGATGATAGGCGTTCAGATAAACGGTGCCCCGGGCAGGCTTTCCCGCCGCGAGGCGTTCTTCGGGAGAGCCAACACCGTGATCCACCGCGTTGCGGACAAGATGCATGAGCGGCTCGGCGAGAGCGTCGAGAATGCCCTTGTCGAGGTCGGTCGTTTGACCGGAGATTTCCAGCGCGACATCTTTTCCGCATTGCTTGGCGACGTCGCGAACGATGCGCGGAAAGCGGCGGAAAAGTTGCTCGACGGGCACCATGCGAATCTTCAGAACGCACTTGTGCAGTTCGTCGAGGATGCGAGCTTGAAAGGCCATGGCCTCGGCAAGCTTGGCGCGCACGGGGTCGCGAGCGTGCTGCTTATCGAATTCGGTGAGCGTCCGGTGAAGCATGGACTTGCCGATAATCAGCTCACCGACCAGGTTCATGACCGCGTCAATGCGCGCGGCGTCCACGCGGAGCGTGCTCTCTGCAACGGCGACGGCTGCTGAGCCGGGAAAGGAAGATTTCGGAGTCCGGTCGCCCTCCATTCCTTCCATGCTGCTGGCAACGACTTTTGCGGCCTGTTCTTCAAGCAAGTCGCCGAGGAGTTCGTGTTCCGGCATTTGCGATGCGGCGACTTTTTCGATGCGGACTTCGGAAACAATCGAAGGAATACGGCAACGATGAAAAAGTTTTTCCACGGATTGCGCACTGGCGAGCGCAGCTTCCACGACTTCGATGTTGGCCGCCGCCACATTGTCTTCGGGACGCAACGCAATGACCGTACCGCTTCCATGAAGAACGTTGCGAATGAGCTGGAACGCCGCCGCGCGCATCAAGCTGTTCGGATCGATGTGCAGAGCAAGGTTGTAAACGGAATCGCCGCGGTGAACGGCCTCAGAAATCATAAGCTGCTCGTATTCGGTCCAGGCAAACTGGCCAGGCGCCTTCGCGGCATCAGAAGCGGCGGCATTCGCAGCGGTCTCCCTGGTTTCCAGGAGCCGGCGGATCATCGCATGAAGTTCGTTAACGGCGGGCACTTTGGCGCTTTTCTGATAAGCCGCCAGCATCGCGCCAAAGCTATCGGCGGCCGCGAGCACGACCCCGGGAAGATCCGCACCGTGAAGGGCAGCAACCTGGGGCGTGAGCACGTCTTCGAGCTCATGTGCGAGTTCGCTAAGTTTGCGGAGCCCGCAAGCCGCGGAATCCCCTTTTAACGTGTGGACAATTCGGCGAACGCGGCGAAACACTTCTTCGTCGGCGGGTCGAGCTTCGAGTTCCAGGCCCGCCTCGTTAAGGGATTGCAATAGTTCAGCGGCGCTCTCGAAAAACAGAGCGCGCAGCTCGCCGTTGCGATCGTCCGACGGCCGGCTCACGGGGTTGCCTCGATGCGCTGATAAGCCGTGCCGTTGTTTTCATGCACCATGCGGAATTTCTGCGTCAGACCAAACAGGCTCTCGGCATGGCCGACGAAGAGATACCCGCCGGGATTCAAGCAATTCCAGAACTTGTCAATCAAGCGCTTCTGCTCGGCTTCATCAAAATAGATCATGACGTTGCGGCAGAGGATGATGTCGTTGCGTCGCGGCAGGAATTCCGTCTTTAGATTATGGAAGTCGAACTGGACCAGTTCTCTCAACTTGGACTTGACGGCATACTTGTCGCCGGACTTTTCGAAATAACGCAGACGGCAGGTGTAGTCGACGGGCTCCATTTGCTGCTCGGTGTAAAAACCCTCCTGTCCAATGCGGAGGCTGGCGTAGCTGATATCCGAGGCCACGATTTCGACTTTCCAGGGCGGCGGAATCAGCGGTTTCGACGATGGCATTTCGAAAGGAAGCGGATTGCGCAGATAGTAGTAAGCGAGCGCATCACAGATCAGAATCGCAACGGTGTAAGGTTCCTGTCCGGAGGAGCAACCGGCGCTCCACACGCGAAGAGTGTAGTCGCGGCGTTCCTGCTTGTGATGGAGCAAACCTTCCAGGACGGACTTTTGGAGCAAGTCGAGCTGCGGCTTGTTGCGGAAGAAACTGGTTTCGTTGACGGTGAGATTTTCGAGCAGCATTGCGAGTTCGGCGCGGCCTTCCCGGCTCGTCAGCAAGCGGTAGTAAGAGTAAAAAGAATCGAGGTTGCAGGCTTTGAGGCGGCGCTGCAGCCGGTCTTTCAGGAAATGCGAGCGGCGCTCGTCAAAAAACATACCGCATTCCTGGTAGACCAAAGTCTGAAGAAGCTTCAATTCCGCTTCCGTGAGCTGAATCTGGGCAGTGGTAATGGTTCCCATGGCGTGCGTGTGCGACGGACCGTCGGCAAAGGGGGCAGAACTACCTGACGGTAGCGACGGGTTCCGCGACCTCCTCGAGGCGTTTGTATTCGGGACGCTGCAGGAGCTTTGAAATGTCCAAGAGAATGATGAGGCGGCCTTTGAGCTTGCCGACGCCGGTAACGTAACTGGATTGGCCTTCGGCAAAAACGCTTCCGGGAGCTTCTATGTCCGACGGTGGAATTTTGAGCACTTCGGAAGCGGCGTTCACGATAAGGCCGACCAGTTGGTTCTCCAGCTCGACGACGAGGATGCGGTTCTTTTTGTCGGCGTGAATTTCCGTTTGGCCAAAGCGCTTGCGAAGGTCCATCACCGGGATAATCTTGCCGCGAAGATTTATTACCCCCTCGATTAGATCAGGGGCGCTGGGCACGGCGGTAATCTCCGGAACGCGGACGATTTCACGCACCGAACCGATGCGCACTCCGTACGTTTCGTTGCCGATCCGGAAACCAACTACCTGAAGGTCCTTTTCCATTCAAAGAATCTCCCGTCCCTTAGGAACGAGCGAGCTCGGCGTACTGGCCATCTTGCTGGCGCTCTTCTTCCGAGCCACGCCGCTTGCCGGCCTGCTCTCCACGGCGCGTGCGCTGCTGGCTGGCGCGATCGAGAACAAAGCGGTCCATGGCATCGAGCAAATTGCGGGAAAGCTTCAACATCTGTTCGGCAGCGGCGGAAAGCTCGGTGGAGCTGGAAGCGGACTGTTGCACTAGTTCGCGCATCTTGTCCATGGCGCGGACGACGGCTTGCGCGCCAGAAGCCTGCTCCTCGACGGCGGAATTGATTTCTTGCGTGATTTCCGTGAGCCGGCTAGTGGCTTTGGCGATTTGCGCAGACCCCACGGACTGCTCGTTGGTGGCCGCGCCGATTTCCTGGGAGAACTTGTAGACTTCGGTAACCACATTCGAAATCTTATGCAGCGCAGAGCCAAGCTCGTTCCCCAGGTTCAAACCCTCTTCGACGATGCGCGTGCTGCGATCCATGTTTTCCACGGCCTGGCGCGCCTCGCGTTGGATGCTCTGGATGAGGTCGGCGATTTCCTTGGTGGATTGCGTAGACTTTTCCGCAAGCTTGCGAACTTCGTCGGCGACTACGGCAAAACCGAGGCCGTGCTCGCCGGCGCGGGCCGCTTCGATGGCGGCATTGAGTGCCAGCAGGTTGGTTTGTTCGGCAAGATCGTCGATGACTTCAATGATCTTGCCGATATCGTCGGCGCGGTGGCCAAGAATGTTGATGATTTCGGCGGAAGACTGAATGGCCTGGCTGGTACGGTTGAGCCCGTCGGTGGCCTTTTCCATGGTCTGGATGCCGGTGACGACTTCTTCGCGGGAGCGGTTGGCAATGTCGAGCAGCACTTTTGCGGTGTCCGCGACGCGCTGAATCGAGGTGACCATCTGGTCGATGGAGGCCGAAGTTTCCGCGACGCTGGAGGCTTGAAGCTGGGTGTTCTTCACCACGTTTTGCACATTGATGGTCATTTCGTGCATGGTGCTGGTGACTTCCTCGATGGCCGAAGAGGCCTGCACGCTGACTTTGGCGGATTCGTCGGCCGCGCCAGCCACTTGATTGGAGCCGGCGGAAACCTGGCCCGCGGAGTCGCGCGTGGTGCGCACAAGCTGCTGCAAGCCATGGGACATGCGAAGGAAAGCGTTGCCCAGTGTATCGCGCTTGGAGCGTGGCACAACTTCGACGTCCAAGTCGCCCTCCGCAACGGCCATCGAGACGCTGGCCATTTCCTTGAGGTAAGCCACCATGTTGTTGAAAGTGGTGGCGAGAGCGCCAATTTCGTCGTTGCGATGAATGTCAATGTTCTGATCGAGATCGCCGGAGTCACCGATTTCGCGTGTGACGGTCATGAGATGGGTCAGCGGCTCGGTAATCGACCGCGCGGTATAGAAAGCGATGAGTCCACCGGCAATCAGCGCAATCAACGTACCTCCGATAGTCATAAACACGCTGAAGCCAGAGGCGGTGTTCGCAGACTTGGTGGTTTGTTCCAGAAACTTGGTGATATCGGCGTTACTCTGGTCCAGGACCGCGGCAGACTTAGCCAGCCACGAGGAGGGATCTTTCTGGAGATAGAAAATTTGCAGATCGGAGACGGTGGCGTCACCGGAATCGACTTGGTGACGCTTGGCAATCAAAGGCTTGGCAAAGTTGTCGGCCCAACTGGCCTCGGTGCTCTCAACCTGAATCAAAGCGGTGTGGACGGCATCGTTGCTGGCCTGAGCTTCGCCGCGCTTGATGAGGTCGGACATATCGGTGAGGCCTTTGTTGACCTTCTCTTCGTCGCGGGGATCGCCGCTGAGGAGGAAGTTGTTCATGTTGAGGCGATTCAGCATGATCTGGTAGCGGACGGCCTCGACGGTACGGACGCTGTCGAGGGCCATGCTGGCGCTGTTGCGCGCGGACTTTTCCAAATAACCGGTGACCGTGTTCACCAGAAACAGGACTGCGAGAATGGCCAGAATCAAGCCGAAACCCGCGTATAGCTTCTTTCCAATCGTCATTGCGAAATGCCTCCACTCCCCGCGACAGCGCAGCGTGCGTCGATCTGCGTCTGGTCAACCTTTTCTGAGCACCCCGAGGTTCACTCCGTGGCGCGAAACTCGAATTCCACAATCTGCGTGGTTTCTTCCGGGGCCGGTGCGAACTTCCACTCCTTCAACGCGTCCTGGCACGCCTGAACCAGCAAGGGGTGCCCGCCGACAACACGCGCGGTCTTCACATGCCCATCGGGGCTGATGACCACTTCAATCTTGACCTTGCCCGCGACGTTCATGCGCCGGGCGAGTTCCGGATAGACCGGGGCCACCTTGCTCTTCACTTTGCGCCTGGACTCATCGGTGCTTCCACTTTGAGCGCGCACCGAAACTCCTGACAGAAAGACCAGCGCGCCAGCGGCCAGCGCGACCTTTCTCCACCTGCTGAATCTCATTCGACACCGTCCCCCTTAGGGAATAGAGATACCCCAGCAAGAGAAAGGCACGTCGGATGCCATGCCAGCTTCGACGAAAAAAGTTCGCGACGACCGTCAACAGCTGGGCCGTAACCAATAGACAAATAAAAAGTTAGACGGGCGCGCGGAGAGCAATTGCAGAATCAGAACAGACTTGGCCCGTCTCAGAGCCTGGCTGCTAGCGCTCGGGGGGTCTCAGGCTGAGACGAAGACGGATAGATGGGGCCGTCAGCCGTAGGCAATTTCGCAACATGGTACGCGCCGGTCATTGACTCAGAATGAGACAAACGGGTAGGTTGGAAGTCAGGGATTGTGGGATCACTCGCAAAATTGAGACTCAGGATAGTTCCCTCTTGTCATTAAGCGGCCAAAAATGTGCGCGCGCACGAAGACGCACGGCCTCAGCGGGAAAGGCACACCTACGGTCTGCGACGGTCCGTAACGCGGACGAGCTGATGGACCTTGCCGTGGAGGCAGCGCAGTCGCAGCATCTTTCGAATTTTCTGGAACAGTTTGCGCTTCGTGCGGCCCGGATGCTGGAAGCCAGCTGGGGCGCGGTCATTGTGTATAAAGGCCGTGAATCGGAATTCCACGAGATGCCCGGGAAACGGGGCCCAACATTCCCTTCGGCAACGGAATGGCTGCTCACCAAGGCGCAAGAAGTCGACAGCGAGATGGAAACACGCGCCTTGCCGAAGGACATCGCCACAAGCTTGCCGGGAGGAGAACAACCGGGGACAGTAGTTTTCGTTCGAATCGCCTCGAGCAACAAGGAAAAGCTGGGAACGCTCTGTTTGTTCGGGAAGAAGAGATCACTCGGCCAGGAAGAAAAACGGCTGCTGCAAGCGCTGGCGAGTCACGCCGCGCTTTCCCTTGAGAACTTCCAGCGGTTTTCACAACTGGAGCGGTCCAAGCGGCAGTGGGTGGAAGACATAGACGCGATCAGCGATTACATCGTGGTGCATGACCGTTCGTGGAAAATCGTAAGAACCAACCGATCGCTGGCGTCCTATCTAGGAGTCCCGCCGGTGGCGCTGGTTGGCGAAGCGATGAGCAGCCTACGGCAGATTGCCGAAGCGCGAAGCGATTTGCCCTGCCCGTTTTGCCGCGATACGCAGCGTACCCGCGAAGAATACGTGGCGGCGTCGCCCGAGAGGATTTTTCTGATTTCCACGTCGCGCACGCCGGGGGCGACCGACGACGATACGAGAACGATTCATGTTCTGAAAGACATTACGGACCGGCGGGAAGCAGAGCGGCGCTATCGCGAACTGTTTGACAGCATTCAAGAAGGACTGTTCTTTGCCACTCCGGAAGGGCGCTTCCTGGACCTAAATGACGCGATGGTTCGGATGCTGGGTTACGGGTCGCGCGAAGAATTGCTGCGCGTCGATGTGAGTCCGCACCTCTATCCCGAGCCCCAGGCGCGCGATAAATTCCTGGCGGCGCTGGCCGAAAAAGGCGTGCTGCGCAATTACGAGGAAACGTTGCGGCGGAAGGACGGAACGCTGCTGCACACGCTGCAAAACATCACCGCGGTGCACGACGCGCGTGGCCGCATCGTGCAAATTCGCGGGCTGATGCTGGACGTGACGGAGCAAAAGTCGTTTCAGGCACAATTGCAGCGCGAACGCGATTTCAACCAGAAGATATTGAATACCACGCAAAGTATGATTCTGGTGCTGGATACCGCCGGATTGATCAGCTACGCGAACCGGCGGTGCTATGAGGAAGGCTATCAGGAAAGCGAATTGATCGGACACCGGCTCGTCGATTGGGTCGAAGCTTCACAGCGGTCCGATTTTGATGCCGCGCTGGAAACCACGGCGCACGGACATCAGGTGGAAAACCTGGAGTTGCGCGCGAAACGAAGCGACGGCTCGATGGGGCATTTTTCCATCAGCTTGAGCCCGATGCGTGACGAGCAGAACACGGTCAACAGCGTCGTGGTGGTGATGACGGATATCACGGATGCCGTGCTGCTCCAGGCGAAACTGGCGCACAGCGAAAAGATGGCCACGATCGGACGGTTGGTTTCCGGCGTAGCGCACGAAGTCAACAATCCGTTGGCGGCGATTCTCGGGTTTACGGATTTATTGCTAGAGAATCCCGAGGTTCCCGCGTCGGCACAAGGAGATTTGAAGATTATTTTGCAGGAAACGCAGCGAACGAAAGATATTGTCCAGGATTTGCTGAGCTTCGCGCGCCAGCGGCCGGTGCAGCGCGAATTGGTGCAAGTACATAACGTGCTTCGACAGACGATAAAGCTGCGCAGCTACGATTTTGCAAGTCACGGCGTGGAAGTGACGGAGGAATTTGAAGAAGCGCTGCCGCCCGCATTGGGCGACGTACAACAATTGCAGCAAGTCTTTCTGAATATTTTGAACAATGCGTATGACGCGGTGCAGGAGACGGGGAGGCGCGGCCAGATCAAGATTCGAACGGGGCGGCAAGGGGAAATGATTGAAGTGGCCGTCACTGACAATGGGACAGGGATCACGGACACGCAGCGGATTTTTGATCCCTTCTACACGACGAAGCAGGCGGGCAAAGGAACGGGGCTGGGACTCAGCATTTGCTATGGGATTGTGCGCGCGCATGGCGGCGAGATTCAGTGCTGGAACAACGAGGGCGGCGCGGGAAGCACGTTCGCGGTGCGCATACCCGTGGCAACTGAGGGCGCCTTGGCAGCGGCCGCGACGAAAGAGGCAGGGCAATGAGCGCGCAGCCGGCAGTTTCTGTTAAGCGGCCCATTTTGCTGATTGAGGATGAGCCATCGGTGATTGCGTTTTTGCGCGCGGCGCTGGAGCGGCGGGGATACTCGGTAGTGCATGCATCTTCGGGAGAGGACGGGTTGAAACAGCTTTCCAAGGGGCGCTACGCCGGTGTGATCTCCGACATTCGAATGCCGGGCGCGGTGAATGGCGCGGAAGTGCATGAGTGGATTCAGAAACACCGGCCGGAACTGAAGTCGCGAATCATTCTGATTAGCGGAGATACGGCCAACAGCGAAACGCAGACCTTTTTAGCGCAAAGCGGGACGCCTTGCATTGAGAAACCGTTTCGGGTGCAGCAATTGATCGCAGCGGTGGAGAAGACTTTCGGAAAACCATGAGCGAAGAGATGAAAACGCGATTGCTGGTTGTGGATGACGAGCAGAGCATCCGCCGGCTGTGCATGACCATCGGCAACACGCTAGGCTACGTCTGCACGGAAGCAGAGAGCGCAGAAGCAGCTCTGAGGCGGCTGGAATCGGATGCGCCGGACCTCATCCTGACGGATTTGAAGTTGCCGGCGATGTCGGGGGTCGAGCTTTTGAAACAAACAAAAAGGCTTCTGCCCCACGCGGAAATTGCCATCATGACCGGCCACGCCTCCATCGAGTCGGCTGTGGATGCCATGAAGCTGGGAGCGTACGACTACATCGAAAAGCCGTTTCGCGTGGAGAAAATGCGTCTGCTGCTGCAGCGCATGGCGGAGAAAGTGCATCTAGTCACGGAAAACGAATTTCTGCGGGAACGCGTCACTACCGAAGACAAGCTGGACGGCATCATCGGAACTTCGGCTCATATCCAAGACGTGTTGCGCATGATCGCGCGGCTTAAGGACACGCGGACACCGGTCTTGATTTCTGGCGAGAGCGGTACCGGCAAGGAATTAGCGGCGCGCGCGATTCACTTTCGCGGCTCCATGGCACAGACGCCGTTTGTGGCGGTGGACTGCGGGTCGCTGGTTCCTACGCTAATGGAGAGCGAGCTTTTCGGATACGAAAAAGGCGCTTTTACCGGGGCCACGAAATCGAAAGCGGGTTTGTTTCAGGCGGCCAATGGGGGAACAATCTTTCTCGACGAGATCGGCGAGCTGCCCTTGGAGATGCAGGCAAAACTGCTTCGGGTGCTGCAAGAAAAAGAAGTACGGCCGGTGGGGAGCAATGAGCGCGCGACGGTTGATGTGCGCGTGATCGCGGCGACCAATCGTGACCTGGAAGCCGCCTATCGCGCGGGGACCTTTCGAAAGGATTTGTATTTCCGCCTGAATGTGGTGACCGTCCACCTCCCTTCCCTGCGCGACCGCCGTTCGGACATCCCCGTGCTTGTGCATCACTTCCTTGACCGCTACGCAAAGGGCTCGCAAATCCAGGTGACCCCGGCGGCGATGAAAAGCCTGCTGCAATACGATTGGCCGGGGAATGTACGCGAACTCGAGAATTGCATTGCTCGCGCGGTGACGCTCGGCGACGGCAGAACCATCGACGTCGCCGATCTACCACCCGCGATCCGCGCCGAACAAGCCGAAGGGGGCTCAGCCCGCGCTCCGGAATCCAGCTCCCTCTCCACAACGGCGCTGGCTGAAATGGAGCGGATGACCATTCTAAGGGTTTTCGAGCAGGCCCACGGCGACAAAGCGCTGGCAGGCAAAATGTTGGGCATCAGCCGCGCCACGCTCTATCGCAAGCTGAAACGTTACAACATAGCCCTCAAAGGCGATGACGGAGACAGCGGTGAAGTGGAATCGACGCCGCCTTCTTAGCCCGGTCACGCGTCTCAGGAAGCCGTCTTGTTGATCTCGCTCGGGGAGCTGCTGAGACGCTATCGTTTCACGCTGAGACATTCCCCCTCGCTGCGCGCCGCGAGGAAATTCTAAGTCCTTCTTTTTCTTCACCTTCACCATCCGCCATCTTTAAATTTCTTTGGCTCGCCTCGTGCACGTTTGTCAGCGGAAGTCTGCGCCTGCGGTGGCAAGAAGTGTCTCTGATCACGTTGCGACAGACAGTTCCAGAAACAAAGTTGTGAGGTGAAGTGGGAAGAACCGGCGGTTCGACACTGGTGGCCAATGAAAAAAGCTGCGCGGAGCAGCTGGCGCGCTTCTTCCCGCAAGCCAGCGCCGTGCGTGTTCCGGTCCAGGTAACATCACCGCTGGGCGGCACGACGATCTTGCGGGAGGCGACCATCGTCGAGTTTGGCAACGCGTATCACGCGATCTTTCTTTCGACGCTGCCCCTGGAGTTCGGCGACCGGGTAAGGCTCGAAGCCAGGCCGCAAGGGTACCTCGCGGAGGCCACCGTCGATGCCGTGCAGTATCACGAAGGACGCAAAGCGGTGGCCGTGCGGTTTTTGCAAGGTCCCTGCGACTGGGTGATGAAACGATCGTGAACAAGACGACCACAACCTTGAATATTCCCGCGCCGCGGCGGCCGGAGAATCCTCGCATGGTGCAGTGGAAAGAGGCATGCGAGGTTTTTCCCATTTACCTGGCGTTGGCCAAGCAGCTTGAAACCGAAGTTCCCTTCCCGCAAGCCAAGCGCAATCTACCCGAAAAGCCGGACATCGAACTCTTCAGCGATGTGCATGAATGGCTGGACAGCATGGATCAACAGGTGATGGTTCATCACCTTCGCCATCTTCTTCAGATGACCACGCTGAACGACAGCGAAAGCAGGCTGCGCGCGCTGATTGCGAGGCATTTGCGGAAGACGCAGAAAAGCAATGTGGACCGCGACAAGATCGATTTCCTGTTGGCGCAGTACTTTGCACTGGAAGTACCTCCGAAGATCTACCACAAGCAGATAGAACTCAGCGACGTGGCCCAGGTGATGCTGCCTGTGCTCGGCGATGTGGATGCCACGCCTCTGGACTGGTGCGCGCCGCTCGAAAAAATGATCGCGGCGCTGCGCGGTTTCCGCAGCTTGAGAGAGATTCTGAAAACCAACTTCATAGCGGAAGGCAGAAAGGTGAAAGAATCAGCCGGCGGAATGTTTTATGACCCTGCAGCCCTGCTGGCATTCATCCGGTTCAATTTTCTGCTCCGCAGGACGCTGATCGAATTGATGCACGCGGATTTGATCGCCATCCGCGCAGACGTGGACCAATTACTGGCAGCCGGCGTGCGAACCATGGACTGCCACCATGCTGGATTGGTGGGCGGTGAGCCGCTCAGCAAGATTCGGAAGATTGCCCACGAGTGGAAACAACCTTTCCAGCAAGAGTATACGGAAAGAACCGTCAACCAGGCCTTCGAAAACCTGCTGGGATTGCGCAGCGACGTGGAGCAGGCCCTGGCCAAAGCGGCGAGTTCCACACAAAACGCCTCCAAGAAAGGGCCGCTAGAAGCTTTGAAACCGAGTTTGCCTGCAAAGAAAGCCGCTCCGGGACTCAAAGATTCCAGCTCCAAGACGAAATCGAAAGATGCGTCCAGGGCCTTGGGCACGGCGGAAGTCGAGCCCGGCGCAGGGTTGGACTTTGAAACCTGCATGGAGCAAATCTGGGAGCAGTTGATCGCCACGCCTCCTTCCCGCGGACGTTCCATGACCACGGTGAAGATTGGCGGTGCACGCATCCTGTTGTCGTCGTGGGAAGTCACGGCGTTCGTGAGCGAAGACGGGCCGTCGGCCGATGGTCTGCGGCGTGCCGTCGTTGCGCGAGTGCTGGTGGCCGCAGCGATGGAATCCGCCAAGGAAACCGGAAACGGCACCTCGCTCGACAGGGCCATGAATATGGCACGCGCGGAAGTGACGCGGTTGCAGGAGCGCGTCGACGTGGCCAAGCAAGCAAAAGATACAGAAGCAGCGGTAAACCTTGGGATTAGCACGAAACGGCTGCTTTCGACGCTGGATGAAGCGGAGAAGCGGTAGCTGGCAGCGGCAGTTTGATTTTGATTGAAAAATCCTCTGGGAGCTGGGTTTCCTTGCGACACGCCAACGTTGTCATACTCACGGATGAAACCGACTTTGCGCGGTTGCTAACGGCTTGCTGGCAGGCCGAACGCCAGGCCCCAGTGCTGACGGTTCTGACAAGCGATCTGTGGCAGGAACAGGAAGCGCCGGCACGCGATTTGGTGGTGGTGGGCCCGGTCCGCGACGGAAGATTGAGCAACCTGCTTCGGTCGCTTGATCCGTCCACAGCCGTCATCTTGTGCGCCCCCGCGGATTCCAAGGAATTCGGTCAGTTGCGTTGCAAATATCCGAGGCTGGTGCACGTCCCGTTGCGCGAAGATTGGGCGCAAACGCTTCTGCTCGTGGCCGGGGAATCCCTTCGCCGCGTCCAAGCAATGCGGCTGGCACGTCAAGCGGAGCGCGCGGCAGCCAAGAACGAGAATCACGCCACGCTAGGCCGCTACATGCTCGAGATGAAGCACAGCGTCAACAACGCGCTGACCTCCGTGCTGGGGAACGCGGAATTACTTCTTCTCGAGCCGGGGCAACTCTCCGCGCAGTCGCTGGCGCAAATTAAAACCATCCACAGCATGGCTCTGCGGATTAACGAAGTGATGCAGCGATTCTCATCACTGGCTTCCGAGATGCAAGAGGCTGAGAATCCTTCTCAAGCTGAGACGGAGGAAACCAGCTCCCCGATTTCGCCGCGACGCTAACTGCCTCGTCACCTCCAGAACCCCTTCAAAAACAAAGACTTAGCATCGCACGACACAACCCCACAGGGAACTCCTAGGCTGGCCGCTGACGTGCACCTCCTGGCTGTGGAGAAGTATGGGGAGACTACGGCTGTGCAAAAAAAGGTCCTAATCGTTGACGACTCACCGGCCGAAATCAAGCTGATGCAGAGCCTTTTGGAGAAGGAAGGTTATTGGCCGGTGGGACTAAACGACCCCACGCGAGTGGAGGAAGCCATTACGGTCGAGCGCCCCAGCGTAATCCTGCTGGACATTGTGATGCCGGACCGCAATGGATACCAGGTTTGCCGGGATCTGAAATGCAACTCGGAGTTCAATTCCATCCCGGTGATTATGGTGACTTCCAAGTCTTCTCTCAGCGACAAGTTCTGGGGCGAGCAGCAGGGCGCCGACGGGTACGTGACCAAGCCGTTCACGCGCGATGAATTGCTTCGCGCCGTTCGGCGGTTTGCATAAGCGATCTTGGAGACGGAACAGACGGTGAGTGACGATTTCCATCTCGAGCCTCTTCCAGCAGACGCCGACACCGGTGAACTGCTGGAAGCGCGGGGGCCGATCGAGGACCGGGCGCCGGAATCGCAGTTTTGCGTATTCCGGAGCGGGCGCGAGCGCTTCTGCTTGCCCGTGCTCGATGTGGAAGAAGTGCTGGACTGGCCGCTGGTGACCAAGCTGCCGCTGAGCCCGGCGTATCTGCTGGGGATTTTCAATTTGCGCGGTGTCATCGTGCCGCTGATTGACATTGCCATTACCGAAGGACGCCGGCCGGGACTGCTTCCCCGCCACGTGGTCGTCGCTTCTTTGCGGAGTGAGAGCCATCACGAGGATGTGCGCATCGGAATCGCAGCGGACGAAGTGATTGGAACGTACTCCGTGAAAAACGAAGATTTTCTCGAGCAGGCGCCCGAAAACGTGCCGCATTGCATCGGAATGCTACGGCACGATGACCGGCTTGCTCTGGTGATCGACCTGCGCCGGCTGCTTGAGGTATTTCCTGGGCCCAGTATTTGAACCGATGAGGAGACCGCGCCGCAGAGGGCGCGCACTCCGCTGAAAGGATTTGGAGGGTGGCATGAAATCGCGACTGAGTTCGACAGTCTGGACGCTGGTCCTGCTGAACGGCCTGGTGTTTCTAGCCGTTCTATTCCTGGCGTTCGGAGCGGGCAAAAAGGCCGGCGAGGCCTCCATCTTCGACTTTGCGTCGCCCGCCGGAGGTAGCGTCATCGTCGCCCTGGTGCTGGCGTTCGGCACTTCGGTGATCCTCGCGTGGCGCTGGGGAGCGGTGCTGAAGCCGGTGCAGGCCCTGACGGAGTTCTCGGAGCGGCTGGCCGCAGGCGATCCTCGCGCGCGGGCGGAGGTCGATGCCACCAACGAATTGGGCTACATCGCGGACAACCTGAATCGCGCGGTGGCCAAAGTCTCCAAGGCCACGAGCAATCAGGACGCTACGGACTCGCTGCAAAAGAACATCACCGACCTGCTGACGGTCATCAATCAGGTCGCGCGTGGCGATTTGACGCTGCGCGGCAAAGTCACCAACGACGCCCTGGGCAACGTCACGGACTCCATCAACTACATGCTCGATAATTTCACCAAAGTTCTCGAGCGCGTGCGAAAAGCGGCCATGGAAGTTACCTCTTGCTCGAACAACATTCTTGTCGCCGCCGACGAAATGCAAGCCGGCGCGACTCAGCAGGACCAGGAAATCACCAACACCTCGAGCGCCGTGGAAGAGCTGACGGTTTCGATGAAGCAGGTGTCCAACAACGCGGAGGCCAGCGCCGAAGCAGCGCGCCGCGCGCTCGACGCCGCAGAACAGGGCAACCGCGCCGTGCGCGACACGCTGGAAGGCATGCAGCGCATTCGCGCCTCGGTTCAAGCCACGGCGAAGAAAATCAAATCTCTCGGTGACCGCTCGCTGGAAATTTCGGAAATCATCAACGTGATTAACGACATCACGGAACAAACCAACTTGCTCGCTTTGAACGCGGCCATCGAAGCCGCGCGCGCGGGCGACGCCGGCCGCGGATTCGCGGTCGTTGCTGACGAAGTCCGCAAGTTGGCAGAGCACAGCCGCAGTGCGACGAAAGACATCGCCGCCCTCATCAAGGCAATTCAGGCCGAAACGAACGAGGCCGTGGTGGTGATGGAAGAAGGCACCAAGGAAGTGGAAGGCGGTGCATCGTTGGCGGATCAGGCCGGACGCGCGCTGGACGCCATTTCGAACGTCGTTCGCCAGTCGGCAGAACTGGTTCAAGAAATTTCGCTGGCCTCCAAACAGCAGGTGCGCGGCACGGAAGGCGTGGCGCACGCGATGCAGATCATATCCAACATCACGCGGCAGACTTCGCAGGGAACACGAGGAACGGTGACCACGGTAAGCCAGCTTGTCAAATTGTCAGACCAGTTGAACGAAGCTCTGGCGCAGTTCCGTGCGGCCAAGGGCACCGCGCCGACGGCTCCGGCAGAACCGGATCGGCCCATCCCTGCGGGAGTTCGTTAGTCGTCTACTCTCTTGCCGGCTTTTTGTGAAGCAAGTAAGGGCGTAGCCCAAAGGAAAACGGGAGAACGATGAGCGAGCGCCAGGGACCAGCCCACGGGCTGAGCGAACACGAATTGAGCGAGATCCGCATGCTAATCGAAGAACGGACGGGCATTTGCTTCGATGAATCGCGGGAGCGGTTCTTCTCCACTCGTGTGCGCGAGCATTTGCGCGCCAAGGGATTCTCCCGCGGTACGGATTTGCTCCGAAACATGCGCAAATCCAACGTGGAGTATGAAGCGCTTCTCGAACGTTTGCTGACACAGGAAACCAGTTTCTTCCGTTATCCCGGAGTATATGAAGCCTTCGAAAAGCGCGTTCTGCCGGAGTTGCACACAAAGAAATTCTGGAACAATCCGCGCACGCTGCGCATCTGGAGCGCGGGCTGCTCGACCGGGGAGGAACCGTACTCCATCGCCATCACGATCTTGGATTCGCTATCCTTTGCGGATGCATGGAACGTGGAAATTCTCGCAACCGACGTCGGCCGGCAAGCGTTGAAACACGCCGAGCGCGGAATCTACTCCGGCCGCAGCATCGCCAGCGTTACGGAAAAGCATCTCGCCAACCATTTTTCGGCCGTCGATGGCGGACAGCAGGTCAAGCCCAGACTGCGGAACATGGTTTCCCTTGCGCAGATGAACCTCGCCTCTCCCGTCTACATGGGGCGCATGGACGCGATTTTCTGCATGAATGTGCTGATCTACTTTTCTGAAGAACGCCGCCGCACGCTCGTGCAGCGCTTCTACGAAACGCTCGAACCGGGCGGATATCTCTTTCTCGGGCATTCGGAATCGATTTCAAAAATGCCCGTGAAGTTCCAGGCGATTGTGCTGAACGATTGCATTTTGTACCGGAAGCCGACCGCGGACGAGTTGCTCAAACCGGAACTGGTAACCGAGGGACGGGTGTGAACACGCCGAACACTCCGGACCGCGAAGCCGTCGAAGTCTTCCTCCAGGAAGCCGCCGAGCACCTGCAATACTTGCGAGAATACGTGAGTGTGTTGCAGGACGTTGCGCCTAAGCACGAAGATCTTGAGCGGCTTTACATTGCCGCGCACACGCTTGGCGGAACTTCCGCCAGCTACGGCTTTCCAAGATTCTCCGAAATCGCCGGTAAACTTGCGCACGTGTTTCAGTACGCGCTCAATGCGCCTCTTGGTGAAGACCTCCATGGGCCGCTGACGGAATTTCTTTCTGACGGCATCTCGCTGCTCGAAACCGATCTTCTGGAAATCAGCGACACGGGTCAGGAAAATCTCGAAGACATCGCCGCGTTCAAGGAGCGCTATCGCTTTGCGTTCCCGATCGAGCCACCACCGCTCAACCTTGCGCAAACCGAGGCTCCATCGCATATCGAATCCGAGGAGCCTGAAGAATCCACGCCCGCCGCTCCAACCGGGTCCTACTTCGACGCGCTTCCGTCTGATGATGAAGTGCCAGACGAGATTCTGGAGTTTTTCCAGCCGGAAGCCGAAGAGCATCTGCAAGTCGTAAGCGACTGCCTGATTTCGCTCGAGGCCAACAACAATCCGGAGGAAATCAACAAGCTCTTCCGCGCCATTCACACGATCAAAGGTTCCGCCGCGCAAGTCGGGCTGAAGCGGCTGGGCGCCATTGCGCATCGCGTCGAAGATCTGCTTGGCCGGCTGCGGGATGGCGAAATCGAGCCTTCGCCCGCGGTTGTGGACCTATGCCTTGAGTCCGTTGACGTCTTGAAGAAGACGCTTCACCGCCAGTGGGCCGATGAAGCGGAAATGCGCACGGGCGTCGATTCCCTGCTCGGCCGCGTAGCGGAGTTTGCACCACTTGAACCCGAAGAGGGCGAAACACTACCAGCTGCCGCGGAACTGGCGGCGCAGCATGCCAAACCTGCCGAAAAGGCTGCCGCTTCGCAGATCACGGCCAAAAAGCTAGTGAAGCAGATTGCCGCCGCGTCCGCAGCAAAATCAGTGCGCATCGCGCTCTCGCGCCTCGACCGCATGATGAACACCGTGGGCGAATTGGTCATCAACCGCACGCGCATGGTAGGCCGCGTCGGCGAACTGGAAAAGCTCGTTGACACACTGAGCTTTTCGAAAGAACGCCTGCAAGGCAAAGTCGCCGAGTTTCAGGAAAAGTACGAGTTCAATCGCATCAGCACTAGCCGGAATCCGGTGCCCTGGAATTCCGCACCGGCACCCAAACTCCTTTCGAGCGCCGCAAGTGGTGAGAACTCCTTCTGGTCCGAGTTCAGCGAACTGGAAATGGACCGCTACGACGACGTCAACATTTTGTCGCGTTCCATGGCGGAAATCTCGGCCGACGTAAATGAAGTGCTTTCGCAGCTCGAAGCATTCATTGGGCGAGTCGAAGGCGACATCGACGAGTTCACCAAACTCGCGCATCACCTCCAGGATGAGATTACCGCCGCGCGCATGGTGCCCATCGGGACACTGTACTCCCGGCTGTCCCGCGCGGTGCGGGACGCCGCAAAATCCACCAACAAAGAGGTGGAACTCGAACTGACCGGAAGTGAAACTGAACTCGACAACAACATTATTCAGCAAATTTCTGATCCGCTCGTCCACCTCGTGCGTAACGCCGTGGCGCACGGCATAGAGCCGAGCGGCGATCGCGTTGTTGCCAACAAACCGCAATCCGGGAAAATCATGCTGCGCGCGTATCACCGCGGCAATCACATCTACATCGAAGTCGAAGATGATGGCCGGGGCATCGAATACCACCGCGTCACGCAAAGCGCCATTGAGCGCGGCCTCGTTTCGGTGGAAACCGCTGACCGGCTCACCGAACGCGACCTGCGCGAAATGCTCTTCCATCCCGGATTCTCCACTGCTCCGGTCAAAACGGAGCTCGCGGGCCGCGGCGTAGGTCTTGACGTCGTGCGGGCCAACCTGAATGCCCTGAACGGAGAAATCGAGATCCACAGCGTCTCCGGCCAGGGCACAAAATTCACGCTCAAAGTTCCCCTGACTCTTATTATTTCGCCGGCGCTGTTTGTGCGCTGCGGGTCTACAAATTTCGCGGTGCCTCTCGCCGTCGTCGAGGAAATCCGCCGCCTGCGCGCGGACGAAATTGAGGACGTTGGCGGCAAATTGCTGACCAAAGTCCGCGACGTCGTCACCGAAGTCATCCGCCTAGACACCTATCTGGGCTTGCCGCCGCTCGAGCCGGTCAACGGATTCTTCCACATGGTCGTGGCTAACGCCGGAAATCATCAGGTCGGCCTGGTGGTCGAGGAAGTTCTCGGTAAAGACGAAATTGTGATCAAGAATCTCGGCGAATATCTCCGCCGCGTGAAACTGTTCCCGGGCACGACGATTGCGCCAGACGGCAGCCTGATTCTGCTGATCGACTTGAACCGCATGGTGGCGGCGGAACCAACCGAATTCCGGCCGCTCCAGGCCACCGCCAGCGCCGCGCGTATTTTTGCGCCGGGCTCTGCGGCCGTGGCGCGCGGCACCATTCCCTCTGAAGCCATCGACCGCGTCGAGCAGGAGCGCGTTATCGTGGTGGCCGACGACTCCATCAGCGTGCGCAAATTCGTCGGACGCATGCTGGAAAAGAATGGCTACCGCGTAAAGCTCGCCGCCGACGGCCTCGAAGCCGCGGAACTCATTTCGCAGCACGGCTGTCACCTGGTCATTACGGACCTCGAGATGCCGCGCATGACCGGCTACGAACTGATGGTGCAGTTGCGCCAGAGCCCGTCCACGCGCCGCATTCCGGTGATGGTGGTGACTTCGCGCGCCGGGGCCAAGCATCGCGACCGCGCAATGAAGGAAGGCGCTTCCGCTTTTCTCACCAAGCCGGTCCAGGAAGATCAGTTGATCGCGGCCCTCGAACAACTCATCGGAACGGAGGCGCCACGCCCGGCCGCGCCTGTGGCGTAAGAAGATGGCAATCCCTTCAAAGAAAATCCGCGTGCTCGTTGTGGATGATTCCACCTTCATGCGCAAGGTGCTGGAGAACATCTACGGCAGCGATGAGCAAATGCAGGTGGTCGGCAGCGCCAAGGACGGCCGCGAAGCTGTCTCGATGGCTGAATCGCTAAAGCCCGACGTTATTTCGATGGACATTAATATGCCGCATGTCGACGGACTTCAAGCGACCGCCGAGATCATGACCACGAACCCGAAGCCCATCGTCATTGTCAGCTCCGAATCGAAAGAAGGCGCCGCCAGCACCTTGCGCGCGCTCGAACTTGGAGCCATTGAATTCGTCGCCAAACCTTCGAGCGGAATCGACCTCGACATGCAAAGCGTAAAGGAAGAGCTTTTACGCAAGGTTCGCATGGCAGCCAAAGTTCGGGTGGTTCGAACCGCGACACGTTTGGCCTCCTCGATTCAGAATGCAGGTGGCGGCACAAAACCAGCCGCGGCCGCGAGGCCAGCCGCCCGCTCGGCGGCGGGCAGCGCCGGCGATCAGCGTTTCCCGGTTGTCGTTCTGGTCGCTTCCACCGGCGGACCGGCAACGGTCATGCGCATCGCCCCAGGCCTCACGCGCGACTTCCCTGCTGCGGTGATTTTGGTACAGCACATGCCGGCGACGTTCACCTCACAATATGCCGCGCAACTCGCCGAATTCACAGAAATCCGCGTGAAGGAAGCGGAGGCCAATGAATCTCTCGCACCGGGCACGCTCTACATTTGTCCGGGCGGACAACATCTTCGTGTGACGCCGACGGGAAGAATCCAGCTTGACGGCACATCGGGCCGCATCAGCGGCTATCTGCCCAATATGGACGTCACCATGGAATCAGTCGCCACTTATGCGGGACCCTTGAGCATCGCCGCGGTGCTCACGGGAATGGGCAACGACGGAACCAGCGGTGCACGCGCGATAAAGAACGCCGGCGGCTTGGTTCTGGCGCAAGACGAAGCGACCTGCGTCATTTTTGGCATGCCCGCGGAAATCATCAAGGCCGGCGTCGTGGATCAAGTACTCGGCATCGACGATATTTATCAGGCCATCGAAAAGCGTGTCGTGGGGCTTTGCAAACCGACCCTCGCGGGAGTTCGCTGATGCCCATGCCACCACCACTGAAACCCGGCACTTTGCGCGCGGAGCAAATTATTCTTTTTCGCATCGGCGAACAGCTCTTTGGGCTGTCTTCTTCCTCTGTTCAGGAAGTGCGCGGCGCGGACAGCCTATCCGGCGGAGCAACAAAAATTGCCGCCGCGGGCATTGACAAAGTCCGTGCATTTGTGAGGCGCGGCCAAAACACGCTGTTTATCGTGAGCGGGGCCGCGCATTTTGGGCTTCCCGCGCCCGATGGAATTCTCGCTTTCGTGCTGCGCAACACGCGGACAGCACTACTAGTCGACAGCATCGAGAGAATGACCGCTATGACGCGGCTGCAGGCTTTGCCGCTTTCGTTCTGTCACGAAGAGCGGCAATGGTATCGAGGGTTGACGGCGCTGGACCAAACGGTTGTCCCCGTGGTGCGCCCCGAAGGTTTCCTTTCCGACGATGAATTGATGACGCTGGACGCAGCGCTGCCTCCCCCCGAGCTTTCCAATGATGAGGCAGACACAGAAGCTGATCAAGAAACGGACCCAGGCACGGAATTGAACTGACGGAAATGACTGTCTCCACTGAACTCGAGCTGAAATCTTTCGTCCTGTTGCGGCTGGGCGAACGGCGATTTGCGGTTGCTGCCGATGAGACAGCGGAACTGGTCGCGCCGAGCCGTGTTTTTCGCTTCCCACACAGGACACCGAAAATTGAGGGAGTGATTTTGCGGCGGGGAAGGATTGTTCCGGTCTGCGACGTGGCTGAACAACTGATTGGAACCCCTCTGACAACGCGGCGGTTTTATCTTGTCGCGTTGCGCCGTTATGGGCAAAGGACGGAATGGATAGCCATCCCAGTCACGGGAGAGTGCGAACTGATTAACGCGGAGCTGACCACCGCGAGCGCGTCGGACGAGCCGCACGTCGCCGGATGGATTTCGCATGGCGGAGATGTCATTGAAGTCCTGAACCTGGATGCCCTGACCCCGGGTCTGCGGGATGGGCCTCTAGGAACTGCTGCATCAAGCCGGCCCGACGACCAAGCTGGCCGTGAAAATCAAGCGGAGGCGAGACCATGATTTCCGCTCCGCACGCCATCAAAATCCTGTTGATCGACGGCAATGTCTATTTTGCGAAGCGCCTCAGCGATGCCTTGAAGCGCGAAGGTTTTGAGGTCACCACCAGCACGCAGGCGGCTTATGCGCTGACAGCGCTTGAATACGACGCGCCGGGCGCAATTCTCTGCGCCACAAACATGCGCGAGATGGGCGCGCTCGAAATCGCTCGCATCATCCGCGCCGACGCTAAAAATTCCAATCTTCCCGTCGTAGCCCTTGGCGACGGGAGCCAGCGCGCATTGATGGAGGCATTCCAGGCCGGGTGCGACGATTACATCGACCGCAGTCGTCAGCCCGGTGTCATCGCCTCCCACGTGAAGCAAATCATCGTCAGCAAATTGGAAGGCTTCCAGCCAACACAAATGCTCGCTCAAGCCGACACCAGCTTGAGCGGCAACTTGACGCATCACGATCTCACCGGCGTGATGCAGATGCTTGGACACGCGCACCAGACCGGAGCTTTGCACATTAACGCCGGAGAGACCGATGCGGTTCTCTTCTATGAAGGCGGAGAAATTTCGCATGCCGAATGCGGCACTTTGTTTGGCGACGAAGCCGTCATCTTTATTTTGAAGAACTGCGTCAACGGAAACAAAGGCGTCTACAAATTTGTTTACGGCACCACCTCGCCGCAGCGCACGGTGCTGCGCTCGGCAACCGATTTGATGCTCGATGCCATGCGCGAAGTCGACGAAAGCTCCCGCGACATGGCGGACAAGGAAGCCCCATGAGCGAAGCCATGATGGTTCCTCCCCTGGAGGAAACCCAGGAAAACCGTGTGCCAACCGTTTATTTCATCGACGACAGCGCCACCATGCGCGAAGTCATCAAGATTGCGTTCCGCCGCGAGAATATTCAAGTGATTACCTGCGCCGATGCCGCTTCGGCCCTTGCGCAGTTCGAACAAACCAAACCAGACGCGGTCATTACTGACGTCATCATGCCGGACACCGACGGTTACTCGGTTTGCAGCCAGATCAAGGAGAACCCCGAACTCCGCAGCACTCCTGTTCTGCTCATGTCGGGTGTGGTGAACAAAAGCGTCGCCGACAAAGCCGTCTCCGTTAAGGCGGACGAGCTGATTCGCAAGCCGTTTCAGCCACAGGAATTGATCAATCGCGTAAAAGCTCTCTTAGAACCTAAGAGCCCAGCGCCGGTTGCTTCCACGGACCGCACTACTGCCACAAGCGCGCTCAGCAATCTGTTCGCTCCGCCACCGGCCGCCCCGCGACCCACGGCTCCGTCTGCTCCGCCAACAGCTGCTGAACCGGCGTGGCCACGCGCTCTGGCTGAAGCGATCGCGCCGCAGCCCAATGTTCAGCCGCAGGCTGCAGCTCCCTCGCGACCGGCGCCTTCTTCGCACGAGCTGCAAAAGCTTCGCGTCGAGATTGCACGTTTGGAGCTGCTCGTCAAGAAATTACAGACTGAACTTCAAATCGAACGCCAATATAACCAGGCGCTGGAAACCCAGATTCAAACCCTCACCCGAATCGAATAGCCGGCACTTCCAATTGCAACTCCTTGAAAGGCGCAGCATACTGCCCCTCTTTTTTTGTTAAGTATGCGATCCGCAAGGCCCACCGAATTTCCCACCGCCCGTCCGGCGGCCTCTACCCCCCTCCTCCTCTTGACAAGCAAGAGGAGAAGCGTATGCTTCCCCTTGACCCTCAGGAGGAAGTGTCCCAATGGCAGACAAGTCGAGCGAGCTCGTCCAAGGCACTCTGGACATGCTCATTCTGAAAACGCTGGCGCTCGAACCCATGCACGGATATGGGATCGCGGTGCGGCTGGAGCAGATGAGCAAGGGCGTTTTTCGCCTCAATGCCGGTTCTTTATTTGTCGCCATTCAGCGACTGCAGCGGGATGGTCTTATCAAGGGCGAATGGAAACCGACCGAGAACAACCGGCGCGCAAAGTATTACGCCCTGACCGATCAGGGGCGAAAAAGACTCAGCAGCGAAACGAAAGAATGGGGAAGGCAAGTCGCTGCCATCACTAGAATCCTCGAAGCTTCGTAGGGTGTCGCGGGGTGAGGTAATGTCCATACTTCAAAACATAGCCAGTGGGCTCCGTGCCTTGTTCGGAAAGAAACGGCGCGACAAAGAGTTGGACGAAGAACTCCATGGCTTCCTGGAGCTAGCGGTCGAGGAAAAGATGCAACACGGCATGAACCGTCCGGACGCGCTTCGCGCCGTGCGCCTGGAGCAAGGCACCCTCGCACTTGCCAAAGAAGCCGTTCGCTCCGCCAGCTGGGAATCCTTTTTGGAAACCTGTTGGCAGGATGTGCGCTTGGCCGCTCGCACGCTGCGCAAGAATCCTGGTCTTGCCGCCGCTGTCGTGTTCACCTTGGCGCTCGGGATAGGAGCGAATACCTCAATTTTCACGCTCATGGATAGGGTGATGCTCAAGCCGCTGCCGGTGGCGAAACCTGCGCAGCTCTACAGGCTGGGCGACAACAATAATTGCTGTGTCATGACCGGCCCTCAGAACGGCGGCAGCTTTGTGCTCTATTCTTATCCGCTTTACGAAGCCCTTCGCGACCACACACCGGAATTCAGCCAACTCGTCGCCTTTTCGTCCCACCTGCAGGATCTGAGCGTTCGCCGTGGCGGCGATTCCGCTGCCGCCCGGCCCTACAAAGGCGAATTCGTCTCCGGGAACTACTTCGAAATGCTTGGCATCGCCGCCTCTGCAGGCCGTACCCTCGCGGCCAAGGACGACACGGCAGGCGCCGCACCCGTAGCGGTGATGAGCGATCACACTTGGCAAACGCACTTCGGGGGCGATCCTTCGGTGATTGGCGCAGCTTTCACCATCAACACTGTGCCTTACATTGTTGTGGGCGTGACGCCTCCCCAATTCTATGGCGATACACTCCGCAGCGACCCTCCCGATTTCTGGCTGCCTTTATCTGCCCATCCGGAGCGTTGGTTGTTCGGCCCCGAGCCCGAGTGGCTTTATCTGATCGGGCGGCTTCGAGCGGACGTCTCGCCGGCACAAGTGCAGGCCAAGCTAACGGGCGAGCTTCAGCAGTGGCTATGGGCAACGGGCTACCCGGAAGCAACACCGGAGCAGCGCAACGACAAGGCCCTGGTCGAGAAATATCGGCAGGAAATCAACAGGCAGCACATCCGGCTCACGCCCGCCGCGGGTGGGGTGAACCAAATTCAGACCGAGTACACCGCGGGCCTGCGGTTGTTGGTGACATTATCCGGGCTACTTTTGCTAATCGCCTGCGCCAACATCGCCAACTTGCTGCTGGCGCACGGCTCGGCCAACCGCTTGCAAACCGCCGTCCGTTTAGCACTGGGTGCGCCACGACGCCGTGTGATTCAACAAATGCTCACCGAAAGCGTTCTGCTGGCGCTGGCGGGCGGGGCGGCGGGACTCTATGTTGCCTATACCGGGACACAGGCCATCCTACTCCTTGCTTTTCGCGGAGCCCGCTACATTCCTATCGATGCCCGGCCTTCCCTGCCCGTGCTCGGCTTCGCCCTCGCCCTTTCGCTGGCAACAGCTATCGTATTCGGCATTGCCCCAGCCTGGGTGGCATCCCGATCCGATCCAGCCGATACCCTGCGCGGAGCAGGACGTTCCACCAGCGATCCTTCTTCGGTGCTTCAGAAGTCTCTGGTTATCGTACAGGTCGCATTCTCGATTGCGCTTTTGATCGGAGCAGGTCTGCTCACTCAAAGCCTGCGCCATCTCGAAGACCAGCACTTCGGTTTCCTGACCGACGGGCGCCTGATTGTGAATGTCGCTCCGGGGCTGGACGGCTACACGCCAGACAAGCTTGACGGACTTTATCAGCGGCTTGAGGAGACGCTAACGCGAATACCCGACGTCATCAGCGCAAGCCTGTCATGGTACAGCCCGTTGGACGGTAACAATGCGAACGAACGCGTGTACATTCAGGGAAAACCACCTGACTATCGTTGGAGCGCGCCCTCCTGGGACCGGGTTGGTCCCCATTATTTCCAGACCATCGGCACCCGCTTGCTGCGAGGGCGCGCCATCGACGAACGCGATGTACCTGGCGCCCCCAACGTGGCCGTCATCAATGAAACCTTCGCGAGCAGGTTCTTTCCGAACGAGGATCCCATTGGCCAGCGCTTCGGAATGGGCGACGAGAGTCATAGCGGCGACTATGAAATCGTGGGTATCGTGGAGGACGCAAAATACCAGGACACGCGCGGTCCTGCCTACGCCACTTCCTTTCTGCCGTTACTCCAAACCCCGCCCGGAGAGCCCGTTCGTGGATGGGTAGGAGCCATCGAGCTGCATGTCGCGGGCAAACCGGAGAATCTCGAACCAGCAGTCCGGAAAGCCATTGCCGGCGTCGATCCGAATCTAACCGTTCTCAATATCATGAGTTTCGGCGAGCAGGTGGCGCGCCACTTTAATCAGGAGCGACTCATAGCGCGGCTTACGGAGCTGTTTGGCGCCCTGGCACTCGTCCTAGCCTGCGTCGGGCTGTATGGCGTAACGGCTTATGCCGTCGCGCGGCGCACCAACGAGATCGGTATCCGCATGGCGCTCGGTGCTGACCGGAGCAATGTGCTCGGCCTTGTGCTGCGCGGCACGCTCTCCCAAATCGGCCTCGGTTTGGCTATTGGCATACCGGCGGCGTTGGCTGGTGGCCGAGTGCTCGCGAGCCAGCTTTATGGAGTCAACAGCTATGACCCGGTGATCCTTGGCTTGGCTGCGGCTCTTCTTGCTGCCTGCGCCATTCTTGCCGCATCACTTCCGGCCCGGAGTGCGGCGCGCGTCGATCCCGTGGTGGCCTTGCGCTTCGAGTAGCAGTCGGGCGAACTTTGGGGCGCGTTAAGGAGGGGTCATGTCATTCCTGCGAAACATGGCCAGCGGTCTTCGATCACTGTTCCGAAGGGAACGCGTCAGCCACGAGCTGGAGGAAGAACTGAACGGCTTCCTGGAAACAGCCACCGAGGAAAAGATAAAGCGCGGCATGAGCCGTCCGGACGCTCTTCGAGCCGTGCGCTTGGAGCATGGCAATCTCGAAGTCACTAAGGAAGAAGTCCGTTCCGCTGCATGGGAATCTTTTGTCCAAACGTGCTGGAAGGATTTGCGCTTCGCTTTCCGCATGCTGCGTAAAAACCCCGGTTTCACGGTGATTGCCGTGCTTACGCTCGCGCTCGGCATCGGCGCCTCGACATCCATCTTTTCAGTGGTGGACGCCGTTCTGCTTCGTCCTCTCCCCTTTCCGAACCCGCAACAAGTGGTGACCGTGTGGGAACTTTCTGCCGACGGCCGTCGAATGCATTTGGCCGATCCGAATTTCCTTGATTTTCGCGAGCAAAACCGCACCCTTGTCGGTCTGGCCCAATTTTCTACGGGGCCAGAGTCGGTTTCTGGCGGCAGCGAACCTGTGCGTATGAACGTTGCCGCCGTCTCTCAGGATTTTTTCAAGATGATGGGAGTCGAGCCTGTTCAGGGCCGTGATTTCACCGCCGACGAACTGCGCCTTCACGGCACTCCTGCCATGATTGTGAGCCACGGCTACTGGCAGCAGTATCTCGGAAGCAGAGCGGATTTCTCCAACGCGCGCCTGACTATGGGAGGCCAAGTGTATTCGGTTATTGGCGTGATGCCGCAGGGATTTGATTTTCCTGCAGGCATATCCGCATGGATCTCGCGCGAGCAGCTCTACGGATGGGGCCCCAGCCGCTCGGCGCACAACGGCGAAGGCATTGCGCGCCTTGGCGACGGCGTTTCGCTCAAGCAAGCCCGGGCGGACCTGAGCACAATCGCACGCCGGATCAAGAGCCAGTACGGCAAGGGGACGGATATCAATAGCGGCTATATGCTGATTGACGCCGCCGTTGTCCCGCTCGCGGATGCTTTGGTGGGAGACGTGCGGGCGGCGCTGGTCACGCTCTTCGCTGCCGTCATCCTCTTATTTCTCGTTGCGTGCGCCAATGTCGCAGGGCTGTTGCTGGCGCGCACCGTGGCGCGGCGGAAGGAATTGGCGGTACGCGCTGCTCTGGGCGCGGGGCGGGGAAGACTCGTGCAGCAGCTGCTTGCGGAGTCCCTGGCGCTTGCGCTCGCCGGCGGCGGGCTGGGAACACTGGCCGCAATCTGGACAACGAATTTGCTTCCGGCGATCCTTCCCGCAGATTTGCCGCGCCAGCAAGCTATTGCCATCAACGGAGCGGCTCTTTTATTTACCCTTATCGCGACTTTGGTTGTTGCGGTCGGCCTTGGTTTTTTTTCTGCCTCGCGCGCCGGCGGATGGGATTTGAACGAAGCGCTAGGCGCAGGCTCGCGAAGCTACAGCGCCGGAAGCCAGAAAGCGCGCAGCGCACTGGTGATCGGCGAAATTGCCGTGACGCTAATGTTGCTCGTCGGCGCGGGATTGCTGGGCCGCAGCTTTCTGCGCTTGATTTCGGTCAATCCGGGACTCAACGGGGAGCACTTGGTGCTTGCTACTTTCGTACCCACGACACCGCAGACCACTAACGCGTCCATTCGTCCGGTACAACTGATTGACAGCGTCTTGTCTCGCCTCCGTGGAATACCCGGCGTCCAGTCCGCGGGTTTCACCGGTGAACTTCCTATCGCCACCGGGTTTGCCAGTGGCCAGTTTCTGATTCTCGACGGCCGGCAACCGCCTGCAAACTTCGACGAATGGGAACGCTTCACCCAGACTCCTGGGAACGTGGGCGACGCGCTCTATTGCGTAACCAGCGCCGACTACTTCCGGACGGCGGGCATCCCGCTGCTGCGGGGACGCTTGTTCGACGAGCGGGATGGCCACGATTCGCTCCATGTCGCCGTCATCAGCCAAGCCGTGGCGCAGCAGAAATGGCCGAATGAGGATCCTATCGGCCACGTCATCGAATTCGGCAATATGGACGGGAATCTGAAACCGCTCACGATTGTCGGTATCGTTGCCGACGTCCGCGCGGAGGGACTTGACCGCCCCGTCACCCCTGTTATTTACGTGGACTATCAGCAGCGAGGCCTGAGCGGCAACGCTTCGCCGATGATCCTATTGCGCACAAGCGCCGGCGCCGGTCCCGTTGTCGACGCCGCGCGCAGCATCTTCCGCGATCTCGCTCCCGACGTTCCGGTGAAGTTTTCCACCTTTGCAGATGAGATGGGCGGATGGCTGTCTGTGAAGCGGTTCCTTTTGGTTCTAGCAGGGGTTTTTGCCGCGGCGGCGCTAGCATTGGCGGCTGTGGGCACTTATGGGCTAGTGGCGCATTCCGTCACGCGCCGCACACAGGAAATCGGCATCCGCATGGGGCTGGGGGCGCAGCGCGGGGACGTTCTCCGCCTGATTCTTGGGGAAGGCGCGCGGTTGGCGGCTTTTGGCGTGGTCATCGGCATTGCCGTGTCACTCGTTATTACGCGGCTGATGTCTTCTCTCTTATTCGGCATCAGCGCCATGGACCCGTTGACGTTTGCCGTCGTCGCCGTTTTGCTCTCTGCCGTTGCCCTTCTCGCATCGTACATTCCCGCGCGCCGCGCCATGCGCGTCGACCCCATGGTCGCGCTCCGTTACGAGTAGGCTTTTTGAAAACCGCCTGAGCACGAGCCGGTTGACCCCCGAACCTCGATTCTGTAGCCTCACTGGAAGCCTTTCGAAAGCACTTTAAAAACCTGGGGGATCCACAATGAGCGCTAAGAATGGCTCCGCGATTTCGCGACGCGAATTTGCCCGGCGCGCCGCGCTTGTCTCCGCCGCCGCTTCCCTTTCTCCTGGCGATCTTCTGGCGCGACAATCTGCTGCCGCAGCAGCGTCTCCGTTGCAAACGCCCACGCCGAGCGGACCAAAACTTTCCCCAGAAAGTCAGGCGGAAATGGAGTCGCGCCTTCAAGCGGTGTTCTCACAATATGGCTCGCGGCTCAACGATGTGCAGAAGACTGACCTGCGCCGGCTCGCCGCCGAGGGCCAGGCAGCCCTGGACCGTCTGCGCGCCTTTCCCACGGAGAATGGTGACGGGCCTGCTCTCTATCTAAAACCGTTGATCGAACGTGAGAAAAAACCTTTGCCGGTCCCTGTGTCCGCGACGCCTGCCAAGCGCCGAAGGATTCCTGAGGAGCCCTCCTAATGCCCGGCGAAGAAATTTTTTACCTCCCGGTCACGGAGCTTGCGAAACGCATCGAATCGAAGAAAATATCTCCCGTCGAGCTGACTCGAATTTATCTCGACCGCAGTCAGGAATTTGGTCCGCGTTTGAATGCCTACGCGACTTTGACACCGGAAATCGCTCTGGAGCAGGCCAAAGCCGCGGAGAAAGATATCCAGCGCGGCCATTACCGCGGCCCGCTGCACGGTATTCCCTACGCGGCGAAAGATCTCCTTGCGGTGAAAGGAGTCCCCACGACATGGGGCGCAAAACCTTTTGCCAATCAGGTTTTCGATTACAACGCGACGGTGATCGACCATTTGAAAAACGTCGGCGCGGTAATGATCGGCAAGGCCTCCATGATCGAGCTTGCCGGCGGCTCAGGCTACCGTTTTGCCTCCGCGTCGTTGCAGGGCGAAGCTAAGAATCCGTGGGACACGACCTGCTGGACCTGCGGCTCTTCTTCGGGCTCAGGAGCAATTGTTGCCGCCGGCCTGGCCGCTTTTGCCATCGGCACGGAAACCTGGGGTTCCATCATTTGCCCCTCGGCATTTTGCGGCGTCAGCGGTCTGCGGCCGACCTACGGTCGCGTCAGCCGCTACGGCGCGATGGCCCTGGCTCCCTCCATGGACAAAATTGGGCCGATGGCACGCAGCGCGGAAGATTGCGCGCGCATTTTTGCCGCCATTGCGGGGCACGATCCGAGAGATCGCGGAACGATTCCCATAGACAAGGCCGCTTTCACTTATTCACCTTCCGTTGAACTGCGCAAGTTGCGCGTCGCCTGGCTCAGCAATGCCTGGAAATCTTTGGAAGGAGGAGCGGCGAAACCGGTTGCCGCAGCAAAGTCGGCTTTAAGAAAGTTCTTTGGCGGGATGAAAGAAATTGCCTTGCCAATAGGCCCGTGGGAAGAAGCGGCGTCTCTTATCGTGCAGGTCGAGTCAGCGGCTTCTTTTCGCTCCTTGATTCGCTCCGGTAAACTGAGCGAACTTACAGACCCGCTTGGGCAGATCGCAGGCTATTTGAACGAACAGTATTCCGCCGCGGACTACGGGCAAGCCCTCAAAGTTCGTGAAATCCTGCAAAAGAAAATGGACGCAATTTTTGAAGGCTTCGACGTGCTCATTGCTCCGTCGCAGCCCGTCCCCGCAACGCCGCTTTCTCTTAATTTGGAAACCGGCCTCGCGTTTCCGGACCCGCTGGGAGCCATAGGCAATCTTTGCGGATTGCCGGCGGTTTCCGTTCCTTGTGGCTTTACGGAGAAGAATCTGCCAATAGGGCTTGAATTCGTAGCCGGAGCAGGCGACGACATCCTGGCGATTCAAGCGGCACGAACTTTTCAGCAACACACCGACTGGCACAAACGCCACCCGAATGTTCACTAAGCTGATGACTTTCATCGCGTGCATTCTTTCACTCGGGATACTCTCTTGCGCGAAGCCCACCGGGCAAAATCTGACCGCAGTAAAGAATGGAGCATATAAGGTCGACCTCCGGTCTCAGGAGTTTCATCACTCTGGCATTCGTAACGTAGACATCGTTCGCCGAAGAAAAGCCGCACTTACGGCCGCTTCCGCTTGAACCGTTCCGCTACTACGAATTCGGAAAACGCGCAGTAAATCTGGACGGTTGCGTGGAGGTCAAGTCGGCCTATTACAGTTTGCCGCCAGGATGGATCGGCCGTGACGTGAACGTGCAGTGGGATGAGCTGCACGTGCGCATCCTGAATCCAAACACCAACAAACTTGTTCGCAAGCACTTGCGTCAGAAACCGGGCGGGTATTGCATCCCGGAAGAAGATCGTCCGAAGAAAATGCCGGTCAGCACCGCGCAACTGTTGCGTCGTGCCGAACATGCGGGAGCCCAGATCGGCAAGTTCTGCCAGCTGATCTACCAACAGCAAGGCCAGACCGGCATCCGCCGCATCCTGGGAATGCATTCCCTGATAAAGAAATACGGGGCAGCCGCGGTCGAAGACGGCTGTGCCACGGCTCTGGACATCGGAGTGCATGAATACCGCTTCGTGCGCCGATATCTGGAGCGCCGTCCGCATCCGCAAATGTTTTTACGGCAGATCGATCCGTTGATTCGCCAGCTCACGGAGTATCGCGACTTCATTAATCTCAAAACCAAGGAGCAACCGCAATGAATCCAATCGAGTTAAATCGTGCTTTGCGTCAATTACGTCTCGGTGGCATGGCGGGCGTGTTGGAAATCCGCCTCAGAGGGTTTCACCCGAGGGCAGAATCAAGAAATAAATGTCGTCGCGGAACGGGACGCCGCAGCAAGCGCAAACTTGCAGAGGGTAAGTACAAGGTGCCCTTCATGAGAGGTACGCCGGGCAGCCCGCCTGGGCCATCAACATTGGCCGTTAACATCCGCAAACTCGAGCCCGAATTGAACGCCCTTGGCGTCGTGCGCGAAGAACGCGTACGCCAAGTCCGGAGACTGCCGCGCATCCCAGGTCTTCATGAAGTAACAACATCACCGTCTCGACCCGAGGCGTTTACCAAAAACGATCTCCATATCTCCGTGAGAAAGCATCCCGATCGCCGCGCCCTTGCAAGTCTCGAGTGACTCCCGCCTAGCGCACAGCGCGAAGCGTTTAGTTGTCATTGTGGTCTGCTTGCTTGATGCGGGCCATACACGCCTGAAACACGGGGCCGTGCATGTCTTGCTCTTTCCACCAAGTCGCAATGTGACAGGTCTCGTGCCTTACGGTGTCGTCCAAATCTTCATCATCAAAGTTCGAATTTCGATCCACCAGAATGACGAACATATCGTCACTTTCCCGGATTGTTCGCCCCATTGCGTCCGCATCGGTCAAATCAGCCCATTCAACTCGAGCCGTCGGCAGACTGTTCTCGAAAAACGTTCGGTTAAGTTCTTGATACTTGCTCTGTAAAAACTCCGGCGTCCGCCTGTGCTCCTGCGTAACAGCAAAGCGAACACACCAAACGATCGTCGTTAGGGCGACCAGGGAGACGGCAATGTTGATGCGCAGCCGCACACGTCGATTGTCTTTGGCTGATTAATCTGTGGAAATGGTACTTTCGATTAGGCCCGCCTCGAAGTTGATAGCTTCGGGCGGTCTCGCTTACTTCTTTGAGTCAGGCTCGGTCTGAGAGTGCGGCCTTCAAATGGCGGAGATACCTGAAACCAGTCTTCTTTTCGGTCCGCATAACGATATGCAGTGCCATTGGTCATTCTTCTCCCAGGTCTGCCTTGTTGAATCTTCCTCACGGAAGCCTTCTCGGTCTTGGGTGCCGCTTCCAACGTTCGAAGCAGCAGTTCACGCTGCTGACAATTCAAGCGACACAGGAACGGTCGGACTTGCTGGATAAAAGTGTCTCGGACTAAAATCTCAACAGGTCCCGAAGTGGAAAACTCACTCAAGCTGAGTCCCAGGGCGTGGCAGACTCGAGCGAGAGGGGCGGCAGTCCTAAGATACTTTGCGCGGCAAAGTTAAAGAATTACTTTAGCTGATTCCCCAACACACGGAATAGCAAGGGCTTGCCTGCCAGACAGCACCCGGAACCATTCTGTCGAAATGCCGGTTTTGCCAAAGTTGTGCCGCTTTGGTTCACGAGTATTGCAAAAAACCCTGGTTCCTTTGTCCCTCGGAGGTTTTCCTACCGTGCTCGAGAACGCACCGAAACGAAAGCCGCGAAACGATGCGCTCTTGCAGTTCCTCCCCGCATTCTTTGAGGTTATGCAATATTGGTTGGTAATCCTTGTGAGGAGGTCACTCCGCAATGCATGACATTTGGCGAGACATGTTCGTAGTTGGGATTCCTTTGCTGGAAAAAATCCTGCGTCCCATCGTGGTTTATGCATTTCTCGTGATCAGCCTGCGCCTGTCCGGAAAACGCGAACTGGTCCAGCTCAATCCCTTCGACCTCGTCGTTTTGCTGACATTATCCAACACCGTTCAAAACGCCATCATCGGCGACGACAATTCGGTGTCAGGCGGGATCATTGGCGCCACTTCCCTGCTGGTCACCAACTTCCTTGTGGTGCGCTTTCTCTACGGGCATCGCAAACTCGATCAACTGGTCGAAGGCAAGGCGGACGTGCTTATCGAAAACGGCAAGGTTCGAACGCAGCATCTGAAAAAGGAACTCATCACCACGGCGCAACTGGAAGCGGCGGCGCACAAGCAGGGCTTCAGTTCGCTCTCCGAAGTTGAACAATGTGTCCTCGAGCCGGGGGGAACGATGACTTTTCTCGGAAAGAAGCCAGCCGCCGAGGAAGTAAGGCACCAGGAATTGCTCGGCAAGCTGGAAAGCCTGGCGCACGAAATTGCGCTGTTGCGAGGCTCACCGCCGCCAGCGCGCGCTTAAGCTTACAATCGGTGGAGTAGAAAACCGGTTGCGGCGAGCCCCATACCGATTGCCCCGAGGAGCATGCCCGCAAACCAGAATCCCTTGCGCTTCGTGAGCAGAGTGACGGAACAAATCACCAGACCGATTTCCAGGATGGCTTCTCCGCCGTCGAAACGGTCTGCCTGAAGGGCAGCAAGATCCCGCTCTGCTTCGAGGTCTCTGGCCTCCTTGCTGATGTCTTCTTTGTCGCTCTGGTAGTGTTCCACCTCTTTCGAATACTTTTCGGCGAGTGCATCTCCCTTTCCTTTGTCCATTGAGGCAACCAGGTTCACAACGTCGGAAAAGCCCTGCGTTTCGTGAAGGCGGACACTTTTCGCCTGATATTGCGCCCATTTATCGGCCGCCTGACTTTGGCGCAGCAATTCTTCGGTGTGGGCCCGGTGCCCGAGCAGTGTTACTCCGGCAACCAACACGGCCATAATCGAAATCGTTATCGAAACCGGCAGCACCAGCGGATCATCTTCGTGTGTGTGATGAGCTTCGGGAAGTTCAATGCCTTCGGGCATTCGATTTTGCTCCTGTGATGGGAATCAAGCGGCGGGCTCGGCGGTCATCGCTTGCAGCACTTCGCGAGCCGCGGCCAAGGTTCGGTCAATGTCGGCGGACGTGTGCGCTGCAGAGAGAAATGCTGCTTCGAACTGCGAAGGTGCCAGGAAGATTCCGCGAGCCAGCATTTCCCGGAAAAATCGCGCATAGTGCTTCGTATCGGAGCGCTTTGCATCAGCATAATTTTTCACCGGGCCTGGCGCGAAGAAAACGGTGGCAAGCGAACCAAAGGCATTCACTTGTGCCGGTACTCCGGCATCCGCCAAGGCGGCGCGCAACCCTGAGACCAGCTGACCGGCAAGTTGCTTCATCTCCTCGTACAACCCCGGCTTTGTGAGTTGCCGCAACGCCGCAATCCCCGCACACATCGCCAGCGGACTTCCCGCCAGCGTTCCCGCCTGATATACGGGCCCGAGCGGCGCCACATGATTCATTAATTCCGCGCTCCCGCCGTAGGCAGCAACAGGGACTCCGCCCCCGATGATTTTTCCGAGCGTGGTGAGGTCCCCCTGAATTCCAAGAAGTTCTTGCGCGGAGCCATTCTGCAAACGGAATCCGGTGATCACTTCATCTACGATGAACAACGCACCGTTTCGATGCGCAATTTCCTGCAAGCTTTTCAAAAACTCCGGCTCAGGGAGAACCACGCCCATGTTTGCCGCGACGGGCTCGACAATGACCGCCGCAATTTTGTCTTTGTGCGCTGCAAAAACTCTTTCGACGGCTTGGAGATCGTTAAACGGCACATTGAGCGTCAGTCCGGCGAGAGACTGCGGCACACCGGGGCACTCCGCAATTCCTAGGGTCGCCAGCCCCGAACCAGCCTGCGAAAGAAAACTGTCCGCGTGCCCGTGATAGCAGCCTTCAAATTTCACGATGAAATCGCGTTTGGTAACACCGCGCGCCAGCCGCACCGCGCTCATCGTGGCTTCCGTGCCGCTCGACACGAGCCGGATTTTTTCGAGGAACGGGACGGCCTGCGTGATGAGCGAAGCTAGCTCCAGCTCGAGTTCCGTGGTCACGCCGAAGCTTGTGCCCCGCCGGGCCTGGCCAGCAATGGCATCCGCGATTGCCGCATTGGCGTGCCCCAGAATGATCGCGCCCCACGAGCACACGTAATCCAGCAATTCGTTCCCATCGGCGTCGTAAAGGTACTGACCGCTGGCGTGGTCAATGATCAGCGGCTCGCCGCCGACCGCACGGAAAGCCCGGACGGGGCTGTTGACGCCGCCGACGAGAACTTTTTCGGCGCGCTCGAAGATTTCCCGCGAGCGCCGCCTTTGGCTTTTCCGTTTAGTTTGCGCCTGGCTCATCCTGTTCCAGCTCGGATTGCGAGCTAGTCTGATTTAGACTAGTGGTGCTGTTCTTTGTGTGATCATAAAGTCCAAGTTAACATGCCTTCAGCCAGCGGGCCGCGTCCTTGGCATGATAGGTCAAAATGTGGTCCGCGCCAGCGCGCTGAATGCCCGTCAGGATTTCGAGGACCACTCGCTTCTCGTCGAGCCAGCCATTTTGCACCGCGGCTTTCACCATCGCGTACTCGCCGCTGACGTTGTACGCGCCCACCGGAACGTCGAACGCTTCGCGTACGCGCCAGATCACGTCGAGATACGGAAGCGCCGGTTTAACCATCACCATGTCGGCGCCTTCATCCAAATCCAGCCGCACTTCCTTCAACGCTTCGCGGGCATTGGCGGGATCCATCTGATAGCTGCGGCGATCGCCGAATTGGGGCGCAGACTGCGCCGCCTCGCGAAAAGGGCCGTAGAACCCGGAACAGTACTTCGCGGCGTAAGAAAGAATGGCGACGTTTTCGAACTTGTTTTCGTCGAGCATCTTTCGAATCGCGCCGACACGGCCATCCATCATATCCGAGGGCGCGACGATATCAGCGCCGGCGCGCGCGTGAGAAAGCGCCTGCTGCGCCAGGATTCCCAGCGTCGGGTCATTCGCCACTTCTCCGTGCTCCATGACGCCGCAGTGGCCATGATCGGTGTATTCGCACAGGCAGACGTCGGTGACGACGAGCAATTTCAGGTTGGCCTTTCGAATGCCCTCGATGGCGCGTTGCACAACGCCTTGCGAGCTGAGCGAACTCGCTCCGCGAGGGTCCTTCGTTTCTGGCAGGCCAAAAAGAATGACGGCCGGAATCCCGAGCGATTCCACCTCCCGGCACTCCTCCAGGATTTGGTCGGCGGATTGCTGAAAAATGTTCGGCATCGAGCTGACTTCCTGACGCACGTTCTTCCCCGGGCAGACAAACATCGGATAGATCAAGCCTGCGGTCGCGAGGCGCGTCTCGCGAACCATGCTGCGAAGCGCTTCCGTGCGCCGCAAACGCCGCGGCCGATGCGTGGGAAAACTCATGCTCGCTTCACTCCTGCCGGCGCAGCTTTTGAGACGGCAAAATGCTTTTCCAGAGCCTCCATCACCGACGCAGCCGTGGTATCCGAGGCAACCACTATGCGCTCTACCCCCGATTCCAGTAGAGCCTTCGCGGTAACCGGCCCGACGGCCGTGATGGCCACTTCATTTTGCAGCCCCCGCAATGAGCGCCGATTCACACTCTGTATAACAGCATAGTGCTTTATCGCCGACGAACTAAAAAATAACAGTGCGTCTATTTTGCCAAACGCAATTTCCGCCAATGCACTGCGATTAACATCTGCCGGCTTCACCGTGCGATAAGCAATTACCTCAGTGACTTGCGCACCATATCGCCGCAGCGCCGCAGGCAAGTCCGGATTGGCGCGGTCGCTGCGCGGGAGCAACACTTTCGCTCCCTGCAGCCTTGGTCCCAACTCTTCTGCCAGCGCGACGCCATGGTGCGTTGTCGCCACATGCGTAACGGAGAAATTTGCCAGCTTCGCAGCCGCGGCCGTGATCGGCCCAACACAGGCGACTTGCAATCGTTTCCCGCTTGGAACGAGCAACCGCCCAGATTCCGAAGCGCGGTTGGCGACCGCTCGCACGGCTCTTGCACTCGTCAGGATGATCCAATCAAATTGGACGATTTCGTCGAGGGCTTTGTCCAGCGGTCCAAAGTCCTCCGGCTCCGCAAAGGAAACCAGTGGGAACACCACGGGAATTGCGCCTCGCTTAGACAGCTCACGGGCCAAGTCTTCGCTCTCCGTCATCGCGCGCGTAATTACGACGCGCTTGCCCGCCAGCGAACTTGAAGAATTCTCAGCCACGTTGCCGGCTCACTTCCTCCAAGATGGATTGCGCGCCCGCCTCGATAAGCAGCTGCGCCATGTGCTCGCCAAGCTGGGCGGCTTGCTCCGGCGGTGCCGAAGCGTGCTGCCGCACACACTGCGCGCCATGCACGGAACAAACGCAAGCGTCCATCGCCAGGTCGCCGTGCTCGACGCGCGCAAACGCGCCCATGGGCACCTGGCATCCTCCGTGTAATGCGCCAAGGAGCGCGCGTTCGGCTATGACCGCGGCGCGCGTCTCCGCATCATCCAGCGGAGCCAGCAAATCCTCAGCTTCCCTGTCTTGCAACCGGCACTCCACGGCGATCGCGCCCTGCCCTACCGCCGGCATGCACACTTCGGGAGAAAGAACCTCGGAGATTCGCTTGCTGAATCCGAGGCGGTCCAATCCTGCTTTGGAAACGACAACCGCTTCGTACTCCCCGCTTTCCACCTTGCGCAGGCGCGTGTCGACGTTGCCGCGCAAATCGCGCAAATCCAGATCCGGGCGAACATGGCGCAACTGGGCCTGGCGGCGCAAACTGCTCGTACCTACGCGCGCTCCCTGTCGAAGATTTGCGATCGTCGAGCCCACCAGGCAGTCGCGCACGTCATCGCGCTTGCAAACCGCGGGGAACATCAGGCGTGAAGGAATGTCGGTGGGGATGTCCTTCACGCTGTGCACCGCCAGGTCGATCGTTTCTTCGAGCAGGGCCTCTTCCAGTTCTTTGATGAAGATGCCCTTGCCGCCAATTTGCGCCACCGGCGCGTTCAGCATTTTGTCGCCAGCTGTTTTGATAACCACGATTTCCGGCTCGATCCCCGTGGCAGCAAAAAGCCGCTGGCGAACGAACTCCGCCTGCCATTTCGCCAGCAGGCTCCCGCGCGTGCCGATGCGCAAGGTTCTCAAGGCTTCACCCGATTCGAAAGGAACAGGTCGCGCAAGGCCTCGACATTTTGCACCTTTCGGCGCAAGTCTTTTTCGCCTCGCAAGCGCTGCGCCGGCTCGAGCAGCAGAGTTTCGAGCATATCATCCATCAGTTTTTCCACCCGGGCGCGGTCCGCCTCCGTAAGGTGCTGGATGGACCCCACGCGCGCGCGGATGAATTGAGCGCGTTCCTCGCGCATCCTTGCTCGCAGTTCATTAACCAAACCGACGAGCTCAACGCTGGCTTGCCAGGAAAGAAATTTGCCGACGTGCTCATCCACGATGCTGTCAGCCTTGGGAATTTCATTTTCGCGCGCCTGACGATTCTGCTCCACGATTTCTGTGAGGTCGTCCATGTTGTACACGTAGACGTTGTACAGCTTTGCGACGCCGGCGTCGACGTTCCGGGGCAAGCCGAGGTCCATGAGGAACAGCGCGCGATTGCCGCGCTTTCCCATGGCTTGCTCGACCATCCTACGCTGCAAGACCGGCTCTTCCGCCGACACGGACGAAACGATGACGTCAGGAATGAGCAAAGTTTTCTCCCATTCACCCCACCCGACCACTTCACCGCCGTACTGTTTGGCCAAGCCGTCCGCACGATCCCTCGATCGGTTCATTACGAAGAGACGGGCGATGCCGCGATCGCGAAATTGTGCGATCACCTGCTCGCTGATGGTTCCCGCTCCCAGCACGAGCGCGCTGCGTTCGCTGAGCTTTCCGAAAATGCGCTCCGCAAGCTTGACCCCCGCGGAGGCTGCCGACATCGGCCGCGTTCCCAGTTCGGTTTCCGCACGCACGCGCTTGCCGACTTCGAGCGCGCCCTGAAAAAGCCGATTCAGCACCGGCCCTGTGGCCCCTTGCTCGTGCGCCACGCGATACGCTTCACGCACCTGGCCGAGAATTTCGGCTTCGCCCAGCATCATGGAGTCGAGCCCCGCAGCCACGCGGAAGAGGTGCCGCACCGCTTCGCGGTCGTAGTGGTGATAGAGCGAATTTCCCAGAATGTCCAAGCGCACGGAGTGAAATTCGCTGAGGAAGTTGGAGAGCCCGGGCGCGCATTCACGAGAAGTTTCCGGCGGCACGCCGTATACTTCACTGCGATTGCAGGTTGAGAGCACCAAGGTTTCCTCGAGAATGCCCTTTGAGCGAAGCTCTTCCGAAGCCCTTCGGGCCTGCTCGACAGTAAAGGAGACCCGTTCGCGCACCTCTACGGGCGCGGTCCGATGGTTCAATCCGACGAGAACGATCTCCATGCTAGGACCTGAACGCTCCTAAAAGAACCGATGGTTCGCCGAAAGATACAAATTCACGACGGTAAAGCTCAGAAAAACAATGAGAAAATTGAAGACACACAGCTTCGAGGCACGCGCACCGCGCCAAGCTGTGGTGCGCGCCAGCCGGAAGTACACGGCATACAAAATCAGGACGAGCAGCGTGATGGCGTACTTAGGATCATAAAAAGAATATTCGCTGCTCAACCGGTACACCCAAAGGAATCCGAACGCGGTCCCAATGGTGATGCAGACCAGGCCGATTAACACACTGGACCGGCTCATGCGTTCGAGCAACTCGAGCGGCGGCAGACGCCAGACGACGTCGCCCAGTTGGTGATTGCGCAAGAAACGCTCTTCGATAAGAAAGGTCAAGCTCAAAACAAAGGCCAGGGCAAACGCAGAGTACGCCAATATGTTCAGCGTCACGTGAAATGCAAAAAGCGGGCCATGCGCGGGGGGCGGCGAAAGCTTATCCGCGGGCGCAAGATGAGCCCCCACAAAAAATAGAAGAATGAACGGCACAACCAGCGCGCCAACCGACCGCTGCCGGTGGTAGAGTTCCAGGGCCAGATAAGTCAAGGCCAGCAGCCAGCCAAACAGGGACATGGCTCCGTACAAATCGTGATAAGGAACCGTGTGCGTCCCGCGCGATCTCCCCAGCAAGGCAAAATAGTGTGTCACCAACCCGGCGGCGAGCAACAAAGTCCCCAGCCTCCCGCTGAGCACTTTTCCGGTATTCAAGAAGATGAGATACACCGCGAAGCTCAGCGCGTAGGCAACCGCCGTCGATATGAAAAGGGCCGAATGCACTCTTCTACCTGTACCTGTGGGCGCCAGCCGCTCGATAACCAGCATGCAGCCGTTCCCTAGACCCAACTCCTTTGACGCTTCGAGTATAACGTACACGGTTGGTGACCCGCACCGCGTGACCGATGTCACCGTGCTTGGCTCGGCAAGACCTGTTAAGATGGGCTTCGTCGAACCATGGGAAGGCACATGGCTGTCCAAAGGTCAGTGAATCGAAAGGACTTATTTCTGCAGGCATGCCGCGGGGAAGCCGTTCCGCGCGTGCCGGTGTGGATCATGCGGCAGGCGGGCCGGTACCTGCCTGAATATCGCGACATCCGCGCCAAGCATCGATTCCTGGAGGTCTGCAAGACGCCAGAACTCGCCGTGGAAGTCTCGCTTCAGCCTTTTCGCCGGTTGGGCGTTGACGCTGTAATCGTCTTTTCCGATATCCTCATTCCCGCTGAAGCCATGGGCCTGCCGCTCGAACTTGGCGATGCCGGCCCGAATTTGCCGCACCCTGTGTGCGGCAAGTCCGACGTCGAAAAACTGAGAGTTTTCGACCCGGAAACGGAAACCGGTTTTGTGCCCGAAGCCATCCGGGGGATTGTGAAGTCGGTTGGACCCCAAGTCCCCGTTCTCGGGTTTGCGGGTGCACCGTGGACGCTGGCCTGTTACATGGTCGAAGGAAAAACGAAAGAAGGTTTCGCGGCCGTCAAACAGTTCCTGTACCAAGAGCCGCAGACTTTTCGCGCATTGCTCCACCGCATCGCGCAGGCCACGATTCCCTACCTCAAAGCTCAGATTGCCGCGGGTGCGACCGCCGTGCAGTTGTTCGACACCTGGTGCGGCGAATTGAATTTGCAGGATTACCAGGATTCGGCACTTCCAGCAACGCAAGAGGTGATCTCGGGGGTTTCCGGCTCGGCTCCTGTCATTTACTACACGAAAGCCTCGCAGCATCTGCTCCCCGCGACGGCCCGGTCCGGCGCAAATGTGCTGAGTGTGGATTGGCGCGTGGGTCTGGGAGAAATCCGCGGCGCGCTGGGCCCGAAAATCGCACTGCAGGGAAACGTCGATCCGGCAGTGTTGCTTGGGCCGGCGGAGAAGATTCGCGAAGTTACACTGGACACCATCCACTCCCTCGCGGGACGCGGGCACATTCTCAATCTTGGGCACGGCATATTGCCGAACACGCCGGTGGAAAACGCACAGCTTTTTGTGGAAACCGGCCAGCAAGCATTGCAGCAGGAACTGCGGCCCGCGGCACAATCGAGGTAGAGGCCAAAGTCAATGACCCTTGCCTATCCAACCCTCCAGCAAATGCGCGACGAGCTTCGCTTCGGCGAAGAATTCCTTGCGAAATACAATCGTCCCGGCCCGCGCTACACCAGCTATCCGACCGCGCCCGTTTGGAACGACTCTTTCGGCCCGACGGACCTCGAAAAAGTTTTCACTGAGGCAGAAAACGCGAAAACACCCGTTTCCCTGTACATGCATATCCCTTTCTGCGAGAGCCTCTGCCTGTTTTGCGCCTGCAATGTGGTGATCCAGAAGGACAAAAACGTCGCCCCGCCTTATCTCGACGTGCTGAAGCGCGAGACCGAACGCGTCAGCCGCAGCATTTCCAAAGAGCGCCCGGTAGTGCAGTTCCATTGGGGCGGCGGCACACCGACGTATCTTTCCCCGGAGCAGATCGAGGATCTTTTTGCATTTACAGGCGAACGCTTTCACTTCGCACCGGATAGTGAAATCGGCATCGAAGTCGATCCACGCGTCACATCGCGCGCACATCTTGAAACGCTCCGCAAGCTCGGCTTCAACCGCCTCAGCATGGGCATCCAGGATTTTCACCCCGACGTGCAGAAAGCGGTGCATCGCCTGCAGCCCTACGAAATGACGCGCGACTTGCTCTTCAGCGCGCGCCGTCTCGGTTTCGAGAGCATCAACGTGGATTTGATTTACGGCTTGCCTTACCAAACGCCGGAAAGCTTCGCCCACACCGTGGATCAAGTTATCGGGCTCAGTCCGGACCGTATCGCGCTCTTCAGCTACGCTCACGTCCCGTGGCTCAAGAAGCAGCAAGGCTCGTTCATCGCGCATCTCCCTGAAGGCATGACTAAGTTCGAGATTTTTCGCACGGGCCTGCTGAAATTCGTCGAGGCCGGCTACCTGTATATCGGAATGGACCATTTCGCCAAGCCAGGCGACGAACTTGCTGTCTCGCAGCAAAAGCGCACGCTGCATCGCAATTTTCAGGGGTACACGACAAAGGCGGGCGCGGATCTGTACGGCATGGGCATCACCGCTATCAGCGGAATTCAATCCGCTTATGCTCAGAACCATCGCGACATTCCATCCTGGCAAAAGGCCGTCGAACAACGCGGCCTCGCTACCATGCGTGGCTACCATCTTTCGAAAGAAGACCGCTTGCGCCGCGCGGTCATCAGCCGCCTGCTCTGCCACACCGTTGTAGTCAAAGACGACATTTCCCGCGAGTTTGGCGTGGACTTCGATGAATATTTTGCAGAAGAGCTGCGGCGTTTCGAACCGTTCCGAGAGGATGGGCTTGTCTTGGTCGAAAACGGAGAAATTCGCGCCACCTGGCTCGGCCGCATTTTCATCCGCAACCTGGCGATGGTTTTCGACCCGTACTTGGAAAAACAGCAGCTCGCAGCCAAGCCGCTCTTTTCTAAAACTCTGTAAACCAGCAAGGATGCGCACGGCATCGTGACCCGTCACGTTCCAGCTCTGGTAGTTGGCGGTGGCATCTCCGGCCTCGTTTGCGCGTACGCCCTGCAGAAGGCGGGCATCGAGGTTTTGCTTGTGGAGGCTTCCGGGCGGCCCGGTGGCGTCATCAACTCCCTCAGTCGCGATGGCTACTTGCTCGAGCTGGGGCCGCAAAGCTTCAGCGGCACGGCGCAATTGCGGAGCTTGTGCGCGGAACTTGGAATTTCAGACCAGCTTCTGGAAGCCCCGGCAAAAGCTCCGCGCTATGTTTTAGTCAACGGGAAGCTGCAGGCCGTGCCCATGAGCCCGCCGGCGCTGTTTACAAGTTCTCTCGTTGACCGCTCCACGAAATGGGCCCTTGTTCGCGATATCTTCGGGAAGAGCGTACCACCCGAAGACGACGAATCAGTCGCCGATTTCGTCCGTAGAAAGTTTTCTGACCAACTGCTCGATCGGCTGGTCGGGCCTTTCGTCTCAGGCGTGCATGCGGGCGACCCGGAAAAACTCAGCCTGCGCAGCGCGTTCCCGCAGCTTTACGAAGCCGAGAGGACTGCAGGCAGCATCGTTCGAGGCATGATGAGGCTCGCTAAAGCAAAAAAAGGCCCGCGCGAGCGCCCTGCTCTGCATACCTTCCGCGAAGGCAACGAAACTCTCGTGCGCGCACTGGCGAGCAAGCTGGGCTCGACGATTCTCACAGGAACACGAGCCGCAGCTCTCTCTCGAGAAAATGACGGGGCATTTCTGGTGTCTCTCGAGGGAGGCTTCAGCGATTCCCTATCAGCTCGGTCCGTCATCCTAGCTACGCCGGCGGATGTGTCAGAAAAATTGTTGGCGCAGCTCGATCCTTCCTTTCAATCACTTCTGGCTCTGGTCGAATACGCCGCGGTGGCCGTCGTTTCGCTCGGCTACGCGAGAAAACACCTGGGTCATTCGCTTGAGGGTTTCGGTTTCCTCGTTCCCCGCTCCGCCGGCCTCCGTATACTCGGCACGGTGTGGAATTCGTCCCTATTTCCCGGCCGCGCGCCAGAGGGCCACGCTCTTCTCACCTCTTTCGTAGGCGGAGCCACGGACCCCGCCGCCGCAAAGTTGAATCCCGAAGAGCTCTCGGCTCTTGTCCGCCGGGAAATTGCGCCTCTGCTCTCCACCGAGAGCGCGCCTTCGTTCTGTAACGTCACGATTTGGCCGCGCGCGCTTCCGCAATACAATCTTGGCCACGCCAACCGCTTGGCTTCCATCAACAAGAATCTGCTGCGGTTTCCAGGGATTTTCCTGACCGGCAATTACTTGCGCGGACCGGCTATCGGCGCGTGCATAGAGCAAGCGTTTGCCGGCGCCGAGGAAGTGAAAGCGTACGCTGCTTAACTCGCAATGGAAGACAGCCGCGAACTGCCTACTTCTTGCCGTAGCGCAACGCCAAACGCACCTCGCGGCGCTTGCCGGCATCCTCAAACCGTCGCTTCTCTTCATCCGTTTTCACGATGAGCGGTGGTACCGGCTTCGGCTTTCGCGTGTGTTCGTCAATGGCCACGAACGTCACGAATGCCGACGTCGTATGCTTCCTCTCCCCGGTCAACACGTTTTCTGAATAAACTTCAACTCCCACTTCCAGCGAGGTATGAAAAACACGGTTGACTTGTGATTTCAAAATAACAATTTCTCCCAAGCCCACAGGATTCCGAAAGTCGATATAGTCCACCGATGCCGTAACCACGTAACTTCCCGAATGCCGGTGCGCGGCCATCGCAGCCGCCATGTCCACAAGGTGCATTACGTGCCCACCCAGCAGTTTACCGAGCGGATTGGTCTGCGCCGGCAACACGATTTCGTTCATTTCCGACTGCGACGCGCTTACCGGCTTACCCTCATGGCCGTCAGCTTCGTTCCGCGTCTTCTTCGGCTTCATGCAAACGCCCTCCTCCCTCAAGGGTTTGGCTGTTTTTCAACGCCCCCGTATAATACGGGACGTTTCCTTAAGAGGACAGACGACGGAACGATGACAGACCCAACGGCCAGAGAAAAGAAATCCCGCCGCCAGATGCTGGAAGAGTTTGTCGCCAGAAAGCCCGATGACGCCTTCTCCCGCTACGGATTAGCGATCGAATGCATGAATAGCGGCGATTCCGCCGCTGCGGACCAGCACTTTCAGGTTCTCCTCAAGCAAAGCCCTGACTATGTTCCTGCCTATCTCTTGTACGGCCAGCTTCTGGCGCGTGAGGCGCGCACTGGCGAAGCTCGCCGCGTGCTCTCCAGCGGAATCGAAGCCGCCGCCAAGGCCGGCAACCAGCACGCCCGCTCGGAAATGGAAACTCTGTTGAAGGAACTCACACAAGCGTAAGAAATGCAGCCCAATGTTCCCTCAAAGAGAGCTATTTCGATCCCGAGGAAAAGCGTAAGCTTTTGATATTAGGATATTTACCTTATAGGCTTGATGGTGTGAAGAAAATCTGATAATAGACAACTCAGGTAGTTCAAGCGGCATCGTAAGAATCGTAATAAGGATGGAGTCTTGAGCCATAACTTGCCCTCTCTTCCGAGGGGCCAGAAATTTTTGGATGAGGAGGTGTCATGACCAACCTAGTTCCCCGCACTAGCTTCTTCCAGGATCTGTTCGATTTCCCCCGGGATTTTGACCAGATCTTTAACCGCATGTTGAGCGGCTGGCCTTTTGGCGAGGCGCCCATATCGGGGACCTCGACGGCCGTTACTCCAGCAATGGAGTTGACGATAAGCGGTGAGCGCAAAGAGAAGCGGAACGGTAAGGACTGGGACGTTCACTGCGAAGAGATCTCCTATGGAGCATTTGAGCGCACGCTCACTCTGCCCGAAGGCTGGACGGGCAATAAGCTGACCGCCCAATATACTAACGGCGTGCTCGAAGTCAAAGCGCCGGTGGCGGTCACCGCCTTGCCCCGCCGCATTGAAGTCAAGGCGGCGCCTATGTCCAAGCAGATCGCCGCCTAAGGGCTTGCTCCTCGCGAAGAACCGCTTCTGGAGGCTCTTTGCCTCCGGAAGCGGTGCCCCGTCGCAACCGGCAGCACAAAAAATCCCCGCTTCTTCCGTCCAGTTTCTGCCGGGTGCCGGGCTTCGCCTTGCCGAAATAGAAATTCTGGGCGGTAAGCGGGCTGGAGGTGAAGTGACCATGAAGATTGACATGCGCAGGTTCCTGAATATGACAAAGGGGCACCGCTGGGATTTGGGGCTCTTGATTTTCGTCACTCTGATATGCGGGCTCCTGGTCGGTACGGTTCTGCCGGGACGCGGAGCCATCTCAAGAGTCATAGGAGTTAATGACACGGCGACACCTTTGGCCGTGCCGAACCCAGTTCATCTCTCGAGCGAATTTGCTTCGATTGTGGAGAGCGTGGAGCCCGCGGTGGTCAACATTTCCACCACGCAGGTACATCGCGCTCCGAAGCGCCCCCGATTTCCCCGCGGTTTCGACGAAGGCCCCTTCGGGGATTTCTGGAACCATTTCTTCGGTTTCCCCGATATGGGACCCATGGCCGAGCACAGCCTGGGCTCGGGAGTGATTGTCGACAAGAAGGGCTACATCCTAACCAACGACCACGTCGTGAACGGAGCTGCCAAGATCCAGGTGCAACTCAATGGACAGTCGACGAGGTACACAGCGAAGCTGGTAGGTACGGATGAGGAAACGGATCTGGCAGTACTGAAAATGAACGCCGACCGCGACCTTCCCGTAGCCAAACTCGGCAACTCGAGCGGCGTTCGGGTAGGCGATTGGGTCCTGGCGATTGGTAGCCCATTTGGACTGCGGGCTACGGTGACAGCGGGCATCATCAGCGCCAAAGATCGCGCTGGCGTCGGCAGACAATTCCAGCGCTTCCTTCAGACCGACGCGGCGATTAATCCGGGCAACTCAGGCGGGCCGCTGGTGGACATGGCCGGTCAGGTGATCGGCATCAATACAGCGATCGAAACGCAAAGCGGCGGCTATCAAGGCGTCGGATTTGCGTTGCCCTCGAATACGGCGATCAAGGTCTACAACGACCTCATCGCGCACGGCAAAGTCACGCGCGGCTCGATTGGCGTGAGTTTCCAAGAAGAGCAGGGTACAAATCCGATGGTGCTGAACGATCTTGGCGCACCGTATGGAATCGTGATTCAAAGCGTGGAGCCGGGCAGCCCAGCTTCGCGTGCCGGATTGAGGGGCGGTGACGTGATCACCGCAGTGAACGGCAACCCCGTGAAGACTGGCGACGATCTGGTTGACGCCATCACGCGCACGCCGCTGGGCAGCAAGGTGGAAATCAGCTACATCCGCGACCGCAAGGAGAGGAAAGCCAGTGTTACGGTGGAGTCGCGCGATCAGGTGTTCTCGGGCAATTCCAGCACGTCTGGCAATTCTCCTTCCGAAGAGAGTTCGCCAGTGAGGTTCGGCCTCCATGTGGAAACGCTTAGCTCAGAGCGCGCACGCGAGCTGGGAATGGAGGGGCAACGCGGCGCATTGGTCGGAGAAGTGGACCCAGGCAGCTTCGCCGAGGACATTGGCTTCCAGCAAGGCGACGTGATCGTGGAGGTCAATCGAACTGGCGTGCCGTCCTACGGCGAATTGCGCGAGCAACTGGCCCGTCTCCATGGGGGCGACGAAGTCGTCTTCAAGGTACTGCGCCAGGATCAAGACCGGGGATTGCTGACTTTGTTCCTGGCTGGCAATGTTCCATCCTGATGCGCGCTGGCGCGGAGACGTACTAAGAGACTTTCGTTAGCGCAAGCGGGGCGTACCGTACCGATGGTTCAGGCGCCCCGCTATACGAACGATAACCAAATCGAAAGCGCCCTGGAGACATATCCCTCCTTGCTCCATGCCGAGCAAAGCAAGCAAAACGCGGCCAAACCAGCGTCGTGACCACGGGGCCGGCAGCGGATTAGGAGAATGCACGTGTCACCAGTGAGCCGGAGCGGCTGGCCGCGCAGCCCCTGGGAGTCAGTTCAGTCTTCCAGCGTTGGCAGGGTTTTTAAGACTTGCGTGGCTCTGGGACGATTTCGCACCGGCTCGTCCTTACGGATTTTTCCGTCGCGAAAGACCAAAACGCGCTTGGCGAATTCCGCGATGTCGTGCTCGTGCGTCACCATGACAATCGTCAAGCCCTTGTCGTTCAGGTCTTGGAAAACTTCCATGATTTCGACCGAAGTCCGGCTATCGAGGTTTCCGGTGGGCTCATCCGCCAACAAAATCGACGGCCGGTTCACCAGCGCCCGCGCCACTGCCACCCGTTGCTGCTGGCCTCCCGACATTTGAGACGGAAAGTGTTCCGCGCGATCTGCCAGGCCAACCATCGCGAGCGCTTCCGCGGCCCGGTGATGGCGCTCTTCCTTGCTGATCTTGGAATACAGTGTCGGCAATTCCGTGTTTTCCAGAGCCGTCGTGCGCGCTAGCAGATTAAATCCCTGAAAAACAAATCCGATTTTCTGGTTGCGAATGAGCGCCAACGCCCTTTTGTCATGCTGCGAAACGTCGGCACCCTCCAGCAGATAACGCCCAGAACTAGGCCGGTCCAGGCATCCGAGAATATTCATGAACGTGGATTTTCCGCTTCCGCTCGCGCCCATCACCGCTACAAACTCGCCGCGGTGCACATCCACGCTCACTCCCCGCAGCGCATGCACGCGCGTCTCACCTAGTTCGTAATACTTGTGGATGTCCTCCGCGCGAATTACCTTGCTCTCCACAGACGCCACCCTAGCCGGCGCTGCCTCCGTTTGGTTCGCGACGCGGTTCGTTACCTGCATGGAGTTTTTATCCAAGGATCACTACCGCCGGATTGCTGGCGCTCCCGGCGCTGACGACTTGGCAACGACGGAGCGAATGATCAATTCATCCCCCTCTTTCAATTCGCCTTTCGCCACCGCCGTCACTTCCGTATAAGAGTGGTCCGTGATCCCCAGCGACACTTTCACTGGTTCCATGCTGTTATCTGAGTGAAGTTTCCAGACCACCGCGGTATCTGAGCGTGGCCCGCGCGGCTGAGTCTGGCTACCGCCGGCAGTCTGCGGAGCTTCCGCTGCCGCTGCTGTATCGCTGGCCGTTTTTCTCTCGCCACCCTCAATTCCGTATCGCTTGCAGATCGCCAGAATTTCCTCCGGCGCCAGCGGTGGCTTGTAACGTAGGGCCGTGTTGGGTAGCTTTAGCGCGTTTTGCACCGTGGCCACAGGAATGGTTACGTAGGCAGTCATTCCCGGGAACAATTTCAAGTCCGGGTTCGCAAACTCGATGATCGTGTCGTACGTCACCACGTTTTGCACGGTCGTGGCATTCATGCGCACTTGGCTCACCTTGCCGCGAAACGTTTCCTTGGGGAACGCATCCACTTTGAAGGTGACTTCCTTCCCTACCTTGATGTTGCCCACGTCCGATTCATCGGTTTTGGCGTAGACCAGCATCTTTGTTAAATCCTGCGCGATGGTAAAAATGGTCGGCGCTTGCAGCGAAGCCGCGACGGTTTGCCCGACGTCCACATTGCGCGCCACCACGGTTCCATCAATCGGTGAGCGAATCATCGTGTAATTGAGATTCGTTTGCGCCACCGTCAGCGCCGCGTCCTTCAGGCTGACCTGCGCTTGCGCTTGCGTCACGTTCGCCTGCGCACCCTCCACAGCGGCTTTCGCAGAATCGAAGTTGGCCTTCGCCAAATCGAGTTGCTGCTGGCTCATGATCCCACTCTTAGCCAGCCCCACCGTGCGGTCATAGTCCGCCTTGGCTTGCACGAAGGCGGCTCTCGCCTTTTCGACATTAGTTTGCGCGGCAATCAGGTTGGCTTTGGCATTTTCCAGATCCGCCGTCGCCTGCTGCACGGCCCCTTTGAACAGCGCAGGATCGATGAGCGCGACCAAGTCGCCCTTGTGCACGCGCGAATTGAAATCCACGAAAAGTTTGGAGATCGTTCCCGAGACTTGCGAGCCTACCTGCACGGTGATGACCGCGTTAATGGTTCCTGTGGCTTCCACGACGTCGTGGATGTCGCCGCGTTCGACTTTGGCGGTGAAGTGCTGTGCTTTGGCGGTGCGGTTCAGACTTAACGCCAAAACCAGCACCATCGCAATCAAAATGCCGCCGAGCAGGAGCCCCTTTGTTCTTGGTTTCATTTCTATCCTAGACCCTAGACGCACAAAATTGACGCCCTTATTCGTATCGCAGCGCCTCGATGGGATCGAGCAAAGAGGCTTTTCGCGCCGGGTAATATCCGAAAAAGACGCCAACCGCAACGGAAAACAGTGCCGCGACGACAACCGCTTCGAGCGACATGATCATTGGCCATTGCAGCGTTTTGCCCACCAGGTAAGAACCCAAAACTCCCAGGAGCACACCGGCGCCGCCGCCGACAAGGCTCAGCATCACCGATTCGCCAAGAAATTGCAGTTGGATGGCTTCTTCCGTCGCGCCGACGGCAACGCGCACTCCAATTTCTCTCGTGCGTTCTGTTACCGAAACCAGCATCACGTTCATGATGCCGATTCCACCAACGATCAACGAAATCGAAGCGATGGCAATCAACAGCACCGTCAGGGTCTTGCTCGCTTCCAGCTGCGCCTGGATGATGTCTTCGGGATTGCGGATATTGAAGTCGTCTTCTTCTTCCGGGCGCAGGTGGTGGCGGTCGCGCAGAATCGCGGCTGCTTCCTGGCCCGCAGGTTTGACCGCCTCCTGCGAGACGGCGGAACACAGAATGTCGTCCAGCCAGGTTATTCCGCTGATTTTTTTCATGGCCGTGGTATAGGGCATGATGATGATGTCGTCCTGGTCCTGCCCGGACATAGACAGCCCTTTGGGGAGAATCGTCCCTACAATCTTGCACGGCAGGTCTTTGACGCGCATCACCTTCCCAATGGGCTCCTCGACGCCAAAGAGCTGGTCACGCACGGTTCGGCCGATGACGCAAACGTCAGCCGCGCGGTCGACATCGTCCTGTGAAAACGCCGCACCTTGGTCAATGTACCAGCGCGCAATGTCGAAATATTCCGGGGAAACACCGCGGTAGCGCGTGTACCAATTCTGATTCGCATAGATGATCTGAATGTTGCCATCAACGTTCGGCGACACGCTTTTAATCAACGAAACTTGATTCTTGATGGCAACCGCGTCGGCGAAAACCAAGGACTTGGTGCCGTGCGTGCCTGTTCGAACGCCATTGACTGCCCGGCCGCCCGCTTCAATCCACACGAAATTGTCGCCCAGATTATTGAGCTGCTGCTCCACGCGCGCCTGCCCGGCTTTGCCGATGGCCACCACGCAAATCACCGCGGCGATCCCGATGGTGATGCCCAGCACCGTCAGCACGCTGCGCATCTTATTGCGCAGCAGCGCAACAACGGCCGATCGCAATAGCGCGCTATAATTCACTCCTCCCCCCGCTTCTCGAAAACCCATTTTGGCTGTCCCAAGATAAATGGAGCATAAATCAGAGGCGCGTTGAAACCGCCTTAGCACCATTTTTCCATCAGCAAGGAGGCATTTCTAGTATTGGCCCTAAATTCCAGCGATTCTGGAACTGACCGGCTTGCATCGGTCTGGTATCATTTGGTATGGCAATCATGCGCCCCGAACGCATTCCGCTTTTTCCGTTGAACGTCGTTCTTCTCCCCGGCGCTCCCCTGCCCCTGCACATTTTTGAGCCGCGCTACAAAGAAATGGTGAAGAACTGTCTCGAGGAAAAATCGGAATTCGGCATGCTCCTCTCCCTGCCAAAGGGACTGGCGCGCGTGGGCTGTACGGCGGAAATCCTGGAAGTCGCGAAGCGCTATCCAGATGAACGTGTGGACATTGTCACCATCGGCCGTGCCCCTTTTCGCGTCGTGGAACTGATTCAGGAAAATCCTCTGCTGGAAGGTCAGGTGGATTACCTGGAAGACCGCGGCGCTCCAGGGCGCCCTGAGGTGCAGCGTCAACTCGTGGAACTCTACGAGGCGTGCCACACCCTGCTTTTCGAGGATTATCCCAAGAATCTCGAAGGCGCACTCGCGGAGGAGCTGTCCTACGTCGTCGCAAGCACACTGCCGATGGACCTTCTGTGGAAACAGCAAATCCTGGAATTGCGCTCCGAAGAAGACCGGCAGGAGCGGCTGGTCGGATATCTTCGGGAGTGGGCGCCGCATCTACAGAATAGTAAAGCAATGCGCATGCGCGCTGGAGGCAATGGTCACGGCTTAAATTAAACTTTGTGCGGCCCGGGCTGGTGTGGTTCCAACTCTTTGGCGTAACGGTTGCGGTGACCATACGTTTTGAAAGACAAGCTGGAGCGGCGCCACCTGGATCGCGGAACGGACCCTATGACGGCTAACACGACATCGCACTCTTCGGGGCAAACTTCCGGGCAGCCCAGACCCCGCACGCTGGGCGAACTCAAGCGCATCCCTGACTTCGACCCTCGCGGCGCCTCGCGCTCCGTAAAGGACGAAATCCGCCGCAATCTGCTGCGCAGCCTGGAGAAAGGAGAAACGCTTTTTCCCGGCGTTCACGGCTATGAAGACACGGTGATTCCGCAAATCGTGAACGCGCTGCTTTCACGCCATAATTTCATCCTTCTCGGTCTGCGCGGACAGGCGAAGAGCCGCATCTTGCGCGGTTTAATCAATCTTCTTGATCCGGAAATGCCGGTCGTTGCAGGCTGCGAGATCAATGACTACCCTTTCAGGCCCATTTGCCGCGCCTGCCGCGAGAAAATCGCCGCGGAGGGCGACAACACACCGCTGGCTTGGATGCCGCGCGAGCATCGTTACGTTGAGAAACTTGCGACACCGGACGTCACCATGGCGGACATCCTCGGCGACGTCGATCCCATTCGTGCCGCGAAGGGTGGCCGCGATCTCTCTGACGAACTCACCATTCACTACGGGCTTTTGCCGCACGCGAACCGCGGCATCTTCGCCATCAACGAATTGCCGGACCTCGCGGGGAAAATTCAGGTCGGACTTTTCAATATCATGCAGGAAGGCGACATTCAGATTAAAGGCTACCCCTTGCGCTTGCCTTTGGATGTGCTTCTCGTGTTCACCGCAAACCCGGAAGATTACACGGCGCGCGGAAAAATCATCACGCCGCTGAAGGACCGCATTGGGGCGGAAATTCGCACCCACTATCCGTCGACGTTGGAAGAAGGCATGCGCATCACAGCGCAGGAAGCTTGGGTCGGGCGCGAATCCAATCGCAAAGTGGAAGTGCCCGCCTACCTGCGCGAGGTCGTGGAAGAAATCGCTTTTCAGGCGCGCGAAGACAAGCGCGTAGACCGCCGCTCCGGCGTGAGCCAGCGGGTCCCGATTACCACGCTAGAGAGTGTGGTAAGCAGCGCGGAGCAGCGTGCCGCGCGCACCGCCGAAAAATCCACGGTCGCGCGGGCCGCGGACATCTACGCCGCGCTCCCCGCAATCACCGGAAAAATGGAACTGGAGTACGAAGGCGAGCTAAAGGGCGCGGACACCATTGCGCGTGAACTGATTCGCACGGCATTCGGCCGTGTGTTCAGCAAGCATTTCGCAGAGGTCAACTTCCAGCCGGTCATTCAATGGTTCGAGTTGGGCGGAGAGTTGAAGCTGCCGGAATTAGGGACGGCTCTCGAGCGCTGTCAGCAACTTTCGAAGATTCAGGGGCTCATGGATCACATTGGCAAGCTTGGAGTGAACGATCGCAAGGACGCTGCCTCTGCTTCCGCAGCCGCCGAAATGATGTTGGAAGGCTTGTGGGCGCATCGCCGCATCGGGCGCAGCGAAGAACGCGGATTCCATGCGGAGAAGCCCAAGCCGTCGGAACACCGCGAGCGCGAGTTCCCGGCCGGACGCCCACCGCGGCGGCAGTACAACTGACCACCGGACGAAGGGTTGTGTTGCAAAGAACAGCGCTACGGGGCTCTCTTTTATGTCATAAGGAACTCGGGCAGCACACACAATGAAATTCATTAAATACGGCAAATACACGGGAGAGCCGGCCGACGCCATCGACCTGGAAGAATTGGTAAAGCGTATGGGGAATTTCTTTCTGCAGAGCGGCTTCGAATCGCAATTCTACGTCTCCCAGATGGACCCTGAGCGTTCGATGGAAGCGCTGCGCGAAGCGATTTTGCGCGCGCTCCAAGAGGGCGACCTCCTTCCCGATGGCGCGATGAGCGACGAGCTGCGCGAAATGCTCAATGATTCGAACGCCATGAACAATGAAGCGGTCAAGGATCTGCTCGACAAGCTCACCGAGCGCCTTGCCAATGAGGGCTTCATCAATCCGCAGCAGCCACCGCAGGTAACGCCGCCGCCGCAAACTTCAGCACGGGGACAACTCGGCCAGCCGCAAGACCGAGTGCAAGCACGCTTCGAAATTACGGACAAGACGATCGACTTTCTCGGTTTCAAAACGCTGCAGGATTTGCTCGGTTCGCTCGGGCGGAGCAGCTTTGGCCGCCACGACACACGCGATATGGCCACGGGCGTCGAATCGGGCGGCGTTTCGCGACCCTACGAATTTGGCGACACATTGAACCTGGACATCAGCGAGACGCTTTTTAACGCCGTGCGGCGCGAAGGCGCGAAGGTCCCTATTGAAATGACCTACTCGGACCTGATGGTCCATCAATGCGAATACCAAAGTTCCTGCGCCACGGTGGTCATGCTCGATTGCAGCCACAGCATGATTCTCTACGGCGAGGACCGCTTCACCCCCGCAAAGCGCGTGGCCATGGCGCTTTCGCATCTGATTCGCACGCAGTATCCCGGAGACACGCTGAGCCTGGTTTTGTTTCACGATTCCGCCGAGGAAGTGCCGCTCGCCGAACTCGCCCGCGTTCAGGTCGGCCCCTATTACACCAATACTCGCGAAGGACTGCGCATGGCGCAGCGTATTTTGCTACGCCAGAAAAAAGACATGCGGCAGATCGTGATGATTACCGACGGAAAGCCGTCGGCGCTCACGCTCGAGGACGGGCGCATTTACAAAAATGCGTTTGGCCTGGACCCCTTCGTCGTGGGGCAAACGCTCGAAGAAGTAAACAAATGCAAGCGCGCGGGAATCATGATCAACACGTTCATGCTGGCGAGCGACTATTCGCTGGTGAATTTCGTGCAAAAAATTACGCAGATGTGCCGCGGCAAAGCCTACTTCACCACGCCTTACACACTGGGGCAGTACTTGCTCATGGATTACATGTCCCGCAAGACCAAGCAAATCCACTAGCACAAACAAGAACTTAGTTCTTATCGGAGCTCCTCAGAAATGGAGAACGACGCCTGTAGAAAGGCGGAAGTTGGTCTGCGTCTTCCAGAAAAAAACGGTATTCAAATGGGCCTGTACTCCTGTGAGCCATTCCATCCGTTAAGGTTTGCGGAAGAAAAGGACGTAGCCAACGGCGGACCAGCCTCGGATGTCGAATCCAGGCGGACATAGGAATACCCGCCAAGAACATCAACTTTGACGAACTCCTGAGCACCAACCCTGGCTGCGAGTTGTAACCAAGCCGGTGGACTTTGAGGCTTCGCGAAAATATCCATTCCTACTGAATCCGCACGGTGGCCCGACCGGGGCATCCTTGCTGACGTTCAACCCGACAGAGCAGATTCTGGCGGCCAACGGCTATTTGGTGCTCGAACCGAATTTCCGTGGTT
>QHYK01000115.1 GCA_003224085.1 Acidobacteriota bacterium | reverse complement strand
CCATGGCCCACTTTGGGATGGTCAGTCTCTGCTCAACCGATCTGGGCTTTCTAGGCCAGCGAACGGGTCAAGCTACTGTCTGAATCGCAGTTCCACGCACGTGCCAAGTGGTCGGGGCGCTATCGGTTTGCGGATTTACGGAAACCAGCACCGTGAACATCGGTTTTGCCGTAACAGCTCTCGCGAAATAGCGATTGTGTAATTTTTCGTTAGACGGACAACGGACCTGCAAGTACTAACAGGAACAATATTCCGCGGTACATATACATAGCTAACATGACAACGGCACGGTTTCGGCTTCGAAGCTTGGCCGACGTTACGAACGGCAGAATGCGAGCAAATATGCGAATATCAGCGGCGACACAGATGACTGGCGCAGACCTCCAAAAAGTTCGCGCGAACGACAGTGTTTCCATCGCTTACATGACAACCGGAACCGGCGCGGCGACTCTGTTGGCGCTGCATGGCTGGGGAGGTGCCGGTTCTGGTCACTCCTGGTGCGAAGTCATAAGCACCTCAATCTGACCGGGATCCGATTCATTGCGATGGACCTCAGAGGGCATGGCGAATCGGACGGCCCGCAAGCCGGCTTTGACTTGGAAACCTTCAGCCGCGACGTCCTCAGCGTCGGCGATCACGCAGGCGTGCGGAAGTTCGTGCTGGCCGCATATAGCATGAGCGGGCGCTGGAGCCAGTGGATCGCGTGCAAATTCCCCGATCGCGTGCTGGGGCAGATCCTGATTGCGCCCGCCCCCGCGGGTCCTCTGCCGTTGAGCGATGAACTGCTGGAGAGCTGGATGCGCGATACGCGGACGCGGCAGAGCTTTGAGCCGTGGGTGAATCAGTTCACCAGCGAACCCCTCTCGGATGAAATCATTGATGCCTATTTCAATGATGTTTCTCGTGCCTCAGACAAGGCAAAACGGGAAACATTCAGGATGGAGAAGGTGGCGGCATGAAAAGTGGGCGAACATTCAGAACGATGACATTTCTTGCGGAACACAACCAAAGGAATTGTAGAAACAATCTGTGGTCTGGGGAAATGCTCCGCTTGCCCGGGACCGAAAATCGGACTACAACGGTGTCCTCAAGAGGGTCGACCTGCAAAGTCGGTGCCTGGCTGCGTATTCCTGAGAGACAGAGAGGTGTGCCAATGAGGAAAGTGATTGGGGTTCTTTTGGCAGGATTCACTCTTGTTGGAATTCTGATGTCCTGGGAGGTGGCGGCTGGGCAGAGTCAAACTTCGCCGCTCCCGGAGCTTCCGGCGGACTTACCCAAAGATGCGGAGATACGAACCTTCCTTATCGACAAGACCCCACAGGGACAGGATGCAGTGTGGAAGGACGCAGATGGGACAATCCATGAGTTTTTCCAATTCAACGACCGCGGGCGAGGGCCGAAGATCTACTCGACGTATCGCTTGAATGCGGCGGGAATCGTCGTCGAGGAAGCATCGAAGGGCGTGGATTACATGAAGAACCCGGTGACGGAGAACTTTTTGCTGCGCGACGGAGAGGCGACTTGGAAAAACCAGAGCGAGGACGAAAAGACGGCGAACGCTCGCGGGAAGTGGTACGTGGATCTGAACGGCGGGCCGGAAACCGCCGCCTTGCTGGCACGCGCCGTGCTGAAGAACGCCGGAAAACTGGCGGTGCTGCCGAGCGGCGAAGCACGGATCCGCCGGTTGCAAACCGTTCCCGCGGAAGAAAACGGAAACAAGGCCAAGGCCACATTGTATGAGATCACGGGATTGTCGCTGTCGCCAAACTACCTGTGGCTCGACGATGAGCTGGGATTCTTCGCATCGGTGAGCTCCTGGGGCAGCGTTGTGCGCCAGGGATTCGACAAGTCCTCCGAGACATTGCTGGAAACCCAGCAGGCCTTCGAAAAAAAGAGGGCGGAAGAGTTGGCGGAGCAGTTTACCCACCGACCGCAAGGAGCTTTGATCCTGAAAAACGTCGGACTGTTCGATCCGCTCACCGGAAGGGTGCTGGCAAGCCAGCGTGTGACGGTGAGTGGTGATCGCATCGTATCCGTGGAAACGGAGCGCGGGCAGGCAATTCCCGAAAAGGCTCAAGTACTGGATGGAACGGGAAAAATGGCGCTGCCGGGATTGTGGGACATGCATCAGCACTTGTTTCCGGAGGGCGCGTTCCTGGATGTGGCGGCGGGAATCACAACCATTCGGGACATGGCCAATTCGATCAAGCAGCTCACAAAGCTGCGCGCGAACATCGCCGCGGGAAAACAGATCGGGCCTCGGGTGATTGCCGCGGGGATTATTGACGGGCGCGGACCGTTCCAAGGGCCGACGTCTTCCTTCGCGGACACGCCGGAGGAGGCTCGATCCTGAGTGAACAAATACGCAGATCTCGGTTATGTGCAGATCAAGATTTACAGCTCCATAAAGCCAGAGCTAGTGCCCCTCATCGCGCAAGAAGCGCACAAACGGGGGCTACGGGTCAGCGGTCACGTGCCGGCAAACATGATTGCGGAGCAGTTCGTGAAGGAGGGGGCCGATGAGATTCAGCACATCAATTTCATCATGCTGAATTTCATGCCCGACGTGAAAGAAACCGCGAACTGGAGATCTATCAGGAAGCCGGTATCCCTCCCGCGAAAATCTTGCAGATGGCCACGATTGAAGCCGCCACATTGATGAAACACGACAAGGAGCTGGGATCGCTCACGCCGGGAAAGATTGCCGACATCATCGTGGTGAACGGCGACCCGACGAGCCGGATTCAGGACATACGCAAGATTGAAACGGTGATTCAAAGTGGAAACGTGCTGAAACCAGCGGCGTTGTACCCGGCGATCGGCCTACGCGCGAACTAAATTCTAGCTTAAGCTAGGAGTGCACAAAGGGATTGCTAAATCCGCTGTTCGGTAGGCGCAGTTTGCAAGACTCAGCCGCCGCGACGCTCCGAAATGCCATACCTATACGAATCGATCCCCCCATGCTCCAGGTCGAACTCCAACAGACAGCGGAGCCGAGGGCCGGAATTTGAACACGCGACCTACTCTGCCGTTGCTCCAATTGAAATCCATTCAGTAGCCCAACTGATGGACCGAAAATCGGTTGTGTTTCCCGGTAAGCGACACATGATAGAGCATTTAGAATTTCAACCATTCGGCTGTTATGAAGGCAGTAAAAATCAAATAAGTGCTGCATCTGATGATTGCGAGGCGACGATGCATCTGCCAGCATAAAGTGGAGCGGACCTAGGCTTGATAGTACGGCTTGCTGGACAACGTCTCGGAGCGTGGTCGCGTTCCCAGAAACGTCTATCTGGAGCGTATAGGTGTGAAATCCGCTGACTGTATGAAAACAAAGGAGTTTTGCGGCGCACCTTGGCCTTCTAAGTCATTGAAAGAAATACAGCAGAATCCCTAGCTTAGCGTAGCTTAGCTAGTGCCCCCTTATTGCCCTCAAGATTTTTAGCGGGGCGGCTGCTGTTATGCTAGAAGAGCGACATAACAGGAGAAGACGGCAGAATTGGCACCGCTGATTAGCGCACAAGGACTTTCCAAAAGATACGGAAGCGCACCGCTTTTCCAGAATCTTTCCTTCACCGTTTCGGAAGGGGAACGGATCGGTGTGATTGGACCCAACGGGTCCGGCAAATCCACGCTGATCGAGATGCTCTATGGCCGCGTAAAACCGGATGGCGGGGATGTCGCCGTACGCAAGGGGACGCGGATAAGCTGCGTGACGCAGATATCCGAGTTTTCGCCGGGCGTGGCGGTGCGCGGCGTGATTGAGGGCGCACTGGAACGAGCGCGCGTACCGGAAGAGGAACACGCTTCGGAATTCGCGGAGACGCTGGGGCGGGCAGGTTTTACCGCTTTGGATGCGTTGGCGGCGGAGCTTTCAGGCGGCTGGAAAAAACGACTGGCGATTGCGGAAGCGCTGGTGCAGCGGCCGGATATCCTGCTGCTGGACGAACCGACGAACCATCTGGACTTCGCGGGAATTGGCTGGCTGGAAGGGGTGCTGCAAAGCGCGGGATTTGCATGCGTGGTGGTGAGCCATGACCGGTATTTCCTGGAAAATGTCGCAAACGAAATGGTGGAAATCAGTCGCGCGTACGAAGACGGAGCGCTGCGCGTGTCCGGAAATTACAGCAAGTTTCTGGAGGCCAAGGAGGAGTACCTGCATGCTCAGCAAAAGCGGCAACAGGCCTTGGAAAACCGTGTGCGCACAGAAATCGCCTGGCTGAGGCGAGGGCCAAAAGCACGCACCACGAAATCGAAGGCGCGTATCGACGATGCGCATGGGATGATCGGCGAGCTTGCGGAAATGAAGGCGCGGACGCGGGCTTCCGCGGCGGAGATTGATTTTTCCGCGACCAGCCGGAAAACCAAGCAGTTGCTTACGCTGGATGACGTTTCCTACGGGTTTGGCGAGCGGACGCTGATCGCCGGGCTGCACTTTATTGTCACGCAGGGAATGCGCGTGGGGCTGGTGGGGCCGAACGGCGGCGGGAAAACGACGCTGCTGCGTTTGCTGCGCGGGGATATCGAGCCGGCGAAGGGGAAAATTCGCAAGGCGGACGGTTTGCGGATCGTGTACTTCGACCAGAACCGCCAGCTCGATCCGGAAGTTACGCTGCGGCGGGCGCTGGCGCCGGACAGCGATGCGGTGATTTATCAGGAACGGGTGATTCACGTGGCGTCGTGGGCGGAGCGATTTTTGTTTGCCAGCGAGCAGCTAAATCAGTGGGTGGGCCGGCTTTCTGGAGGCGAGCGGGCACGGGTGCTCATTGCGCAGTTGATGCTGCAACCCGCGGACGTGCTGCTGCTGGATGAGCCCACGAACGATTTGGATATTCCGATGCTGGAAATATTGGAAGAGAGTCTGCTGGAATATCGCGGGGCGTTGGTACTCGTAACGCACGACCGTTACCTGCTGGATCGTGTTTCGACGGTGGTGCTGGGGCTGGATGGAATGGGCAAAGCCGAGCGGTTTGCCGATTATTCGCAATGGGAAGAATGGCAAAGTGCGCAAAAAGCTGCAAAGAAAATGAGCGGTCTGAAGGATGAGCCGAGGTCAAAGGCAGCGGGAAACGGGAGCAAGACGCCTGCTACAGCGCAGAAGAAGCTTTCCTATCAAGAGAGCAGGGAATTGGCGCGAATCGAGGGGCGGATCACCGAGGCGGAGCAGGAGTTGCAAATTCGCCACAAGGCGCTGGAGGATCCCGAGGTGATGGGCGATCACGTGCGGCTACAAAACGTGCTGGCGGAAATGGCCAAGGCGCAGAAGATTGTGGATGCGTTGTACGCGCGTTGGGCGGAGCTGGAACAGGAACAGGGGTGAAGGATTCGTACTCGATTCACACGCTGCGGCCGGCCGCGGCGCCGGAGGCCCAAGCCCACTGCAAGTTGAAGCCGCCGAGATGGCCCGTGACATCCACGACTTCGCCAATAAAGAAAAGACCGGGGACTTTGCGGGATTCCATGGTTTTGCTGGAAAGGCGCTCGTCAATGATCTGACCGGCGGAAGCTTCCGCGGTTTGGAGAAGAGGTGTCCCAGCCGTTACGCGGACTTCCTGCTGGACGCCTCCGAGCTGGAGTTGCAAATCCAACGTCAGGCGATCGCCGATCCGGAGTTCGATGCCGGAACGCTCCAGCTTCTTGAATCCCAGCATTTCGACCGAGACTTGGTACGGGCCCGGCGTAAGATAAAGCACCGTATAGTCGCCGGACTCATCCGTGAGGGTGCTTGTGGAAACCTTCGTGTCGGAATTGGTGATGGTTACCTCCGGGAAATGGAGGCGCGGTATTCTTGGCTTGATGCTGTGGGAACAATCAGCAAAAATCCCAGGGCGATCATAACCAGATGGAAGAAAGAGCTCCTGACCACTAAAATCATCGCTCATCCCCCTGTCCTTACCGAAAATGTCATCCGGCGCGAACCTCTTTGAAATCAGCGATATTCAAGAAGGTGAAGCCGAGGCGGTCCAATAAAGCATCAGAATGTCACAATGTAATGTAACAATGTAACAATGCGCTGAAAGCCGCTAAATGGAACGTTTGCGGACCACAGCCTACCACGTATCGTGCTGGCTACCTCCCGTGGCAACCCTACTAGAGTTTGGATGTACGTCGTAACGACCACGCCGCGCTTTCAGGTCGGGGCTCACAACGGGGTCCCCGAGAACAGGACCTTCGAAGTCCGGCACCCAATCCATTTTTCCTGTGGTCGGATCGACCGGAATAGTCGGAAGATAGCCGGCATCCACAAGGTCCTGAAGAGATTTTGGACGCTCTTGTTTGTCCAAGGTGTAGTTATCGATCGCGTCCCGTATAGTCCGCAGGTCCGTTCGGAGAATAGCTTCACGCTCTCGCTGACTTACTCGGACACTCTCTCTCCGCATCCCAAGGAATAGCAGAGCAATGACGCCAAGCCCGATGAGGACAATGCCCGCTATCGACTTGCCTTTGCGGAGCGTCACTTCGCTTCTACCCACTCAATCATATATCTCAAGTCTGGTAAACGCGGTTACAACATCCCCGTGCTCCCCGTGACTTCCATTGCCCGCTCTGTTTTTTATAGCATGTTCGGGTTTTTTGAAAACCAGTCGCGAAGTTGCTCGATCTTTTGCAGCGCGTATGGAAAAGCGAGATAAGAAAGCCGAACAGTGTCGTCTGAAATCTTCTCGTTCATGGGGTGTACAGCGTTATTCCGCTGAACTTGGACCGCCTTAATCAACATATTTCAAAGGGACGGCCTGGCAAGTTGTTCGCGTTGCGTAACACATTCTTCATTTGCTCGAATAACTCTGCGAGATCGCGCCTCTTGAGCGCGGTATTGAAATTTGCCTTCCACCTGGCCGTGGAAATGGCGTCGAGCATCTTCTCTGCCAGCATGTACAGCGCCTTCTCAGAGGCCGCGCCGATCATGACCGCTGCCGCCCGAAATCTGTCGTGCTCGAACGAGCCGAGTCCCTCCACCACGTACTCCCGAACAACTTCATCCAGATTCGGAACCATCCTCTGCAATGCGGCGAGATATTCGGCAGGCAACTCTGGAATAGGTTCCTGCCCATCAACCCACTCTCTGCCACGCTTAGTCAATTCCAGGCGCAAATCATCCAGGGTAGAGGGGAAAGTTCTAGAAGCTCGAAGCGCGAAACCGCGACGTTGAAGATATAGCCACGCTTCAACCGCGGAGTGTCTCAAATCCTCAGAGTTCGCCCACAATAACGACCCTCGGGATTGTCAGGATTATTTTCTGCATACGGGCGCAATCGCCGCACTGGTGCACCTGATTTTTCCAACTCTGTCCAGGTTGCGTTGGCGTATTCGGTGAGCGTAAAGCCTGGTCTGACCCGGCGCAGCCCCGACCGCACGAACGGCAAGATCGATGATAAAGTGTATTCCGGCATCGAAATCAGATCATACCGGATAACTGCCGAGCAAAGCGGAGGAGAATCGTTGAAGCTCGGTAGCGAACGCCGTGTTTTGTCGTAATTGGTCGGCCAGCCCAATCGTCGGCGACAATCCTTCCGGTAAACACGTCGCATTCTCCTTCGACCTCCATCTGTGTTGGGGAGAGCCATGGGTCGAAGGTTCCGGTTTCGCATGAGGTTGAAAAGCACACGAGAATAGAGAGAAGCAGCAATGGCCGACGTCCTTTCATTCGGAGACTCCTGGTCCGGCCCCGCCCCTCAGCGATGCGCGATTGCAGGCAGAAAGCTGAGTCGAACAGGCCTATCCTGGCACCCCACGAAAGATCGGTCTTGAAAGCCACAAAACAGCCAATTCCGACCATCGAAGCCGCGCCGACGATAAAGGTCATAGCAATTTCAACGGGCGAAAAATGTCCGCTAAAGAACGTTGAAATGCCCAGCAGGTATGCCCATATCAAGGCCATTAGCAGGAGCCAAAACAGAAAAAAGGGGAGCGCCACCCACGGAGCCGCGTGCGAGCGACGAAAGCCAAGGACCACTGCAACCCACAGAGGCGCGGTCTGAACGATGTGGCGCAGAACCAAGTTGCTGGCCAGCCCGACCCCGAGCACCAACGCAAGGATGATAAGAGACGAAGCAGCTTTCCATTGCGGTTGGCACCCTCTTTACAAGAGGAGGCTCGCAAGAGCGAGGGAATTCTTTCGGCGGGGAGCTCGTGCAAAAAAATAGCGTAAGCTAATGAAGGGCAGGATTCGAGACATGGTTATAATTACTTACGTTGCTCCGCTCCATGACTGGCTGCAGCGGATCGCACGTGCCTTCTTTTCAGGCCGCAAAGCTTTCTCCGTTTCTTAGTTGAAGTTAGCGCCGGTGCCCGGCATTTCTTGAAGCCAAGCCTTCTCTATAGCCCTTTTCGTAGCCGGCGCGGAAGGAAGCACGATCCTCGTTGGAATTCCAGCGACCAACGGTCGGCTGCATTGCTCTTCCTTGCTGACCGTCGAGCTTGCCCACGAAAAGGCCATCGCGGTAGGCGGCGTCCGCGTCCAGGTCTACTTTGACTCCGTCCACAGGACTCGGCCGCTTTGCGCGGCCTGCCAGTCCCACAGTGGTGACAACTCCCAGGGGCATGACAATACAGGCGAAATACACTGATAATCTTTTCGATTTAGTAGTCATAGAACCTCCGTGGCAGGTCTGCGGGGCTCTTCCCATCGCTTGCGAAGCTCGCGAATGGGCCTTTGATTCCTTGGGAATCTTGCAAGGAGATGCCAGGGCCAGGTAGCAAGGCTGGCAACTGAAGAGGATTGGGAGTTATGGTCACTTGCAGCTCTCCTCGTCGGGCTCAATGGCGCGCAGAAGGCTACGTGCCATCCCTCGAAGGAGAGGGGCTGGCGTAAACGCTCTCCGCAAAGCGCGCCTAGCTTCCGGGGCGTAGCGCGACTACACCCGGGATCACTTTCTAACAACTGCGAATCTTCCGATGTCCTGTCACGTTCGTCACTTCGAGGTTCACATCCCCAGCGGGAAGTGAGGCGACGATTGTTGCGCCGAAAGACAACGAACAACCACGACAGGCAGTGTAGGGGTGCCGAAACGGAAGCATCTATGCGTTTTAGCAAAGAGACTGCCGTTGGAGAGCGAATTTACAAGGAATTTACAAGCCAAGCGCTACCCCCGCCAATTAACCTCTTTCACCGCCCGACTTCGACCACTAAGCCTAGAACTCTAACTAAGCCATTTATCAATTCCTTAGTTACAAGCATGCAAATCTCTCAAGCCCAACGTCTCGTGACCGTAGTATTTGGCCAGAGAGGGTTCTTGAGACAAAGAAGCGGAATCGCCGGGATTCTCCTTCGTAGCTATGGGGCGCGACACCCAAGCAGGTCCTAGTCATTTGACTCCTCAGATGGGAGGATGAAGCGGAATGCGTTTGGCAGCCATAGGCTTCGCAGCTTTGCTTTTTTTGAGTTTGGCGGCTCTCTCTCCAGGCTCAAACTCCAGAGCCATCACAGGAAAAGTCACTTATACAGGAACGCCCGCGAAACCTAAGATCTATCGATACGTCCAAACAGCCGGAGTGTGCAAAATTGAATCCAGGCGGGCTCGCGACCGAAGATGTGGTTACCGGTCCCGGTAACACACTCCAGAATGTTGTGGTTTATATTCTGCAGGCGATTCCATCCCTGCTCCGCCTCCGGCCACGCCAGCCCCCTTTGACCAACGCAACTGTCACTGCACTCCCAGCGTCCTCCCACTTCGCGTGGGGCAGGATGTGAGCATCACCAATAGCGGCCCCTCTAATCACAATATCCACCCACTCGCCAAAATCAACCGCGAATGGAACCGCATCCAGCTGCCCGGGACTCTCCCCTTTCCTATTCCCATAGTAATCCTATAAAGACGAAGAATTCATTCATGTGAAGTGCAACATTCACGCCTGGATGAACGCCTATTTCGTTGTTCTAGAAGACCAGCCACGTCGCGGTGACCAGGCCAGGAAGGATGGCACTTTCCGGCTTCCGGACGTTCCCCCCGGCAGGTACGCCGTCACGACATGGCATGAGGTTTACGGCACACAGAGGCAGGAAGTCACCCTAGGCGGCGACGAAACCCAAAACGTCAACTTCGTCTTTCGCGCCACACCCTGACGGAATTGACCGCGCTCCTAGCGGCGTAAAGCCGCTTTTACGCAATGATAAAAACTTGTGGCCGCGGGGTGTCAGGTGGATTCCCGATCTTTGATGAGCGATTCCTGGCGGACGGCGCTTGCATACGGTCGCTACGGGCGCGGATGAAAATGAGTCACTGTTCTGTGCATGGGCTGCGGCGATCGTTTGTGTTGCGGTCTGCATGATCGCAGGAGGTGAGGCATGTCTGAGTTAATGCGGCTAAGGCGATGGCTGAAAGGCGTCAGGGGGATCCAAATAACAGAGTTTCCAGAAATTGTCTCGGGAGAGCGAGCCGGCCATCATCTGTTTAAGGGTTGCGAGCGTGGCCCCTACGATGCCACCGTCGGCGGAATCAAAAGTGACCACAACTCCCTCGACTCCCGGCGCTGCCCCGCCGCTTGAGTCTTCTGAGAATTTCTGGAACAGGGAAAACGCGAAATTGCGCTTCGCAGCAGCATCGGTTTTCAAGTCTTGTGAAATCGACCGGACGGTATATATCTTTACGGACTTCCCAGCCAGCGGCTCCCATTTGCCAGGGAAGATCCTGGCTTCCTCGCGCTCTACTCGGAAGACCTCCGGCTTCACATTGGCGGTGGTCCCGTCTGGCGATTTTAACCGCGAGGCGACATCCTCGGGCAAATCCACATTGCTTCGGCGAATATATCCACGCAACGGACCGGAAATCTGCACGTGAATCCATTCCCCATTGGTCTCAAGAGACTCGAATTCGTCATCAACCGCAGCCAGGAAGAGAACGCGGGAGTCCGCCGCGGGTCGCGCCAGCACAGGCGTGCCGGCTTTCTTCACCACAACAAGATTCGCAGGATGCGCTTGGCTGCGCTGGATCTCCTCGAGGTTCTGGAGCTCTTCGTTGAGCTGTCGCATGCGCTTCTCTTCGGCCTCGCGCTGCGCTCGAAGCGCAGTTAGTTCTTCACCTTCTGATCCGCCCGGCGCCGTCCTTGCGAAGACGGTCGGAGCCGGGACGGGAATTTTGCTTGGCGTGAGAGGACTGCTCGCCAAGCCAGAGAGGTTCAACTTCGGTTTTGGAGCTTCCACATCCGGACTTGATGCAGAAGCAGCAGGCTTGCCGCCGAGCTTGTCGCTGAGTCTGTCAAGAAGGTCTAACTCTAGCCGGCCGTTCGAGGGAAGAACCTGATAGCCTGACTTCCACGGCTCACGGTCGGTATACCACGCCGTGATTTTTGCGGTGACGCGAACAACGGCGCTGCCGGGCCCTGCCGGCAGAAGGTCGATCGAGAACTGGTAGTAGGCGCGCTGATAGCGATCAAGGGGGTGATCTGCACTGGCCACGAAGCCGTCAAGAACCGGCAGTCTTTGGCCAGTGTAGGCTTGCATTTCTTTCAAGGCTCTGTCCACTTCCTCATTCGATTTGGCATAGGTTCGTGCGTAAGGGACGGCTTGGGCAATTACCGGCAACGGAGATGAAATGCCCAAGGTGAAAAACATACACCACAGAAGAAATCGCAACTTGCATCTGGCGCCTGTATGTTTTCTCACGGCAGGGGTTCCAATTGGTCTAGAGGAAGCCATCCGTGCTGACCGCTGGGAGTTTCTACACCGTACCAGTGGGGAGTCACGATCAGGATAACAACCTCGGTCTGGGAGGCGAGATTGCTCAGGGTGGCTGCTGAGCGAAATGGTGCCGCTTTCAAAGCGGCACCGGGTGCTCTAATCCGTCTCTGTACCTCGTGCCGTAAAGAATCGATGCGCTGCTCGAGATCTTGTGCGGAAGACTTTGCCGAGGCTAGAAGAGCTGCCTCATCTTCGCGCTGGCGGATGAAGGTTTGTCTGGCAAGGTCCGCACTCTCGCGGCGCCGCTGGGCGTCGGCCGCTTCCTGTTCGGCATGTTGCATCGCCTGAAGATGATCCTGAATAGCCTTGTATTCGCTGGATTCGACAGTGCCATCGGACGGGTGCGCTGCGCGTTGGGCCGTTTCAACAAAAATCGCGTCAATGCGCAAGCGCGTCCGTTCTGGGCTAACACTCGTGACCACATAACGAACTGCGATCGTCCCTTGGTCTGCGCTCCGCAGGAAATGCCGGGGAGCTAGGGCATCGTTGCGAATCTTATAGTAGACCTTGCCGGGGCCCTTCCACGGTGCGAAGAGTGGAGTTGACTCTACAGCAATCGCACCGGTAAGCGTCAGTTCTTTTTCAAACATGAGTGTCCCATGGATCGTTCCATCCTGAAGCACTTCCTGTAAGGCCTCGAGGACGTCATCAAGCGGAGCAGCGAATTCGGTCACGAAACCTGGATTGGGTGTGTCCTGGTCCTTCGAGGCGTAGAGTCGCGGTATCAGTAAAAACGCCGAGAGCATCACGCTGCTCAATCCGAAGCCCACCGATATCGGCAGTGATTTGCGCCGAACCGGCCAGTAGTCCCGCTTGGCCCCTCGCGGTGTGCCACGCATACTTACCTCTGCTCAAAGGAACGATTGGGTCGAAGTCTTTTCCTACCGCGTGGGGCGCAGGAATGTCAACCCTCAAAAAGTTTTTAGGAAGTTGGGCAACGAATTGCTCACAATCGACCGCGCGAGCAATGCGGCTGGGGAAGGGGTGGAAGGGTTAGTTAATTCGCCCCTGATTACCGTATGATTATCGTGTGGCAGGTGCATCGAGTAAACTGCTGGAAGGCTAAAGCCAATTTTGTCAAAAATCATCGACTGCTGAAAAAATTGTGAGAGAAAAGCTCGATTTTCGTAGAAAACGGCGAACTTCTCGCCGGATTTAGGTAGTCGCGCAATCGTAGAATTTGTAGAATTCCAAGCTCACGAAGATCTTCAAGACAAAAAGTGAAAAAAGTGACAAAGGGCGACAAAATTACTTGACATTGCTTTTTTTCCCGGGGTAGATTCGCCCCTCGGTCCGGAAACAGCTCGTCACTTTCGTGACCAAGAGACGCAGCGGGTTCTCTAGGGACGTGGTTTGTTGTTTTCATCAAAAATTTCCCCGGGGTTGTCTATCCACCACGGGGCCGTCGGTTGGAGGGTATGTCCTCCTTCCGTGTACAGGTAGTCCCCAGATCTTCCAGTAGGAAGGTGATAGGTGGCCAATACTCAGGAGGCGATATGGGCGAACGGGCAAGACATTCGGCGAAGAAGAGCATCTCGTGGTTGGCGTTATCGTTGTTAGGGTTTTTTCTCTTTGCCATGATCCTTGCGGATAGTCGTTCCGCCTCTGCCAAGCCTCTCCCTGGCGGCAATTTCCGCGCGATCCCTGCGTTTGCCAGAAAGTACGGACTGCCATGTTCGGCGTGCCACACAGCGTGGCCCGAATTGAACAACTTTGGCCAAGTCTTCCGCGACAACGGATACCAGCTCATGAACGATCGCGACTCCCCCATTTGGCAGAACCCGACGTATTGGCCAATGACATTGCGCATGACGCCGAATTGGCACCGCGAGCGCACGAATCATCAGCCTGTCGACGGCGCGCCGCCAAACGGCTCCGTCGTGGAGCAACACGGTTTTGACCTCTCTGGCTTCGATCTCTGGACGGCCGGGACACTGTACAAGAATATTTCCTTTTCCCTGCTTCCTTCCTCGGACTCGACAGGGGCCTTCCACTTCGAAAACGCATTCGTGCGCTTTGACAATTTGCTCAAAAGCCGGTGGCTGAATGTAAAGTTCGGGAAGTTCGAGCTCGACAACCTGGTTTCCGAAAAGCGATTCCTATTCCTATCCGCAAACGGGGGTTTGTACCAGACCTATCACTTCGCGCCCGTGGGAGATGCGAACGACTTCGGGCTCGGAGACAATCAGATTGGCCTTGAATTGATGGGACATTCCATAAACAGCTACACGCGCTATTCGGTGTCGGTGCTGAGCAGCAACAGCGGTAACGTTGGCCTGCCCTCGAACCGAACCTACGACGGGTACGTCACTTTCAGCCAAGCTTTTCAGGTTGGCCGACTGGGGCTCCAGAGGCTCGGCGGATACGCGTACGTTGGCCGAAGACCAACGTTCTCGCAGACCTTCACGACCGCGCCCATACCGGGGACCGGGATAGGGAATAAGTCATTTTATCGTGTGGGGTTCGCTGGAGATCTTTACACCCTCCAGGGGAAATGGGAGTTCCTGCCATTTTTCCTGCATGGATACGACAGCGTATTCCTAGGAATAGGCTGTGGGTTAACTGCGCCTTGTTCCCCTCCCGTAACCCTTCCGGCTGGCGCTAAAGCCCCAACTTGGAACGGCGGGTTCATCGAAACGCACTATTACTATAGCCCGCAACTGGTCCTAACAGGTCGCTACGAGATCCTCCGCATGTCGCGTCAGGCTTTCCCGACTCCGACGATGCCAGCCAATCAAGGGGACATCGATGCCTATACGGCAGGCTACCGATGGTATCCCATCATGTTCAGCCGCGCGGGGCTGGCTTGGCACAACGAATTTTCGCTGGTGAAGACGGCCGGGGCTATTCCATTGAGCGGCAATGGCGTGGGCCTCTCTCCGCTCGCGCCGCTTACGGCACTATGTTCAGCTACGAGGTGCCCTGGGGTTTGGAGTCAAACCTTGTTTTTCGGATTCGACTTCGACTTTTGAGAGACAGAGGCTTTCGATGAAATCAATAACATCAGTGGTCGCATTCTTCTTCGGTTCGTTGGGGCTCGCCTTGGCCGCAGGTACCACGCCTTGCTTCGCGCAGACCGACATTCATTTTCACACCGTAACCGGACCAATGGAGGCCCACATTGGAGGCCTTGCGGGCCACTCGTCAGACGGGAAAACGCTCTACCGTCGATTTTGTGTTGGATGCCACGGCGCCAGTGGGGACGGAAACGGCGAAAACGCAATATGGTTCGATCCCACCCTCGGGTTTGCAAAACCCCGGGATTTCACGCTGGGGGTGTTCAAATGCCGCTCGACACCGACCGGTGCGCTTCCGACCGATGAGGATCTCTTTGATGCCGTGACCCGCGGGTTTGTTACCACGAACATGCCGGAGTGGCGGTCCCTGACCAACCAAGAGCGTGCGAACTTGGTCGCGTTCGTCAAGACCTTCTCGACAAGGTGGCAGACCGACAAGGCGGGAACGCCTATCGCCATTCCACCGGAGCCTCCGGCCAAAATCGAGAGCATTCTGCATGGCCGGGAACTGTTTCAGAAGATGGAGTGCTGGAAGTGTCACGGTTCTGAAGGGCGCGGAGACGGTCCGTCGGCCGCGACGCTGACCGACAGCAAGGGCAATCCGATACGTCCGTACGACTTCACCACTGGCGAACGCTTTAAGTGCGGCGTCTCGAACCATGACCTCTACCGGATTTTCATGACCGGCCTGGACGGAACACCGATGCCGTCTTTCGCTGACAACATCAAGCCCGAGGAAGCGTGGGATTTGGTGCACTTCCTGCGAACCTTGCAGGTATCGATCAAAACGCCGGAGCTAGGCACTTTCAGGCAGTGGGTGAGTGCGCATCCAGGACAGCTCAAACCGATCGGGCAGGAAGCGCCCCCGGGAAAGTAATTCCATTCTGCGCTATACTTCCGGTTAGGAGTTGTCGTTATGCGGTCGAAATCCGTGTCTCTTTTACTGCCTTTCGTTGGTCTTCTCGCGGGCTCGGTGGTGGTGGTCCTGGCCAATCCTCGAGCGGACTCGGGCACAATCGAAGGGAAAGTGACCTATACAGGCACACCTCCCAAGATGAAGCCGATTGACATGGCCAAGGAGCCAACCTGCGCCAAGGAGCACAACCCGCCGGAGATGGCCCAAAACGTAGTCACGGGTCCCGGAAACGTACTTGAATATGTGGTCGTATACATCTCGGCTGGCGGGCCGCCTTCCCCCACCCCCACCCAGGCCGCAAGATATGATCAGAAAGGCTGCATGTATATCCCGCATGTGCTCCCGATGCAGGTGGACCAGCCTCTTCAGATCTACACCGATGATCCATTCGCGCATAACATCCACCCGCTTCCGAAACTGAATCCGGAGTGGAATAAATCTCAGCCGCCCGGGGCCCCGCCCATCGAGACGAAGTGGAGCAAACCGGAGTTCATTGAAGTAAAGTGCAACATCCATCCGTGGATGCACGGGTACTTCGCAGTTCTCAAGACTTCTCGCTACGCGGTCACCGACAACAACGGGTCGTTCAGCTTGAAGGGACTCCCGCCAGACAAGTACACTGTGACGAGTTGGCAAGAACAGTATGGCACGCAAAGTCAGGAAGTGACGCTTGCTGCGGGGGAGACCAAGACGATCACTTTCACATATAAGGTCACTCCTTATCTTTACTAGGAGCTTGGTTCCTGCGAGCAATGCCGCGCTGCTCGCCGCGGAGACTAGATCCGGAACTCGCGAAGGCGAATAATCATGGGCAAATTATTCGCAATAGTTGTGACGGTTATTGCGCTTGTATCCGCCGGGCTGATCGCCGCACATGTCTGGTGGCCGCCAGTGGATATCTCAACCATCGGGCCCAGGATTGACCGCCAGATGGATGAGACCATGGCCGCCACCGGTTTCCTTTTCCTTTCCTCGCAGTTGATTCTCGGCTACTTTGCTTGGAAATTTAGCGACAACAAGGATGGACGAACGATCAGATATTTTCCTGGGGGCCCCGGCCCCCTCATCGGTTTGGCCATTGTCTTGGTGGGGGTCGAAATCCTAGTTCTTTCTTTTGTAGGGTCTAAGGTGTGGGCGGCTGTTTATATGACGCCTGCCGAGCCGGACGCGCTTCACGTTGACGTCGCCGCTGAGCAGTTTGCTTTTTATTTCCGCTATGCAGGACCGGACGGCCAGTTCGGCGTCGTCCATCCGGAAAGGGTCCGGGACGGAAACGGGAACTACTTTGGGCTTGACCCGGCAAACGATGTCGCGGCGCGGGACGACACCATCGTGGGTACCTTGACCGTGCCTGTCAATCGGCCCGTTCTCCTCACCATGCACAGCAAAGACGTGATTCACTCGTTTTACGTTCCTGAATTGCGTATGCAGCAGGACATTGTGCCGGGCCTGACCATGCCGCTGCACTTCACGGCAACGCGCGTCGGGAAGTACGAGATCGTTTGCACCCAACTGTGCGGTCTCGGCCACTACAGCATGAGGTCGTTTCTCGAGGTGCTGCCGCCGAATCAGTTCGACCAGTGGCTAAAAACCCAGTCCGGCGATTAGGATCGGCGCTGCCGCGCTATGGCGGCAGCCCGAAGGTTCGTTTGCGAGGTGCCCACGTGAATAGTTCCGCGCAAGCAGTGGTCCGCCACCATGCGCCACCCCAGGGATTTATTCGAAAATACGTATTCAGCGTCGACCACAAAGTGATTGGCAAGCAGTATTACGGCCTGGCGCTCTTGGCTGTTTTCATTGGGATGGTTTTGTCCTGGTTGATGCGCATCCACCTGGGCTGGGCCGCCGCACACATTCCGCTTCTCGAAAAGCTCTCGCCGACCGGAGCGCCGGGGAACGTCATGACCCCGGAGTATTACCTCTCGCTGATGACCATGCATGCCACCATCATGGTCTTTTTTGTCTTGACTACTGCGCCTTTCGCGGGCTTTGGAAACTATCTTCTCCCCATTCAAGTGGGCGCCGAAGACATGGCCTTCCCCCGCATCAACATGATGTCCTTCTGGGTCACCTTTGTGGCGTTTGCGGTGCTGATTCTCTCTTTCTTTGTCGGGGACGGACCGGCGCTGGCCGGGTGGACGTCTTATGCCCCGCTTAGTTCCGTCGGCGCCGTCGCCGGCCCGGGCCAGGGAACCGGCCAGACTCTTTGGGCACTGTCGATCGCGATTTTTTGTGTGGGTCAGTTGCTCGGCTCCCTGAACTTCATCACCACCACGCTCGACTTGCGCACCAAAGGGATGTCCCTGGCGCGCATGCCGCTTTCCACGTGGGCGTGGTTTGTAACTTCGGTCATCGGTTTGCTGGCGTTTGCGGTTTTGTTGCCGGCTTGTGTGCTGCTGGTTTTGGATCGCGTGGCAGGAACGAGCTTCTTCAATCCCGCGGGTCTAGTGGTGAATGATCAAGTGTTGCCGCACGCGGGCGGTTCGCCGCTTCTCTGGCAACATCTGTTTTGGTTTTTCGGGCATCCGGAGGTGTACATCGCCATCCTTCCGGGGTTTGGCATTATTTCCACGATTCTCCCCGTCTTTGCCCGCAAGCGCATCCTTGGCTACCGGGCGGTGATCGGATGCATGGTCTCCATCGGCTTCCTCAGCTACATGGTTTGGGGACATCACATGTTCGTGAGCGGGATGAATCCCTTCTCGGCGCTGCTGTTCTCCGTGCCCACACTGATCATCACCATTCCGGCGACGATTGTTGTGCTGCTCTGGCTTGGCACGCTTTATGGCGCCAAGTTGCGCTTCAGCACGCCCGCGCTCTTCTGCATCGGCTTTATTTCCGTATTCATCACCGGGGGGCTCAGCGGGTTTTTTCTCGCACAGCCTTCGCTGGACACCTATTTGCATGCTACGTATTTCGTTGTGGCTCACTTCCATTTTGTGATGGCCGTCGCAGCCATGTTCGGGATTTTTGCCGGCACCTATTTTTGGTTCCCGAAAATGTTCGGCCGCATGATGAATGAAACGCTCGGCAAGTGGCACTTCTGTTTGACCTTCGTAGGTGTCTACGCTATCTTCATGCCCATGCATTATCTGGGTCTGGCCGGCAACGTGCGTCGTTACGCCGCGTTTACCGATAATTATTTAATTCCGCTGATTCCCGTACACAGGTTCATTACCATCGCAGCGCTCTTTACCGGTGCCGCCCAGCTCCTTTTTCTCTACAACCTGATTTGGAGCCGCTTCCGCGGGCCAAGGGCGACTGACAATCCCTGGGAAGCAACCACCTTAGAATGGGCCACCACTTCGCCGCCCCCCTTTGACAACTTCGGCGGGAGGCATCTGATTGTCTACCACGGCCCGGAGGAATACGGCGTGGAGAGCGCCGCAGGCGATTACGTGATGCAGACTTCGCCCGAAAAGGCGGCAGCGGGCTAAATGTTGGAAAGCGAGCACCTCAAGACCATGGCATCGTCAACCTACTCCCCGCCGCCTCAGATAAAACGCGAGCTGGGCCCGTCCGAAGGGGGAGAAGGAGGCTCCAAGGAAGGCCCGCGGAGGCGCATTTCTTCGCTTCCCGCCGGAGTCGCGCCTTCGCAAACGGGCATTTGGGTTGCGGTGGCGGCCATTTCGATGATGTTCGCCGCTCTTACCAGCGCCATGGTTGTTCGGCAAGGCGCGGCCAGAGACTGGGGACATTTTGAGCTGCCACGAATTCTTTACTTTAATACGCTGATTCTCCTGCTGAGCAGTTTTACACTGGAAATGTCCCGCCGCCGGTTCGGGCAACATCACAATTTCGGACAGAAAAAACCGGCCGGGGATGCGGGAGCGTCAGCTCGAGCCTTGTACTGGTTTTACTTCACTATGGGGCTTGGATTAATGTTCGTCGCCGGGCAGTTGGTTGCGTGGCGTGAGCTTGCCGCCGAGGGGCTCTTCCTTTCAACAAATCCCAGCAGCTCGTTCTTTTATGTTTTGACCGCGGCTCATGGCGTGCACTTGCTCGGTGGGATTGCCGGCCTGGCTTATGTCCTTCATGGGTTGAGCCGAAGCACAGGTCCGAGGCAAAGAGCGGCGCTCGGCGTCGCCTCAGTGTACTGGCACTTCATGGACGGCCTGTGGATCTATTTGATTCTTTTGATGATGACCCGGATGGACACCATTTAGGAGGGCGTGGTGAGCGAATCTGAGGGGGTTATGGCCGGTCATGAGGCCCTGCGAGAAGAATCGCCGTACGGGATTCAGCACAAGAAGCTCGGCATTTGGCTGTTCATCCTTTCTGACGCGGTTACCTTCGCTTCTATCCTGTTCGCTTACGGCTATGTGCGGGTCGGAAGCACGGACTGGACCACGCCGTTCGCCTTTTCGCCAACCATTGTGAACGGCATGGTCATGACGTTTGTGCTTCTCGCCAGTAGCGTGACGATGCTGGGCGCGCTCGAAGCTGCAAAAAATGAGAACCCCTCACGCTGTCTTGCCTGGCTTGGCGTGACGGTGCTGCTAGGAACCCTCTTTGCGGTTCTGCACATCCGCGAATGGCTGAGAATGATTGGTGAAGGCTGGCGGCTGTTCCAAAACCCCGTTGGCGGACCAGCGCTGTTCGGCGCCACGTTCTTTAGCATCACCGGTCTGCACCTGGGTCACGTCATTGCCGGCATCGTGGCTATCCTTGTCGTGGCCATCAAGTACCACCGGAGGCGCACGGACGAGAGTCATGTCGAGACCGTCGGCCTGTATTGGCATTTTGTGGACGTCGTCTGGATGTTCGTCTTTCCGCTGGTTTATCTCATGAACGCGAAATAGGAACCCCGGGCGAAGGGCATTGGGAGGCAAGATGGCCGCCACGCAACCAAGAAATGCTCTGGGAATGAAATCTTATCTGGCAATCTGGGTCGGTTTGCTGTGCATCGTAGGAATTGAGGTCTTCTTGACCTACCGGCATTTGTCGAGCGATAGATTGCTCTTGTTCCTGCTTATTTTTGCATTCATCGAGGCGGGCATAGCCGTGATGTTCTTCATGCACTTGAAGTACGAACGCCCTAGCCTTTTCTGGAGCTTAATCCCAGCGCTGCTGTTCGTGCTTTTCATGATGGATCATTTCTGGCCGGACGCGCTCCGGCTCGAGCATTTGCGGGTCGTACATTGGTGACCCTGAAGTTCTATTATCGGGCTTGGGTAGGATGCCTCGGGGAATTAGAATGGAAACGGAACAACTTAGGATGCATCTGGGGCCAAAAGCCAGATACCAGCTCCTGAAGTGCGGCGTCACCGCGCTAGCCCTGCTCGTAAGCCCCTTGTCTCTTTACGCCCAGAGTTGCGCGTTGTGCTATCAAACCGCCGCCAATTCCGGTACGCATTTTATTCAGGCTCTTAAACACGGAATCCTGATCCTTCTTTTCCCTCCGTTGTCCATCGGCACGATCGTCGCCATCGTGGCGTATCGCAAGCGCAACCAGTACGCTGAAGATTGGCAATATGGGGACGAGCACGCCGCGGTTCTAGGCATCCCGGCCGTGAACACTCCTTCAGGTCGATCCCAAAGCTTGGTCGGGTTTGCAACTGGTACTGGTTCGCCAAAACCTCAGCCGGACCGAAAACGGAACAGCGCGATTGAAACCGAGCTCCGGGCACGTCAGGGCGCGAAGCTTGCGAAGCAAAGGAAACCGCGGAGGTGAAGGTGATGAGCAAGAGAAAGATTTTCGACGAAATGATGGAAGGCGTCGCAGCGATGAAAAGTCATCGCGAGGGCAAAATCACGCTGCGCACTTACAACGTTGAAGCGGGACCGCTGCCCAAGGTGGATTCGAAGCTGATTCGGGATACGCGTAAGAGGCTGCGCTGTTCGCGAGCCGTTTTCGCTCGGAAGTTGCGCATTAACGAACGCACGCTTGAGAAGTGGGAACAGGGTCGCGCAAAACCCAATCCTCAGGCAGCAGCCCTCGTCTTGTTAGTTCGCAAATATCCCGACACTCTCGAACGATTGGAACGGGTTGCACTAGGTTAGCAACCATCCACTCCGAGGCACGTCAGCAAGACAAGGGTTCGAGAACCGTTGGGGTGAACCCCCTAGCGAGACAATTTAGTGGGAGAGTGTCGCACCGATCCATTCCCGAAATCCGAAATCTCACGCTTTGGAGAGTTTGATTGGATTCAACTGCAGAACTTCCGTGTTGCTAAAAATTACCGGTCAAATCTGTTTGGACCTTGATTCGCGCGTAAGCGCCTTATGATCAAACAGTTTGGCCGGTGATTTTCGGCTTAACTGGTCAATCAATCTGCGCACGCACTCCTAAATTTCAGTCCCAGAACAAGTTAAGCCTGCGCGGGCATCACGATTGCCAGTTAAACCCAGAATCGCGAATACATCGCGAGTTCATGGAGGACGTGTGCCGAACGATTCTCCCTACAAGGCTGCCCTGCAAAAGCTCTTCCGGACCCGACCTGTGGCACTGCTCGACGATCTTCGCCAGGCCTTAAAGAGGCAGTCGCGCACTACGATCCTTCACGCGCTGCGGGCCGTCGGTTATCTCACCAGCTACAGCCACGCGGGCCGCTATTTACACCCTCGAACCCATCCCGCAGTTCGACTCCAAAGGCCTCTGGCGGTATCGCCAGATTGGCTTCTCCTCGCAGGGAACCTTGCGCGCCACCCTGATCCATTTGGTGGAGACCTCACCGGCAGGCCAGACCCACACCTAACTCCAGGACCTCCTGCATCTGCGCGTGCACGAGACCCTGCGTCTCCTGGTGCGTGCGCGTGAGCTGAAACGAAAACCATTCCAAGACACCTACGTTTACCTCAGCACCAAACCGCGTCGCGCCTCTCAGCAGTGGGCTCAGCGGCAACAACTCGCCCCTACGGTCAAGAAACTCAACGATATCCAATCCACTCTCAAACAGCTCACCGTTTCGCTCCGCCGAGAGCGCCCCAAGCGCGGTCCGGCAACCGACCGGCGGCAAGCCATGGACCTGATTCTCGCGCACCTGGATCGTCATGGGCCCACATCTTTGGGGACACGTCATCCCGCTTCCTCGGCGGGCGGGTGGAGGCGGTCAAGCGTGTTGCTATATTCAGACAGTAGAGAAACAATTTCGGTTGCATTCATTAGTGCATCACCCACATCAACTCTGCCTCCTGGTTCCTCTTAACCGTAGCACAGTGGTGATACCAGTAAGATGTGGTGAACTTGAACTATATAGTGTTCGATGTTGCGACCAAGAACGCAAACTATGAGGCCGCTATTTCCCGCATAGATTGGACCCAGGATGAAGTCCAGCGCATCCACGAGGCGGAGAAGGATGGGCGGGGACTCGAACCTATGCGCCAAGTGCTCCGCGACGGGACCCGCCGCAACAATATATAAGGATACAGTTCCCCGGCTCCGCGACCTTGCTTGACTTTTACCACGAACCAGTTTAAGCACGATCAAAAGACCCTGAAGCCGCAAACCTGGAGAATTGAATTCGAAGGTGAGACTGGCATCATCTTGGTTCGCAAGGCATACCACGGCGGACTCGAACGCATGACTGTGACCAGGACGCAGGACGGCCAATTCAAAAACGAATTCGACGTTCTGTTTATTCAAATCAAGCCGGATCGTCGTCCGAAGCCGTTCTCCGTTTTATCGCAAGAAGAAGGTCGTGGCCCATGGTCGGTTGAAAAGTTTGCGACCATTCAAGAAGTTCAAAAGTATGTACGCGACGGTGTGGCGCGGAGTATATCGACGGCCCACTCAGTTTCCACACGGACTACTGCCGCTACGAACTGACGAACTGCACGTTGGCGGACCTCGGGAATCGAGTTGGTGCAGGATCACCCGGAACGGATGAATGGTTCGATTGGAAATGGAAGGAAATCCCGGTAACCTTATATAAGGAAACCTGTTCGGGCTTTTTGTTTCCAGTGCATAATATGTTTTTCTTTGGTTGATCCATCCTGGCTGGATGCTGGATAACCTTTTAACGGCGGAGATCATATTAGGTGCAGGGTGGACTTCATCCGGGATCCACCTGCCTGGGCACCCCATTCATTTAGAAGAATCGACCAACCTGGCGCAGTCAGACCAGCGGGTTCGAGGTGCGGTCGACCAAGAAAAATGTTCGCTTTATTTTCGGTATTGAAGTACTAGAACCACATGTGGCAGACTGTATGTAGTAACGACACGGCCGACACGTCGGCGTGGAGTAGGAGACTAGTTAGTCAGTCAGCCTCGTATCCTCGTGCCGTCCTAAATCCGTAAGTTGCAAAGTAGGAGTGTACTCAGCAGCGCCGGGGCGCAGATCGGAGACGCGGAAGGAGAACAACATGAATATCGATAAGACGATGATGACGTTTGACGAAGCACAAGAAAAGATTCAGAAGGCTATTGGCGCCGGATTAGTAGCATCATGGACTCGAACGAAACTAATGGAGGCAATACGCTCCAAGGAACCATTTGTGGTCGGTTATCGAGTGTCGAGACTCAACGACAAAGTTGTCAACATCTCAAAGAAAGATTTCAACGACATCTTCCCTGACTCCGATGACGCATCTGTCTCTGTAAGTTCATGAGCAGCCATCTTCGCCATTGCCCGAAGCATCGAAAGCCACTTCCGTGTCCTCACTGTGCGCTCACGGCGAAGCCTGCCCCGGTTGCGGTCGCTGCGATCCCGGAACCTATGCCAGTGGTCGAGACCCCGGTCCAAAAGAAACGCGGTCGTAACACTCCTGACCTGCCGAAGCCAGTGATGGAGTGTGCGTGGACTTATACACAGACCCTCAAGGATGGTCGACACGAATTGAAGTGTTCGCAGTGTGGGGATACACAACTTGTGAATGACCTACTCGGAACGGCGGAGACCAGGGTTTGCCGAGGCATCAGTGAAGACTGCTAAAACTCTCGACGATTTTGCACAACTTGCGACATAACATTACTTGTCAAGCATAAAATGCCAATAAAACGACACAGAAAGACAAATATATAGGGTAATACAAATTCCGAGAAGGGGAAGCCCGTTTAACCCCTACGGATGGAATGACTTAGCGGGAATATGCAGAGGTTCGGGAGAGTACTCGCAGTAAACTCCCGCAGGGCGTAAGAGCAGAAACGTGGCCGCTTGGCACCCAGAACCGATTGCACCCAGGCTTCTTGAAAGGTGATCACCATCAGAGCTAAGGCAGCTTTTGCCATTCCTCAACGCGCGCTTCAAGTTGAAGCCCAATGGCAAATTTCCTCTCGTCCAAACGTTGACAGTAGACCACACGCGCCGACAACTTCAGGTGTTCCTCTGGTGCATTTAAACGCACAGCCTTCCCCGGCGCGCAAACTGAATCAGCAATCACCCGCGCCCCTTGAGAGCTCACGTTTTCAGTGATGGCTTCAACCTTCGCAGGCGGCGATTCGCCCAGGTGCAGAAGCTCTACGACTTCTGTCTTTGCAATCCGGTGTTCGACTCGGCCAGTCGGCAAAAACCTTCGGCCACCCACACTTATCACTTCCTTTCAGTGACGCTGCCCGGACTGGTGCGGTAGCAGAAAAACGTAGATGGAATTCCGTATCTCATCTGCTTAAATCCGCTCGACAGGGAGATTCACAATTGGCCCTAAAGTCTGTAAACACGGCTACCTAATGTCAATCCGCAAGAAGCCTGCGTGCTAGCTTACCGTGTTTACCCGAGCGATTTTCGCGAAGGGAGCTTCAGCGAAGCGTCACGAATCAACCCGTTTGGCCCGAGCCTGCCTGCCGCAGGCGGGCTTCGAGGGGTCACCAATCACCATTACTATAACTCTCTATCGCACCACGTCCTTCATCACGTCCACCTAAAGCTTCAATGTTCCCTGAAAATGTCTTCCAGACCTTCCTGTCTTTTCCTGTAATCCTTCATAGCGAATTTTGTTCCAGTGCGGCCTTCCGTTTGGTCTACCGCAACGGAATAAATTGTCTCCCTGTAGCCCTCACACCACACGATGGCGTCAATCAGGTATAGACCTGATGCCTTTTAGACTGGCAGCCGATGGTAGAATGGCCGTCATGAATACCGCGAGAGATTGGCAACTCACGCGGCGCTATCGGTGCCCAAGCTGTGGCAAGCGTTACTTCGTCGCGGAGTGGAAGCAGAATCCGAAATGTCGGCAGTGTAGGGCCGAGCTTCGCGCCGATGACTCAGGTAAACCGTCCAGTCAAAGCCAACATAGAATCCCCCAAAGCTGATTGGCCACGCTTTCCACCTGCAACAATGGAAACCCGTTCGCCTGTTTCCCCGTTGTAAATCACGTATTGACCTGGCCTGACCTCCGCGAGCGCTTCGATACGTCGTCTCGCGGCTTCAAACGTTCGCGCCCTCTCTATGAAATGAAGCTCTCCATCGTCGAGGACATCGCCGAGTACTTTGAGGACGCAGAAAGGCAGGCGCACGCGGCGATTTACTGGAAGCCACTTTCGTGAGTGGACACTGCGCCAGTACGAGGACGAGCGTTTCCAAAGCGTCTTAAGTTCGTTGGACATATAGGCCATCCAGATTTCAGCGTGGCTGGCTCCCTCCAATTTGCAGGTTTTCAAAGCAACATCCATCGGGTGAATACGTACATTTTGAGAGGGGTGGAAAGGACGCGTCGGTAGGCACCTTCCTCTGTCCAGCCCCTCTTTTAGAAGGGGGCTAGACACGCCGAATAAATAGCCTGTTTTCATCAGTACATGTGTACTTCTAGACGAGGATTTGAGACCCAAAAAGCTCCGTAATTACAACAAGGTGCGCCGAATCAAAAAGGGGCGGCTGCAAGTTGTACATTTCGCATCAGTTACAAACGCCGCTAAGGCCATTCCTCACGCTTCCTCACTAGGGTTTAATCCCACCTCCTCCGCCACTAAAATTGGACCGAAAGAAAATGGACGCTAAAGAGGGCGCCACAGTCTCGACCTGGCGCAGCACTAGACGAAGTGCCGGACTGTCGCCTCCAATGTCACCAAAATTCATTCCGGCCGTCTCGCAGCGAGCACACTAACCAAGAGCGCGCCGCCAGCGAGCTCCAAGTCCTTGCCGCATTTCCGAGGTAGCAGAACGAGCCAGAATCCCACGCATCAGGGAACGGTAACCACGACTTTGCCTACCTGTTGGTTTGATTCCAAGTAGCGATGCGCTTCAATGATCTGTGCGAGCGGGAACGTGCGATCAATTTTGGGTTTCAGCTCACCCTGCTCCAGATGGTCGTAAACGAAACGCTCGGCCTTAGGTCGTAGAACCGGATCCGTTACAAACTCATGTAGAGTGTAACCTCTGACCGTTAATGCTTTCTGGAATGCTGAAAAAAGCGGGAAAGGCGTGGGATCGGCGCTGAGCCAGCCGTATTCGATGATCGCCGCATTGCGCGCTGCACATTCCGCCAGAGTTTCTATGAAACTACCAGCGACCGGGTCGAATAGGTCCTGGTGGTCATGGATCAATACACCCGCCGGATCATTGGTTTCGGCGTCCATGCCGGCACGGTCGATGGTGCCGCACTTTGTAGGATGTTCAACCGCGCCATTCGAGGGCAGCTTTGGATGCCGAAGTACCTTAGCTCCGACAACGATCCGCTTTATCGGTTTCACCAGTGGCAAGCCAATCTGCGCATACTAGAGGTGACACAGATCAAGTCCATCCCCTATGTTCGCCCGCCAACCTGGTTCTGGTCTGCGAGGACGACCATGATATCGAGATCAGATGCCGTGGTGAGGTCTGCATCATCGGGGAGCCAGTTCGTCGAGCCGGCAGTGTACGCTCCGCAGAATCCTCGTATACCGCTGGCTTCCTCAACCATCCACAGCCGGGCGGCCTCTCTGGCTTGCTTGACCACCATAGTTCACCTTGACCCTCCCGCGTTAGTCGGGCCAATCTGAAGTTAGGCCTTTGATTCGGTTCTGAGTTTTTTGGTTCATGTTTCAGCCGTGGGGCCGCTGTTCCTTCTTTTTCCTCGCTTTTTCAAACTTGTTGCCAAGACAAGACCCTGTTCTTCCAAGCCTTTAAGGTGACCAATGATGCTCTGATATTCCGCATACCCGTGGTGATTTTCTACATCCGCCAGAAAAGTGATCAAGTGGTTCTCCTTTTCTGTGGGCAGTTGTTTCAGCAATTTGGCAAAGCTCTTCGTGTGTTGGCTTCCGTAAGCCGCTGCGGCGAGTTGCAGATAAGTCGGCGCGTCAGCCTCTATGTGCGCATCTCTGTAGAGCCCAATGAGCAATATGCCGACCTGGGTGTCATGGTTCCTGGCGAGCGAAGGTAGCACATCGATGAAGTCGTGTCCGTCGTAGAGTTCATGGTCCAAGTCGAACAGGTCGAGGAAAGTTTTGTAATCGTGCGGGAACGTTTACAAGTAGTGCTTCTGCGTCATTGGATCACCGGGTTTACTGTGAAGCACAGCCAGAGCCCGGGTGAGCTCCTGCGCCCTGGGCGACAGCTGTTTTTCCTGAGCGCACACAGACAGGGACAACAGACCCAGCAGAAAAAATGCGATTGGCAGCGACTGTATTCTTTTCAAGCTGAGCACCTCCTTATTTTGAACGAGGGCCACCTTCATGACGCACGCATTTGCCTTTAGACGGGCTATCCCGTCTCCGCTAGGCATCTACCATGCCCGGTCGCCTGCGCCCCTTTGTCGAGCAGATGCTGGATATACTCGACGCGTGTCCGGTCATCCAGACTACTATGTGGCCGTTCCTCATTGTATTCTTTCCGCCAAGCTTCGATGATGTCTTTGGCTTCTTGCAGCCTCGTGAACCAGTGCTCGTCCAGGCATTCGTCACGGAACTTGCCATTGAAGCTTTCGCAGAACGCATTCTGTATTGGCTTGCCAGGCTCGATGAAGTGTAACCTCACACCATGCCGACACGCCCATTCATCGAGAGCTGTCGGTTCCGAAAATTCTGACCCATTGTCCATGACCAGCGTACTGGGTAGTGGACGGTCAGCGAAGATACGATCCAACACTTCGCAGACTCGAATCCCTGGAATAGAATGATCGACCTCGATGGCCGGTGATTTCCAGAGTAAACTCTGTGGCTGAACTCGGATTCCATGACGCCTCAAAGCACTTCCATGCACTCGGCTCATCCACTCTTTCTTCACATGCACTTCCAAGCCAAACCAAGCACGAAAAGCAACAACTGGATTGGATCTAGACTATGTCACCTTTGCAGTGAAGCGCAGCAACTGAGTACCGTGAGAATTTCTTTCGCACAACGGTCTCACCGCGCACGTTAAGTCCAACCCCCGATGAAACACTGTTTACCCAGATCGTTTCCAATTCCTATCGAAAAGCCTCTTGTTGGTGTCGATGGCGGTGGAAAAAGGGGCCAAAACAGCGGTGGTCTGGTTACTTTTTCACTCTGCCCCTTTCCCTCTTGGAAGGGGTGTTGTCTCAGAACGGCCCGCAGCGGTCAAGGGCGCGCCGGTGTTGCGCGGCGAAGCGAACCCTTGACGGCGAGGACCGTTCTGAGATCCTCGTGCAAGAGGGAAAGGGGCGGCCCTAAATGGACCGCTAAAATGGCCCAGTCGCTCACCGCCTCTGACATGTTGGACCATATGGTCCGAAAAGCGCGGTTGGAACAATTGGAGAAGTCGCCGTACGCTGTTGAAAGGGTGATGGTTGCACCGTATGGGCTTTTAGCCCAGTTTGGGAGAGCACCCGCTTTGCAAACACGCCATCATCTCACCTAAGTCGTTGAATCGGCGTCTCTTAACAGTGCAAACCCCTCTGCAAATTGGGCTACTAACTGGGCTACACAAAATAAGGGTACTCTGATGTGGGTTCCGGAAATTCTAAGCCGCCAATTTCGGAACCCACAACCCGATTCGTGCCCATCGATTTTCAGGTGCTCTGTTTGCATCAGTAACATCTCAGCCGCGGTCACCTAGCTATAGCTAGGCAAGCTTGCGTGCACGGCTTTTGGCCAAATAGTAACGATCGAGGCCTTGTCGAAGCATGGTCTTGATGACTGCTTGCCTGCTTATGTTCAGTTCTTGGGCGACGCTGTCGAGTTGGTTCAGCATCGTACCGGCCAAGTCGACATTGACACGCTGGACAGGCTCCATCATCTGCCCGGCATTAGTGAAGAACCGCGAGATGTCCTTTCCTCGATCGGCGAAACGTGCGATGGCCTCAGCTGAAACGGGTTTCGGTTTTTTACGTCTGCTCTTCATAGAGTTTCCTTTCTTCATTGGTGGACTTCCAGAGCGTAACCAAGTGGTGGTATTCGCCCTCGGAATCGTGCCTGACCTCGAAAATCAGGGAGTAAAGTCGGCCGCCTACCCAGCCGATCGCGGGGTATTGCTCCGGAAAATCGGAGCGCTGATCGAGGTAATAGGGATGCGAGAAGATTTCTTGCGCGTCTTCGAATCCGATGCCACGCTTCGGGTTTGCCCGAAGCCTCTTACTTTTCCTTGCGTCAAACTGAAATCGCATGTGACTGGTATAACTCTTATACCATAACCACAAACGCATCCTGCGTCAAGGGCGGCTGAACTGGACACGAATTTTCGTCTGGAGATCATCTGCGGCGCAGAGCGCGTGTGTCCGTATCCCGGCTAGCGGAATCGAGCACGATCGAAAGTGCGAGCTGAAGGATTTGTCGTCAGCGCACCGCCGAGCGCAAACGTGACAAATGCTAGCGTGTCCACTTCCACCGGCTTACCGTTTAACATCGTCGGCGGGTATTTCCAGTCTCTCATTCCGTCGACAGCTGCTTGCGCGAACAGAGGGTGTCCGGATACAACTTCAACCAGCCTCACTGTCCCGCCCTTTTCAAAAACTACGTGCAGTTCGACGGTTCCTGTAATCCTGCTTTTTAGTGCCTCTTCTGGATATTTGGGCAGGACGCCTTCGATGAGTTTTGCCTTTCGCAGCTCCCCTTCAATCGTGACTTGCACGAGCGGCGTCTCTCGGGTGTCCTCAGCCGAGGCGCCCGGTTCGAGACACTGCTCCCGTTCAATGATGAATCGTCGTGATCGCGATGTCGATGACAGTCGAGAAATTGATGTTCCAATTTCAGCAACGAGGGCGTAGTGCCGTTACGTCAATTTGAAACGACTCAATGCCCGGCAGAAACGGTTATACGGCGTCAGCGTGTAGCTCAGTGGGGAGAGCACCTATCTAGGCAGAAGGTGCTCTGTTTTTGGTGAATTGGAGTGCGGCGCGTTCGAAAGTGTTTTAGAATAAAATGGTTACTAAGGATGGGCGTGTAGCTCAGCTGGGAGAGCACCTGCTTTGCAAGCACGAGAATTCATTCTAAGCATTCCATTTCCTGCTTGAGTTTCTATTGTTTCCAACAAATTGGGGAATCTGCTTCTCGTTCAAAGCTAACTCCAAGGGCCTCAATTTGATTCATAAATGCACGGTTCGTGCACGGTCAGCGCACCTGCTTCCTGATTTTAGCCAAGGACAGGAGTTGACCAGCGGACCACGGTTTCCCGCGTGACCAGGATGAGGGACTCCTTCCATTCCGACCGGAACCGCCGAGCAGCCACCCAGAAGAGCTTATCGAAGAGGCCGAGACTAGGGCGAGGATGTCGACGCTTCAGCGCAACGAGTTGTTGACGCAAAGCGAGATTCTCGAGAAGGAGACTCTGCCGCCCGCGAAAGAGGCGCACCGCCCCGACTTCCATTTCCAACACAACGACGACAATTGAAGCTGCTAATGCCAAACCGACGGACGGCATTTCTGGCAGGCTTGGCGGAACGATCAGCAACACCCCAGTCGTGCCCGAAGCCAGCAGTAGCGGCAAGGTCTTCCGCTTTCTGCTTCTGGTGCTTCTGGTGTTTGTCGCCTGGGCCCTGGTGTATTTTTTCTTACACTACCGCTGACCAATTATTGCCATCCCATGCTTCGGACGTGGGTTCGATTCCCATCGCCCGCTCCATAAATCACGATGATTCAACTGTCCTTACGTCGCTAACCTACCAAGATCTGCCCAGGAAATGGTCCGTTTTGGACTGAAGTTGGACTGAAATTCGGTCAATTGGACCGTCGTGGAATGATAAACGGTCAAGAGCTGTCGTGCGTTCAAATCGAGGGCCCGATACGTACCGAAAACACAATTTTTGAGCATACCGTTCCGCAGCGAACTGATCCATTTCGCCGCGTAAGTCTCAGAACTAAGCGACTGCACGCGTGGTTTCGTTTAGCCGGAAATCCGGGGGCCAGCCCTCAAGATAGCCACAAGGGCGTTTCCCGTTACCTACAGGCTTACCGCATCGAAGGACAAAAAGAGGATGAAAAACGGTGCGGCTTCGCCCTTCCTTTTGCTAAAATCCGTCAGCGATGATGTGGGCTGGCCGCATAACGATAATCGAGTGCATGGCAAGCGTTATAGGCGGATGAATGGCAGACAATAAGACCATTATTGAGCAGGCGTACTCCGCATTCAACAAGCGGGACATCGACGGTGCATTAGCACTAATGACGCAAGACGTGAGCTGGCCCAAGGCTTCGGAGGGCGGCAAAGTTGTCGGAAAAGAAGAGATCCGCGCCTATTGGACTCGACAATGGGGTCAGTTCGATCCCCATGTCGAACCGCTCGCAATGACCGAGGAAGCCGGAGGCAAGACCCGCGTCAGGGTGCACCAACTCTTTAAGAGCCTTCAAGGGGATGTTCTTTCAGACAGCGAGGTTCTCCACGTATTCACTGTGAACAGCGGTCTTATCGCAGCCATGGACCTCGGGGATGAGGCCGATCTAACCGCTGGTCCGTCTGCCGCATTCGCACATCGATCCTAACTGGCTATCCACCGTGGAGCGTGCGAGTAGGACCCCGCCTCAAGAATTCTATGAATGGGTAGCAGACCACATTCTCAGCGTGACCGGATCGCTTCCAGGAAATCGGCTTGTGGGAAGCCATCGATTGCATCCGACTGTGTTTTAGGGTCGCGACATCGAGATGTTGCGGCGCGCGACTTGTAAATTCGGATGGTTGCAGGGTCTTCGGAACTTATTGCTGCAGAATAGTTTCTGGTTGCAGAGGCCCGATACGTACCGAATACACAATTACTCTCGCTAAAATCTCGTGGCGAACTTGTCAGGAAACCCTTCCTGCGGGTTGCGCCCGAATGAGCGACGTATACGAACGCTCTACTGTGATTTTTCCTCCCGATAGAACAGCAACAATTCGAGACGACGTTCGCGATGTTCGACAACGAAATTGTCCGTCCGACCTCCCATATCAGTACCAGGTGCAACCCTTCGGTTAACAGCCGGGGGGTATAAAACTCCAAGTGCCACGTTCGGTGTCGCTTACGAGCCGCATCGCTGTTTATCCTGCCCTTGAATTGGACGGAAGTTGGACGGAAATTCGGAATCTGTGTGCGGCGGATGACGAAGTTGAAGAGCATCCGCGATACAACATTGCGCCAACGCAGCCAGTCCTGATTGTCCTCAAAGAGCAAGGCAAAAAGATTCGCCACTTCACAACCATGCGTTGGGGATTGATTCCATCCTGGGCAAAGGACATGAGCATCGGAAATCGGACGCTCAACGCTCGGTCGGAGACCGTGACAACCACACCGGCATTTCGAGATTCGATCTTTACCAAACGTTGCCTCATTCCTGCGGATGGATTTTACGAGTGGCGAAAAATGGGTTCTGTGAAGCAGCCTTACTGCTTCGAGGTTGGTGAGGGTGAAGTCTTTGCATTCGCCGGACTGTGGGATGAGTGGAGGAGCCCGTATGGAGAGATCATTGAAAGTTGCACGATCTTAACGACCGGTCCGAACTCGCTCGTAGCCGATCTGCATGACCGTATGCCCGTCATCGTGACGCCGGACAAGTACGATGTGTGGCTCGATCCCGACGTGAATGACTTCGGCAGGATTCGTGACATTCTCAAGCCCTACGACGCGAACTTGATGCGTCGGTATCCTGTCAGCAGGAAACTCAACAATTCAAAAATTGACGATGCGGAGGCCGCGTCGCCTGCCACGTTAGACACTCCAACTCAGGGGCAGTTGTTCTAGCCTTTCACGCTTTAAGGGAGTTGAGATTGGGGAGGCTTGGTGTTACGTCGTCAAGGTTGTCAGTAGTCTGCCCTCGCCGTTCAACTTCCGGTTTGCCCGTAAACTGGGAGCTTAAACGCCGGCATCTGGATCACGATTCTGCCTGAAGTGCCGCATTTAGAGCAGCAAGCGATCCCACGTCCCGCCATACCTAATTGCACGAACCATTTCTCTATCGTAAATACTCTGGGGAAATCCGAGCTCGATTCGGCTTGCTCCATCAAGGGATTTCAATTGTTCGGCGGAGAGTTCCAGATCCAAACTGGCGAGATTATCCTGGAGTTGAGATACCTTCCGCGCTCCTATGATCGGGATTACTGGCACCGTTTGATGGCGCAACCAGGCGAGCGCGACTTGCGCCATGCTGCGACCGGTTTGTTCGGAAACCGACTTTACAGCCAATATCATCGGCGCCGCGCGTTGTTCCCTGTCTGGAAAGAAGGCTTTTACTCCCTCATTGGTCATCCGCCCGCCGTCGGGCTTGCCTGCGCCGTGATATTTCCCGGTTAGAAATCCACCCGCCAGGGGAGAGAAAGCCAGAACCCCCAAGTTCAAAGCTTCGGCCATGGGAATCAGTTCGCGCTCGACCGTCCGCTCAATCAGGCTGTACTCGAGCTGCAGCCCGATAAACTGTGTCCAGCCTCGAAGCTCCGCCAGAGTATTTGCCTGGGCGACCCACCAGGCGGGAGCGTCCGAGATGCCGACGTAAAGAACCTTGCCCTGGCGAACCAAGTCGTCCAGACCGCGTATGACTTCTTCCACAGGTGTGATCCCGTCCCAGATGTGCACCCAGTACAGGTCGATATAGTCGGTCTGCAGTCGCTTCAGACTGGCTTCCACTGCTTGCATCATGTTCTTGCGATGATTGCCCGCCGCATTCGGATCATTGCCTGGCGTGGCGTTGGAGTACTTCGTGGCTAGAACGACGCTCTCGCGATGGCCCTGCATGAACTCTCCAAGGAATGTCTCACTAGTGCCGTTGGTGTAGAAATTCGCCGTGTCAATAAAGTTTCCACCTGCCTCGCGGTAGGTCTCATAGACTTTCAGCGCTTCAGCCTTTGGTGATCCCCATCCCCACTCGTCGCCGAAGGTCATGGTGCCTAGAGCCGCTTCGGAGACCCGCAGTCCGCTCTTGCCAAGTAATCTGTATTTCATAATCGTGCTCCTCATGATTCAGCAACTCAGGAATTGATTCCGCTCTTTGCCATATGCAATCGGCTGTCGAAGCGCCCATCTTCAAAAACCGTTGAAACAGTGAGATGTCGCCATTTCTCGGCCTCGCTCGCCCGCGCAGCTTCCGCTTGTTGCACACGCTTTTCCGCATCGACACCGAGGATCAGCCGCACCGGCACCTCGTCGCTATTTGCCAGTTGCAGAATTACATCCGCGATCTTTCGCGGATCGCCTTCCAGACGCCCTTCGAGGCCTCGCAACATCTTCAGGAACGAACCGACCGTGGCCTCGTATTCGGGCAGCAGGTCCGGCGCATTCTGACCTGCGCGCCGTGCCCAGTTGGTCCGAATTCCTCCCGGCTCCAGTGTGCAGACCTTGACTCCGAAGGGCGCGACTTCCATCGCCAGCGAGTCGCTGAAACCGCCCACCGCCCACTTGGCCGCGTGATACGGCGTATTGCCCGGAACTGCGTGGCGGCCACCGACCGAAGACACCTGAAAGATGTGACCGCCCTTCTGCTTACGCATCACCGGCACAGCAGCGCGCGTGGTGTACACCACGCCGTAGAAGCAGGTGTCCACGATCGCCTGGAAGTCCTCCGCACTCATTTGCTCGAACGGGGCAAATTGCCCATAGCCTGCGTTATTCACCAGAACGTCCAGCCGCCCGAATGTATCCACTGCCAAGTGCACGGCCGCTTTTGCGGCGGCTTCGTCGCGCACTTCCAGTTTCACGGGTTTCACCCGCTCGCCGTATTGCGCCACCAGAGGTGCCAGTTCCTCCGTCCGGCGCGCCCCAGCGACCACGCTGTCACCTGCGGCCAGCGCCGCCTCGGCGATGTCCCTCCCCAACCCGTTTCCGCTTCCCGTAATCAACCAGACCTTCGACATGAAATCCTCCGTTCTCCTTGTTAGACAGACTATGTGTGTTTAGACTCGGCGAGCTGGATTCGCGAGCGACTCTATTGTGATTACGTACTCATTTATGAGATGCAACGATTCGTTACTTGGTTATTGCCGCCCAGAACATTTGAAAGCCGCTATCCCGGTATTGTTTCGCTTTGGATCGATTCGACACCGTGAGATCTATCGTTGCCTCGACCAAGGCTGCTAACGACTTCGAGATTAGTTCCACCGGGAGATCATTCCGAAAGACCCGCTGCTCAATCGCGTGACGAATCATGGTTTGGAATTCGACGAACGGCGCGCTGCCGGCGTCTCTGGACTCTTTGGTGAGTACCCCCGAAACCTGTAGTTGCGCCAGCACCTTGCGCTGCTTGGGGTTTGCAATGCCCCAATTCACATAGCGATCCCATACATGTCGCAGCCTGGTATGAATATTCTTCTTCCGAGGGAAATCCGACATCATCGCGTCGGCAAGTTCCAGCTTGATCTCCCGGTAAAGGGCATTGATCAGATCATTCTTGGTCTTGAAGTACGTAAACAGAGTTCCCTCGGCGATGCCAGCTTGTTTTGAAATGTCTGACGTTGGGGCAGCGGTAAGACCGCGCTCCGCAAATAGGCGGGTCGCGGCGTCGAGGATCGCATTTCGTTTGTCTTCGCTTTTAGGACGCGCCACTGACCTTCTCTATTACCGAGTGCATACTCAATTATACATAGGAAGTATGCTGATGGCAAGCGAAGGCGGAGGCCGAAACAGAATGAAGGGCGGACAGTTGGCAAACCCGAAGCTGCCGAGCCTTGCCGCCGCAAAGCAATTCACTTCGGTAGACTTCCCGTCGCCGCATCCTTATCCGGCGCCGCTGCATGAAGGTTCTTTTGCGCCAAGCTAGGCGCAGGAGGGTCACATGCAACATCTCGCTGACTGCATCCGGATCTTCTCCTACGGGCGGGCCTTCGGTTGATATTTGCCCACCTCGGTACGCATCGTAATAGCAAGGCGGTTCCAGGCGTTGATGGTAGTCAGGGTAAACACCAGCGCAATCATCTCCTGTTCGTTGAAGTGCGCTCGTGCGCGCTCGAAGACCGCGTCGGGCACATGGCCTTCCGTGATCCGAGTGACGGCGTCAGTGAGCGCGAGCGCCGCGCGTTCGCGCTCGGAGTAAAAGGGGGCCTCCTCCCAAGCGTCGAGCACGTAGAGTCTCTGCTCGGTCTCGCCGAGGGCGCGGGCGTCTTTCGAATGCAGGTCGAGGCAATACGCGCACCCATTGATCTGCGAAGCGCGCATCTTCACGAGGTGGACCAGCGATTCCTCCAGGCCTGAGTTGTGGATATAATGCTCGAGCTGATACATCCCACGGAGCGCTTCCGGAACATTGGTGTAGTCGATACGAGCTTTCATCGCAGGCTCTCCTTTTGTTGCTATGGATGACCCGGAGTTTGGAAGGATGCTGTGAATCGCCGCACAGCTTTCCACTCAGGATGACGGGCGTCTTACCCGCGCGGCTTGCGGCAGACGCCGCGGGTTCGAGTCCCGTTGCTCCCGCCAGTTTTCCAGGCCTTAAAATACGGACAAATCGCGCCTCGGCCTCTTTCCGAGTTGTTTTCATCTAAGTCGCATCATCGCCGAAGGTCATGGTGCCCAGAGCCGCTTCGGAAACCCGGAGGCCGCTTTTGCCCAATAGCCGGTATGGCATATGAATCTCCTTAGACCCCACGTCCTTCTCATTCTCGAAGCCGATTGCCCATTGCCTCCTAAGATGTTAGCCAAAGATCGATTGACATGGCGCCGCTTCCTCTAACGATGACTATCAAGAGCAGCGAGAGGAGCATTACGTGATACTCAATCCCTTCTCCATTTTTTGTTCCAAACCAATTCATTGCCCACCCGTCAGGCAAGTGAACTATGAGCGCTCCTATAAAGATTATGAAGAGTCCACCAGCCGCGATTCTCCCTAGAAAACCGAATATTAGCGCAATACTTCCAAGCGACTGCCCGATGATAATCAGCCATCCAATAAATTGAGGGATTTTCCTGACCGTCATTTGTTCAAGTGTTCCTTTGATTCCTACACCGTCAAACCAGCCAAGCAGTTTTTGCATTCCATACGGAAAAATAATTATTCCAGCGATAGTCCTGAGGAAAGTGCAGACATAATCTGCATCTGTTTGAAGAAGTTTTTCAATCATACCAAGGCCTGTTGACATTCAAACCGCCACGCCGGTGATAAACCAGGTTCGCTGTGTCATTTTTCCACACCATTCTCGGTTGAGCATGTACAGTTGTATAACTCCTTTTCATCCGGCGATCTCGGTTCTCGCAATGACGCGATCAGGCGGTCGTGAAGCCGCCGTCGACCGAATGTGTGGTGCCGGTCGCATACGTGGAGTCGTCGGACAACAGGTAAGAGACGAGGCCCGCTACGTCTTCCGGAGTGCCGTGGCGACCCAACGGAACAGTCTCGGCCAAAGGTCTTGTTGCTGCCCGCGAACACCTCTTCGGCCAGCTTGAATGTCATCCTTCCAGCGATGGGACCTGGACAGCAGGCATTGACACGCACCTTGCGAGCCCCCTGTTCGAGCGCGGCGGTTTTGGTCAGGCCGATGATGGCGTGCTTGGACGTGACGTAGGCGCAGATGCCCGCGCCGCCCACCAACCCCAGCGCGCTCGACATGTTGACCACCGAACCGCCTTCCCGCATGCGAGGCAACACGTGCTTGAGCCCGAGGAACATGCCGCGGACATTGACGGCCATCACGCGATCGAAGTCTTCCTCGGGGAAGTCGACGATCGGACGTACCGGCGTTTGAATTCCAGCGTTGTTCACGAAGCCATCGATCTGACCCCAGAGATCGAACGCGCGCTTGGCGTACTCGAGCACCTGTTTCGAATCGCTCACGTCGGCGACGATGGTTTCAAGAAGGCCGGGACCTGAGCATGCGGCCACAAGGCGCGGGAACTCCCCGGCTCTTGATCCCACGGCCAGGACGTTGGCGCCTTGCGAGATCAGGCGTTGCGTGATGGCCGTTCCGAGATCGCCCGTGGCGCCGGTGACGATGACATTCTTGCCTTTAAATGACATAATTTGCTCCTTTTCAAAAAATTTGGTCAACGCGTTGCGGGCGTCGAAATCATGGTGAATCGACGAAGGTCGATGTCGCCCTCGACGAGGGTCGGCGCTGCGGTCAGAAAGGCACGCAGATGCACGGACTTCATGTGCGAGTCCAGATCCTGCATCGAACGCCAGTTCTCGTAGACGAACCAGATCTCGGCGTTCTCGAGGGACTGGTGAAGGTCGTAGTTGAGGCATCCGGCTTCGCCCCGGGTGGGCTCGACTAGAGCGGCTAGAGCCGCGCCGAGCGCCTCGGTCTGGCGACGCCTGGCGCGGAAGAAAGCGAGATTCGTGAGCTGAGACATGGAGTTTCCTCCTGGATCGAGATGCACAATGCCGTCGAGTGCGCGGCGGCGCAGGGAGCAGTCCACCATTACATTAGGCGAATGATGGGCTTGATCGTGCCGCCATTTTCGCTGTCTTTGGCAGCTTGATTGATTTGATCGAGGGTGTAAAACTTCGTCAGTTTCTCGAACGGGAAGCGCCCCTGCGCGTTGAGTTCGATGAGCTGCGGGATAAAGATATCGGGAACGCTCTCACCCTCAAGAATGCCGCGTATCCCCTTACCGGGTATCATCAGGTTGTTCACGTCAAAGCTCACCTCTGTGCCTAGTGGCTCTGCTCCGACGATGCCGCAGGTGCCGAGAGATCCGAGTGCTTCTATCGCCTGATGCAACGCTCTGGGGTCCCCGGAGGCCTCTAGCGAATAATCGACTCCGCCACCAGTAATATCTCGGATCGCCTCAACTGGATTTGTCTGTTTACTGTTAATAGCATGCGTCGCGCCCAGTTCCTTTGCAATTTCCAGACGCGAGGGCACGATGTCTATGGCGACGATGGTTGTTGCTCCAATAGCCCGTGCTGCCATGATCGCTGAGCATCCAACTGCGCCCGCGCCGAAGGAAGCGAAACTTGTACCCGGTCTCACATTCAGCGCATTCATTACGGCCCCGGCTCCGGTCTGAATACCGCAGCCGAGCGGACCGAGGCGTTCGAGCGGCACGTCACGGCTGACCTTGACCACGTTGCGTTCATTGGCGAGTGCGTATGTCGCAAACGACGATTGCCCGAAAAAGTGATCGTGAACTTTCTCGCCATGGCCGTCGAGTGTAGCAGTGCTGCCGTCCAGCCGCGCTCCGCCGAAGGAGAGCGGGAAGGTCTTTTCGCAATGGGCAATTCTCCCCAAGCAGCAAGGCCTACAACGTCCGCATGTCAGGAATGTGAGCACGACAGAATCGCCAGGCGCGACTTTGACAACATCCGCTCCTACGCTCTCGACGAGTCCTGCGCCTTCGTGGCCAAGCACGATTGGATGCGGTACGGGGTAGCCCTTATCACGGGCAACCATATCTGTGTGGCACAAGCCGGTGGCCACGACCTTGACCAATACTTCATCGCGCCGCGGGCCTTCCAAACTTAATGTTTCGATGCTAAAAGGTCCGCCTTTCTCGCGGACGACCGCGGCTCTAATCTGTGTTGTGTTCTTGCTCATCGAACTTTCCTCCTCAGTTGAGACTCTGTCGTAACGACCTACGGTACCTTTCACGCGGCCGAGCACAGCAAGCTCTCACTCCAGCCGGGATCACGCGGGCACGTCGCCGCTAAGCGGATGCCGCGCAGTTGCACTGGATGCTGAGGTACTCTCCGGTGCAGGCGAAATTCGGCGGGTCCAGTCCACCAAATTCTTTAGCAGTTCCCGGATCAATTGTTTAGTCGGCTCATGGGTCAGATTGCTGTTCTCATCGAATCGGTGTGCAGCATCCGCGATAACAACCTCAGGCTGATTCAGGGTAAACAAGTTGAGAGCTGCAAGGATTTGCCGCAGATGGCTTTGGGCCCGAGCGGTTCCGATTGCGCCGAGAGACGCACCCATGATCGCCGCTGCTTTCCCAGACCAGGCGCTGTCCCCATAGGGCCGACAGGCCCAATCGATCGCGTTCTTCAAGACTCCAGGGATGGAGTAGTTGTATTCGGGCGTTACGATCAGAAGAGCATCGGCGCGGCGAATGCGCTTCTTCAGTTCCAGCACTGATGATGGTGGGCGCTTCTCGTCATCCTCATTGAACATCGGAATACCATCAAGCTGAAAGATGTCGATCTCACCATTCTCCGGGACAAGTAATTTGGCCGCGCGGAGCGCAGCCTGATTGTAAGAACCGCGACGGAGACTTCCAGCGATGCCAAGAATACGGACGTGGCTGCTCATTTGTTGTCTCTCCTATCTACCTTCGGGCTTTGCCTTAATGTCTCGCGCAATTTCCTGCGCCCGTAGAACACCCGGCCTTTTACTGCCGCGACTGAGAGACCCATGACTAGAGCAGTCTCTGCTGTGGATAGCTCGCCAAGTTCCCGCAGCTCGATTGCTTTCCGTATTCCTGGCCGCAACTTATTCAAAGCTGCGGACAGAATTTCCTCCTGTTCCCGATCTAAGCACCTATCTTCGGGGTTTGGGGCCGAGTCCAGAAAATCCAGCCGCAGCGCACTTTCGGTCTTCGTGCTTGATTCTTCGATCGGCACCTCATGCGATCCACGCTTCCTGCGCAACAACATAAGTGCCTCGTTGATGGCGATTCGTGTCAACCAGGTGGAAAATAGAGATTCGCCCTCAAACTTCTTCAAGTGAATGAACGCTTTTTGGAAGCTCTGCTGCACGACATCTTCGGCGTCTTCCCGATTGCGGGTTATGCGCTGAGCCATTGAAAAAAGTTTTCGCTCGTTCCGTTCGACCAGCAGCCCAAATGCGCGAGTGTCCCTGGCTTTCGCGGCAGCAACCAGCGATGCATCTTCGTCCGCAACCAGACGATTGGCAGAAGAGCTCGTCGCATTCGCTTCGTCGATCGCACTCATGAGTTCTACTGGCATAGTGTTGCTCCTCCCTGTTCGCATTTCCGAAGACATTGCTTCTCGGCCCGTGACGACGAATCATTCACCGGGTCGACTTCGAGCGTGTCAGTTGGTATTCGGCGCGTACTTCTTCAGGCACCCCGCCAGATCAGTTTTGGGTTGGTAAGTTCCCGTGCGCCGGGAACGCCAAGTTCGCGCCCATACCCTGAAGCCTTGAAGCCTCCGAATGGTGCGCGGGGATCGGAGCGGGTGAAATCATTGATAAATACCATTCCAGATTCGATCTCGCCGGCAACGCGACGGGCCTTGACGAGGTCACGGCTCCAGACCGCAGCGCTGAGACCGAAGTCAGTGATATTGGCGAGGTGAATCGCCTCTTCCTCGGTCTTGAAGGGGAAAATCATAGCCACGGGACCAAAGAATTCTTCCTTGGCTATCGCCACCTCGGGCGGCAGCCCCACAAGCACAGTCGGCGGGTAGAAATTGCCGGGGCCGGCGGGGATCTCACCGCCAGTGAGAATGCGCGCTCCAGCCTTTACCGCGTCGAGCACCTGGCGATGGAGGTTCTTTCGGGCACGGGCGAGGGCCAGTGGGCCGACCTTGATGCCTTCCTTCATGGGATCGCCCATGGGAAGCGCCTTGGATTGTTCGACAAACGCTTTGGTGAAGTCGTCAAACAGAGACTCCGCCACCAGGAACCGCTTGGCGCAAATGCAACCCTCGCTGTTGTTGAAGTACCGCGACGTCACGGCGAGCTGCACGGCTTTCGCAAGATCGGCGTCCTCCAGAACAATGAAAGGATCGGAACCGCCGAGTTCCAGCACCACTCTCTTTCCGGCTCGGGCCGCTTCCTCCGCAACGGCGCGGCCGGCGCGGACGCTGCCGGTGACGGTGGCGGCCCGCACACGCGGATCGGCGATGACGGCCGCACACGCCTCAACCGGGATTGCAAGGTTGACATAGAGTCCTTCGGGGCCACCGGCATCGCGCACCAGCGTCTCCAGCGCCTCGGCGCATCCTTGGACTGATTCGGCGTGCTTGATGAGCGCGGTATTACCGACCAAGGCTGTGGTGTTGAAGAAGCGCAGCACCTGCCAGAAGGGTACGTTCCACGGCTGAACAGAGAAGATCGGCCCTAACGATTCATACACGATCTCTGCCGGTAGGCCTGCGACGGACTGTGGTTTGAGATAAGCCTCCCCTGTTTCGGCGAGGTGGCGGGCGGCCCAAGCAGATTTCTTGATCTCGAAAATGGAGTCCGCGAGCGGCTTGCCCATCTCGGCGGTGATTAGGCGGCCATAGGTCTCGACCCGCTCCTCCAGCAGCTCGGCGAGCCGAGTGAGGAAAGCGATTCGCTCCCGCAATGGAGTGCGGGACCACCGTCGCCAGCCGTCCCAAGCGCGCTGCAAGCGCTTGTCGGTCTCTGCTTTATCGTGCTCCGGATGGACGCCCAGTAGTTCACCCGTCGCCGGATTGCGTGATTCGAAATTCATTTGAAGCCTCCTATCCGCTTTCTGTGGCGTATAGAATTTGAGCTAAAATATTTAGCTGGTAATTACGACCTATAACTCTGCAGAAGAAGATGTAGTCACAAGAATTAGAAATCGCCTTGCCAAGCTTCCCGGCATGGGACGATCAGATCACTTTGAAATAGCCCTCATCGTTTAGGATGTGCCGGGGATAATCTTGCCGCTGCGAAATAAGCTTTTTGATTTTCTCGATGAACGCGGGGTCTTGGTTGTCACCCTTATAAACGGTCATATCTTCGGCCAGCCACGCAGGAAGAGCAGCGAAGCGGTGCACCGTTTGTGTCTCTAAGTACCAGGTAATATGGACGAGCGCGCCACTTTCTTCGTACCAGACCGTGGTCTCGACTCCCGGAGCTACCCGCTGATAGTAGAAGTGCTGGATGGCATGCCGTCCAGCGTGTGGCCCCGCTTTCAGGGTGTAGTCGACGATGTCGGGCCCGACGATGGCAGGTTCGAAGACCCAGCCGTTGGCAAAGTGCCAGCTTAGTCGTGCGCCAAGGATGGTATTGAGCATGTTAGGTAACTCCTTTCAGCGATCCGAGAACATAATTGAGTCGTCGGTTTCAAGACGGCACGTAACGTTCTCTCAGCAACTCCAGGTGCAAGAGGCGGACCATTCGCAAGAGATTGAAAAGGCAGAAGAACAAGGGCGGAAAGCTGCTTGTGGATTTGGTGAAATTGGTGGAAATTGCGATTTCACCAGTTCTCAGAAAAGGCCTAGCTGAGTTGGAAGAGGCTTTTACGAATCCAGTCGCTCATCTTCTCTGAGATCAACGGAGTAGCCGGATTTTTATTGCTGAGCCCTTGGGCAGACGCCAGGGGATCACGTGCGATTCACCGCAAGAACTGTCGGAACCTGTACGTCACTTTTCCAGATACATACGCCGTGTTCCTTCCCGGGGGAGAAGTCATAGGGCGATGTCGGCGTCTTGTTCGCAGTTCTGCGCTCTGAGTGCTACTTCGGCGGTAACGGCGACGGCGCTGAAACCTCGAGGCGCCGGGTGATATCGGTGAGCGGATTGTGCAGGTCGCGACCACGGGGACCGGATTTCCACGCGGACGGTTTACGGGCCGGCTTGCGCGGTGGTTTTGGGGACGGATGAGTGCGCGGGCCGTTGCCGTCCAAACGGACACGCCGCCGCTGCACCCCGCTAGAATCGGGGGTAGCCATTTCGGGCCTCCTTGGGGCTCGTTTTGGTTAGGCGTCGGTCGGTGGTGAGACACCTGGCGGCGCCGCTTTTCAGCGACGCAAGACTACATCACCCGGACGCGGACTGGAACTGCAGGATCAGCGCAAATCCCTCCGTCGAGATTGCCTGCCTTCCCATGGTGACCTGCGGATCGAGCGGCAGGTTTCGACCCATACCGGACGTTCGCGGGACGGCGGCACAGTCGCGGCCCGATTGTGGAGGCCAAGAAATGGATTGCGGTGACTGGTAAACTGGAATTTGTGAATGATTGGGAGAAGACCCCATCAGGTGGGGTCTTCTCACTTGATTGGCAGCTCACACTAAGCCCTATGACTTAAAGAATCCGAGAAGCTCTCGCACAACGGCCTCGGGTTGGTCCTCGGGGACATAGTGGCTACTGGAGTTGACCTTTACGACGCGCACATCTGAAGCCTGTGTCGGAAGAAGCTCGCGCAGATAAGGGTAATTACGCTCACCGGCCAAGGCTAGAACTGGCGTTGCTATCTGGCCGTAGTGTTTGGCGTCAATGATGTCCTGTCCAAACGTCTGATACCAGGCGTTTCCAGCGCGGATCGCATCCGGCTGCGAGTACGCGGCGGCGTAGATCGCACGATCACGCTCCGAGATCGCAGCGGGATTTCGCAGTTGAGAATCGAAGAGCCAGTCGATCAGTAACCTGGACTTCCCAGCCAGCAGTTGTTGCGGAAGATCCGGCAGTTGATTGAAAGCGAACCACCAGAGATAGACCGGATGGGTTGATTCCCCGGTTCCGCGGACCGCATGCCCGGGTGGCGGGAGCAGCGACAGTGTGTAGAGACTTTCTTCGGGGTGCGCAACATCGATCAGGCAGATTTTGAGCGTCGCATCCGGATAGTTAGCAGCGAAGCTGTAGGCGACCATTGCTCCGATATCGTGTCCGGCGATGTTGACCTGCTTGTACCCGAGCGCTTGGGTCAGCTCGTGAATATCCTTGGCCATGTTCTTCTTGTCGTAGCCCAACCCCGGTTTGGCAGAACCTCCCATTCCGCGAAGATCAACCGCGATCACACTGTGGCGCTTCGCCAGTTCCGGCATGATCTTATGGAACTCCCACCAAGTCTCGGGCCAGCCCGGCAGCAGGACCACGGGCGTGCCTTTGCCACCCTCGACATAGTGGATGCGCGTGCCGTTCACTTCGGCATAGCCGTTCCTGAAATCGCCGGGAAGTGAGGAGGCCAGCGCTGCATCCGAAGTATCTGCCATGTTCTGTGATCCGCGTTCTGTACCTGCAAAGACTGGAGAGGCCGTAGCGATGCCAGCCGCGATAGAGAGTGCGAAAACCGCCATGCGGATCAGAGATCCGAATTCAGCCCGTTTGAATGGCGAGCGATTGGCCGAAGTGCCAGTCGATGCCGTGCCCATTTCGATGGCAGGTTCGAAGACCCAGCCCTTGGCAAAGTGGCAGCTTAGTCGTGCGCCAACGATGCTAGTGAGCATGTTGATCACGCCTTTCTGAGAACCGAGAACATAATTGAGTCGTCGGTTTCGAGAGGGCACGTAACGTTCTCTCAGCAACTCCAGGTGCAAGAGGCGGACCATCCGCAAGAGATTGAAAAGGCAGAAGAGAAGGGCGGAAAGCTGCCTGTGGATTTGGTGAAATTGGCGAAAATTGCGATTTCACCAGTCCTCGGAAATGGCCTAGCTGAGTTGGAAGTGGCTTTTACGAATCCAGTCGCTCATCTTCGCTGAAATCATCGGAGTAGCCGGATTTTTATTGCTGAGCCCTTGGGCAGACCCCAGCGGATCACGTGAGATTCGCTACAGGAACTGTCAGAACCTGTAAATCACTTTTCCAGATACATACGCCGTGTTCCTTCCCGGCGGAGAAGTTTCTCGCAGAAAGGCTCCGGCTTCGTAGTACGCGCCAATCAACTGAACTGTCGTGTGGCGATCAACTGTCCAAGTAATCGCAATATCCTGCAGGGCTCCGACGTATTTCTCTTGAGAAGCCAGGCCGCTTCGTAACAGAACTCCAGGGTGAGAGTACAGTCCGTCAGTCGTACGTTGCCGCCAAAAGAAGAAATTATCAGGGGCTAACGAAATTTTCTTTGAAAGCTGCAAAGCGATTTGTCCGTGCAAAACTATAGCATTCAGAGAACCGCTGTCATCGATGAAGCCGTAATAAAGGCCCTTTGGGAACAATGGATAGAAAGTCTGAAGATCGGGATTAGCGGGATTCGTGTCTCCGCTTGAAATTCCAAAAAGCAAACTTGGAACCGGTCGAAATTTGAGATGGGAGAATGAGTAAGAGAGCCATTGGGCATATTTCCAGGCAAGAATGTTGCCGCTGCCAAATTTGCCAAATTGAAGATCGACTTCCCCCGCGTAGGAGAAATTGCCCTTCCCCGCGTGTATCAGAGATCCTACTGTATGCCGTTGATCTCTTCCGCTGCCCTGAGCAAATCGTGCGATTTTTCGATCAAGACTCAAGTAATAGGCGTCCAACTGGCGGATGAATCGGGGCAGGTGCTTCGAAGTCACGCCGTAAACACCCCAAAGCGTCTGCGTATGATCCGGGTAATCATCGAAGAGCCCGGGATTGCTTAACGCCGGGCGCATAGCGAATAGATCTACCTGCCAGTCCTTCGGCCTCAAGATCAGTTTGATTCCGTCGAACGATTGACGCACATTCAGATCGCGCACATCCAACAAGGTTCCTTCCCCGTACTGAAGATTTTGTCGTCCAATCTTGAGGCTTGCGCGCGGACGATCGCCGCGTGACGGTAGCTGGAATTCTATAAATAGCTGATTTATATCCAGCTTGTCCTCGTCTTGAACTGGCCTCGGGCCATCAGCCCGTCCGAATTCAAGACCGCTCTTTAGCTCGAAGAAGAAGCGTGTTGAGGAGCCCAGGTGAAAATCAGCGCTGCCAAGAAAACGATTGAGATAGTATCCATTGCCGTCTTGCGGGCCGGCACCCCAGTTGTAATTGCGATAGCGTTCATAAAAGGAGCGTTCTTCTCCAGCCAGCGTAAGGTACCAACCTGGAGCGTTACGCAAAGCAATGTACTTGAGTGGGTCCCAAGGATCTATGCGCAATTCTGGGTCCTTCAGAAAACTCCAATCCTCTTGGCTTCTATCAAGCGGTACATAGACCGGACGCTCGAAGTCAGCCACAGTTGTCTGATGCGAGTCAATTGCCTGCCCGAAAGCAGCAGGCAGAAGGAGACCTACAACCCAGAGCAAGCTGAGTACCCTGTTTGGGATTCGGAAGTCGCAGCAGGTCTTCGGACTTTTTCGCATCACATTTCAGCAAGTTTGCTATCAGCATTCAAAGCACGAGGATTTGTTTCGGTATTCGTTGCTGAGTGGGAACTTTTTCGTAAACAGGAATCGCGTTTGCAGCCTGCGTCGACATTGCGGTACGACCAGTCATCAGCTGTTTTTCCTATCGTCGAGGCTAAGTTTGTAACGATCTAGCCCTGACAGAAGGAAAGCACCTGTCGCCGCGGAAAATACGGAGAAGTCGAGCGGTGCTTTGATGCCGAGCGCGAACGCCATCGCTAGCCCAAAAAGCAGCAGCAGCGAACCGCTCAGAAACGCCGCTGTGCGCGTCTGCCAACCCACCAGGAGAGCCAATGCAAGCACGATTTCAGCAACAGTTGCTATCCAGGCCATTGATGGGCCCAGAGGCAGCGGCACAATCGATGTCAGTCGTTCCGTATAGACGACAAAGTGCGCAAAGTCGCCCCACGACACACGCGGTTCTCCAGACTTTCCCCATATTCCAAAACGATCGGCGACGGCCGACAAAAATGATGCCGCGAGCGCCAGTCTTAGAGCAAGCGCACTCAGATCAAGAAGTTTCCAGTTTCTGTCCATTCCGAACTCCACATCCATCAAGGAGAGGCTTCCTTTCAAGCAAACAGTTGCCTCTTAAGTGCCACTCGTAAGTAGTTCATCGCGCCTCAGGCCTGCGCCATGGCCGGCTTGTTCAAGCCGGTCTTAACGTTGACTGTGGAGTGTACGATCGGCAGGCCGAAAGCACGGCCGGCTTTGGCGACGCCGACAATATTGTCAATCAGCCTTTGCATATCCATGGAGGCAATCGAATTCACCTGCACTGGCTGATAATCGATGATCAGCAGCGCCGAGTTCTTCGGCGTGAGTGGATGATCCTTAGCAGCGTCTCGAATGAGTTGACTTGCCACGTTTCTTGTTCTCCTAGAATTCTGAATCGCTATTTCAAATGGGTTCGGGTGGTTGCGAGCACCAGAGACCTCATTTCCCAGGGAGGCGGAATATTGTGACGCTGGTATTTCCGCCCCCGATCTCGGGAGCGATCGAGTTGTATATCCCCAGAAAGCCCGAGACGATGGCCACGTTTTGCACGCCGCGGGCATTGTAGGTAACCACACCGCCACCGGCCGGGCCACCGAGCGCGCTCCGTAGCAGTACCTTGCCGGTCCTAGCGTCCAGCGCCACCAGGTCACCAGTCAATTCACCGGTGAAAATAAGATCGCCTTCGGTCGCCGTGACACCGGCCGCCAGCGGTTTCGCGGCATCGTAGCGCCACTTCTCTTTGCCGGTGGAAGCATCGAACGCAGTGAGTCGTCCACGCGCGGCTGACCATGGATCGAACTTGGTTTCACCGCCAAAGTACCAGCCGTGCGTGTGTTCCTTCTCCGGATCCGGCCGCTCCGTATCCTTCTTGAACTCTGCACACCAGTCAGTAGCAGGAGCCACTAGCAAGTTTAGTTTGATGTCATATGCAGAGCCGTTCCACTCCTGCCCACCGAGACTTGCGGGGCAAACCCGCACAGGAGTCGTCGTGACAGGAGCTTCGGCGTTGACTCGGTTGGTGAACGGAACACTGTACAGGATCTCAGTCGAATCACGATCCAAGAGCCGTAACATTCCGTCCTTGCCGGTGCTGGCGATAACGTTGTTTGTCGAGCCGCTGATCTTCGCTTTGAACATTGGGCCAACGTGCGTGACATCATAGTCGTGCACATCGTGCTGGATGAACTGTCGGTACCACGCCAAGTGGCCGGTCATGGCATCCAAAGCGATCAGCGAGTTCGTGTACAGGTTGGGCCCTGGCCGGTCTTCGTCGTAAATATCGGGAGCGGCGTTTCCGCCGGGGACGTAGAGCAGGTTCTTCTCCTCGTCAAAGGTCATGGGAGTCCAGAGATTTCCGCCGCCGTGTTCGCGCGCTGCTGGATCTGTCCCCCAGGTGTTTGCGCCAGGCTCGCCATCGTCGGGCACGATGTTGAATCGCCACACTTGCGATCCATCGCTGATTCGGAACGCCCCAACCCAACCTTTCGAGGCGAACTCAGCGCCTGCCGGTCCAATGTAGACCAGATCGCCATGAACCAGGGGCGGCATACTGATGAAGTAGCCCTCTTTTGGATTAGCGATTTGCTTGGTCCATAGCGTGTGCCCGTCTTTTGCGTCGAGCGCCAACAGGAAGCCATCACCGGTGCCGCGAATGATCTTTCCCCCAGCGAGTGCTGCGCCGCGGTTCGTGTTGAACGCTTCGTGATCGCGTGGCGACCACTTGCTTGTCCAAACAACGTGGCAGTCAGAGCCATCCACCGCGACGGTGTAGTGGGCAGTCGTCAAATACATGACGCCCGCAGACACGATGGGCGCGGTCTGTGATGGCTCTTTATCGGGGAAAGTGTAGACACAGACCTTGGCCATTTGCGAAACATTCTTGATATTGATCTGCTTGAGGTACGAATAGCGGGTTCCCGCCAGGTCGTGCTCGACGTACAACCAGTCGCTGTCGTCCGGCTTGTTAACCGCACCTTGGCGGGACGCAATCGGGTATGACGCGCCCAGGACAACGGCGAGCCCGACAAGAATAGTAGACTTTGACTTCATGAATGTCTCCTTTGCTCTGCCGGTACGCCTATGATTTCACGTGAGGACAAACTGCCGGTTGGTCGCCGATGAAGGTGCGGGCCGAAAAGAGTTCAGGAAAGGGAATGTCTTCCAGCGTCGGCAGCAGCCAAGACACAGCCGGGGTACCGAAATACGCCGATCTATTTCCGATTGTGCGACGTGTCGCCATGAGATGACGATACTTCCAAGTTGTAAATTCCTCGGCGATGTCGGCCATGGTCTCGCCGAGCATTTTGACCGGAGGGTCGGTTTCGTAGGCCGCGGCCCACACCTTTTCGACCTCCGGGTCGGGAGCATAGGTTTTGGACGGGTCGCGCCTAAGCACCTCCGCAGGAATTTTAAAACCTCTCCTTGCTAAGAAGGCGAGCACATCGTCGTACAGGCTCGGCTCGTTCAGGGCCTTCTGAAGCTGTTCAAATCGATGTGGTTGCGGCTCGAAATGCTCCAGGTGCTGTTCTTGCTTGATGCCGAACAGGTAGACCATGTGTCGATAGGTCCATCCCTGAAGAGCCGTGTCTCGACCGTATGTAGCTCGGACCGCCGCCAAAATCGGCATCATGTCCGACGGGGTGATCCAAGATAGAGACCGCCAAGTCGCGTTCAGGGGTTCGTGGTGATCCACCACTCTGAGCAAGGCTTCGTGAGCCTCCACCAGATTGTCCTCGCGAAGACAGACCTGAGCTGCCTGCATTTCCCTTACTATCAGCGCCCAGTAGAGTTCTTGGACCTGCGCGTTGATCAGGAAGGCATACTCGCCAGGATGGTTGCTCACCGTTTGCTGAAGCGTGTGTAGAATTTCGGTCTGCAACCATGCGCTATACGGGGTCTGGTTTTCTTTTGTTCTTGTCTCGTTCATCTTTGTCGTCCTTGAGATTGTTTGATTCTGCTTGCGCCTTTCGATCTCGATCGCAGCCTCGATGATTTCGCTGTCGTGTCCTCGATGACCGACGATCTGCAGACCAGCGGGCAAGAGACCATCCCTGCGACGCATAGGAACTGTAGCGGTTACGTATTCGCTATTTCGTTTTGCCAGTCATGGCTTTAGAGAACTGTCCGATCACGGTGGAGAAGTCCTGGTCGAGCGCCGCATATACCTCGTTGGCGGATGGATCAGCGTTGGTTGCCATGACTTCACACACGATTGAGAAATAGTCGACGGGGATTACACCTGCCTGTTGAATTCTGGCGATACCTACCTGGCGATTGGTTGCGCTGAGCACCCCTGATGCATCGATCACGACATAAGACTTATAGCCGGCGGCCAAAGCCGAGTAAGCAGGAAGCGCCGCACAGACTTGAAGAGTAACGCCCGCAAACAAGAGATGCGTCCGGCCCGTAGCTTTAACCGCCTTTACGAAATCCGGGTCATCCCATGCGTTCATCGTCATTCGCTCAATAATGGGATACTTTTTTGTATCTAGGACAGCAACGAGCTCAGGAAACGTCGGCCCCCACAAGACATCTTTGGCTGTGGTAGACGCGATGATTGGCATCCCAAGAATTTTCGCCGCCTTGGCGAGACCGACCACGTTGTGTTTCAATTCGTTGATCGTGATATCACGGACTCCAAGCAATAGGCCGACCTGATGGTCAATCAGGCATACTGCTGAGTTATCTCTCGTTAATCGTTCCATTGTTGATGACACCTTTCTGAAATCCGAGAACATGATTGAGTCGTCGGTTTCGAGACGGTACGTAACGTCTCTCAGCAACTCCAGGTGCAAGAGGCGGACCATCCGCAAGAGATTGAAAAGGAAGAAGAGAAGGCCGGAAAGCTGCTTGTGGATTTGGTGAAATTGGCGAAAATTGCGATTTCACCAGTCCTCGGAAAAAGGCCTAGCTGAGTTTGAAGTGGCTTTTACGAATCCTTAATTTCTTAATGCGGTGCTCCAAGGTCGAAGGTGGTACTCGGAGCCTCGCCGCGGCCCCGCTCGGGCCAGACACTCGCCCTCGACTTCTCGCGAGTGCGTCCTCAACGATCTGCCGTTCACGACTGGCGTCCTCATCGGCGTCTGCGGGCTCAGGGTGTTGCGGCAAGCTGACTCGACGGGAATCCCTGGACAACCAGGCTGCATCCACGCAAAACACCTCATCAGAACTCACAATGACCGACCTCTCAACAACATTTTGCAGTTCGCGAATATTGCCCGGCCAGGGGTAGGACCGAAATAGCTCGACCGTTCGCTTATCGATCTTTCCAAACTGCTTGCCCATCTTTTGGGCAAAACGATGGACAAAGTATTCCAGCAGGATCAGAACGTCGTCTTGCCGTTCGCGAAGCGGGGGAACCTGGATCGGGAATACGTTCAGCCTGTAGTAGAGGTCCGGGCGAAATGTCCCGTCTGCAACGGCGGCTTCCAGATCGCGATTAGTTGCCGCTATTACGCGGACATCGATCTTAACGGGTTGCGTGCCGCCGACGCGTTCGAATTCACGTTCTTGCAACACCCTCAGGAGTGCAACCTGAGTGTCCAGCGGCAGCTCCGCGATTTCGTCGAGGAAAATGGTTCCTCCGTTCGCCAGTTCAAATCGACCTAGGCGGCGCTGCATCGCCCCCGTGAACGCGCCTTTTTCGTGGCCAAAGAGTTCGGAAGAAATCAGCGATGGGGCAAGAGCTGCGCAGTTCACGCTCACGAAGGCGCGTTGCGACCGACGAGATCGCTTATGGATGGCGCGGGCGACCAGTTCCTTACCAGTTCCAGTCTCTCCACTAACAAAAACGCTCGAATCGGTGGGAGCAACTTTCATTAGCCGAGAAAGCACTCCCTGCAACGCCGACGAGGTGCCGACGATCTCTTCGAACATGAACGCTTGGTCGATCTGCTCCCTGAGCACTACGTTTTCGTTGTGCAGTTGATCTCTCAGACGCTTAATCTCTTCAAGCGCCTTCTCCAGCTCGGCTCGCTCGCGGTGGTGTTCGGTGACATCGATTGATGCCCCGACAAATTCCACGACGTCGCCGCGCTCGTCCAAGATGGGATGGCCGATACTGCGGGTGTTTTTGATCGTTCCGTCTGGATGAACAATCCGAAAATCTGCCTCAAAATCAGTTTTTCTAAGCAGAGCCTCCGCGTAAGCTTGTTCGACCCCGGGCCGATCTTCGGGATGCATCCTCCTGAAATAGAAATCAGCCGTCGATGCGTCATCTTCGGGTACAATGCCGTACATTGGAAGCCCTTCCGGGGAGATTGTCACCTTCCCTGATAAAATCTCGTGTTTCCAACTGCAGCTGCGGGTTAGCCGTTGGGCTTCGAGCAAGGATGCTTCGCTCGAGCGGAGGGCATCTTCAGCACGCTTCCGCTCCTCAAGATCGGTATTTGTTCCGTACCACTTCGCCACTTTCCCCGATCGGTCGCGCAGAGGACCGCCGCGAAAGAGAAACCAGCGAAATTCGCCGTCGAAGCGGCGGAAGCGGCCCTCCACCTCGAACGGCTTTACAGAATTCAAAGCTTCCCGGAATGTTTCCAGAATTCGTGGCAGGTCGTCTGGATGAATCGCAACCTCCCATCCCGAGCCCAGAGCTTGCTTCGCAGATAGACCCGTATAGTCCAGCCAGCGCTGATTGAAGAAGTCTGCGGAGCCGTCTGGACCAGCAGACCATGCCAACGTAGGGATGGTGTCGACGACAAGGCGAATGTCCTGTACTCCGGGTTCTTCGAAGCCATGCCGCAGGGATGCCCTGAGGAGGACTACGGGCGCAACGTTGTTTGCGATCTGCTTGTCAAAGCTCACGTTTGGGTCCATCTGAACGAACTTGGCCCCTGAGCTGGCCTCCCGCCCGCTGGAATCGCTTTCAGAGGCGAACGCCGAATTGAGCGACAGGACTGGAGCCAGAGCCGCACCGACTGACATCGCTCACCACAATGGACTTCTTTCTTCAAACCTGAGCCGCCGCAGTGCCAGGTCGTCGTTCCCTCAATCTTCTTCTCTGTCCATCCACTCGCGGACGTACGCCGGGCAGTTCTCAAGCGTCATCCCGTCCCTCTCGCAACTCCTTAGGAACTTCACTGCGTCGCGATCCGCCAGCCTCATCTCTTGCAAGTCGAGAATGATGCTTCGGTAGTCCGTATCGAAAAGCTCCTTCAGCTCCGGGACCTGCTCCGCCTTCATACGCCCGCTTAGGGTAAAAACCGTGAATCCCTGCCGCGCTGATCTCTCGATCCTCAAGGTCATCAGTTGTGTGTTTGGCCCAAGTCTCAGTGGTCGCGATGCTCTGCATTGCCGCCATCACGGTCGCTGGCGCAAGCGGAAGTGCAATACCGAGGCCACATACAACACATTGAAAACATGGGAACTAGACACAACCGCAGGATGACGAAATTCCGGCAAGTGCCGGATTCCCGGGAATTAAAAGGAGGGACTTACTACTACTTAGAGATAAACCTGTGTTTCTTGATCCCCAGCTGCTTAATTTTCGTGTCCAGCGTCGATCGGGGAATTCCGAGTTTCGCTGCCGCACCTTCTGGGCCGGCGACTTTCCCTTTGCTTTCAGCTAAGGCCGTTTCAATAATTTTTCTCTCCTGTTTCTGGAGAGTGTCTGGCAAAGGGCCTGGCAACTCTTGCCGAGCTGCCTGCTGGCTGGCCAGCCAAGCCTTTTCGATCCAAAAAGTGTCGCCGCCGCTCAGGATCACCGATCTCTCGACGATGTTTTGCAGCTCACGGATATTTCCCGGCCAAGGATACGACTGGCACTGTTCCAGCGTATTCCTGTCGATTTTGCGAATTTGCTTCCCGGCTTTCTCTGCGTAGCGTTTAACGAAGTACTCGACCAACATCGGAATGTCCTCTCTCCGCTTGCGCAGAGGAGGCACCTCAATCGGGAAAACGTTAAGCCGGTAAAACAAGTCGGCTCGAAACGTTCCCGCGGCAATGGCCGCCGTTAAATCACGGTTGGTTGCGGCTATGACCCGAACGTCGGTGGGAATAATTCGGTTACCTCCCACTCGTTCGAACTGCCGCTCCTGAAGCACTCGCAGCAACGCAATCTGGGTCTCTGCGGGAAGATCGCCTACCTCGTCTAGAAAAATCGTACCGGAATGTGCCAGCTCAAAGCGGCCCTGGCGCCGCTGCACCGCGCCAGTGAAAGCGCCTTTCTCGTGGCCAAACAGCTCCGACGCGATCAAAGAGGAAGGAATCGACGCACAGTTTACGCTGATGAACGCCTGGCCGGAACGTTGCGAGTGCTTGTGTATGGCGCGAGCAATCAATTCTTTTCCGGTGCCGGTTTCGCCCGTGATCAGCACCGTGGAATCGGTGGGGGCCACTTTCACGATACTGGAGAGCACGGTTTGCAGGGCCGGTGAAGAGCCCACAATCTCCTCAAACATGAAGACCTGATCAATTTGCTCCCTGAGAGCTAGATTCTCGTCATGAAGACGGTCTTTCAGGCGTTTAATCTCTTCAAACGCCTTCTCCAGGTCGGCTCGCGCGCGGTGGTGTTCGGTGACATCGATTGATGCCCCGACAAACTCCACGACGTCGCCGCGTTCGTCCAGGATGGGATGGCCGATACTGCGGATGTTTTTCATCGTTCCGTCTGGAAGAACAATCCGAAAATCTCCCTCAAACTCAGTTTTTCTAAGCAAAGCCGCCGCGTAAGCTTGTTCGGCCTCGGGCCGATCTTTGGGATGCTTCCTACTGTGATAGAAATCAACCGACGATGCGTCATCTTCGGGTTCAATCCCAAACATTGCAAACCCTTCCGCGGAGACTGTCACCTTCCCTGATAAGACCTCGTGTCTCCAACTGCAGGTGCGGGTTAGCCGTTGGGCCTCGAGCAAGGATGCTTCGCTCGCGCGGAGGACATCTTCGGCACGTTTGCGTTCTGTCACATCCATCGCCGTACCGAATAATTCAGTGACATCACCGGAAGCATTCACTACCGGGTGTCCAAGCACATGAATGTACTTGGCAGGGCCGTTTGGCAGAAGAAGCCTATAGTCGGCCTCAAAGTCGGTCCTGTCCCGAACGGCCTGCTCGACCACAGGTGTGTAATAACGCGCGTCCTCCGGGTGCAGCCGCCGGGCTACCTCCAGGGGGGATGGTGGCGTGGGGCCAGGATCGAGGCCGAAGATCCGGTACATCTCTTTTGACCAATAAGAAGCGTTCCAGCCGACCCTTGGGATCACGGCAAGCTCTTGACCGGCCTCACGCTGCGCGTTTTCCATCTGAGGAACCCGCACCGCCCAACTGCCTGTGTGGGTCAATTTCTGTGCTTCGGCTAAGTAACCCTCACTCCGCTGTAGAGCCTCTTCGGCACGTTTGCGATCTTCGATGTCGATAGCGGTTCCATACCATCTGACGAGCTTTCCGGCTTCATCGCACAGCGGTACATTGCGAATAAACCACCAGCAATATTCTCCGTCTGCCCGCCGAACCCGCGCTTCACTCTCCATGGCTTGCCCGTTCTTAAGGGCTGTGTGCCAATCGGCGACGACCCTCGTCCGGTCATCGGGATGAAGAACCGTTTCCCACTTCCACCCGAATACCTCGTCCAAAGCTAAACCTGTGAATTGCAACCAACGATCATTAACGAAATCAACCTGACCGTCGGGCGAAGTGCTCCAGACATGCGCCGGAACCGTATTGACCACGTCGCGAAGTTCTCTCTCGCTCCGGCGGGCAGCTTCCGTTCGCTGCTTAATCTCTTCAAAAGCTTTCTCCAATTCAATCCTGGCCTGCGCCTGTTCGGTGACATCCATCGTGGTCCCGACCCACTCGACGAGGTCGCCTGATTCGTTCAAAACCGGGTGGCCAGTAGCATGAATGTGCTTGATATTTCCGTCCGGAAGAATGATGGCGTAATCCGCCTCATAATTGATTTTCAGAACTGTGCATCTTTCAAAAAGCTCCCGAACGCGCTTCCGGTCATCGGGATGAATCATCTCGAAGTAGAGTTCAGGATCCGAGGTGTCCTCATCCCCTTTGAAGCCATATATTCGGTTCGCTTCCGGTGTATTTGTGACTCTCCGCGATGAAACATCATATCTCCAAGTGAGCGTGTGAGTTAGCCTTTGGCCTTCAAGGAGATCTGCTTCACTGCGTCGCAGCTTCTCTTCGGCCTGCGCCTGTTCGGTGACATCTATTGCGGTCCCAACAAATTCCACGAGGTCGCCCTTCTCGTTCACGATAGGACGTCCGATAGAATGTTGGTATTTGATGGCTCCGTCGGGAAGAAGAAGGCGGTAGTGCGCTTCGTAATCAGTTTTCTCCATGACGCATCTCTCAAAGAGATCCCGAATCCGCTTCCGATCCTCAGGATGAATCCTGTTAAACCAAAAGTCAGGGCTTGAACAGTCGTCACCCGGTTTGACGTCAAATGACCGGAGCATTTCCGGCGAAGTCGTTACAATCCCGGATGAAACATCTAGACTCCAACTCCCCGAATGGCCTAGTCTCTGAGCCTCAAGCAGAGACCATTCGCTGCGCCGTAGATTCTCCTCTGCTTTTTTCTGCTCTATCGCGATTCCAGCGATGCTAGTTGCGTTTTCGATTAGGTGGATATCTCTTGGACTTGGGCTTCGCACTGATCGGAAGTAAAACGCCAAGGTTCCAAGAATTTCACCTTGGTGAGATATGATTGGTGCAGACCAGCAGGCGCGAATGCCATGTGCTGCGATTATGTCGCGCACCTGTTCAAGGATTGGGTCCGTCAGAACGTCGCTGACGAAAACAGGCTTGCGCTGGTTTACCGCTGCGCCACACGATCCGCCCTGTGGGCCAACAACAAATCCGTCAAGTGCTGCAACGTAGGATTCGGGGAGAGTTGGCGCTGCGATAGCCCGCATGTGTACACGGTCTTGATCAAGAAGCCAAACCGAGCAGAGCATTCCTTCACGATGAGATTCAACAACCCGCACCACGCTCGTCAGCACTTCCTTCAAAGACGCGCCTGCGAGAATCATTCTCAATATTTCGAGAATATCGTCACTGGCGAGGTCTTTCGCCAATGTGCCATCCGGCTGCGGATCGGTTGAGCGGACAGGCTGGTGGGAACCATGTTCTGCGGACGCCATCCGCGGATTATAGTCCCACTGGCGATTCCAAGCCTCTTGAAACCTATGGCGTCTGGCCGAGCACTTTCTGGCCTGTTGGTCCGCCCTCGCGCAGACCGTGAGGGGTCGGTACCTAAACCGCTGCCACGACCACGTTCTCTGATGCCGCTTGCCAACTCCCGAATAGTCGGCAAACAGAAAGTGCGCGCTGAGCAGCGCGTTGTTCAGGAGGGGAATTATCCGTGCCGGCAACAGTTTGAAATGGGATCTGCAAATGATTGCACGTTCACAGCACCGCATCGCTCGCACAGGAACCCTGACCGACGAGATGATACTAGGTCGACTGCTCACGAGGCAGGCACGTCCTTCTAACACTAGTGTGCGCATGGCCGAGCATTCGGTTGCGAGCCGAATGCTTGGTTTGAGCGCGATTGACCGCGATTGATCTGATAAACCGCAGAGACACCTGCCCCAGTTGACTTTCCTTCGTCTTCATTGATCGAGATTAATCGCGATTCGCGCACTCGACATTTCATCGTGGAAGGGCAGAGTTCCCTGCAAATGTTCGCAACTCACTGCATGACAAAGGAGTTGGCTCCCCGGGGAGGATTCGAACCTCCAACATTTCGGTACAGCCGGGGGGTATAAAACTCTAAGTGCCGCGTTTGGTGTCGCTTACGAGCCTTATCGCTGTTTATCCTGCCCTTGAATTGGACGGAAGTTGGACGGAAATGGAATCGGACGCGGCGTTTTCGGGCGCTATAATGTGAGTATGCTAAATCCGAAAACAAACCTGCGGATGTTTCTCACATTCCTGGACGGGCTCAATAAGGTGAAAGTCATCGCACCACGCCACCCGGCCGGTTTGGAGCTCTGCATTATGGGCGTCGTCGAAAGCAGGGATGACCTTTTGGACTTGCTCGATACTGCGGCTGTCGACAACTTCATAGTCTGTTCGGGAGATATTCTTTTCAGACCGAACTTCACAGCGTACGAGCATAGCCCTAAGTTAATCGTCCAAGACCTAGAGAAACTGTTTCAAATAGCGGACGAAATTCCGCTCAAGATTCTCCGAGGTGAACAGCTGACGGAAGACGAAATGTCGTTCACGCCGCTCACGTCCTTGCATGTTTGCTCTAGTTCAGTAGATGGCGTTGAGGGATTGAAACGCGTCCACGAATGGTTCGAATCGAAGAAAGCTCCGGCGCCGGCTGATCGCGCCTAGGCGCGGCGTCTTTTCCGGCTCGGGGTTTTAACAAGAGCTGCAGCGCGGCCCAGGATTCAATTCTGAGGCATTAGCCACCAGAAGAAGGGATGATTGACAGGTGGGACAAAACACTTCTATTTCGTTCCCGTTCGTAGCAACGACTCTTCGCTGAGCACCCGTCCCACAGGCAGAACAACGAGCTTTTAATGGCTTGCCTTCCTTCGAGAAGAAAACAACTAGCTGACTCATGAGTTCGATCTCTCCTTTCCATCCAGGATTCTCAGCTGATCGGCGAAGCGCGTTATGCTGCGACGCGAGCTGGCCGCATCGTTCGCCAGCCACCTGAGCATCGGATGCCGGGCGACGAAGGGGGTTTCTGTGCTGCAATTTTGCAGGAAATCGTCACCCAGCACAGTCTGCAGGGTGTGCAGCGCCCCTTTCGCCTCGTGTTTTTCCTGCGCCTGAAAGCCGCTCATGTGTTCGAGGCTTTCGATGTGATGGTTCCACTCCAGGAATTACACGCTACCGTTCTTCCTTAAACGGGCGCGGGCGCCCGATCTCGATTGCTTAGCCATTTGCGCCAGTCATTACATTTTCAAGAGTCGCAAACTGGAGAATCTCAAGCTCTGCGAGACTCATTTCACAACGGTCGGTTACGACGCCAATTAGAGGAAAGTCGAGAGTATCGACCAGCAGTACTGGACCGCCGCTCAAGCCCCCCTTGTCCGCCCCCGGCTCTGGCAAACGTCCTCCGTCGAAGCCGATGAGGTCCCTGCGCTCTATTAGGCATTTGCAACAGTTGGCTTCCGCGATTGTCACTCGAAATATCGCTGAATACGGACCCGAGCCTATCGAGCCCTGTGGTTCGCCAAAACCCTGACTGCCTTTGAAATCAATAATTTCACTTGTCGTCTCCTCTGACGATTTGGGATAACTCTTCGCCATATTTCGATTGCTCACAGGAAGGCGAACGGATAGCGATCCCTGGCGATCCCTGGCCTACCATTGACGTGAGCGCTCCGCCATCCTAGGATCATCCCATGAGCTCAACCATCTCGGCCCCCGTGAAATGGGTAGAGGCTGTTGGAAATCTCCATTTTCCATCGAAGGCGGACCGTCGCCTTCAGGAACTCATGGACCGCAACAACGAAGGCCTTCTTGGTCAATCGGAAAGAGAAGAACTCGAAGCGCTGGTTGAATTGAGCGAGCAATTGTCTCTCGTCCGTGGGGAAGCACTGCAGATTTTGAGCAAGCGGCCGTAATGGCCGTGTCGGAAACACTGTCGCAAGCCGTCCGGTTGCGTGCAGACGGACGATGCCAATACTGCCTCATGCACGAGAGCCTCCAGGGAGCCACGTTTCACGTCGAACACATCATCCCGCAATCAAAGGGCGGCCACTCCGTTTTGGAAAACCTTGCCTTAGCATGCCCCGGATGCAATCTGCAAAAAGCCGACAGGACAACGGCCGTTGATCCGGCGACAGGCGAGCAGGTGCCCTTGTTTCATCCCATCCGGCAACGGTGGTCGGAGCACTTTCGATTCAAAGGCTATGAAATGGAAGGATGGACTCCGTTGGCCGCGCAACCGTGGCGATGCTCAATCTGAATCACGTCCGCCGTCAGCGGATTCGCGAAGTTGAAGAAGCCTTCGGGCTGTATCCTCCAACTCGCTGAGGATATCCTTTCCTGCAAAGCCAAGGATTTTGGAGGAATATACGAACAGTCTGTACCAAAAATTACGCAGCAATCGGGGTTTGGGATAGGCCATAACGCCCCGAGACCTAATTTCGTCCGGTAACAATGCGTTACGGGGCTTCCCGTAAATGCAACGCTTTCAATGCATACGGACTTTTTGGTAGGCACAGGCCAAGAAGGCCTCCGTTGTTCTCGCCGTTTCGGACCTAAAGGGCGCAACTCACCTCCGTTAGGTTAGCCAACGGCCCGCTGGTCTTTGACCTGCGATGGACAACGTAGCACCAAAAATGTGCATCGTATTGGGTGGTAGCTACTGCCATTAAATCTTTGGCGCGCTACCGCCGTGAGACAGTTCCTCTGCCTCACGGAACGTTCAAAAAACTTGAAGCTGGAGGTTGCTTGATATGCGTAAGCTTGCGTATCTCGCTTTGATGTCCCTTCTCCTGTGTCTGAGCAGTTCGGCACAGGAACGAGCAACCAAGGATGTATCCTTAGGCTACTCGTACATCCGCGCCAATCCTGCGACATCCAATTCACCTGATTTCAACATTCACGGAGGCACTGCATCCGTGGCCCTCAATCCCAAGAGTTGGTTCGGGATTATCGGAGACTTCAGCGGGTACCACATGGACAGATTTGATTCCAGTCTCGGAACCTACCTGTTCGGCCCGCGACTCTACTTGCCGAGCTACCGACGTGTTACGCCGTTCGCGGAGGGTCTCTTCGGCGTGGCCCACGCGACGGGCGGGACCGGTTTCAGCGTCCCCGGATCGCGGAATTCTTTCGCGATGGCGACAGGAGGAGGCCTCGATATAGCTGCCACTAAACACATGAGCCTGAGGCTCGGCGAAGTGGACTATCTGCTTACGGACTTTCGTGAGGTTCCGACGGCAGGTCGTAAAGTGCAGGACAATCTGCGTGTTTCGACAGGCTTCCGTTTTCGCTTTTAAGTGAGAGTGAAGCCACACGAGGAGCCGGGCGGAAAGCCCGGCTCTCTAGGTGGTTCTGCAAAACAAAAGTGATCTTGGTCCTCGGTTAGCATTCAAGCTGAGTCGTCGTCACTGTCGTTTGCTTTTACCGAGGATCTCCTTGACTCGCTGGTAGTACTCGTGTTGGAACTCTTCTAAATCTTGCTTCACGAAATTGAGTCCGACCACGCAGGTTTCGAAATTCTCTGACAGACTTCTAAAGAGCGGCGCCTCATCCCGATACTCGAATTGATCGAACGAAGACACAATTGCATAGGACTCCTTGCCGGCTTGCACGAAGTCGACGAAGGCATCGAGGCGAGGTCGCTTCGTTTGGCGGGATTTTGCGACGCTCTCCGGGAACAGACCGGTCATAAACAGAGTGTAGTCCCCCACATGTTTGCGCACGGCGCGTTCCCGGTCGAAAGATGGGGCTTCGAGCATGGGGTTCGATTCGATGAGCATTTCCCCCACGTCCTCAAGCCTCTTTCCCTGAGCATTTTGAAGGCGATAGAGATTGCCGACGTCGACGAAATCGACAAGCATTTTGGAGACGTATTGGGTAACGCCCGGCTCTTCCAGCCGCACATCGTCAACAAAATGTTTCCACACGAGGTCATCAAGAAAGCGGCGCAATGAATGTTTGCCGCCGGAACTCAATTCAGCAGACATAACAGCAGTAACGCTCCTCCTACAAAATTCTATGAATGAGCCGGACCAGAGTCAATTTGGCTCGGTCGTATCTGTGAAGAACTTTGGGGACTGTTCGTAGATACCGGCTGCTCGGGATCACGCCGGAATTCGTCAACGAGGGACGGCCTACTCGGATGTAACAGTTCAATACCTCGTCAGCAAACCTGGCAATTCCACTATCCAACCAACTCGGTGCCAGAATCCTGTCCTGCCGTGTAACAGGCAACTGCGAGCCCGACGAGCTACCAGCTGCTCCACGCCGAATCAGTTCAAATCGAAATGGAAGGATCAGCAAGTTCGGATCGTTGAAGGTCCCCGCAACTATGGGCGTTTGGTCCGGCCCGAGTGCGCCCGCGAAAGCCTGGAGACCGCCGCTTTCCGAGACGTTTGTCCCCACCGCGAGGTGGCCGTTTTCCATTTTCCGTTTTCCATTATTTTCCAATTAAGGCGTTCCGAAAATCGCAAAAATGCCGCCAATCCAGCGTTTTTTGGGTTAAATTGCAAGCTTCCCAAGCTTCGGACGTGGGTTCGATTCCCATCGCCCGCTCCATAACTCACGATGTTTCAATTGCCCTTACACGGCTAACCTACTTGGATCCAGTTTAAAAATGGACGGTTTTGGACCCCAAGTGGACCCCACTTCGCTCAATTGGACCCCACCGATTTGCAGAGGAAAGCGGCCAGTCGTTCAACGGCCTGCTTGGGGACTAGACCAGCGCGACCTCGCGGTCGAAATTGGGCTTTTTCTCCGCATGAAGCTTGAGGGCAATGCCGCAGACCGCAGCGATGCGTTCCAGCATCGTGAGCGAGTGCCCCATGTATTCAGCGTCCTCCAGGCGAGCAATCACGGACTGTGTCGTGCCCACCTTCTTCGCTAGTTCGGTCTGAGTGAACCCCGCATCCTCCCTCATCTCGCGCACCAGTAAAGCCAGGTCAATCTGGTGCAAGGTGCGCCCGAAGGCCTTACGGTAGGTTGCGCTCTTGCGAGCACGCTGTTCGACAATTTCACTGTGTTTGTCGCGCTTGACGGTTTGTCTCATAGGCCCAACTCCTTCAGAATGGCTTCCCGTTCTTTCTGCGATCCCGTGTAACGGTTTCGATATTTCATCCAGAGCTTTTTCAGCTGCTCTGCCCTTGTAATTTCGCCCGGCGGAGTCTGTTGCGTCTTCTTCTGAAATCCTGACGTAATCACGATCAGCATTCCCGGTTGATAGAAGAACAGGACGCGGAAAATCCGGTCGAATTGCTTGACCCGTAGCTCGAATATGTCTCCAGTGAGCTTCTTCACGAACTTTCCTTGCATTCGGTTGCCGTAGATGCGTAGGCGCTCGATGAACGCGTCTATCCGAGCGGCAGCCTTATCATCCAGCGAATCCACGAAGTCTCGGGCCGGTGCCCGCCCGTTCGGTAGCTCCACGTACTCAATCGTGAAATCGCTGCTCAATGTCGGGGCCACCTCTTCGATTGAATTATCGCACAATTGCTATAATCCAGTCAACGAATACCAAGAGCGCCACTCCTGAATGTATTCCAGCGAGGTCGGATCGATTTCGAGTACCTCCGAGAGGCTGCGTCACAATCTCAAAGGATTGGCGGGTTCTTGCTTTGCGAGGACAACGCCTAATGCGCGACTCGAATGATTGGCTAGTCTTTGAATAAATTGAGGTGGACGCTACGGTTTCGAAGGGTTGAGCACAAGGTCTATGTTTTCCGGAATCTTGCCCGCTTCCGATTCTACAGTATTGCTGGAGTACGTATCCATTTGCTTCTTGGACGCGGACTTTTTCCAACATGGAAAAGAAATAGATAAGCGGAAGTCGCATGAGCCGATGCCTTAGAACACGCGAAGAGCAGGCCGCGAATAGCGTCAATGGCTCAGTTTGCGATAAGCATTGGCGTTAGAGGAGTACACATCCGTAAGTCTTCCAGTTCGCTGTGTAAAATCGTTGCTAGACTAAACGAGAGATGACACCCCGAAGCCGATCCGTTTCATTTGTGTCCTTTGTGGGACTCCGAGTTCGTGAGCAGGAACTACTCAGGCTCGGCATCAGCCTTCCCGGTCTTGAAAATCGACACGCCGCTGTCGCCGAACTTCCTGCCTTAGGCCTCCTCACATTGGCAGGTAGATTGCCTTCTGAGTGGAGCTGTTCTTACCATGAAGTAGACAAGTGGGAGCAAAGACTTGTTGATCAGATTACAGACGAAGATCCAGGCATCGTCGCTATTTCGGCTCTGACGGCATCGGTGAAAGAAGCGTACGGATTCTCCAATGCGCTGCGAAAGCGTGGAATCCCAACTGTTATCGGAGGTCTCCACGCGACAGCATGTCCCGACGAGGCCGCGAACTACGCAGATGCCGTAGTTGTAGGTGACGGCGAACCAGTTTGGAGCCAGGTGTTGCAAGACGCGTCTCTTGGCCAGGCTAGCGGCATCTATAGAGCGGATCGACCCTTCAATCTCAACGAGTCAAGACCTCCTCGATTTGATTTAGCAGCGGCTTTGCCGCGGTCTCGCTTTACTATCCAGACGCAAAGGGGCTGTCCGTTCGCCTGCGAATTTTGTGCAGCGAGTCGTCTTTTGGGCGTCTTTCGCGAAAAGCCGGCACATCTTTTGCAGGAGGAGTTCGAAACCCTAAAGAAAATCGTCCGTCGGCCTGTGGTCGAACTTGCGGACGACAACACCTTTGCTGGCGCAAGAGATCACAGAGAACTTCTCGGCGTCCTATCCGATACGGGTCTCCGATACTTTACCGAAAGTGATTGGAGGATAGGCGAGAGGGTTGCCCTGTTGCGCGACTTGGCCGCTTCGGGATGCGTGCAAGTGCTTGTTGGGATCGAATCTCTGGTGCATAGTTACCGCGGGTTCGGAGAAAAGCGGGCAGAGCTATGCAGGGTGATGGCAGCTCTCGAAGCCATCCAGGACCATGGTATAGCAGTTGTGGGCTGTTTTGTGTTGGGTGCCGATGGAGAAACGAAGGGCTCGATTGAAAATCTCACTAAGTTTCTTCTTGATTGCTCCCTCGCAGATGTACAGGTGACTCTGCAAACCCCGTTCCCCGGCTCTCCATTGCGCCAGCGTCTGGCTAGGGAAGGCAGAATAATTTCTGATCGTGGCTGGGACTATTACACGTTGTTTGATGTCACTTTCATTCCAGACTGCATGACAGTATCGGATTTGGAGAATGCATACCGCGAACTCGCTGGCGCAGTCTACTCGACGGCCGAGAACAAGAGGAGGTCGAGTATTCGAAAAACAGTCTGGACCAAATCGCGAATAGCGCGCAAGCTGCGGTGTTCGCAATCCCAGGAACGTTCATGACGATAAGAACTCTTTTTGGCTACCTGATCGGACGCGAGAGTGCGATTCGGGAAATCGCTAGCAATCGCCATTCGATCCTGGTCGGCTTTCTTTTTTGTCTCTCGGCAGCTCTCGCTCGTCATTATGACGGGAAATACCTCTTGCGTGAACCCTGGTTCCTTCTTGCACCAGCAGCAGCGTCGCTTCTTACTTCGTCGATCCTGTTTTTCTTCCTCTATTTAGCAACAAGCATTAAAGCACGCAAAGTCCTCCCTGATTTTGCATCCTGCTACTTGAGTTTTCTGGGGCTCTACTGGATGACTGCTCCGCTGGCATGGCTGTACGGGATTCCCTATGAAAGATTTCTGAGTGAAGTGGATGCAGCCCAGGCAAATGTCTGGACGTTGGAATTAGTTTCGGTTTGGCGCGTTCTCTTAATCAGCCGGGCCGTGGCAATATTGACGCCGAGTTCATTATTTTCGGCGTTCACTAAGATTGCTGTTCCTGCGATTGGAATCGTTTTTGTGGCTCTGTCTTACGCTCGAATGCCGCTCATAGACTGGATGGGTGGGGTTCGCGTTCCTCCAAGCGTTCAACCAGTCGCTAATGCTTATATGCTTGTGATCTTCTACGGTTTTTTCGCCATCATAATCGGCGGACTTGTGTGGCTGGGTTTGCTCTTTGTGGCTAGTCCCGAATCAACCTTTGAGGGCTTTCGC
>QHYK01000012.1 GCA_003224085.1 Acidobacteriota bacterium | reverse complement strand
GCCCTTGCCGACAAACTCCTGGCTCGCGCCAGCGCCTGAAGTTGACTGCGGTCTTCCTCGCTTAGCTGAACGGGGGGTGCAATTCGCATAAGCCGCCTCCATATTGTATTGGACGCGGCCCGATAATAAACGTCTCTATTTATGACGCACTACACTAGTCTCAGTCGCGAGCTTCAATAAGCTTCAATATGGCCTATATGACCTGGCCTGGTTGGACGGAGCTCGGCGCTTTCGCTACACTGAACGGTTGATTCCGCAGAGAAAGACGCGCCGGATGCAACGCCCTTGACGCGGCGTGCTGGGCGCAGCGCCCTGGACCGAACGAAAGATACGCTGGAATGAACGATTCAACTAACAAGACCGCGGGCGTGCGAGTCCGCTTCGCACCTTCTCCCACCGGCTATTTGCACGTCGGAGGGGCTCGCACTGCTCTGTTTAACTGGCTGTTTGCGCGGCGCCACCGCGGCGTGATGATCCTGCGCATCGAGGACACGGACGCCGAGCGCAACAAGCCCGAACTGGTCCAAGGCATCATCGATGGCTTGAAATGGCTGGGCGTGGATTGGGACGAAGGACCGTTCTACCAGTCGCAGCGAACGGAACTGTATCGCGCAGCCGCAAAGAAATGCGTTGCGAACGGCAACGCTTTCCTTTGCTACTGCCCTGCCGACAAATATGCCGGCGGGGATTACGCCGAGCCGGACCAGCCGGGCCGGGATGAGGAGCCGAAGGGCGGCGGGCCGCGGCGCCTCACGCGCTGCACTTGCCGCGACGGGAAACCTTCGACGCCCGGCGCGAAGCCGGCGATCCGCTTCAAAGTTCCCATCGGCGGAACGACAAAAATTACCGATGCGGTGTTCGGCGAGAGCGAATTTTCCAATGACGAAATCGAGGATTTCGTCTTGCTGCGTTCCGGCAAAGGCGACGAGGAATTTGGGCAGTCGATGTACCAGCTCGGCGTGGTGGTGGACGACATTGATATGCGCGTGACGCACGTCATTCGCGGCGCGGATCACATTTCGAATACGCCGAAGCAGGTGTTGCTGTACCTGGCGCTCGGCGCAACGCCTCCGGTCTTCGCGCACGTGCCCCTGATTCTTGGCGCGGACAAATCGCGCCTTTCGAAGCGACATGGCGCCACTGACGTGAACATGTACCGCGCGGAAGGATTTTTGCCCGAGGCGTTTCGCAATTTCCTGGCGTTGCTCGGCTGGTCTCCGGGCGGCGACGAGGAATTCATTCGCACAAAAGATTTGATCGCAAAATTCTCGCTCGAAGGCGTAAGCCGCACGAACGCGGTTTTTGACCGGCCAAAACTTGAATGGTTCAATACGCAGTATCTGCAACGGTTGGCGATCGAAGATTTGCTGCCGGAAGTCGAGAACGAATTGAAGCGTAGCGGCCTGTGGAAGCCGGAGTGGGCTGCGGGCGCGGCGCCGGGGCCGGATGGCCGCGATCACGCGTGGTTTGCGCGCACTGTGGACTTGCTGCGGCCGCGAATTCGGTTGCTGCCGGATTTTTCCACGTGGGCACGCGCGTTTTTCAGCGATGAATTCATGCGCGACCCCGCGGCCAAGGAAAAATTCTGGAAGGATCCCAAAGTGCCGGAGCTTTTGGCCAAGCTCGCCGAGGCGCTAGGAAATTTGAAAGAGTGGAATCACGACGCGTGCGATCACGCTACGCGCGCCGTCGCGGAAGCGGGCGGCGTCAAAGCGGGCTTGCTCATCAACGCCACGCGCGTGGCCATCGTCGGCCAAGCCGTCGCCCCGCCCCTCTTCGACACCATGGTCGTGCTGGGCCGGCAGCGCGTCGTTCGCCGCCTCTACGACGCCGTGGCCGCCGTCGCCAAGGCCTAGCGAATGTCGAAGACTAAGCCAACCCCGTCGTTCCGATCTTTGGCTTCGCGGAAAGAGGGATTCCTCGCTGCGCTCGGGGTGACGAATAAGAAGCGTCTCGGCTATTGTTTGGCAAAAATCTCCGAATGCGCGGGCTTTGCCTCGGAGGCCGAGGCAATGTTGACAACGGCATCGAGAGGAAGACTCGTCGGGGGCAGGCACAGTTCGGTGCTGCACGCCTGATAGCGCAGCTTCAACGGAATGTGCTGCTCGCCCAGCGGAGCCGTTGCGAGCGCGTTGACCGGCAGGCGGAGAATCACAGTTCCCTGATAGACGTTGAGCGGCTTCTTCGAGAACGTGAAGGTTTCCAGTTTTCCTTTGGGATAGACCACGTCGCCGCTGGTGAAACCGGAAGGAAGCTGCGCCTTGAGATCGGTCGCGATGAGATACTCTTCCGACTTTTCGCGTGCGTTAACGTGAAAGCCCGGACGTATGTTCATAACCACGGCAATTTGAAACGCGCTACCGCGTCCCGCCGGCTCCATCGAGGCATAGACTTCCGGCTTCACCACGTCGCGGCCCGACGGCACCTGCGAATTCGTTGCGGGCACGAATGGGACGCAGGCCGCCGCAATGGCAAGACACAAATTCCTGGCAGGGCGCACAAAAAGCCGCACGCTTGTCATTCCGAGGGCGCCTTTTGCCCGAGGATCTTCTTTTTCTTTGCATTTCCATTAAAAGCAGATTCTTTGCTGCGCTCGGAATGACACCCGAGAGACTCTCTTGGTTTGCCAAAAGCGGGCTTCACACTTTCACCTCTTCTCCGAGTTGCTGCGAAATCACGCGGCTCATCACCCCGTAGAGGTCTTCGCCGGTTTTTTCCAGCACAAACGCATTTCTCGCGGCGTTCCACGCCAGCTTGAAACTCGTGGAAAGCGCCGAGATCCAGATTTCGCGCACAGGCGTGTTCGGCGAAATTACGAACTTGGCTTCCGTGGGCTCTTCGAAAATCACTTCGAGTTTCCCCGCTTCCCCTTCGACGTCGAAGCCGCGCTCATCTCCGAGCGCCAGCAGGCGCTTCTTCAGGTCTTCAAACGCGGCGTCGGCTTTTCGCTGAAAATCTTTTTCTTCGAGCATGAATTGAGCGTACACGAGGCGGATTTCTCGGGCAAGCCACCGCTTGTTGAAAGACTAGGAGCTTGTTGAAAAACGACCGAAGCCTGTCAATCTTTGATCTCGCGAAGGCGCCCGGTGACTACGTCGTACACGAAGCCGCGCACCGATACCTGCTTAGGAATCCACGGATGCGTGCGTAGCTTCTGCAACTGATGCCGCACGTTTTCCTCGATGTTTTGGAAAGCATAGAAAAAGGCTGGCGCTACCGCGGCGGTGCCGGTGCGGTTTTGAATGCTCGTGCGCAAGTCCTGTTCGGTGGTGTGCATCAAGCCACAGTCCGTGTGGTTGATGATCATGAATTCTTCGGTGCCCAGCAAATAGTGCGAGATAACCAGCGACCGCAGCGAGTCGTCGGTGACGATTCCGCCCGCGTTGCGGATGATGTGCGCGTCGCCGGTTTTCAGTCCCATGGTGCGAATGGACAAGCGCGTGTCCATGCAAGTCAGGATCGCGAGCTTGCGCTGTGGGCGCGGCGTGAGCGCTCGCAGCTCATGGCTGCGCGCGTAAATCTCGTTGGCTTCCAAAACTTCATCGATGGCGCTCATGGCCTTAGTCTAACGAACAGAAAGCGAATGGTGAACCGCGTCAGTGCGAGATAGCTCCAGCATTCCCGGGGCCACCGACGGGCTGAAGTTTGGGAATGCGCGCGTCCACCGGTGGAAGCGGCGGGAATGCCGCGTGTGGCTCCGTCTGATACCAGTAGGCCACGGAATAATAATTGTCCGAGCGGTGGTTGGCGTGGCCGTGCTCGATGGTGGCGCGAATGGACTTGGTGAACGGAATCGGCGAATCGAGATGGAAGCGGTAAACGGAAGAGCGGCTGCCGGCGCGCTCTTCGCCTTTGACCGGAGCTCCATAGAGCCGATAGGAGAATGCGCTGCGGCCAAAATCAAACGCACCGAGGAAATAATCTTCTGAGCCTGTTCCGTTGATGGACGGGCGGGATTCGCCGTCGATGAAAACCATGTCGTCGCCTTCGCCCCACCAGCCGTCCTGGTTCTGCAGCACGGACATAGTGACGCCGACGTAGTGCCCTCGGCCGATAGCCGCGAGCCAGAGATAGTTGCCTTCGCCGGTCAGATTCCTCTTGTCTTCCACGACGGGGTCGCCATTCGATTCCCATCGATTCGTCCAGCCCGGATTTGGTTGCGCCTGGCGGAATTGCGCGTGAAAGTACAGCGTATCGGCGGGCAGAGGTTTCGAGAGCGCGCGATAGTCGAGATTGAAATAAAAAGAAAAGACTTTTTGCTTTCCTTCATTGGTGACGGTGATACGCGCGTGCTTCTGAAACGGCATGGGGAAAAAACAGTTCAAGGCGCGTTCATTCGCGACCGAGAGTAGCTCCGATTCCCACACGTGATAATCCCCGAGACCGAGGCCGAAGAAATCGCCTAGTGGAGCCTCGACACTCGGCGTCGCTTCACTGTCCCAGTACATGCGCAGGACGAGTTTTTTCAGGTGATAAGGCTCGGGATCGTAAAGCGTGAACCAGATATGCGTAAGCACAGCAGGGCCATCTGCATCAAGGATGGTGAGCGTGTTACCGGGCTCGATGGGGCGGAAGTCGGCGTTGCCGCCGGTGGGATCCGCGCTGGAAACTCTCTTGAGAACGTAGTCCTGAGGCTGAGTGAGGCTGACTTGCCACTGTGTGGCTTCCTGAGCCTGAGTGTGCGCCGCAAGAAGCAAAACAACAGTCAGCACGAATAGAACCGCGAACAGGTGCTTCATGGATTCTCCTTGCTACAGGGAACTGGCTTACTTTACGGCGGCGGTCGTGGAAAAGGAAAGCGTCAACGGGAAGCCGCCGGTTCGAGGTTGTGGAGGAAAGAGCAGGCGGCTAGGTGTGGGAGCCGCTAACCTAAGTTTTTGCGTGATTCCATAGCCCTAAGTCTTGCAGAATCAAAACCTATGAGCGTGCCTCGCAAGTGTTCATTCTAAAGCGCTTAAGCGAGCTAGAACGGAAGGTAGGAACCAATGATAAAAAAGTCCTTTGTTATCAGTACTTTAGGTGCCAGCACCTGGGCTTTGAATGGCCGACCATCCTCACGGTCGGCTTGATGCCCAAGCCTCCCGCATTCAGGAACGGATGGCTGCTAAGCCGCCTCGGCGGTCTCGTAGATTCTCTCGATTTCGTCCCAAATTCGGGTAAGTTCCCGCCCCCGGGGGCACAAATTCTCCAGCCGGGCTCGTTCCGCGCCCGCATTGCGGCATCGCTTACAACGGCGCCAGTGGCTGGCAGCCCGCTCGAAGGCCATCTCGGGATCCAGGACGACAAGTTTTCGGTTTGCCATACGGCGACCATGCCAGAGTGGATGCTTGGGCGCAATCCTGTCCGTTGGTCGGGTTTCTATAACGTGCAGCGGCTATGCGGTGAAAAAACAGCGCTTTTGGCGGGTTCCATAGCGTCTTGCATATGAAAAGTCAATCAACAAAGTGTTAAAAAAAATTCATTTTGTTCAGACGAGAAAGGGTATGAATTGGCACACTGCTTTACAGGTTGGCATCCTGGGTGCTGTGGAAAAGCTGCCGGAGTTGTTGCATGTACCGGTGTAAAACGCGAAAAAAGCTGCGTTGACGATGATCGGAGATGCCCCGTATAATTGCGGATTGTGCAAAGCCACTTAGGGGTGCAGTAAGAACGCTTGGAGGAGAGATGTACGCCGTCATCCAGACCGGGGGAAAGCAGTATCGTGTCGCGCCCGGCGACACCATCCGCATCGAGCGGGTGGAGGGCAAAGTAGGGGAAAAAGTCAATTTAGGCAACGTCTTGGCGGTCCATGGTGATAAGAAGATCTTTGTAGGCGCTGACGCCGAGAAAGCGACCGTGACCGGCAAGATCGTCCAGCAGGGGCGGGCCAAGAAAGTGACCGTGCTCAAGTACAAGAGAACCAACCAGTACAAGATTCAGCGTGGGCACCGGCAGAATTACACGGCCGTGCAGGTGGGCGACATCAAGATTTGAAGAGTTGTAAGTTTCAAGCGGTAAGTTCTAAGTTAACGAACAGCATCTTGGAGGCGGCGACCTGGGGCAGTGGGGATGGCGGGTTAAGCGAGTCGCTTGGCAGGGTCAGTGGGGAAACGGCAGATTCCTCGTCGGTCGCTATGAGCAGCCTCCTTGAAGTGACACGTTGCCGCGTTTTCACCCGACTTGTCAGGTAAATTCGAGGCGCGGGTTTTCAGAGTTTGATGGTCTCCGGGTTGTTGAGAGAAGAGGATTAGGTCATGGCACATAAGAAAGGCGGCGGCTCGTCAACGAACGGCCGCGATTCCCACGGACAAAGGCTGGGCGTGAAGCGCTTCGGCGGGCAGCTGGTCAATGCAGGCACGATTCTTGTGCGGCAGCGCGGGACGAAGCACCAGCCGGGCGACAATGTCGGGCGGGGCAGCGATGATACGCTGTACGCTATGGTCACGGGCTTCGTGAAGTTTCAGGATCGGGGACGCCAGGGGCGGTTCATCAGCATCGAGCCTGCGGCGCAAGCCAAAGTGGCGGCGGACTAGCTCGTCGAGTGATTGGCGACTCGTGATGAGTGACTGGTGGGAAGAGGTCAACAGTCGACAGTTTACAGTTCACCGTTGAAGAAGGCTTGTTGAGAAAACACTTCTGGCTTTCGCGGTCCGGCAAAATTGGACCGCGTTTTTGTTTATCTTAAGCCTCGAAAATGAGTTGGTAGGGACTACCTTCGTTGCGTCAGGCTAGAAACTCGTGCCCTGACGAGCAACGCTGTCGGCAAGCACTTTGCGATGCCCGGTGGGGATTGAGCGGAGACGCAGGGGAGCGGGCCAGCGGGGAAGGCCTTTCGCCCACGTGCGGAATGGGCTCTGCCGTTCGACTGTGGTAGTGAGGAATCTGGGCGTGTTTGTTGACGAAGCAAAGATTTATGTGAAGGCCGGGGACGGCGGGAACGGCTGCGTGGCGTTTCGGCGCGAGAAATACGTTCCGCGCGGAGGACCCTCCGGCGGCGACGGCGGGAATGGCGGCAGCGTGTATCTCGAAGCCAATCCCAACGACAATACGCTGCTGCGATACCGCTACAATCGCGAATTCAAGGCCGACCGAGGGCGGCACGGCGAAGGCTCGAACTGCACGGGGCACTCGGGCGAGGATTTGATTTTGCAAGTGCCCGTGGGCACGCTGGCCTTAGACGGTCATACGGGAGAGACGATCGCGGATTTGGCGACGCCGGGACAGCGCGTGCTCGTGGCGCACGGTGGACGCGGCGGACGCGGCAATCAACACTTCGCCAAGCCCTGGCACCAGGCTCCACGCGAGCATGAAGACGGCTTTCACGGTGAAGAGCGGCATCTTAGTTTAGAACTGAAATTGCTGGCCGACGTTGGGCTGGTGGGATTTCCAAACGCGGGCAAGTCCACCCTGATTTCCGTGATTTCGGCGGCGCGGCCGAAGATTGCGAATTATCCATTCACGACGCTGGAGCCCAATCTTGGCGTGGTAAATGCCGACGGCGGCACCGGAAAAGAGGGGCGGGAAATCGGCCGGACGTTTGTGGTTGCGGATTTGCCCGGGCTTATCGAAGGCGCGCATCTGGGCGCGGGCCTAGGCATCCGATTTTTGCGGCACGTGGAGCGCACGCGGCTGCTGGTCCACTTGATTGACACCAGCGATGCGAATGCCGACGACCCGGTGCATTCGTTCGCAATCATCAACGGCGAGCTGGCGGCGTTCAGCGAATCGCTGACGCAAAAGCCGATGATCGTGGTGGCGACGAAGCTCGATGCGACCACCGACCGCACCCGCCTGGAAACCTTGCGCGCTTATTGCAAAAAGCACGGTTTGGAATTCCATTCCATTTCCGCGGCGACTGGGGAGGGAGTAAGAGAGCTGGTGCGCTCCATCGCTGACGCTTTGGACAAGATTCCTCGCGCGAGCCTGGGGCATCCTTCGGGCGACGAGGGCCTGCCAGACGCGGTTTCCGTTGACGCTTCTGCTCGCCACGCTGCCGAAAACGGCAATTCATGAGAAAATTGGTAATAGAACCAGCCTGGGAGGCGCATTGACGACAGCGCAGGCGCACCGCACCGCCGCAAAACATCATCCTCGCCGAATCGCCTTGTTCGGCGGCTCCTTCGACCCCATCCACAGCGGACACCTTAGCGTGGCGCGCGCCGCCGACCGCCGCTTCAATTTCGATGAGATTCACTTCATTCCGGCAAGCCGTCCGCCGCACAAGCT